>DHNG01000001.1:247094-300188 GCA_002409405.1 Flavobacteriales bacterium UBA5422 | reverse complement strand
TCCATAGGACATAGTTCCCATTAAAAGTAACCAAAATGCCCTAACAATTACACTTCTCAGTTTAATTTTTTTCGGACGACCAGGAAAAAGAAACCTGCAAACAGGATGGAAGCACCAATGTAAAAAGGCCAGCGGTTGCTTTCACTCACAAAACCGCTTTTCCGGATTTTATCACTTTCCCTTAATTCTCCGGCCAGTACATCATCGATTTTTTGCTGATCGTGGTCAAAATACGTTTGCAATTTCTGTGCAACCTCAATATCATGATTCAACCCTTCTATCTTTTGTGTATCAGAATCTCCATACAATTCCTTCAATGCTTCCAGAAATTCAATTTCATTGGTATATTTCTTATGTTTTCTGGCCAGGTGCAATCCTGCTTCATAATTTTCAATCGCCCCTTCATTGTTTCCGCGTTCGTACAGGATTCCTCCATAATTGAGATACGCATCACAAGTCATGGCTACATTTCTCACTTGTTTTCGGAACTCCAACGCTTCTTTAAAATAACGTTCACTCTCGTCCATATCGCCTTCGAGGTATTTTGCGATTCCGATATTCGTATAAGCATGCCCTTGTCCCGAGTTATCTCCTGCCCGGACAGCAAATTTGTAGCATTGTTCAAAATAGTAAATGGCTTGCTTATTTTTTCCCTGGTTTAATTCAATGGAACCTAAAACAGCAAAGGCATTGGAAGAACTTTTCAATGAACCTAACTTGAGTACCCAATCCCGGTACTGCTCCGCCTGTTCTTTTGCCTGTTCGTACTTTTCAAGGTGATTATACGCCTGAGCCAGGTTAATCCGTGCAGCATGCATCACATATTCATCGGATGCAAATTCTCCGTATTTCAGTGATTGTTGATACCATTTACATGCTTCTTCATATTTTCCAAGATATTGGTATGCATTTCCGATTTCATTCAGAACAGAAGTAACCAGGTTGTAGTTTTCAATACTCAGGTAATAGTTTTTTGCCTGGCGAAGCAACTCCATTCCTTCTTGTTCCTTTGCAGTGCGGGTCAGATAGTTACCAATGACGTAATACGACATATTGATCCCTTTCTTACTCTGCAGTTTGTTGGAATACTTCAATAAACTTTCTCCCATCATCCGCAGTGAATCCAGATCGGATACGACATATTCAAGGGACAACTCTTCTGCTATGCCACATTTCGTATCAATATCGTCTGATTCTATAAATTGCTTAAATGTCTGTCCGTAAGAAATAAATCCTGTTGAAAATAGTACGAACAATATACTGACAGCACGTTTGAGAAATGGTTTAGAGCCCATCTTAATAGTTAATAATTGCAAGAATAAGGAACAATGATTACTTTTGCAAGAAAAAAATATGGCAAACGCATTCTTTAATGTCCCGGTACCTGTGAATGAACCGGTAAGAGCATACGCTCCGGGAACAGCAGAACATAAAAATCTGATTGACAAATACAAAGAGCTGTACAATCAGCCGCAAATTGACATTCCGATGTACATCGGAGGGAAGGAAGTGAGAACGGAAAACAAGCGTCCGATGGCGCCTCCTCACGATCACCAGAAATTGTTGGGTCATTACAATCAGGGAAGTGCTGTTCATGTAGAACAAGCAATTGAAGCGGCGATGAATGCACGTGAAGCATGGGCAAATACACCATGGGAACAACGCGCAGCTGTATTCCTGAGAGCTGCAGAATTACTGGCAGGTCCGTTCAGAGATAAAATGAATGCTGCGACGATGCTCGCACAATCAAAGAATGTATTTCAGGCAGAAATTGATGCTGCTTGTGAAATGATTGATTTCTTCCGATTCAATGTACAGTACCTGACAACAATTTACAAGGATCAACCGATTTCATCTCCCGGAGTATGGAACAGAGTAGAATACAGACCACTGGAAGGGTTTATTTATGCCATTACTCCGTTTAACTTTACATCTATTTGTGCCAATTTGTGTGCATCTCCTGCTTTGATGGGGAATGTAGTTGTGTGGAAACCGGCTGCATCACAAGTATATTCTGCGGCTGTAATTATGGAATTGTTCCAGGCTGCAGGGTTACCGGACGGAGTCATCAACATGGTGACAATTGACGGTCCTACTGCAGGTGAAGTGATTTTCAAGCACCGGGATTTTGGTGGAATCCACTTTACAGGATCAACGGAAGTATTCCGCGGGTTGTGGAAAAATATTGGTGAGAACCTGGATAAATACAAGTCCTATCCGCGAATCGTAGGTGAAACAGGAGGAAAAGATTTTGTCATGGTACACCGTTCAGCAAAAGCAGCTGAAGTAGCTACAGCATTGTCCAGAGGTGCATTCGAATACCAGGGACAAAAATGTTCCGCAGCATCCAGAGCTTATGTTCCATCCAATATTTGGGCAGATGTTAAGTCTATTTTGGTGAGTCAGGTTTCTTCTATGAAAATGGGAACTCCGGACGATACATCCAATTTCATCAACGCAGTGATCGATAAAAAGGCATTTACAAAGATTTCTGAATACATTGATTATGCAAAGGCAGCTTCGGATGCAGAAATCATCGTTGGAGGGAATTATGACGGTAGCAAAGGATATTTTATCGAACCGACTGTTATCGTTACAACAAATCCGAAATTCAAGACAATGGAAGAAGAAATCTTCGGACCGGTTTTGACCATTCATGTGTACGATGAACACAAATATCAAGAAACGCTTCACATTGTTGATTCGACTTCCGAATATGCATTGACAGGATCCATTATGGCAACTGATCGTTACGCAATTACACAGGCAACTGAGTTATTGCGCAATGCAGCCGGTAACTTCTATATCAATGACAAACCAACAGGAGCGGTGGTTGGTCAACAACCGTTTGGTGGGGCCAGAGGTTCGGGAACTAATGACAAAGCAGGTGCCGCAATGAACCTGATGCGTTGGGTGTCTGTTCGCACAATTAAGGAAACATTTGTTTCTCCGACGGATTACCGTTACCCGTTTCTAGGTTAAAAAATTCAACCGATTTATACAAAAATCCTGCCCCAGTTTGAGGCAGGATTTTTTGTTTTCTACGTTTTTATTTGTTACATTTACAGACTATTATTGCTTTTTAACAATTAAAACTAACACACATGCTACGTTTACTATTCGCTTTTGCTACTTGCTTGACTTTTGGTGTTTACGGTCAGCAACAGTATTCCTATTCATTTTCCGGAACGGTTGAAAACAGTATCGGACTGGAAGCTAAAATTCAACAGATCGAAGGAATCAATTCCTGCAAAATTCGCTACAAAGAAGAACACAATTCAGGGGAAATTCTGCTGGATATCCAACCGTATACCAAACAAAAAGAAGGTGAAAACCCGGATGTATTGATCCAATTAAAAAAACTAATCACTGACAGCGGATTAACTCCGGTAGAATTGATTGAAATTAAACTCTGATTCACATGCTACGTACTTCTCTCATACTGCTAATGGGATGCATTGCATTCCTTAATCACATACATGCGCAGGCTGACGGATGTTCTGCCGCTACCTTACTGACAATTGATGCCACCTGCTCCTCTCCCGCAAACGGAACCACGATCGGAGCTACAGAAACAATCCCGGGATGTACCGGAAATGCGGACGATGATGTCTGGTACCGGTTTGTCGCAACAAGCACTTCTCACAGCATTATTGTTACACCATCTGCCGGCATGGATGCCGTTGTACAATTGTTTTCCGGCGTCTGTTCTTCATTGACGTCATTGGTTTGCCGCGATAACTCTTTTAGTGGCGGAACAGAAACAATTAACTATTCAGGTTTAACCATTGGTGCAACCTATCGCATCAGAATCTACCACTACGGGGCAGGTTCAGGAACAGGTACCTTTTCAATTTGTGTAACAGGAACACCTAGTCCGCCTTCCAATGATAATTGTTCCGGAGCAACTCCGCTTGCTGTAAATTCCGGTTGTACTCCTACTAACGGCACCTTGAATGGCGCAACACAATCCCTTCCGGGGTGTTCGGGGACTGCCGATGAAGATGTCTGGTATTCGTTCACAGCAACGAATTCCGTACAAACAGTTACTGTTACACCACAAAGTTCGCTGGACCTGGTTTTTGCAGTATACTCCGGATCGTGTGGTTCTTTGACAACGTTAAATTGTGTGGACAATACTTTCACCGGATCAGCAGAATCAATTCAGTTAGTTGGATTAACCGTAGGGTCAACCTATTATGTCCGTGTATACGATTATGCAATCGGCAATACCGGGAACTTCCAGATTTGTATTTCAGGAACTCCAACACCGGTTCCGACAAACGACCAGCCTTGTAACGCGATTCAGATTCCACCGGTTACCTCAACCTGTCAATACCTGGAATTTTCAAACGTGGGAGCAACCGCAACATTATCTGCCCCAACACCTGCAGCCTGTGCAGGAGGAAGTGCACCTCAGATCGGAGGATTCAATGCATCGACAGCAGATGTGTGGTTTGCGATTACCGTTCCCGCATCCGGGAGTATTAATATTACCAATAAACCAAATATGGGACCGGGAAGCATCAATGACGGGGTGATGGCATTGTATTCCGGATCGTGTGGTTCTCTTACTCAGATTGCCTGTTCGGATGATTACAATTACCCGGGAAGCGCCAACGATATGAAACCGATGTTAAATGTTTCAGGTCTGACACCCGGATCCACCGTTTATTTACGTTACTGGGGATTCAATACCAGTACGGGTACATTTGGTTTTTGTGTAACGACTGCCACCAACGATGCTTGCGCCAACGCACTTTACATCTGTGACATCAATGGGTACAGCGCTTCCACTTCGGCAGCATTCACACCTGACCGACCGGGAAATATGCATGGGAATAACGAAACTGCAGCTGGAGTTAACTTGGTTGACGGAACCAATTCAGGCGGACCTTTTGGTTACTATCCTCCGAGTAACGTTCCCGGGCCGTATTCTTCTCCTGCAATCGATGTGAACATTGAAAACAATTCGTGGATTCGCTTTACAGCCGCCGCAACAACAGCTACGTTGACAGTATCCATATCGGATTGTTTTGTCGGGAATTACCCCAACGGAGGAATTCAAATGCAGATCTTCAGCTCCAACGGGTGTACTAATTTCGTTCCGATCTCCAATTTTGAAGAAAACTCCACACAATTTGTCATTACCGCTAACGGACTGACGGTTGGAAACGACTACATCTTAATGGTCGACGGGTATGCCGGTGACATCTGTAATTACACCATTTCTGCTAACTCGGGAGTACAATTCCCGGATATTCCGGATGTACCACCTATTTGTATCGGAGAATCCGTTATTCTGACAGCGCCTCCGGGAGCAGACAGTTATTTGTGGCACCACGACGGAAGCACCACACAATCTGTGACCGTCAGCCCGGGAACAACCCAAACATTTTACTGTGAAGTAACAGGACTATGTGAATACAAGCAAACATTGGATGTGCAGGTAGTTGTAAAACCTTCTCCAATCATTGAGTTCAATGTAACAAACCCGGTCATCTGTTCCGGGGAATCCATTACATTGACCGCCACAGGTGCTGACACGTATTCCTGGAACACGGGACAAAGTACATCAACGGTTACGGTTTCTCCTACAACACAAACAACCTATACTGTAACCGGAGAAGTGGATGATTGTACGGCTTCGAATAGTATTACAGTGACAGTCAATCCTACTCCTACGGTAACCATTACTCCGTCCGGTACCAATCCAATCTGTAGCGGGCAAAATGTCGCACTTACAGCTAGCGGAGCAGATTCTTATTTGTGGAGTAACGGTGCAACGAGTGCTTCCATTAGTGTATCTCCTGCTACAACCAGCAATTTTTCTGTTACCGGAACGACCAATGGATGTGATGCAACGACATCTTTCCAGGTGGTTGTTACTCCATTACCTACCGTTTCAATCACTCCTGATGTTACAACTGCAGTCTGCAATGGTGAAAGTGTTACCTTAACAGCAAACGGAGCAAATTCATACAATTGGAGTACCGGATCCACACAAACCAGTATCACTGTGACACCTGCTACAACAACAAATTATAGTGTAACGGGAACTTCCAACGGATGCTCTGCGACAGCCAATCATTCAGTTACAGTAAATCAACCTCCCGGAATTTCAGGAACAGCAACGGCAACGCCATCTGACTGTGGAGCAGCAACAGGAAGTATTTCAGGACTGGTTGTTTCCTCTCCTGTTGCAACTTCTGTTCAATGGACCAATGCTGCAAATACGGTTGTGGGAACGACGCTGAATGTCAACAATATTCCGGCAGGTTCCTACACATTAACCGTTACAGATGCCAACAATTGTTCAGCCACATACGGTCCGGTTTCAATTATCAATCCAAACGCTCCGGCAGCTCCGGCTGTTTCGGCAAGTGATAACAGTATCTGTGCAGGTGGTTCGGTTTCGTTTTCTGCTTCCCTGCAATCGGGGGCAACGATCGAATGGACAGGTCCGCAAGGTTTTATAACGAACACCCCTCAGTTTTCCATTGATGATTTCACGTCTGCAGATGCAGGAAATTACTGTGCTACAGTTACTGTTGCCGGTTGTGTAAGTCAACCGGGATGCACAACTGTTATTATCAATCCTCCTGCAACTATTCTCGTATCACAGGCAGGAACAACGACTTTAATTTGTGAAGGCGGGACGGCGATTTTAACGGCCAGTGGAGGAAACAGCTATTCATGGAGTGGTCCGAATGCATATACAGCAACCGGAAATTCGGTTCAGGTACAACCCTTTACTTCTGCCAGTGAAGGATATTACTACGTAACCGGAACAGATGGAAACGGTTGTACCGGTGAAGATTCTGTTCTGATCTCAATGGCCAATAATCCCGATCTTGCTATTACAACAGATGTGGCATCAGGAATTTATTGCAACCACGCTTCTGCATCACTGACCGTTAGCGGAGCATTGACATATGCCTGGATCAGGCCTGACAATACAAGCTCTCAGGGAACAACAATTACGATTAGTGATCTCAATAATACAACGGCCGGCTGGTATGTGGTAACAGGAACAGATGTCAATAATTGTACTGCCACAGATAGTATTGAACTGAATATATCCATGCCAAATGTACATGTACAGCCAGATAATGACAGTATTATTTGTCCTGGTGAATCTGTTAATTTTACGGCTTCTTCCGGCGGGTCAACCTATAGTTGGAGTGGACCCCAGGGACACATCACTTCCAATCAAAACTTTGTGCTGACAAATGCTGCTCCGGCGCACTCCGGTTGGTATTTTGTTACAGTGACTGACTCCAATAATTGTACGGCAACTGATTCTACCTATTTAAGTGTAGAACCAAAGGCTGAATGCCTGAAGATCCCTGATCTGGTAACACCTGACGGAGATAATCTCAATGATACATGGACGATTCCGGGTCTGGAAAATTTCCCGAACAATTCAGTGGAAATTTATAACCGGTGGGGAAATCTCATCTACAAAACAGATGGCTATCTGAATGACTGGTACGGCGAGGTAAATCATGGTGCAACAATCGGATCCAGCGGTAAAGTTCCCGTCGGAACGTATTTTTACATTCTGATTCTCAATGATCCGGACAATACTCCTCCTTATAAAGGTTACATTGAAATTCAATACTAAAGCAACCACCTATGAAAAAATTAATTCTTCTGCTCGTTGCACTTTGTTCCCTGGTCGATGCACATGCCCAACAGGATGAACAGATGTCCATTTATATGTACAATCCATTGTATTTCAATCCTGCATATGCCGGTAGTAAAGATGCCATCAGTGCTGTAGCTGTCGGGCGGTTTCAGTGGGTAAATTACAGCGGTGCACCCCGTTCACAATGGTTCAGTGTCCACGCGCCGCTGTTATTCAAATCCCTGGGAGTTGGTGGGCACATGGTGAATGACCGGATAGGAAAACGTCACCGGACAGCTGTTTTTGCAGACATCAGCGGGAGCATTCAGTTGAGTAAAACCAATCAAAGCAGAATAGCGGCAGGCTTATCTGTCGGGGTAGATGTCCTCGGATTTGATTTCACCAATGCCACAGTAAATGATGCCAATGACCCGTTTTACGGAATGCAGGTTTCAGCAACCAAGCCCAATGTCGGAGCAGGAATTTATTATTACGGGAACCGTCATTACATCGGGATTTCCTCTCCCCGGCTGTTGGAAGCTGTGATCAGAAATGCACAGGATCTGGAAAAACAAGTTAACGCACGGCACTTTTTCATTGCAGCAGGATATGTGTTTGATTTGAATTCGGTTCTGAAACTTAAACCCTCAACACTAATCAAATACACTCCGAAAGCACCACTCACGTTTGATGTCAACCTGAGTTTGCTTTCTTACGAACGCTTATGGACAGGGCTGATGTATCGTTTCAACGAATCCATGGGGGCAAACATCGCTGTCATCATTAAGGATTTCACCATTGGCTATGTGTATGATTTTCCAATTAACGGCTTGAGAAAGTACCAAAGCGGATCACATGAAGTCTTCCTGCAATTTGATATCCGAACGAAAAAAATTCCTTATACCTCACCCAGATATTTTTAACATGAAACAATTCACACTACTCTGTTTTTTAATCATTAATGGTGCTGTTTTCGGTCAACTCAAACAAAAAATGGCAGATGAGTTCTTTACCCGGATGGAATATTATGAATGTGTTGAAATGTTCAACGAACTTGCTCATAAAACCATGAAAGGAAAAGGGGTCGAAAACCTGGAGAATGTCCGGCGGGCTGCAGTTTCCAACTTCAAACTATTCAAAATGGAAGAAGCGATTTCTTATTTTGAATTTCTGGATAAACGATCTAATTTGAGTGAACAGGACCGGGAATCTTACATCCAATCACTGCGGTTCATTGGAAAATACAAGGAAGCAGAACAATTGATCGGCATCTCACAGAGTCTCTATCCAACTAATACGTATTTCAATCAACTCAAACAGGAATTGAAAGATTTTAATGCTTTATTTGCCGATTCTGCCTATACAACCGTCAAAAAAACGGCTATTTCATCTGTTTACGGAGATTTTTCACCTGTATTCTATCAAAATGGGTTGATTTATGCTACCAAGTCACGGAATACTGAAACAATCAATGGCAGGTATAAATGGGACAATAGCTTTTATGTGAGTCTGCTTCAAAGTGAATTCCAACCGGATTCTACGATCAGAAACGGGAAGTTACTTCGTCATCAATTTCTCGACAAAGCACATGACGGACCTGTTGCCTTCACACGAGATGAACAAAAAATGGTCATCACTAAAAACAAATTCGGAAAAAAGAAAGGAAAAGACGTTATTGTATTGGCACTTTATTTTTCGGAAATGAAAGAAGGCAAATGGACTGAATTGGTTCCGTTTGATTACAACAATGATGCATATAACGTGGGGCACGGATGCTTTTCAGACGATGGGAAAACCTTGTATTTCATTTCAGACATGGAAGGAGGAATGGGACAAACAGACATTTACCGTTCATTATTCGTCGATGGGAAATGGACGAAGCCGGAAAACCTGGGGGCAACCTACAATACAAATCTGCAGGAATTATTTCCGTATGTGGTCGGCGATCAGTTGTATTTCGCTTCCACCGGTCATTTCGGACTCGGCGGATTGGATTTGTTTGAAGCCAACTTAGCAAAGAACGAGCGACCACGTAACATGGGTTTTCCGATCAACACATCAGCTGATGACTTTTCATTGATTTGTGACACCGAAGGAATGAACGGGTATTTTTCTTCCAACCGGGAAAAAACAGTGGACGGAATCTATGCATTTGAACGACAGAACATCCAGATTGAAGTGATTGTGAATGTCTTTGAAAAATACGATGTTAATGAAATTGCTCCACATCATCCTGTTTACCTTCAGAATATAACAACAGGTGTAGAAGAGGAGTTTTTTACCAATAATGAAGGAATTTTACACCTGTCTATCCGCCAACATGAAGATTACCTGTTGTCAACCGCAAAAGAAGAATTTCTTTTATTGAAAGAAGAAACGATTTCTTCCGTTGGTGTAGCCAAAGATTCTATCCTTCGAGCCGATTTATTTCTGTTACCAACAAAAATTACCATTGCGCTGCGAATCATTGCCAAAGACACCAAATTACCGTTGAACGAAGCAACAGCAGTTATTTCACATCCGGCAATTCACTGGGATACCACACTGGTCACAAATGAATATGGATTGGTGACATTGACTGTCGACAGAAATAAAAACTTTTGGGCACACGGATCAAAGAAAGGATACATTGATGCTGAACGGGGATTCAGTACTTCCAACGAAGATGGTAAAGTCATTGAGCTGGAACTGGAACTGACACCAATCAAGAAAGGAGAAAAATTCAAGCTGGAAAATATCTTCTACGATCTGAACAAGTCTACGTTGCGGCCTGAAAGTATGGCTTCACTGGATAAATTAGCCGATTTCATCATTAAAAATGAATTAAAAATCGAATTGAGTGCCCATACGGATGCCCGAGGTAGTGCTGTGTATAACCAAAAATTATCACAGGCACGTGCTCAGAGTTGTGTGGACTACTTACTGACAAAAGGAGTAAAAACCAACCAGATCAATGCAAAAGGATATGGAGAATCTCAACTCGTCAATCACTGTAAAGACAATGTAAAATGCACAGAAGAAGAACATCAGGAAAACCGAAGAACTGAAGTTAAAATTCTGGATTATTGATTTTGACTGTTCGGTGTCATTTGAGATCGTTTAATGTCCTGTTGAGCGGCGTATTTAGATTTTTTAAGAAATAAATTTGGTAAAAACGGTTACATTTGCTGCTTGTTTATCAATTAAATCGGTTAGCAGTGTTTGGAATTATTCTCGGTTTTTTAACGTATTTCACTACCAGGAGTTTTATTGCTGCGTTCTTTGCATTTCTTATCGGTGGCTATATTGACAACCTGCAACGCATCCGCAACACTCAGAATAAGCAGGGTGGACAACAAGGACGAAGATCAGCAGAAGACATCTATAATTATTATCAATCCCGGTCTGCACGGGCAACAGATGTTCCTACCACATTGATGGCGTTGTCTGCTGCTGTCATGAAAGCCGACGGAAAAGTATTGAAAGTAGAATTGAGTTATGTAAAAGCATTTTTCAATCAACAATTCGGGCATCAATTCAGTACCGAGCACCTGCAAAGTCTGAAAAATTACCTGAATAACGATATTCCCATTACACAAATCTGTGCCGACGTTCGCATTCATCTGCGTCCGGAATCCAGGCTACAGTTGATTCATTACTTGTTTGGCATTGCCCGGGTCGATGGGGATGTTTCTGCAAGTGAGTTGAATGTGATTGCGAACATTGCGTCCATGATGGGAATTCCACAAGCTGATTTTGAATCCGTGAAGAACATGTTCTACCGCAATGTTGATTCGGATTATAAGATTTTAGGAATTGAAGAAAGTGCTACAGACGAGGAAGTAAAACGTGCTTATCGCAAAATGGCCGTAAAATTCCACCCGGATAAAGTTGCTCAGATGGGAGAAGAGTTCCAGAAAGGAGCAAAAGAAAAATTCCAGAAGATTCAAGAAGCATACGAAGCAATCAAGAAGCGAAGAGGAATGAAATAAGTGGAAAGTGATTAGTGGAAAGTTGAAAGTTATTCATTCTCCACTTTCAACTCCCCACTTTCAACTCTCAACTAATTACTTCTTAGGAGCAAACCACATGATTCCGAAAGTTGCTACTGCAACAATAGTAATCGAGCTCAAGGGCATAATGATCGCTGCAACAATTGGTTCGAGGTGACCACTCAATGCGAAACTTAACCCGGCTGTATTGTACAAGAGTGAGAAGCAGAAGCAAACACGCAGGATTGTTTTAGAAAAAGCAGCAATTTTCAGCAAAACCGGTAGTTGATGCAATTGATTGGCCTCCAGAATTGCATCAGACGAAGGAGTGAATTGAAAAACATCTTCTGTAATGGAAATTCCCACATGAGCTTCTTTCAATGCTCCTGAATCATTTAAACCATCTCCGATCATTAACACTTTTGCACCGTTCTTTTTCAGTTCCAGGATATACTCACGTTTTGACTGCGGGGTCTGGTGAAACCGAATGCTGACGTTTCCGGGAAACAACTCTTCGAGCATGAATTTATCTTTCTCTGAATCACCGGAGAGAACATGCAACCGGTATCCCGTCAATTGACTGATCATTGGTTCCAAACCATCCCGCAAATGGGAGCTGAAAATAAAACGCCCCATGACAATGCCCGCTATCTTCACATACACAGAAGAACGATTATCCTCAATGTCAATTCCTACAAATGCAGCAGCGCCCAATTCATAGGTTTTCCCCTGGTATACGCCTCTCATCCCTTTCCCTTTCACTTCTTCGAACTGATCCAGTTCTACTGTTGTTTCTGCATCAACGTTGTGATACAATTCCTTTTTTAGCGCCATGGCATATGGATGAGTAGATGAATGTGCCATCGAAAAAACAGCAGCTTTCAGTTCGTGAGACAGCTCTGCCCCTTCATAATGAACCACGTTACTGATTGCTGTCAGCGTACCTGTCTTATCGAATACAATATCGGTGATACTTTCCAGGTCTTTTACAACCGTTACATGTTTCAGGTACAATCCTTTTCTCCCCAACAAACGCATGTTATTTCCATACGTAAATGGTGCGGATAGTGCCAATGCACACGGACAGGCAACAATCAGAATGGCAACAACTACTTCCACAATTCTTTCCGGATCAATGAACCACCAGGCAATAGCAGCTATTGCGGAAATGGCCAATACCGCGATTAAAAACCATTTGGACAGGGTATCGGAAAATAATTTAGTTGTTTCTTTCGCCGAAGCATTATTCCATAAACTGGTCAGGTGGCTTCTGTTTGTCGGCTCTTTGACTTCCAGCCGGACACTTTTTCCAAGAATCTTTCCTCCGGCAAAGATTTGCTCCCCTTGTTTTTTTGTCAATAATTCAGACTCCCCGGTAACAAAACTATAATCCATTGTTGCTTCGTCATTGAGCAAAACTGCATCACACGGGACGATTTCTTCATTCCTGATCAGCATCGTATCTCCTTTCTGCAACTTTTCAATCGCAATTGTTTCCTGATGGGAATTCTCCTTCACTCTTGTCACTGCAATCGGGAAATAAGAAGTGTAATCGCGTTCGAAACTCAAGGATTGGTAAGTTTTACTTTGAAACCATTTACCAATCAGCAGGAAGAAGATAAATCCCGCAAAAGAATCCATATAACCGGCTCCCTGACCTGAAAAAATGGCATAGGAACTTTGAAGATACAATGCAAAAATACCAATCGTAATCGGTACATCCAGGTTGATTGCTTTCGCCCGAACAGCCTTCCACGCAGAAATGATAAATTCGCTGGCAGAGTAGAACAATACAGGAATGGAAACTCCGAATGATAAATAGGACATAAATTTCCGGAATTCAGGATTAACCTCATCTATTCCCAAATATTCAGGAAAGCTCCACAACATAATGCTTCCAAAGGCAAACCCGGCAACCCCTAATTTGATCAGGAATTGCTTATCAATTAATTGCTGCGTCTTCTTTCTATTTCCAAAGTTAGGCGCATAGCCGATTCGATGCAATAAAGTTGCCAGTTCTGATAACTTTAATTGAGACGTATCAAATGTGATTGCGGCTTCCCGCGCTGTAAAATTCACCATGCATTGAGAAACAGCAGGTTCTATTTTTGACAGGTTCTCCAGCAAATAAATACAGGACGAGCAATGAATCGACGGAAGGTACAACAATACTTTAGAATACTTTCCTTCCTCAAATAAGATAATTTTTTCACGAATATCCGGCAGTTCAAGAAAGTCGTATTTTCCTTCATTCAACTTGTCTGGTTTTGTCCCGGGAACAGTCTCAAACTTATAAAAATTGTCCAGGTGATTATCTACCAGAATGGCATACACCATTTTACAGCCTGTACAACAAAATGCTTTTTCATCAAAAATCAACGGTCTTCCGACCAACTGATCTCCACAGTGATAACATCCTTCCTCCATACTTTCAAACCATATACAACGGGAATTACCCCACTTAAACCGTACGACAAAATTACCTCGTATCTATCGGTGAAAAAATGACTTGCATCAGCTTTACGTCTAAAAATGTATTAACTTTGTACTGTCATTTACGGTATATGCTTATTCACTCTCACAAGCACCTCACATGCGAGAATTGCAAGTCGCGCAAGGATTCGTTGTTCAGTCATTTCAACTGTGAAGAGACTGCATGTCTGAATAGTGCCAAATCCTGTAATTTCTACAAAAAGAAACAACCGATTTTCCTGGCTGGAAGCCTCCCGCGTGGAGTGTACTGTCTCAGTGAAGGAAAAGTCAAGGTGTTTTCCATTGGTGAGCAGGGAAAAGAACAAATTGTTCACATTGCAAAAGATGGGGAAATCATCGGATTCAGAGCAATGTTGAGTGGTGACCCCTATCAGGTTTCAGCTGAAACACTGGAAGATTGCAACATTTGTTTCATTGCCAAAGATGAATTCTTGAATATGATTGACTCCAACCCAACCTTACGGGATAATGTCATGAAGGAATTGTCAAAGGAACTGAATACCCGCACAAAACTACTGACCAACATGGCTCAAAAATCGGTTCGCGAACGGTTGGCTTTTTCGTTGGTGTACCTCGACAAAGTCTACAATGAAGAATCCATTAATCTTTCACGGGAAGATCTGGCAAACTTTATTGGAACGGCAACAGAAACATTGATTCGTTTGCTGAAAGATTTTAAGGAGGAAGGATTGATTGAAATTCACACTCGTAAACTGACCTTATTGAATCGTCCGGGCCTACTTCGCATCGCGGGAGATTAATTTTTTATAACTTTGTATACGGTTATAGTCAATAACCATCAGAAAGAAATGGATCAGGTCAAAGAAATCGGAGAATCAAAAGTTCGCATCAAAAAACCAAGCTGGTTGCGTGTGAAATTGCCTACGGGAGAAAATTACCGGATGGTGCGCTCACTGGTTGATGAACATAAATTACATACTATCTGTGAAAGCGGAAACTGTCCGAACATGGGTGAATGCTGGGGTGAAGGTACCGCTACATTCATGATTCTCGGAAATATCTGTACGCGTTCCTGCGGATTTTGTGCTGTTGCGACAGGACGTCCGGATGCTGTTGACGAGTTTGAACCGGGACGTGTGGCACATAGTGTAAAAACCATGCGGGTAAAACATGCCGTGATCACTTCCGTAGACCGGGATGATCTGAAAGACGGAGGTTCATTGATCTGGGCACAAACTGTTCGTGCTATTCGCAATCAATCACCGGGAACAACCCTTGAAACACTGATCCCTGACTTTGCCGGAAAGTGGGAAAATCTGCAAAATGTCATTGAGGTAGCTCCTGAAATTGTATCACACAACCTGGAAACCGTCAGACGACTGACGAAGGAAGTACGGATACAAGCGAAATATGACCGAAGTCTGGAAGTTCTTTTCCGTTTGAAAAAAGGAGGAATGCGCACAAAATCGGGAATTATGCTCGGACTGGGAGAAACACATGAAGAAATTATTGAGACGCTGGAAGACCTCAACGCTGTAAATGTGGATATTGTAACACTAGGACAATATTTGCAACCGACTCCCAAACACCTTCCGATTGCAGAATTCGTTACTCCGGAGCGATTTGCAGAATACAAAGAGTATGCACTGAAGTTGGGATTCCGTTACGTAGAAAGTGGTCCGTTGGTTCGCTCTTCTTACCACGCAGAGAAGCATTTGTTTTAAGTCTTTGTTTTACTTAACCCGAGGTCGGATAAGAAAAGTCAGATCGCTTGTAACCTGTAAGGTACGAGTGCTCATTCGGGTGTACTCATTTATAAAGCACCCATTTGTTTTGTTGTTTGTATTCGCTGCTACGACAAACAATAAGTCCCTTGAATGTGAATCCAAATCGATTTTTTATCAATTATTTTTTATGGAATCTTCCATTTTAAATCATCTGATAGAAAAAAGTCTTTATGGAACGATTTATCCTATTCTTATTCGTATGCTGCTCACAGCTATTAAATGCTCAGACAGGAAGTTTGCAGGTTGAATGTTTACAGCAATCAAATCTGGAAGCAATTGCCGATTTGGTTATTGAGATTCACAGTGATTCGTTTTGCCTTGAAGGAATTACAAATCAGGATGGCAAATCCATGTTCAAAGGAATTCCTGTTGGTGAAGTTTCACTTTGGTTTTTGACAAATAATCAATTGAGAACATCCAACGTCTACATTCAGGAAAATCAATTATTGCACTGCTCTTTTTTATTAGACAGTATATTCAAAGTCAAAGCAGTTGATTTTGGAAGAGATTTCGTTCTAGATCCAAATGGGATGCAAAAAGAGAATATACTAATCGACGGAACTTCAATTCGCGTGACAAGTAACAATTTATCAGCTTCACAAATTAAAGAAATAGAATGTCTTACAATTACAGCATATCGAGTTCCGCTGATTGATCATTACAGTAGTGCATCAGGTGCTATCGTAACTCGTGAAGACATTAATCACCTTCCTGTTAGAAGTGTCAACGGAGTTGCTTCAACTGTCGGAGGTGTGAATAGCATAGAAGGAACAGATGAATTACATATTCGTGGAGGAAGATCAAATGCCAATGCTTATTATATTGACGGAATGCGGGTTTCGTCCATTCAAAATGTACCAAAAGCATTCATTTCAGATGTGACCGTAATTACCGGAGGAATTCCTGCCAATTATGGAGACCTCACGGGTGGCGTCATCGCTATACAGTCGAGGTCATCCATTCAAAAATCAAGTAGTTATCCTTCAAAAAAACAGCGAAGTAACACTACAATTGACCAGCCATACAATGGATCTGAACCAACTTTACCTCAACTGAATTATGATCAATTTTTGCCTATTTATGAAAATGAATTTCTGTCTTCTATAAGCCATCCAAATTCAACATTTGGGATAGATGTGGATCGGGCATCATGGACCTATATCAAACGAATGATTGAAGGAAATCAGCACGTGCAAAAAGATGCTGTAAAATTGGAAGAAATGATAAACTCCTACCATTATGTTGATGTGGAACAAAAGAATTTGATCAATCTTGCGATGCGTCGAATTGTGTGTCCATGGAATTCAGAAAACGAATTAGTTGCGATTCATCTCAAAGCGAAAGATTTGCCAAAAGATTTACCACGTAAAAAACACAACCTCGTGTTTTTAATTGATGTTTCCGGGTCCATGACAAGCTCAGATAAATTACCCTTACTTGTTCAAGGATTGAAAGACCTTGTAAACTCACTCAATGAAGATGATTTTGTTTCAATTGTAACGTATGCCGGAGCAAGTGGAGTCGCACTTGAACCAACTTCGTGTGCTCAAAAAGACAAAATAATTGAGGTGTTAAATCGACTGACTTCGGAAGGTTCTACAAACGGAATCGGAGGAATTCAAACAGCGTACGATTTAGCGGAACAACATTTTGATGCAGAAAAAAATAACCGAATTATTTTA
This sequence comes from Flavobacteriales bacterium UBA5422, assembly GCA_002409405.1. GTDB lineage: Bacteria > Bacteroidota > Bacteroidia > Flavobacteriales_D > Crocinitomicaceae > Taishania. The sequence goes on along the minus strand of DHNG01000001.1, from coordinate 282,664 downwards.
TGTACGGACGGTGATTTTAATGTGGGAATCAATACTCCCGGAGATTTAGAACACTATATTTCGTCAAAACGAGGAAAAGGAATTTACCTTACCGCACTTGGTTTTGGAATGGGAAATTATCATAGTTCAACCCTAGAGACGATTGCAAACAAGGGAGATGGCAATCACTTTTACATCAACAATTTGGCAGAATGTAAAAAAGTGCTGATCGATGATTTGGGAAATATTTTAAACATTGCACGCGATGTAAAATTAAATGTGGAATTCAATCCGGATGAAGTCAAAGAATACCGATTGATTGGATATGAAAACAGATTGCTAAAACCAAGAGATTTTGTAGATGACACAAAAGATGCGGGAGAAATTGGATATGGACATGAAGTGACTGCTGTGTATGAAATAGTTTTGGGAAAAGCCGAAACGGATAAGAATCATTTTACAAAATCGAAAGCAAAAACAGGAAACAATAGCGAATTGGCATTTGTAAAATTGCGCTATAAACCTTTTGAAGATTCAGTGAGTATTGAAGAACAATTTTCTTTACCGAAAGCACAAAAACCGGAAGAAGACTCTTTTCTCACTACATTGATTGCATTTGGATTAGAACTGAGAAATTCTGCTTTCAAAGGCAGAATAAACACGAATTATTTAACTGAAATTATTTCCAATCTTAACGAATCAAAAACGGATGACAATGAACTAAAACAGTTGATAGAAAAGTATACTAAACACGTGACGTTACATTAACCTGAGTTCGGCTTAAGCAGATTGGTAACCGGAATTAGATGAATCTGTTCTTAGAACGGATATCCGATACCGAAGTGTAATACCGGGATAAATGGTTTGGGTACTGTTGACATATCCAGTCCCGGTGTGTTTTCCAGTTCCTGGTGGAACGCATCGCGGGATTGGAAAATCCATTGCGATCCCTTCGGAAGGGAAGGATTTGAAAGCGGAATACCTAAATCCAGTCGCACAACAAAGAAATCCAGGTCAATCCGCAAACCGATTCCTCCGGAAACAGCTAACTGTTTGTACCAATCTTTTGAGAATTGTGATCCGGGTCGGTTGACGTCTTCATTCCATGTCCATATATTTCCGATATCAGAAAAGATGGCTGCTTTAAAAATTCCCCCCATCGAAAAACGGAATTCGGCAAAGCCGGCAATCCGGATATCTCCGATCTGCGTAACTGTTCTGTTTTGATCCAGGTAGTATTTATACACGCCCGGTCCTAATGTACGTGAGCGCCATCCTCTGTTATCATTGGCTCCTCCCCCAAAGAAACCATAGTCATACGGAAGGGAAGTTGTCGTGTTTCCATACGGCATTCCGACCCCTGCCATAAAACGCATATTCAAGCTGTGCTTCTTCCCGATCGGTTGGGCATAAATAATTTCGTTATCTAGGCGCAAAAACTGAGAATATCCCAATCCGAAGATCATTCGTTGACCGAGTGAATTCGTGTCCTGGTAGTGTTTAAATAACGAAAGGAAATTACCCGCCGGGTCAAAAGATGTTTTGAAATAAATATTGGCTTTCGATTTCTTATTCTTTTTCTCCGTTGTGTTGTATTCATAGGTAATTTTCCAATCCTGCCAGATGAACTGATCGCTGTATGTGTTGCGCAAGAACATGTCATTCAACTGATTCAACTTATCTTCAAAGTTACCCTTCGGATTAAAGAGTACATATTTTATAACGGAGCTTGTTGGTAAACCAATCTGAAAAATTTGTGTTTCCGCACCATAGAATCGCCATAAATACCCGAACTGGAAACTTCGTCGGTCAAAATCCTCCCGGCTCTGGTAGTTAAATGATGCTGTAAGAATTGTTCTTGCACGTTGACGTTTAGCCATATAAACGGCTCTTCTCAGCGGAAGTAAACCTGGTAAATCCAGTTTAACTCCGGGTTCGAACTCAAACGTGTTAAAGCTTCTCCCTGATTTCTTTACTTTCTCGCCATTGACTGATTCATCAAAAATAGCTGGCTGGGATTCGAAACCACCACTGAGAGAGAATGTCAGTTTTTCTGCACCCCGGAACAAGTTCCTGTTGCTGTAATTCAATGATGCCGAGACTCCTAGAAATCCATTGGAGTTGGTGGCTTTCGGCTCAAAACTGAAGTGTTGTTTTTCCGATGGTACTAAGTAATAATGGACCTCTACCTTATTTGAATCGGGAATTTCTACCAGTTTAGGTTTTACTACAGAAAAGATATCTAACTGCAAAAGCCGTGTATAGGAACGTTCCAGGTAATACTCTTTGTAATAATTTTCATTCTCCAGGTAGTTTTGCAACTCAATAATTCCCGGTCTGACAAACATTTTTCCATTGTAATAGAAATTTGCAATTCGTTGAATATTCAGTGTGTCCAGGTCTTTTGGAATTCCCCTTTTCTTTTTCTCGTTTTTATTGAAATAGACGTCTTTGAAAACCAGGGTATCGATGGTTGTCAGGTTTCCATCTGTCATCATCGGTAAACTCAATTCTTTCAGGCGTTCTTTAAATGAACCTTTCATTTTCATCGTATCCAGGATGTGAAAATGTACATCTTTCACCAGGAAAGTCCGGTAAGGAATCGTAATCACGCTGTCTGCATAGTCCGGAGATTGGATCATTCGTTCTGCAAAACGAATTCCTAACGTTACTTTATAATCTCCTTTCGATGTATCTGCCACGTAATCGATACTGGAATAACTGAATCCGAAGTATGCTTCATCCCGCATTAACCCGGCTACTGTATTCCGGTGATCATCCAACAAATCTGTATCAAACGGTTTCTTCAGCAGTGATTCCACCTTTTCTTTTTGAATGAATTTCTCGTACGAATTTTTAATTGATGAATTAGGGCCCGTTAAGTAAACGGAATCAATGTAATACCTCTTACCCGGATGAACGTAATACTTTGCAATCGCTTTTCGGTTGTTTTTATACACCACTTCACCGTTTACAGAACCGTAGTAATAGCCTTTTTTCTTCAGATAGACATTTAATTGCTCAATTGATTTACCAAAGTAAATCGTGTCATAAATAACAGGTGGCTCTCCAAACTTGTATTTCAGCCATTCGCGAAAAAACATCTTGGGGTCAACGGTGTCCTTTACCGGCAAAACGCGCTTGGTATACCATTCTTTGCCTTTTCGCTTTGCTCGCGCAATTCGTTTTTCGTTGATCCGTTTTTCTTTTGATCTTATTTTCTGGTTTTTTACCTTCAGTTTCTCATTTTTCCGGATCCGTTTTTCAGCGACTTTAGCAGAATCAATTGCATTATAAGACGCCAGTTTTATTTTCATCCCAAGCGTCTTATAGTTCGGTTGCTGACGAATAACCCCTGCCAGGTCATCGTCATTCAATTCGCTTTTATCTACTTCAATGGTATTCTTTTTTAACAGGTATTTCCCCTCCGGGACATATTTTGTTTGCTTACACCCAACTAAAAGTGTAACAATTGTCATAAAAAGGACAGCTATGCCAGCAGATCGATTCAAAAATTCTTAATTTCGAAACAAAAATAATATAAAAGAGAACGTGAAAGCTTTATCACAAAACAAGATAAAACAAATTCGTTGTTTACAGCAAAAAAAATGCCGTGATGAACACAATTTATTTGTTGTGGAGGGAGAAAAAATGGTAGAAGAAGTATTGATGTCTGCTCCAAGCCAGGTTGAATTTTGCGTCTCTACTGCTGATTTTAATTCTGAACACACAACAGGTGTTGAATGGTATCAGTGTGACGAGGAAACTCTAAAACGTTGTTCTTCACTAAAAACACCCAACAAAGTCATTGCCGTAGTCAGAAAAATGGTTTTCCCTGAAACGCGCACGTCGTTTGTACTGGCATTGGATGCGGTACAGGATCCCGGGAATATGGGTACTATCATGCGGTTGGCAGACTGGTTCGGTGTTGAAAAGATTATCTGCTCCCGGACAACTGTTGATGTATACAATCCAAAAGCAATTCAGGCTTCAATGGGAGCATTTTTAAGAATACAGGTGGATTATACCGATTTAAAATCTTACTTTCAGGAAACACGGCTACCTGTATTCGGCGCTTTACTGGAAGGGGAAAATATCTACAAAACAGTCGTACAACCTGCGGGAATTTTACTCATGGGAAATGAAGGTAACGGAATTTCGGAAGAATTGAAGCAATTCATTACTCATCCCATTTCTATTCCAAGGAGAGGGGGTGCTGAATCTCTGAATGTTTCGATTGCAACAGGAATACTGCTTTCCGAGTTTTTCAGAAATGTATAATGTATTATTTATTGAGTTCAACTTCCATTACCAGGAAGGCCTTGTTAGACGGTAAATCATAAATACGGTACTGTAAATCTTCCGAGGATTTGATGCGCATGGTGACAATTCCTAATCCTGCTCCTCCTTTCTGGGACAAATACCCGTCTTTGAGGATACTGAGGTACAATTGCTTTAGCTCTTCGTCACTGTGATTATTGATATTTCCCAGGTACGTTTTCACCGATGATCTGTCTTCCGGCTCAACAATGTTTCCAAACAGTATTTTGTATCCCAGGTTATTGTGTGTAACAATTAAAAAAGCCGTCTGTTGCCCGTTGTCATCTAGTCCTCCGTGTAAATGAATGTTTTGGAGTCCTTCAACAAGAATGCTGAACATCCGTTTGATTACGTGACGCTTATCCCCCAGCTTGATCATAAGTTCTTCAACTCCATCGGCAAAGCTCCGGATCAGGTTTACAGAAAATTCCCCATAATATTTCAACAGCACATGAAATCCCAGATCCTTCTCATAGAGAGAAAGATAAGACTGGTAAATCGTATCTATTGAGACATTTATATGTTTCTGTATATCAATCATTGCAGTGAATTACTGTACAAATGAAAACTAATTTTGTTAATGCGTATGTACTACATGAACAAATCCATGTTTCTGATTACCATCGGGCAACGTTATTGCATATGTATATACGCCCTCAACAACCATATTCCCTGACATATCCCGTCCATTCCATGTATTATCATAACTGTCATTGGTATAGATCAGGTTCCCCCATCTGTTTACGATCAATAATTTTGTATTCGGAAGTAATCCTTTGAGAACAAACAAGTCATTGATCCCATCTCCATTCGCAGTAATGATATTCGGAGCTTCCAACTCAGAAATGACTTCAATGGTTATTGTTACTGCATCCACACAGCCATTTGCATCTGTTACTGTTAATGTCACATTGTAGAATCCATCCTGTGTAAATACGTAATTCGCATGTTGCGTGACAGCAAATGTTGTCGTATCCAACTCCCAGTCCCAGGATACAATGTTTCCGGTAGATTCATCGTGGAATTGAATCGGTTCATTGATAGATGCAGGATTAGGTGAATAGCTGAACTGAGCATCTACAAATACATCTTCAGCTACTGTGACCGGAGCTCCTGTTACAGAACATCCGTTTGCATCCGTCACTGTTAATGTATACAGACCTGCCTGAAGGTTAAAGATATCCAACGTTGTAAATGCTCCACCGTTCCAGGAATACACATAAGGAGCGGTTCCTCCGGTCACTGTTAATCCGGTGATACTTCCTCCCTGAATACAATCGGCATTATCAACAACTGCCGTTCCTGAAATAACAGGAGCTACAGGAGCTGTAATTGTGTATGGGGTACTTGTCGCGATACAACCATTTGCATCTTCAACTACCAATGTATAAGTTCCCGGTTGCAAATTCGAAATGTCAGCTGTCGGATTTACCGTACCATTCCACTCGTATATATAAGGCGCTACCCCACCGGTAACTGATAATCCTGTAATACTACCCCCTGTTTGACAAGTTGCCGCAACAATAGTAGCGGTTCCTGTTATAGATGGTACTCCCTGACTATTGATCACATGCGGACCACTGGTAATCTGACAACCATTGTCATCTGTTACAACAAGTGTATATGAACCTGCTGATACGTTCAATAAATCAATTTGCGCTGTTACATTGGTATTCCATTCGTAAATATATGGCTGTGCACCTCCGGAAACAGTAATTCCTGTGATGCTTCCTCCTTGTGTACACGTTGCATCTGTAATGGTTGCCGTACCTCCGAAAACAGGTGGTGCAATCTGAGTAATGGTATACGGACCGCTTTGAACAAGACACCCTGCATTATCCGTCACTGATAATGTATATTGTCCGGCCGCCGCATTGGTAAGGTCAGTTGTAGCTGAAATGGTTGTGTTCCATGCAAAAACATAGGGTTGTGTACCTCCGGAAACCGTTAATCCGGTTATTGAACCTTGAGTAGTACATGTTGCATTCGTGACAACTGCTGTTCCATTGATTACAGGAGCTCCGACTGTATTAATTGTAATTGTCGCACTTGTATCTGTACATCCATTTGCATCTGTCACAACAAATACATACGGCCCCGCAGGAACATTTGACAGGTCAACTGTTGCGGATGGCGTATTGTTCCATTGATAAGTAAGTGAACCTGTTCCACCTGTAACCGTCAGTCCGGAAATTGCTCCCTGACTTGTACATGTTGCATTTGTGACAGCAGGAGTTCCACCAATTACCGGAGAAGCATCTTCATCAATCTGGTATGGTCCGGACTGCGCCTGACAACCGTTATTATCTGTTACTGTAAGTGTATAATTTCCTGCATCAGCTCCTGTAAGATCTGCCGTTGTAGTAACGGTTCCACTCCAATCAAACTGATAAGGAAGTCCACCTCCACTCACTGTCAATCCTGTAATTGCTCCACCATTGTTACAATTTTCATTTGTGATGGCAGCTGTACCTGAAATCACAGGAGCTGCAGTCACTGGTATCACATGCGGGCCGCTTTGTGCCGTACAACCATTGGCATCTGTTACAGTTAAGGTATATGATCCTTGCGGTGCAGACAAATCTTGGTTCGGTGTTGTGGTTCCGCTCCAATCATAATTTGTAATCGCAACAGATGCGTTTACAACTAAACCTGTAATGGCACCGTTTGCAACACACGTCGCTGATGTAATAACAGGTGTACCACTGATCGTAGGTCCTCCGACTCCACTGATTGTATGTGGTCCACTCTGCGCGGTACAACCATTTTCATCTGTTACAGTCAAGGTATAATTCCCAGCTGATGCATTTGATAAATTGGCTCCTGGTGTAGTTGTTCCATTCCAGCTGTAAGCTAATGTACCCGTTCCACCGGAAGCACTCAAACCAGAAATCGCACCTCCCGCTGTACATGTCGCATTGGTGATCGTTGCTGTACCTGTAATCAACGGACTTGCTCCAACGACCACTCTAACCGGTTTTCTGAATGTTCCCGGACACGTTCCTACATAATATGTTGTTGTTGTTGCAACGACAGGTGTATTAAATGTTAATCCCGTTGCAACAGGAGATCCGCCAAATTGTGATGTATACCACCCGACAGTTGATCCACCCGGAAGTGTCCCTGTAACTACCGCTGTCAATGTTGTTGACTGGCTGCCGCAAATCGTATCATTTCCAGCTGTAATATCGTAGATTGATGCACCTGTATTAACCAGTCCTGTACCTCCGGATGTTGCTCCGTTCATCGGAAAAGAAGCTGACCAGGGATTTTGACTACCGTTACTTATCGTACCCCCTGGCGCACCACCTGCAACAGATAATGCAGGAGTCCCTGAAGTATACATCACTCCACCTCCGGCGCCTCCGGCACCAGGGCCACATAATTCATGTGTTCCACCTCCAAGTGATGAGAATACCAGGTTGTGTGATCCTCCGTTTCCTCCATTCGCAGTAAGACTAATGGTTGCAGGGATTGCATTGCTGTTTTTCACATAAATATAACCGCCGCCGCCGCCGCCGCCCGCTCCGTCATTTCCTCTTCGTTGTCCTACTCCGGCCGTCTGATTATTTGGATTTGAATTTTGTCCTGCTTCTCCATTGGAAAGAATGCTTCCTGTACCGGTAATGGTTCCGTAAACGGTCAGATGGATAATACCTCCACCACGACCTCCGGAACCTCCCTGTCCTGAATCCTGACCTCCGGCACCACCTCCTCCTCCAAGAAAGATTTTGGACGGATTGTATACCAGGGCATGTCCACCATAACCTCCATTCTCTTTACGGGCATTCCCTCCCCAAACAGATCTGTTAGGTCCGTTAACAGCAGGGTTTTGATTTGAATTGGCATATGTGTATCCACCTCGCCCGCCTCCGGAGCTCAATGTTGTACCCATATTCGGCTTTTCCAGGTTCCAGATTGCAGTATAACCAGCAGTCGGAATTCCTTTTCCGGTATGTCCGTTTGTATCTCCTACATTCGCACCCCCACCTCCACCGGAATTCTGAGGACCGCCGCCGCCGCCGCCGTTGGCAAGAGCACCACGTCCGTAGCGGGAATAAAGTGATGTATATTCCGTTGTAAAGCCAATAATACTTTCACCAATTGCTCCTCCCAGTGTAACATTCATAGATCCTAAGCGTGTATCTCCGTTACCCTGTCCTTCTGTATGTGGTGTACTGCCACCTGTTGCGCTCGTTCCTTCCACAACACCACCCCGGAATCCTCTTGCCGAAGCATTGATTGCTCCTGCAGTATTTAATGCCAGGTTTCCGTCAACTTCAATCGCAATGACTCCCCCTGTTGTTCCGTTCCAATCGGGAGAAATAATAGCTCCGGGATTATTAATTGTTAAATTTCCATAGCGTGGAACGCGAATCACCTGTACCTTACCTGCGCTCAGGTAATTATTTTCTAACGGACATGTCAGGTTAATCTGTGTGGTTCCACCGACAGAAGATACTTCTTTCAATTCAAAATTTCCGACACTCCCATAGTTAGCAACCTTTCCATATTTGTGTCCGTTCTGATACGATTGTCCGTAATTGGAGCTGACTTCAACACCACCTCCCCAGCTTACCTCCGGATAATTATTGATGTTGTAATTCAGCCCATCAATGTTGTCAAATTGCATTTGAATAATCATGATCAAATCTCCTTGCTGGAGGTTTCCGGTAAAACCAGCCCCGTTCAGTTGATTTGCAGCAACAGTTATTGACGCATTCCCAATCGTTGCATTGGAAGTCAATGTGGTATATGTATTAACAATTGTACCTGCTGTAGTGATGGTAGCATTCCCATTTTTCCCTCTTTGAGCAATTGAAGAAAAAGAAGATAGGGACAAGAGCAAGACGAGTATGAATAGTTGTCTCATAAGTACTTAATATTTTATCAAGAATATTTCTACTTCAACGGTTTCTTTTAGAATAAAACGATTGAACTGATTAAAAAGTTGGCTGAAATTAAAAAGATTTATTGATCTGCAGCAATATATTTGATACGGCAGGACAAATTTCCGCATTCTTCTGTGTCAAATCAAGGATCTGATTCATGTTCTTCCTGTCCGTATGCGGATACTCCCGGCAAGCTAACGGCCTGTGTTCATAAATAATACACGTATTATCGTCCATCAAAAAATGACATGGAGATTGCTGCAACACATAGTCATTGTCTTCATCTATTTTTAAAAATTTCTTAATGAAATCAGATGCTGTCATCCGCATGTGTGTGGAAATCCGTCTGATATCAACATCCCTGAAAATCGGGCTGGTAGTTTTACAGCAATTGGCACATTTCAAACAGTCTACTTTTCGAAAGACCGCCTGATGCTCGTTGTGAAAAAGCTCGTCTAAATTTTTCGGTTTTTTCTTTTTGAATCCTTTTAACTGCTTTGCAATGCTTTCACTTTTAGCAACAGCCTGATTCATCCAATTCCGGTATTGTTTGTCCATGAGTGCAAATATAAATCATGAAAACATAACTGGAAAGCAGGTTTATTGTCAAAATAAAATTGTTATTTTTATCGTGAATTACTTAGACATGGACACATTTGATTTGATTATCATCGGTGGCGGTCCTTCGGGATATGCCGCAGCAATGAGGGGAATTGATTACGGAAAGAAAGTTTGTTTAATAGAACGGGATAAAATTGGCGGAGCCGGAGTATACGATGGGGCATTGTCTTCCAAGACCTTATGGGAAGTTGCCAATCGTGTTGCAGGGATCAATGATGCGATCGTACTGGAGGGAAGAGATCCGTATGAAATCTCATGGGAATCTGTACAAAAAACAGTAAATGAAGCAAAACTGGAGCGGAAATTACAATACTCTATACACCTTAAATTACTTCAGGACACAACGACGAATCAATTGTTGTGGGTTGAACGAGGAGAAGCATCCTTCGTTTCTGCTCACGAGGTAAAAATTGTTCATGAAGGAAATGAAAAAACAATACGAGGAGAACACATCATACTTGCTACGGGATCAAGACCACGCCATTTACCTCAGTATGAAATTGATGAACAATCTATTTTAACCAGTGACGGGATCGAGCACATCGCAGATTACCCGGAAAGTCTGGTGATTGTCGGAGCGGGAGTTATCGGGTGTGAATATGCAACTATTTTTGCAAACCTGGGAAAAACAAAAGTATACCTGATTGACAGACAAAGTCGGATTCTGCCTGGAGAAGATGAAGACATTTCCATATTGGTTGCAAAAAACCTGGAAAGCAGAGGTGTAACGATTCATCACAATGCTACTTTAGAACGAATGGAAGTCGTTGACGGAGAAGTAGAATACGAATTGAGTTACCCGGATACTACCCGTCAGACGATTCGTGTAAAAAAAGCATTACTTTCGATCGGAAGAGTCCCAAATGTAGAACGATTGAACCTGGAAGCCATCGGTGTAACATTAACAGACAGAGGTTTAATTGAAGTGGATGACACCCAAACAAACGTTCCTCATATTTATGCAGTCGGAGATGTAAGCGGAGGTATTTCGCTGGTCAACATGGGGGAGATTGAAGCACGTCATGCTGTAGAGAAAATCTTTGGAAATATTCAGAACCGGTTGAACATTGACAACGTCTGTACAATTATGTTCTTACAACCGGAAGTTGCATTGGTGGGAATGAATGAGCAACAATGCGTGGAAAAGAACATTCCGATTAAGGTAGTAAAAATTGATTTTTCATTAATCGCACGGGCAATTGCCATGCGAAAGACGCAGGGATTCTTTAAAATTATTGTTACCAATGACGAAGAAATGCGTATCCTGGGTATGCGGGCATGTGGAGAACACGCCTCAACCGCTATTCAGGGAGTCGGATTGCTGATCAAGATGAATCAGCCCATTGAAGTATTGTCGGAGTTGATCCATCCACATCCGTCCATTGTGGAAGGAATTCAGGAATGTGTGAGAATGTTGTTGAACAAATCTATTTTTAAATCCAACGTATTCAGAGACAAACTGGCTTGCTACTCATTGGTAGATGGTGTAAAAACGAATCTGGAAACAGGTATCCAGTGTGTCATCTAATTGAAACAAGGCACCTGTGTCATTATTTCCATTTTTGAACATCCGTTGAGTTTCTGTTTATCGAATTGTCTGCATAGCTACAGGGCGCAGGAAACGATAGATACTTTGTGTACCGACAGCTGTAAAACGACTGTCTGATGCCGCAGGATACGTTCCACCATGCACCATGGCATCACACACAGTGACACCTGTCGGAACACCATTGAAGATAATTCTGCCTGCTTTCTCTTTCGCACGATCGATGATTTCTTCGTTGGCCAGAAATTCTTCTTCTGAACCAATAAATGTCGTTGTTAGCTGTCCACCTAATTTATTCAGCATTTCGATTAGTTCCTCCTGAGATTTATAGAGCACGGCTATTGCTTGCGGACCAAAAAATTCTTCATAGAAATTGTAATCATTGAGATATTCACGGGCAGTAACCTCCCTCAATACCGGTTGCGAATGATACGGTTGTTTGCACGTGATCCACTTAAATGATTCTTCGACCTGTTCTTTATAATTTTTAAACAAGTTCGGATGCAAGTGACATGTAGGTTCAGTCAGGGATAACTGCTTTTTAAGTTCAGCAATGAACTGTATTCCTTCTGCAGATTGAGAAACAAATAACAATCCGGGCTTCGTACAAAATTGACCGGCATCATTGGAAATAGAAGTTGTAAATTTATCGATCCACAATTCCAGGTTTTTCTCCAATTCCGATTGAAAAAATACCACTGGGTTAATACTTCCCATTTCAGCAAAAACAGGGATCGGAGCATCACGTTTTGAAGCAAGGTCCATTAATGCTCTTCCTCCGCGAATAGAACCTGTAAATCCAACTGCTTTGATGAATTCATTTCCAACTAATTCTTCTCCCACATCATGTCCATTGTCCAACAGGTGAGAAAAAACACCATCCGGCAGTTGCTGTTCCTGTACCACTTTAAGAATGCATTCCGCTACCAACCAGCTTGTTCCGGCATGCATCGGATGTGCTTTGACAATTACCGGGCAACCTGCGGCTAACGCTGACGCAGTATCTCCACCTGCTGTAGAGTAAGCAAAGGGAAAATTACTGGACCCGAAAACCGCAACAGGACCAATCGCCTGAAGTTTGGTCTCTACGCGAACAGGCACGTGCTCCGGCTCACTTAACAACGGACGATTCCACTGTTCGTTCAGTAAATAATTACCATAGCTCCTCAATTGAAAGATCGTCCGGTCCAGCTCTGAATTTGCCCGTTGGGCAGACAAACTGGATTCTTTGCAATACATCTGTATCAATTCAGAACGTTGTAATTCAAGTTCGTCTGCAATTCCGTTCAGAAAATCGGCACGAACCGACACGTCTGTCTTTTTAAATTGCCGGAATGCTTCGGTGGCCAAAATAGCCGCACGTTGCGCATCTTTTACACTTACCCCACAATATACTTCTGTATTGCTCTCATTTTGCAGGCAATTGAATGTAGAAAACCTGATGGTGGTATCTTCTGAAAATGTAGATCCGATTCTACTCTTGTAAAGCATCTTTTATTAATTTATTATCTGAAAGATGATTAAGATACATATAAAATCTGTCATCAGGTATACATCTTTCATAAAAATGCATACTGAACATCAAATCAACTTGTAAGAAATTGCTGATGAAATTCTGTAAATAACTGAAGTGCAATCGCTCATATTTTCAGTTTAAAATCGAACAATTCTGTAGGTTTAAAGAACAGAAACATCTATTCAGTTTTCCATGTTATGTCCATAGATATTGGAGGTAAAACCGGTTGTTTGTGAAAATAAAAACATTTTATCCCCCAACTAATCAATAAATTATTATTTTTGCAACCTACTATATTTGTATATTTTACACGCTAACTATTACGAATTGCTTATGAAAATACACCCTATTCTTAAAACAGCGGCGCTATTATTTTTGCCGTTATTTACATCTTATCTGCATAGTCAGGTTTTTACAGAAAATAAAGGTCAAGTACTGGATTTTCATGAAAATTATCACCCGGAGGTCAAGTATTATTATGGTGACCCGGTAGCATCTGTTTATTTTCAGGATGATCGACTGGTCTATAATTTCAAAGAAAGTGAAAAACTAGATGTTGCCCGTTATGAAAATGACCGTTCAGGTTATGAAGAAGCACTGAGAAACCAACAAGCGACTTACCATCGCATGGACATGGTTTTTCAAAATGCACAATTGAATCCTGCCATTTCAAAAGGAAAACAAACACAGGGAGTAACTCATTATTACCTGAACAAACGAAATGGAATCAGAGATGTACGATCATTTGAAACCATCCGGTATGAAAACATTTACCCGAACATTGATGCCGTTTTTTACCATACTTCTAATGGTTTGAAATATGACCTGGTACTAAAAGCAGGTGCAACCATCAGTGACATTCAACTGAAGTTTGAAGGAGCCAAAGTCAGAATTGAAAACAAAAAACTGATTATCACTACCAATTTCAATGAGATAACAGAAGAAATTCCGCTTTCTTTTGTCAATGAAAACACAGCTTCTACCGTTGAGGTTGATTATGTATTACACAAAGACGGAACGATAGGATTTCAGCTCAAAGACAACATTACGTATACAACACTGACGATTGACCCGGTTCTGGAATGGGGTTCCTACTTTAACATGTCGTCCGGAACAGATCAATTGTACAATATAGCCAACCACATGGACAATGACGGAAATTACTTTTCGTATGGAATGGCTCAAAATGCGGCAAGTAACTACCCCGTTGTAAATCCTGGAGGAGCATACACAACTGCGGCAAACGGATCTGCTGATGCTTACTTTGCAAAGTTTGACGCAAACCGCCAACTTGTATGGAGTACATACCTGGGAGGATCCGGTTATGATGAAATTTATGACGGAGATATTATTACAAGCAGAGGTACTACCCTTCACTTAGTTGGGGAACGGATCACTACGGGCGCTCCTTTTACAAATGGTGGTGGATTTTTTCAAAACACTGCAGCACGAAATTTCTGGGCTCGTTTTAATAAAAACACGGGAGTATTGGAGCATCTTACCAGTTTATCGAGCGGTTACAAACCAAGTATTGCGATCAGTAATAGTGGTTTGGTAGTCATTTCAAACGATGCATACGATTTTAACGTTTTACCGATTGTAAACCGTGCAGGAGCTTATAATCAGGCAATAAACGGTGGCACAAAAGACATGGGATTATTGTTGTTTAATGCCGCATATACTCAGATTTGGGGAACATTCATGGGAGGAACAGGTTCTCAGGAAAACTTCTCTTGTGCTTTTGACAGCAACGACAACCTCTACTTTGTAGGTGAAACCTCCAATAATGCCGGATTGGTCAATTTACCAGGAGCTTATAACCAAACTACTCCGGCAGGAGGAACGGATGTGATGTTGGGTAAATTCACCAACACAGGACAATTAGTGTGGAGTACACTGTATGGGGGAAATGGTTCTGATGCACGCAGAGGACAACAGGGACACGGAGCAAGAATCTTGGTACACCCGACAACAAACGAATTAATATTAGCATTTAATACAACCAGTAACAACTTACCGCTGACGAATTTACCGGGAGCATATAATAAAGGAGTTCCGACACACATCGATTTCGGAGGAGCTTCCGGGTCTTATTGGAACTACGCGGCACACTTGTGTAAATTCTCAACAGCCGGAGCATTGAATTACTCTACTTATTATTATTCAGGAACCGGAGGAGGTGACCTGATTGAGAATATTGCTTTCGGAGGATGTAATAAATTTTATATCGGAAGTGCCGGAGAAGCTGCTAAATTATTAACCGGTGCAGGTTCAGGTTATAATTTAATTCAGGCTACAATGGGAGGAAGAAGCGGATATATTACGATGCTGCATTCCTCTACATTTGCATTTGAATGGGATGGTTTTCTGAATACTGCAGTCTCTTCTGAGGCGAATGTTGCCGCTAATGTGAATCACGCTCGTTTTTATTCAATGGCAACATTGTATTATCAAAATTTACCGGTTGTTGACCCTGGGAATGGTGCTTACTACAATGGCACATCTTCCAACGCTTCTGGTGGCGGAGTAGGAATTTCACAATTTCACCCGTCTCTACCCCCAAACCTTGCTGATGCAGTTGCTTGTTCAGGAGCGTCAACAAGTTTAACAGCAAGTGGAGGAATGGGAGCACCCTACAATTGGTACAGTTCTCAGAATTCACCAACTTCATTGCACACGGGAGCAACGTATACGACAAGTCCTACAACAACGACTACTTATTATGTATCATCCGGAACAGGAATGTGTGCAAGTCCCCGGGTACCGGTAACAATTACGATTACACCTGTCACTCCGGGAACGGCAAGTATTAATCCTGCATCAGCTTGCTCCGGCTCAAGTGCAACATTGACATTGACGGGTCATTCAGGATCCATTCAATGGCAGTTTTCAACAGACGGAGGTACAAACTGGAATAACATTTCGGGAGCTACTTCGACACCGCATACCGTGAATAACATAACAACTTCTACAAGCTACAGAGCGGTTGTAACGAATGGTTCATGTACAGGAAACTCCAATACGGTAGCAATTACAATTACACCGATTGTAACGCCTGGAGTAACGATTTCAGGAACGCCGGGATCGGCTATCTGTTCGGGGACAAGTGTAACATTTACAGCGAATCCGACAAACGGAGGGACTACACCTACATACCAATGGCAAATCAACGGTGGAAATGTATCCGGAGCGACAAACAGTACATTTACATCAACTTCATTGAATAATGGAGATGTAGTAACGGTTATCATGACTTCAAATGCACCATGCGCATCACCGACAACAGCATCTGCTTCCACCTCAGCAATCTCGGTTATCACTACAGTAACACCAAGTGTAACGATTTCAGGAACACCGGGATCAGCTATCTGTTCAGGGACAAGTGTAACATTTACTGCAAACCCGACAAACGGAGGAACAACACCTACCTACCAATGGCAAATAAATGGTGGGAATGTATCCGGAGCTACAAACAGTACATTTACATCAACTTCACTAAACAACGGGGATGTAGTTACAGTTATTATGACGTCAAATGCTCCATGTGCTTCACCGACAACTGCATCCGCTTCCACTTCAGCAATCTCGGTTATCACTACGGTAACACCAAGTGTAACCATTTCAGGAACACCAGGATCGGCTATTTGTTCAGGGACAAGTGTAACATTTACTGCAAACCCGACAAACGGAGGAACAACACCAACGTATCAATGGCAAGTAAATGGTGGTAATATTTCAGGAGCAACCAATAATACATTTACTCCATCAACGATCAACAATGGGGATGTAATAACAGTTATTATGACTTCAAATGCACCATGTGCGTCGCCAACAACAGCATCCGCTTCCACTTCAGCTATTTCAGTCATCACAACTGTAACACCAGGTATAACGATTTCAGGAACGCCGGGATCGGCTATCTGTTCGGGGACAAGTGTAACATTTACTGCCAATCCGACAAACGGAGGGACTACACCTACCTACCAATGGCAAATCAACGGTGGAAATGTATCCGGAGCGACAAACAGTACATTTACATCAACTTCATTGAATAATGGAGATGTAGTAACGGTTATCATGACTTCAAATGCGCCATGCGCATCACCGACAACAGCATCTGCTTCCACTTCAGCTATTTCTGTTATTACAACGGTAACACCAAATGTAACAATTTCAGGAGCACCGGGATCAGTGATCTGTTCAGGGACAAGTGTAACATTTACCGCCAACCCGACAAACGGAGGTTCTGCACCTACATACCAATGGCAAATCAATGGTGGAAACGTTTCCGGTGCTACAAACAGCACATTTACATCCACTTCACTCAACAACGGAGATGTAGTAACGGTTGTCATGACGTCAAATGCACCGTGTGCATCACCAACAACGGCATCAGCTTCAACATCGGTTATTTCGGTAACAACAACTGTAACACCAAGTGTAACAATTTCAGGTGATGCTGTAACGGGTATCTGTACAGGATCGACAGTTAACTTAACAGCCAATCCGACAAACGGGGGGTCTGCACCTACATACCAATGGCAAATCAATGGTGGAAACGTTTCCGGCGCAACAAATAGTACATTCAGCACAACAGGACTAAACAGTGGGGATGTAATAACAGTTATCATGACGTCGAATGCACCATGTGCATCGCCGGTAACAGCTTCAGATAATACTCCTGCGGTAGTGGTGGTTGCCACAGTTACTCCTTCTGTAACTATCAGTGGAACACCAACAGCCATGATCTGTTCAGGAACAAGCGTAACATTTACTGCCAATCCGACAAACGGGGGCTCTGCACCTACGTATCAATGGCAAGTGAACGGTTCTGATATGACAGGCGAAACAGGATCAACGTATACGACATCAACACTGAATGACGGAGATGTTGTATCAGTTATTCTGACATCGAATGATCCATGTGCTTCTCCTTTAACCGCAACAGCAACTACAGGAGCCGGAACAATTCAAGTCGGAGATGATCAGGATCCTGTTATTTCCAACTGTCCTTCCGATCTTACGGTTTCATCCGTAGGTTCATGTACGGCAACTGTCAACTGGACAGCACCAACAGCAACAGACAACTGCTCTACTCCGGTAGTAACAGCAAGTCATAATCCGGGAGATATCTTTCCTGCAGGAACAACTGTTGTTACTTATACAGCAACAGATGCAGCAGGAAACACTACTACTTGTACATTTAATGTGACAGTAGAAGATGATGTAGATCCCGTAATTGTAGACTGTCAGGGAGACACAACACTCACTATCACAGCCGTGAATTGTGAGATTGCATTACCGGATTATACAGCTTTGGTCTCTGCGACTGATAACTGTACCGGAACAATTACCTATACACAAAGTCCGGCAGCAGGAACAACTGTTTCTACAACTGACGGATCCCTTACAGTAACCGTTACTGCTTCAGATGCATCCGGAAATCAGGCGACTTGTTCGTTTGAGATAACAATTGTTGATAATGTTCCGCAATCAAATGCAGGAGTTGACAATTCTACAACTGTTTGCTCAACAGGAACACTAAACTTAACAACGTTGTTGTCAGGTACAGCTCAATCCGGAGGTGTATGGTCTGTATCAGCAACAGGAAATAATCCGGGAGGTCAGTTCAGCGGAAGCACATTAAATCTTCAGGGATTATCAGGAACGTATGTTTTCGAATACATCACCGGAGATTGTAAAGCCGACACAGCAATCATTACCGTTCAGGTTGACAATGCAAACGGCACATCTTCGGGAACACCAATTTCAAGTGATGCTTTCTGTGCAAAAGACAATGCTCAGATTGATCTGAATACCTTGTTGGCAAATGAGACATCAGGAGGTATCTGGACAACAACAAATTCAGTTGCAACACCGCATTTAAATACCAACGGAACTCTGGATATTTCTCCGCTTCCAACTGGTTTTTACACCTTCTCTTACACCGTTTCAAACGGAGCGTGCGGGAATACAATTACGGACGTTTCGATCGAGGTTAATTGTAAAGCATTTGATATCCCGAATTACGTTACTGCAAACGGAGATGGTGTTGACGATGTGTTTGTCATTGAAGGAATTGAAAATTATCCTGATAATGAACTCACGATCTATAACCGTTGGGGAAATGTTGTGTTTCACACTACTAATTACCAGAATGACTGGGGTGGACGCAGTACAAGTAAGTTGAATGTCGGAGGTGATGAACTTCCTACAGGAACCTATTATTATGTACTTGATACACAATCCGAGCTACATGGAGTAAAAACAGGGTTTATTTACCTGGAACGCTAATCAACACCTAAAAAACTGGTTATGAAAAATTTTAAATTAATCTTAATCCTTTTCTTGTCTGCGACAGGAATCAATGTAAATGCACAGCAAGACCCGCATTTTACGCAATACTTTGACAACACGCTATTTTACAACCCGGCTTATGCGGGAAGCAGAGACATGCTTAATGTTACAGCCATTCACAGGGAACAGTGGGCAGGGGTGGACGGACGTCCTCGCTCTACCACATTGAGTATCCACTCCCCACTTCCGTATGAATCCATCGGAGTTGGAATAACAGCAGTGAATGATATGGCGGGACCCATTCGTCAAACTATTATTTCCGGTGATATTAGCTACTCACTTCGTTTTAAGAATAAGACAAAGCTATCATTCGGAGTAAAGGCAGGGGTAAATTTATTGGGATTTGACAGAGATAAATTATACAACGCCGGTAACCCGGTTTCTGCACTGCAACAAATCGAAAACCGGGCGAATCCGAATGTTGGATTTGGTATATTGTACCACGGTCCGAAATTCTTCTTTGGAGTAAGTACGCCTAAATTGATTCAAAACACGTATGACGGAACGGATTTCAATAAAGAAAAACGTCATTATTTTGCTACGTTGGGTTACATTTTCAAGTTGCACGACAAGTGGAAACTACGTCCTTCTGCTCAATTCAAAATTACGGAAGGAGCTCCGTTCAGTATGGACGCATCACTTGCTGCAATTTACAACGACAGATTGTGGGTTGGTGCATTGTACCGTCTGGAAGCTGCATTGGGAGCATTTGTTCAGGTACAGATTTCTCCTCAGTTTAAGCTGGGAATCGCATCTGATTTTGGAACACAACAGTTGAGACAATACAACTCCGGTACATTTGAGGTCTTGCTTTCGTATGACTTTAATTTCCTCAAAAAAGGAGTGTATTCACCACGCTATTTCTAATCTAACGCATTCAACGATGAAAAATATATTCGCACTATGCTGTTTTGTTCTGTTTTCAGGTCTCTTGTTCGCGCAGGACAGGTTAAAAAAAGCAGATGATTTGTATGACCTCAAATCGTATTGGAGTGCTGCTACACAATATGAACGTTTAATTGATTCGGATAACGATTCTCCGAAAATGAGAATTCGCCTTGCCAATAGTTATTACTACATGGGTAACAACGAGAAAGCTGTGAAATATTATAGCGGGGTTAAGCTTTCAGAATACGAGAAAGAGGATCTGTACAACTACATTCAGGCGGCAAAAATGCAAGGTGATTTTACCAAAGCAAATGAGTTGCTCAATCAGTTTTGTAATGACTCAAAAGATGATCGTTGTAAAGAATATAAACAAAATCCGAATTATCTCAATGAGCTAAAAAGTACTGTTCATTTTACAATAACGGAGACAAAATTAAATACAGAAAACAACGAATTCGGTGCGTATCAATTCAATGGGAATGACATCTATATTGTTTCCGACAGAGGTTCTTCCGGGTTTATCAACCGGAAAAATTTATACAACGGAAGAAGTTTCCTGGATATATACCGGGTACAAAAACAAGCAAATAACACCTATTCCAAAGCGAAAAAAGTAAAAGGAAAAGTCAATACAAAGCTGAACGAAGGTTCACTGTTTATCACTCCGGATAACAAACGTGTTTACTTTACCCGCAACAATAAGAAAAATGCCAACGGATTGTATCACCTGTCTATTTACATGGCCGACATTGACAGCAAAGGAAAATGGACAAATGTCAGAGGACTATCCATCAATTCAGATAAGCATTCTGTAGGTCATCCGGTAATCACAAAAGACGGGCAGAAAATGATTTTTTCTTCAACCGTTGAAGGCGGACATGGAGGTGCAGATTTATACATCGCCGATCTAACAGAAACAGGTGATGTAACGCATGTTAAAAACATGGGTGGTCTTATCAATACAGCACGCAATGAGTTCTTTCCATGGGTTGGTACTGACGGGAATATTTACTTCACATCGGATGGTCATCCGGGATTGGGAGGATTGGACAATTTCGTAGCTGTGATGGCAGGAAACAAGGTTGTTAAAGTATTGAATTGCGGCGCAAATGTGAATTCATCTCAGGATGATTTCGCCTTGACACTCTCTGCGGATGGAAAAAGCGGTTATGTTTCTTCGAACAGAGTTTCCGGAAATGCAGATGACATTTATGCCGTGCAATTGACAAATCCGTTCCCGCGTATGATTACACTAACAGGAAAAACAACGGATTTGGTGAGCAATCAAACCCTCGGGAATGTAGCTTTGACACTGAAAGATGCAAAAACAGGAGAAGTATTTAATGCTGTGTCGGATGATCAAGGTGCTTATTCTGTTTATGTTCCGGCTGTATCCGAATTACAATTGACGGCAGAAAAAGAGGAATACATATCCAAAACAGATAAAATCACAACTGCTGACAGCGATCTGACAAAAAATGTTGCACTGGAAGAAAATCTTGGTTCCACATTGCTCGTTCACGTATCAGATAAAGCTTCAAAAGCTGCGGTGGGCGATGCGAAGATTACCATCAAGGATAAATCCGGAAAAACGGTTGCATTTACAGGAAAATCAGATGGAAGCGGAGATTTCAAACAATTATTGGAAGGAACGAAAAAAGGAGACAATCTGAATTACCGTATTAAAATTGAGAAATCCGGTTATATCGCAAAAGAAGTTCCGTTTAGTCATGTCATTGCCATGAGCGGGGAAATTTATTTCGGTGTTGATTTGGATAAGTTAGAGATCGGAAAAGATTTGGCAAGCATCATTGCCATTAATCCGATTTATTTTGATTTGAACAGCGCCAAAATACGTGACGATGCGAAATTAGAGCTCGATAAAATTGTTCAGGTAATGAATGAAAACCCTTCCATGGTAATCGAATTGGGTTCTCACACTGATTGCCGTTCTTCTGCAAAGTATAACCTGTCACTTTCAGACAAACGGGCAAAAGCATCTGCTGATTATATCAAAAAGCACATCACGACCCCTTCCCGTATTTCCGGAAAAGGATACGGTGAATCAAAATTATTAAATGATTGTGCATGTGAAGGGAAAGTACAATCTACCTGTACGGAAGAAGAACATGCCCTGAACAGAAGAACTGAATTCAAGATTATCAAGTTCTGACGCTATTAGAGATTCAATAAGATTCCCGGATGTTATTTGTACTATTTCATAAATAACATCCGGGATTTTTATTTTTAAGATCTACCCGTTGACAGTAAACTTCAGTCATTTGTTACTGACTAACATGCAGTTCCTCCCCAGTTCAATTGTATTTTAATAAGCTGCAGTAAAACGCTGACGAATGTGTTTCGGATGTTCCAGCTCGTCTGCAATTGCAACAGCAACATCTTCTACAGATAATATACTGCGGTTGTTCTCATCAAAAACAGGATTTTCCAATGCTGTTCTGTACGTTCCACGTCTTACTCCTGCAGTTCCCTGGTGCATTTCAATTGCCGGACTGAAGAAGGTCCATTCCAGGTTGTTTTCTCCTTTCAGGTGTGTCAGGTAGTCACGTGCTGCCAACGCTCCCGGTTTGATCTCAGCCGGAAACTGAGGCGTGTCTACTAACTGTGTCTGTTCGTCAATGTACAGACTTCCTGCTCCCCCGATTACAATGTAGCGCTTCACACCTGCATTTTTCACCGCATTTTCAATTGTTTTTGATCCGGCTAAAAAATCATCATAAATGTTGGGGTTTGTCCATCCCGCATTGTATGCACTGATCACCGCGTCAACTCCGCTAAGTGCTTTTTGTAGTTCTTCTTCGTTGTTAATATTTACGGCTACGGCCTCTACAAGTGCTGATGTTTCAACTTTTTCTGTGTTTCGCGCAATTGCTTTCACTGCTACATTTCTGCTAACCAATTCACGTAGGATCTGTGTTCCTACAAATCCGGTTGCTCCAATTAATGCTACTTTTTTCATTTTATTGTTATTAAAATTGTTACAATTAAAACTAAAAAAATTAAGAGAAGGATTCTCTGAATGATCTTAGTGTTTGGCTCTCTAATTGAGCCGTGATTCCTGATTCTACTGAATTAAATACATCTTCCAGATGTGCATTCATTTGCATCCCCACAGGGCATTTTGGATTGGTATCATTGTATTTACCCATGTTCTTTGGATGAACAGCCCGGTAGATTTCCGATAGCAAAATAGATGAGGCGTTCTTTTTAAGCCGGTATCCACCTACTTTTCCCCGTTTGCAATCAATCAATCCAGCGTCGCGGAGTGTACCGATTTCCTTTCGTACGATAACCGGATTCACACCAATGCTACCGGCAATCAGATCTGAACTTAACCAGTCCGTATCGAAATAATCCAATAAAACCAAAATGTGTAATGCTGTTGAAAATCGTAAATTATTCATGTGTCTGACGAATATCCGGAGCAAAGATAATTAAAATTTAAATTGTACCAAAAAAAGTTACGATTAAAAATGAAACTAAAAAAACCCGGAACTCCGGGTCTCATTATTTTTAAAGGGCAGAAGGATTAATCTTCTTCTTCATCCTCGTCTTCATCGTCATCATCGTCCGCATCAGCATCCGTATCGATATCATCATCGTCGTCCGCATCCTCGTCATCCCCAACCGGAATGTCTTCTCCTAATGTTTCATCCACAAAATCTTCGTCTTCATCGTCCAAAGAAGAGTGGAAGGAAGCTTTATTAATTTTTACCAGGTAAATGATCTCTTCTGTTTCCCAGATCAACGCATCCAATACTTCTCCTGTCGGAGTTTTGATGGTTGTCAGGTTCCCCAGGAAACCTTCCGGAAAGTCATGCTCCAACTTCTTTTTTTGTTCAACGGTCAGCTTGTCGTAACTAATAATCGATCTTCTCTTTGTAGTCATGCTTTTTAATTAAATTTCTAATTTAACGATTCTTTGTATAGGAATAAACACATTTTTCTTTAATAGGATATACAGCTCTGTTGTTCCCCAGATGGTTGTATATACGACTTTCTTTCCTTCGGTATCTTCGAAGTAAATTTTTACCTTATGATGTTCTGTATTTCCTAATGTATTCGCACGTTCAAGCTGTGCTTTTAATACCTTTTTCTCATCATCGCTAATCAATACATCTTCTTTTGGAAAATGGAAATTAGGAACTTCCTCCTTTTCTACTAGTTTATATTCGGAACTCATCGGGTCAATTTTTGAGCAAAAATAAATGAATTGGTTAATACCAAACAAATATTATAAAGTTTTACAGAAAAAAAATAATTTTTCTAAAAAAATTAAACTTTATTCTTTAATAAAGGTAGGACAAAGATGATCAAAATGCAGCATTATTTCAATACTTTTTTGATGAAATTGAGCTTTTTAAGCGAATGCGGTGAATACTTCAGATTCAACTCGAACCAGGTCGGTTTATCCAGGATGCTTTTGTAGTGTGAAAATGCATTAAAACCGGCTATTCCGTGATAAGAACCTATTCCGCTTTCTCCTACTCCACCAAAGGGTAAATGACTATTTGATACATGCATGATGGCATCATTGACCGCACCCCCACCAAAGGAAACTTCCTGTAGAATCCGTTGTTTAATCCGTGAATCGGACGTGAAAATGTAGCAAGACAGTGGTTTCGGACGTTCTTTTACTTGTTGGATTGCTTCTGACAGGTCGTTGTAGGTAATAACCGGTAGAATCGGACCGAATATTTCTTCCTGCATAACTCTGTCCTCAAATGTGGAATCGGTCAATACTGTCGGTTCAAAATAACGTGTTTCACGATTGTATGTCCCTCCTAAATAAATGGTGCTTTGATCCAGGAGTGCTGACAGCCGTTCACCATTTCTGTGATTGATAATCTGAACATAATTCCCGTTTTCAATCCGGAAATCTGATTGGTGTATTTCTGCTGATAATGCATCCAGGAACGTTTGCTTTACTGATTGATGGACCAATACATAATCCGGTGCGATACATGTCTGCCCTGCATTGAGAAATTTGGCCCAGACCAACCGTTTAACCGACATTTTCATATTGCAACTTTCCGTAATAAATGCCGGACTTTTTCCTCCAAGCTCCAGTGTGACAGGAATCAATTGTTTTGCTGCAGCCTGATAAACAATGTGACCTACAGGAACACTTCCGGTAAAGAAGATTTTATCGAATTTTTGTTCCAGCAATGCGGTTGTTTCTGATATACTTCCTTCTACAACTGTGATGTACTCCTGCGGGAAGTTCTCCGCAATAATTCGTGCCATTACTCTACTGGTAGCAGCAGGGAGTTCACTCGGTTTGAGAATTACGGTGCATCCTGCAGCGATGGCAGCTACCATCGGAGCAAAGGAAAGTTGATAGGGATAATTCCATGCGCCAATGATGAGTGAAACGCCCAGAGGTTCCGGAATCACATAACTTTTGGCCGGGAAATTGATCAGATTGGTACGGGTTCTTTTTCTCCGTGCCCATTTTTTTACTTTTCTGACGGCTTCATTGATATCAGCATACACCAGCATTAATTCATTGGTATAGGTGTCAAATTCAGATTTTTTAAAATCCGAATCAATGGCCTTCATTAATGCCTGTTCGTTTGTTTGAAGTGCGTTTTTCAGTTTTCTTAACTGTTGAATTCTGAATGCAACAGGTTTTGTTGCATTACTGTTGAAGAATGCCCGTTGCTGTGAAACAATCAGAGAATAATCCGGATTCATTTTTATTCGAATTTTAATAAGTGCACAGGACGAATGTACAAAAATGAAATGACCTGTGAAAAAGAAAAGACTGCCTCTCAGAGACAGTCTTTTTCATCATTGATTCAGCTTTCTAGTGTGTCGGAAAATCATTATCCTTGTTCTTGAAAAACGAATTGCTTCATTGTACCTAATTGTAATAAACTGCTATGCCA
The DNA here is from genome assembly GCA_002409405.1 of Flavobacteriales bacterium UBA5422. GTDB lineage: Bacteria > Bacteroidota > Bacteroidia > Flavobacteriales_D > Crocinitomicaceae > Taishania. The sequence goes on along the minus strand of DHNG01000001.1, from coordinate 256,633 downwards.
TTGCAAAGCTTCCTCAATGATATGGGGCGTGTGGCCTCCCCTTTCCAATGCACGGTTGTAGTAATCCTGCAACTGTTCTTTGTACTCGGGATGGACACAATTATCTATAATTACTTGCGCACGCTCTCGTGGTGCTAATCCTCTTAAATCTGCCAATCCTTGCTCAGTCACCAGAATGTCGACATCGTGTTCGGTATGATCGGTGTGTGAGACCATCGGAACGACATGTGAAATTTTGTTGCCTTTTGAAACCGACGGAGCAACAAATATGCTCAGGTAAGCGTTTCTGGCAAAATCCCCCGAACCTCCGATTCCATTCATCATTTTTGTCCCTGTAATGTGTGTAGAATTAACGTTTCCGTAAATGTCGAATTCGATTGCTGTGTTAATTGCGATAACTCCTAAGCGTCGGATTATTTCGGGGGAATTACTTATGTTCTGTGGTCGTAAAACAATTTTGTCTTTGTAGCGACCGAAATTGGCTAAAAGTGTAGCGTAACAAGCTTTTGTAACAGTGATGGAAGAAGCCGATGCAAAGTCCAGTTTTCCGGAGTCGATCAATTCAAAAGTACTGTCTTGTAATACTTCTGAATACATGGTCAGGTGTTCAAAATCACCTTTTGCAAAACCCGACAGAACAGAATTGGCAACTTTACCGATACCGGCTTGTAAAGGAAGCAACGATTTTGTTAAACGCCCGGCCTTAATTTCCTGGGTGAAAAAATCCAGTAAATGATCTGCAATGGCAGTTGTGGTTTCATCCGATTCTGTTTCCCGAGCAGGGCTGTCTGTCATTTCTGTGAAAACGACCCCGATTACTTTTTCCGGATCGATGGAAATAAAATCCTGACCGATTCTACTCCCTGTGTGTGTCACATTGTATACGTTTCGGTTCGGATAATCCTGTGGAATGACCACATCATGAATCCCTTTGAAATCCAATGGAATTGCCGTGTTGATCTCAATGATGATCTGTTTTGCCAGGTGCGCAAACGTTGCCGAATTTCCCACAGATGTTGTTGGGATGATGTTCCCGTTTTCATCAATATAGGTTGCTTCGATGATCGCAATATCAATACCGGGTAAATGTTGATTGGAAAGCTGTTCAGCCGTCTCACTCAAATGCTGGTCGATGAACAAAATGGAACCGTCATTTATTTTTCCGCGCAAGCTGGAATCCAACTGAAACGGCATGCGTTTATACAACGCATTGTTATTGGCTAAATCAGTATCTGTTGTGTGTCCCAGAGAGGCACCGGTTATTAATGTAATTCCTACTTGTTCGTTGGCTGCACGTTTCGCAAATGCTGGCAACACCGCTTTACTGTCCCCGGCTTTTGTGAAGCCGCTGGAACCGATAATCATCTTGTCCTCAATCAAGCGCGCCGCCTCTTCGGCTGTCATGATCTTGCTCTCGTACAAAGAATAATATATGCGATTGTTGCTCATTGATCTACGTAACTTAGTTTCCAAATTCAAAAGATGATTAACAGTCAATTAATAATCCTATTGCAATATTAAATGAAAATAAAGAAGTCCTAATATCTTATAAAGTCAAAAAATTATTAATTTCGGACAATGGATTTTAAAAACCCCTCTATTGACAAGTACTACATCACAGAAGTTGATGTTTACCCGGGTAGTATTTATTGTTACCACGATGTAATGGGCGAATTATTGATTCCGACTCATAACCATAAGAAAGCGCAATTGATTTATACAGAGGGAGGAATCGTTCACATTCACACACCCAACCACGTTTACTACATTCCTCCACGTCATTTTATGTGGATTCCTGCAGGAGTTGTACACAGTATCCATACCAACACAGAAAAAGCGATTATGAGAAATCTCTATTTTCCTGTGGAAGAAAATGATTTTCCGTTTTATGAGCAGGAAGGAATCTACCTGGCGAATGACTTGTTGCTGAATTTAATTATGTATACAGACAGATGGCGGGGAGATATTCATCAACAGGACAAAAATTATTCGATTGCACTGGCAGTAAAATCCATTCTACCTGAACTTTGTCAGAGTTCGGTGCCGTTGTCATTGCCTTCTCCAAAGAATGACCGCTTGAAAAAGATCATCTTTTATATGACAGAACACCTGGAGGAACAAATTTCTTACAAAAAAATGTCACATAAATTTGGTTTTAGTGAACGTTCACTCAACCGGTTGTTTCAAAAAGAGACCGGAATGTCATTTATCAGGTACTTTACCATCCAGAAAATGTTGCGTGCTATTGAACTGCTACTTGCAGGAAAACATACCATTACCGAAGTAGCATATGAAGTGGGATACAGCAGCGCACCGACGTTCAGTAACACATTTTACAAATTGTTGGGTCAACGTCCTTCAGATTACCTGATTGAAAACAGAATTCGGTAAATTGCTCTCTTTATCAATGTCGCCTTTCGTGCGGTTAAAAAAATTAACTTTGTAACTGAAATTTCAGACACATCACATGAATTATCATTTTAGAACAGATAATGCCAACCAGCAATATGTGCATGTTTCCGTAGAGGGAACTGCTATTACAATGAACCCTGTTATTCAGTTACCTTCCTGGCGTCCCGGTCGCTATGAGTTAGGGAATTTTGCAAAAAATGTAAAAGGATTTAAAGTGTTCACATCCGGAGGAAAACGGGTTGATTTTCATAAAATCACCAAAGATGCATGGCAATTATCGTTGAATGAAGGAGAAGTGTTCAAAATTGAATATGCTTATTACGCCAATGCGCTGAATGCAGGTTCAACGTTCCTGGATGCAACCCAGTTGTATGTGAACCCTGTAAATTGTTGCGTATATCAGGCGGGCGATGAACAGGCACCCTGTACGTTAAAATTACAGATTCCTGCTCATTGGCAGGTTGCCACATCTCTGACAAAAGATGGAGCATTGTTTACGGCTGAGAATTTTGATGAACTGGCAGATTCTCCGATGATTTGCTCTGCAAATTTGCAGCATGGAGAATATACTTCCGGAGAAACAGTATTCCATTTGTGGTTCAACGGAGTCACCAAACCGGATTGGGAACGATTGATCAAAGATTTTAAAGCATTTACAGATAAACAGATTGAGAAGTTTTCGGAATTTCCGGTTCCTGAATACCACTTTTTATTCCACATTCTTCCATACAAAGCGTATCATGGAGTGGAACATTGTAAATCGACAGTGATTTGTCTGGGACCTTCTTACGAAGTATATCAGTCACTGTACAAAGAATTATTGGGAGTAAGTTCGCATGAATTGTACCACACCTGGAATGTAAAAGCCATCCGCCCGATTGAATTGTTTCCATACGATTTCACCAAAGAAAATTATTCCCGGTTGGGTTATTTATGTGAAGGTGTCACCACTTATATGGGAGATTTGTTCCTGTTGAAAAGCAAGGTGTTTACACTGGAGCAATACCTGGTTGAATTGACAGCACGTTTTCAGGTCCATTTCGACAATCACGGACGGTTCAATTATTCTGTTGCAGCTTCTTCTTTCGATACGTGGCTGGACGGATATGAAGCCGGTGCTCCGAATCGGAAAGTTTCCATTTATACCGAAGGGAACCTGCTTGCATTTGTTGCCGATGTCATGATTCTGAAAAGTACCAACAATAAATACGGGTTAGATGAGGTCATGCGTCGTTTGTACTTCAACTATGCATTGCAGGGGAAGGGAGTTTCAGAAGAAGACTACAAACGGGAACTGGAAACGGTTGGAAATTGCTCATTTGATGACTATTTTTCTGATTACGTATATGGGAACAAACCATACGAATCGATCCTGATAGACGCATTGGAATACATCGGACTGGAACTGGAACAAAAACCGTCAGCACTATACAGTCATGCACGATTGGGAATGAAATGCGCCCTTGAAGGAGATAAAACAATTGCCAAAGCATTTTACCCCGGTGGACCTGCAGATCTGGGAGGAATGATGGTCGATGATGTAATTGTAGCTGTTAACGGAATTGTCATTAATGGAAACCTGGATCAATGGTTAAAGTACTTTGACGAAGATGAAAAACGAATGACGATCAACAGATCCGGTCGTTTGATTGAATTGGTGCTGCCGGAAGTGAACCGTAATTTTTACATGGAACAGCAACTGAAACCGGTTGCAGAACCAACTAATTTCCAGAAAAAAGGATTTGCAGCCTGGAGTGAGTAATATGGAAAATAATCCATCCAAATTCATTGCATTTCAACAAGCGGTTGATGGGATTCCTTTACCCGGAAAATTCACCTTTCCGTTTTATTACGAGCCTCATCCCTTGAGCCTCATTGCTGCAGCTGAATTACAGGAATACATTAAGCGACAAACAGAATGGGAGCATAATTTCGGATTGATTCCCGGTCAGCAAGGAATGATCATTGGAAAGATGTTTGGTGTACTCGTCGTGCAAAACCAGAAAGGAGAGCTGGGATACCTGGCCGCATTTTCAGGAAAACTGGCAGATAAAAATGAATATCCTCACTTTGTTCCTCCTATTTTTGATATGCTCAAAGAAGGAGGTTTTTACCGGACCGGTGAACGGATTCTGTATGAAATGAGTGCGAAAATTGATCAGTTGGAACAATCCGGAGAATTGAGCGATCTGAAGCAACAGGTGCTTGATACCGATAAGTTCTGTACAACAGAAATGCAGTCATTCAAACAACAGGTAAAGGCTGCAAAAGAACAGCGAAAAGAATTGCGGGAGCAAGCGGAATTCCTGGCAGAAGAAGAACGCACTCAACAATTGGAGAGGTTACGTAAACAAAGCATGCAGGAACAATTTTTCCTGAAAGACCTGACTAAAATCCACCGCGAAAAACGTGCAGTTGTCCAAGCAAAACTGGATCAGTACCTGGATCAGATCAGCCAATTGAAAATAGAAAGAAAGCAACGTTCCAATGATACACAAAACCAGTTGTTTGATCAATACCATTTTTTAGATGCAACCGGGAAAACCAAACCTGTTTTAGAATTATTTCAACATGTAGAAAACGGAAAACCACCTTCCGGAGCAGGGGAATGCTGTGCACCGAAGCTATTGCAATATGCCTATCAACATGCATTGAAACCCATCGCGATGGCTGAATTCTGGTGGGGAGCATCTCCGGCATCTGAAATACGAAAGCACCAGCAGTTCTACCCGGCCTGCAGAGGGAAGTGCGAGCCAATCTTAGGACACATGCTACAGGGATTAGAGGTGGATCCGAATCCGCTGAAAGAAAATCCTGCGGAAGGGAAGGAGTTGACCATTTTGTATGAAGACGACTATGTAGTTGTGATCGATAAACCTGCGGAATTTTTATCTGTTCCGGGAAAAACAATCTCGGATTCGGTATTGAAACGCATGGAAACCTATTTGCCGGAAGCAACAGGACCCTTGCTGGTACATCGTCTGGACATGTCTACATCAGGTATTTTGCTGGTAGCGAAAACCAAAGAAGCACACGAATACCTGCAATACCAGTTTATCCGAAGAACGATCAAAAAAAGATATGTCGCGCGACTGGATGGTGAATTAAAAGAATCCGGTGGCGTAATTGATCTGCCGTTACGTGTCGATCTGGACGACCGGCCACGTCAGTTGGTGTGTTACGAATATGGAAAGCATGCACGGACAGAGTGGGAGTTGATTGAGGTAAAAAATGGTTATTCGGATGTTTATTTCTACCCGGTTACCGGTCGTACACATCAATTGCGGGTACATGCGGCGCACCCGACAGGATTGGGGATGCCGATTGTAGGAGACGACTTGTATGGAACAAAAGCCAACCGTTTGCATTTACATGCCGAACAATTGATGTTCAGACATCCTGGAACAAAAGAATGGATGACAATTTCTGCTCCCGTTCCGTTTTGATTTTAACCATCAAAAGAGCTGTATTTTTCACTTGCAAATTTCAAAGCGACCACTTATATTTGTTTGTATAAGTGCCACTTAAATGCACAACGCAAATACCATGGAAAAAGATCAGTTGGAAATTCTCAATGTCAGCATCAATATCAATCAATCGCTGGATATTGTCTGGGATACCTGGAACGACGAAAATCAAATGTACTACTGGATGTTCACCTCACCGGATTACGAAGTTAAAAACGCACACAATCACCTTGCGATCGGTGGTGGTTATACGTACCAGATGGTTTCTAAAAACGGCGGAGTTGATTTTGATTATGGAGGAACGTATACGGCAATTGAATTGAATCACTTTATTGCCTTTACGATGACTGATGGTAGAAAGGCTGAAATTGTCTTTTCAGTAATTGAGGATGTGGTCCACATTGAAATGCAGTTTGAGGCAGTGGAAGAACAAGATGCCGATGTGCAACTCAACGGTTGGCAGACCTTACTGAACAATTTTAAAAACCATGTGGAATCGGTTTAATGCCGTAGATTGAATAACCTGATACACAAAGGAACGAGTCCAATCGAAACAGCTATAAAAATACCTACTCTTACGTAATTGAGCGTTTGCCAGAGTGATGTCCTGTTGATGAGGTTTTGTGCAAATGATGGAGTTTCCGCCATTTTTTGAAAAGCAATAATGTTAGGGGCAAAAAACGAAAGCGTCCATATTCTAACTGCAATATGAATGGCAAATAAAATTAGCAGCCAGTTTCGTACAGGATCTATTTTCCAGCAAAAAACAATTGCAAGAATGAATGTAATTTCGTGTAAGGAATGAAGAACAATCCAGAAAATTTTCAGACTGACTCCCGTCCCGTCCGATAGTAGTTTGAAATTATCAGGGGGAGAGTCTACCCATTTGGGGACAAATACAAGGGTTTCAAAAATTTGTGCACCATTCATAAAAAAATAAAGGAGCGTAGTGATGAAGAGCCATAATTCAGCTCTTGTTAAATAAGAGGTTGTCAACAGTTCCATTTTGATCATTGATTATTGTTTAAATTGGCTGTCGTTTCCTGCATAATATGGGTAGCACCTGTAAAATACCGCTCAATTACCTGGATTTGTTCCTCGGAAAATGAAGTAAGAAGAATAGTTGTTTTTTGTTGTAAATCATCAAAAATCGGCTGTAAAAGCCGCATAATATTCTCAGTATTCGGGACAATAATCACTTTCCGTCTGTCATCTTTGGTAAATTGTCGTTCCAGTAATTCTTTTTTTTCCAATCGGTCAATGAAGCCTGTAACAGCACCTGTTGATAGTCCTGTCAATTTAGAAATATCTCCTGCCGTTAATTCCTTGTGTTGCATTATCAATCCAAGGTACTTGTGATCTGTACCTGATAATCCTGCTGTTCGTGCAATTGCTTCATGCATCAAAATGGAAGCGTCGGAATACGCTCTGCTCGCGATTCGGAAACGTTTAATATTGTTTTTAATATTCTTTTCACTCATCATCTAAATATCTTAGTTACAAAGATAAATAATTTAAAACTAAATATCCAAACTATTTTTAATTTAATAGTGATATGTATACCCGTGTTTTAAATGATGAAAAACAGATTGACAAACAACAGATGAAATCATTTTTTATTAGAAACAGAGTTCTACGCCAATAAAAAAGGAGACAAATTGCTTTATCCCCTTTCCAATTTATTCAATTAAAGATCTTTTATCTAAACGTCTAGCTTCTAAGGTCTAAAAACCTAGCGTCTCACCCCTATTTCTTAGCAAAATTCGGTGCTACAATCAGGTCTTTGGTTCCATGTGTCCATGAATAAAATCCTTCTCCGGATTTCACACCTTTTTTTCCGGCAGTTACCATGTTCACCAATAACGGGCAAGGTGCATATTTCGGATTTCCAAACCCTTCGAATAACACTTCCATGATTGCCAGGCAGACATCCAATCCAATGAAATCAGCCAGTTGAAGCGGCCCCATCGGATGTGCCATTCCCAGCTTCATCACGGTGTCGATTTCTTCTACACCTGCAACACCTTCGTGTAGGGTAATAATCGCCTCGTTGATCATTGGCATCAGGATACGGTTGGCAACAAATCCCGGGTAATCGTTTACTTCTACCGGAACTTTCTTCAGGTTACGGGATGTTTCCATGATCAGGTTGGTTACTTCATCCGAAGTAGAATACCCGCGAATGATTTCTACCAGTTTCATTACCGGAACCGGGTTCATGAAGTGCATTCCGATCACTTTATCAGGACGTGAAGTCACAGAAGCAATTTTGGTAATGGAAATAGATGAAGTATTGGTTGCTAAAATCACATTCGGAGCCGTAAGTTGATCCAGATCAGCAAAGATTTTCAATTTTAAATCCACATTTTCTGTTGCTGCTTCTACAACCAACTCTACATTCTTGACACCTTCTTCCATGCTTGTGAATGTTTTCAGGTTGTTCAGCGTAGCCGTTTTGTCCGCTTCCGTAATACTTTCTTTCGCAACCTGTCTGTCCAGGTTCTTTGTAATGGTAGCAATTCCTTTGTCAAGAGATGCCTGGGAGATATCGATCAAAGATACATTATATCCGAATTGTGCAAATACGTGGGCAATCCCATTCCCCATTGTACCGGCACCTATAACTGCAACATTTTTCATTTGTTGATGTTTAAAATTTTAGTTCTCTGACAAAAATAATAGAAATGCAATGAATTCAAAGCAGCGATAATAAAAAAGACCGCCACTTGTAACGAGGCAGTCTCTTTTGTTGTGAATAGATAAGATGAGGTATTATTCGATTGTAATCATTTTAGAACGAACTGTTTCATTGATCAGGTAATAATCTCTTGAACCGATGTTTTGAAGATCGTATTTCAATCCGACTACCTGAACGATTCCCGTACCTGCTCCTGCAGAACTTACTTCAGAAGCACTGAAGGTATGAGACGTTGCAGTCCCTGGTAATACTTTGATAATATTATTGTTCTGACCAACCAATGTAAACAATACAGAGTCAGCATTGCTGATTTGATTGGTTACCAGCGTATAATCAGCTGAAGTACTTGGGTTTCCGGAAGTGATTTTTCCTACCGTTGCAAATCCTTGTGTAGAAGATGCGCTGAATGAAGGCCATGTATTTCCTGAACCTGTCCATGTAACATCTCCGGAGAAATCAATTCCCGTAGGGTTACTTGTTCCGATCTGATACACGTATGATTGATTGCTTTGTGCTGTTAATTGATTCGAATTGACGTTTACTGTTCCCGCAGACAACAGGTTGGATCCGCCGTCTTCTGAAAATACGGCTACTGCTGTCCCTACATGCGTATCCATCTCTCCGATCGGTGTAGAAGTTGTTGTAACGGTTTTCAAAGCGACCAATGCTCCGAACGTTCCATTGAATGAAGGAGTGTAAGGTGCAGGTGTTGGTGCAGGAGCCGGCGTAGTGTATTCACAAGATCCGTCATCTTTTGTTGCTTCAATGTTGTAGTTGGAAGCAGTAGGATCCGTACATCCTTTCTTTTTACAGGAAATAACACCCAGCATCAAAGAAGCTCCGGCAAAGATAAGAATTGACTTTTTCATCGTATTTAATTTAAGTTTTAACGTTTTGTATGCTACAAATGTATAGCAGTCCAGCGAATTGGCAAATACGACAAACGACTGATTTTTAGGAAT
>DHNG01000001.1:209561-246912 GCA_002409405.1 Flavobacteriales bacterium UBA5422 | reverse complement strand
GGCTCCGGATCAATGTCTTCAATACATTTACACATTGTTTTTTTTCTACAATTCGGACAGTTCTCATCATTCACCAGGTAATGGGTATCTGTTCCAATCGCATGCCACCTGCCCGGATGAATCGGTTTTCTGCTGGAAAATAAACCAACAGCCTTTACTCCTAAGAATCCTCCGATATGTAGCGGTCCTGTAGAGCAGGCAACAATTCCACTCGATTTACCGATGAATGTCATCAGCTGCTCCAATGTGAACAGTCCACTGGTGTCAAGTGTCATTTCACTGCTTGGTAAATAACCCCTAAACGAAACACCTTCTTTTTCTGTGCCTGTAAATGCAACTGCGATTCCTTCTTTGTTGAGAAGATTAGACAGCGTTACGTATTTTTCCATCGGCCATTCCAATGCGCTTCCTTGCGATTTCGGATGGAGAAGAACAAAATCCGGGTATTTTTGAATGAATTGCTCTACAATCTCCGGTAACTGTTGAACAGCAGGCTGGAATAAAACAGTTGAAGCAATAATCTCTTCCATGGATGGAATTTCTTTTAATCCCAACGGCCTCAGCAGTTCAAAGTTTAATTGAGATTCGTGTTTGTCTGAACGTTTACGGGTAAAGCTCACTTTGTGATTGCATGTCAACAAATGAAAACTTCTGTGCGATGTACCGATCCGATGCGCAATTTTTACCTTTTTTGCAAGGTTGGCAATTTCTTTATTCGGAAAAACATGGATAATGGCATCAGCATTCAGACTGCGGAATTTTGAAAGCCGTTGAACGGTAGGAAGTTCTTCAAATGCAGCCCAGTCACATACTTCATCAATTGCTTTATAAGCGTTAAGAATGGGTAATGTATAGTTTTTGCCCAGGAAAATAATGTGAGCATTCGGGTACTGTTGTTTGATCCAATTACAGATCGGTAATGTAAGTAAGACATCTCCGATACTGTCCGTTCGTGATATGATAATGCGTTCTATGTTCATGCTTTTTGCTGTAATTTGAATAGTTTCAGATACTTTCTGTAAGTAGCGTAGGCACTCAGTCTTGAAATAGTGAAACCTGTTTTTCCGTCCAGGAAGCCTTTCTTGATGAAAAAACTCTTGATGAACTGGGCGATCACTTTGGTAATGATCGTGAAATAATTTGTTGTTTTTCCTTGTTCGAATAATTCATTTGCCGCAATGTCACCGAAGTATTCGATCTGTTTGTAATGTTCTTCCCGGTTGTTATACGAATAATGCAGTAAATCACCTGCCAGAAAGCCAGTGATTTCCCCGTTGACCATATCCAACCGGTCATGGGGATTAACTCCCATCCAACGTGCCTTTTCTTTGTTTACCAAACGCACTTTTGTATCCGGGTACCATCCGCAATGTTTTACCCAGTGTCCGCAATAATTGGTCAGGCGGTTAAACCGGTATCCATTGTACTGCGGGTTATTTTTGATCTTCAGGATCGATTGTTGTAATTCTTCTGTCAATACTTCATCGGCATCCAATGACAGCACCCAATCGTGGGAAGCATTTTCCAATGCATAATTTTTTTGCTGAATGTGCCCCTGGAATGGATGTTCCATAAACCGGGCTCCGAGTTTCATGCAAATTTCTTTTGTTCGATCTGTTGAAAAGGAATCGACCACAAATACTTCATCTGCAACAGGTAATAAAGAACGAATACAGCGCTCGATATTGCCCTCTTCATTATAGGTGATAATTGCTGCAGTAAGTTTCATAAAAATGAAAAATGGATTTATCTCACGCGAAGCTTCTGACCCAATCGTAACCGGTCGATATTGATGCCCGGATTAAGTTGACGCAGCTGACTGATTGATTTTCCATGCCGCTGTGCAATTTTTCCGAAGGTATCTCCTGATTTAACAGTATAATATTTAGCTTGTGTTGCTGTTGTATTTGGTTTGGCGACAGGAGTTGTATCTGTATCTACTGTTTTTGTCGATTCTATTTTCAAACGTTGTCCGACATAGATATGTGTAGAGCTCATGCCGTTCAGCGTCATAATTTTGTTGATCGTCGTACCGTATTTTGTAGCGATATTACCCAACGTTTCTCCTGATTGTACTTTGTGGTAGAAGGTATTTCCTGCAGGAGTTGCTCCCGGAGTTTCTGTTTGTGTGGAATCTGTTCCTACCAATGGTGTTTCATCGATAACCGGAGCAACGACAGCCGGCGTTCGCGATGGATTGTAAATAGATTCTTCCAGTCGGTACAGTGAATCTTCCAGGCTTACCAGTTTTCCGATGTATTTAATGGGTCCGTAAATGCATTGCTTCGGAGTGGTTTCAGGAATGTACGATAACTTATAAATCGGGTTCAATGATTTGATTTCTTCTTCACTCCAACCAACCAGTTTACTGATCGTGGACATGTGAATTCCTTTGGACAAGCAAATAGTATCCAACTCAGCATAATGGATCGGTGCTTCTGCCGGAATAATATTGTGCTCTGCATGATATGTCAGTAAATAAGCAGCCGCAATGAAGTTCGGTACATATCCTTGTGTTTCTTTCGGTAAAAACGGTCGCACTTCCCAATACGTTGTTTTGTTTCCGGAACGGCGAATTGCTTTGTTGACATTTCCCGGACCAGCGTTATAAGCTGCCAGTGCCAGATTCCAGTCGCCGTAAATATTGTACAATTGTTTCAGGTACCGGCATGCTGCTTCCGTTGCTTTCTCCGGATCCATGCGCTCATCAATGTATGAATTGTCTTTGAGTCCAAACATTTTACCTGTCCCATACATGAACTGCCACAATCCCAATGCTCCGGCACGTGACTTCACTTGTGGACGCAAACCACTTTCAATAACGCTGAGGTATTTTAATTCAAGTGGTAATCCATGTTCCGCCAGTTTTGCTTCGTACATGTCAAAATACAAAGTTGATCGGCCAAGTACAATGCGTGCAAACCCCCTTCTTTTAGCGGCAAAAAAGCGAATGGTCGACAAGGTTGCTTCATTGCATTCCAGTTTGAAAGGCGTCAACTTATTCATCTCTTTGAGACGTTGGCAATAGACTTCATCTGAAAACTCAACGATTTGCCCGTCCGAATAATTCAGGGCATCAATAACGGCTTCGTACGAATTTCCTTGCTTGTCGGCATATTCTGCATAGTAAAGGGCGAGTGATTGTTCTACAACATTCACAAACTGATCACTACCAAGTACCGGAGTCCCTGATTTTGGCTGTGCAAAACCAAGAGATACGGTCAGAATACATGAAACAAGAAGAACAAATCGCATAATCTTTTCTTAAATTAATTTTCCAGGTACGATGCAAAGTTTAACAGTCCGTTCTCATCAAACGGTTTTCCGATGATCTGAATTCCAAGCGGAAGTCCGTTAGAATGATTCCCGAAAGGAATGGATAGTGCCGGATGTCCGGTCAGGTTGGCATGTACAGTGAAAATATCCTGTAGATACATCTGAATAGGGTCTTTTACTCCTCCTTGTTCAAATGCAGTGGAAGGAGTTGTCGGCAACAGAATGAAATCATATGAACGGAAGATTTCGTCTGTTTTTGTTTGCAACACCCTTCTTACTTTTTGTGCTTTCGTATAATAAGCATCATAATAACCATGAGAAAGAACAAATGTTCCTGCCATGATTCTGCGTTTTACTTCTTTTCCGAATCCTTCACTTCTGGATTTTTTGTACGTTTCCTCAACTCCTTTCGCTTCCGGACTCCTGTACCCGAAGTGAACACCGTCAAATCGTGACAAATTAGAAGAAGCTTCCGCTGTTGTTAATACATAATAAGTCGGTACGACATAATCCAGGTATGGAAAGGATACCAGTTCTACTTCGTGTCCTTTCGAACGAAGATCAGAAATGATTGTTTCTGTTGCAGTCACAACTTCCGGATCAATTCCTTTTGTTTCAAAGCTTTCTTTTAATACTGCAACTTTAATTTTAGAGGGAAGTTCCCCATCCATATAAGCAGCAGGTACTTCACGGGAAGAAGCTGTTGAGTCATACGCATCTTTTCCTGCCATAATTTGCAGAAGAAGTGCTGTGTCTTCCAATGAATTGGCGAACGGACCAATCTGGTCAAATGAGGAAGCATAGGCAATGAGTCCATGCCGACTGATTCTTCCATAGGTTGGTTTCAATCCGTACGTTCCTGTAAAAGATGCCGGTTGCCTGATTGATCCTCCTGTATCACTGCCCAAAGAAGCCGTACAAAGTCCGGCTGCAACTGCTGCGGCAGAACCTCCGGATGAGCCTCCGGCTACTTTTGATACATCAAGTGGATTTTTAACGGTACCGAATGCAGATGTTTCGTTGGAACTTCCCATCGCGAATTCATCGCAATTTAAGCGTCCGATGATAACTGCATCTTCGTCTATCAGCCGTTGGACGGCTGTACCTGTGAACAAAGATTCAAATCCCTGAAGAATCTTGGATGAAGCACTTACTTTGTGTCCTTTGTAACACAGGTTGTCTTTTATTCCGATGACTACTCCGGCTAATCGGCCGGCAGTCCCCGCTTTTATTTTTTCGTCAACTTGCTGAGCTTGCTCCAAAACAGACTCGGTGAATACCTCTAAAAAAGCATTCAGTTCTTGTTGTTTCTCTATTTCTGTCAGATAATCCTGTACGATAGACACAACAGTTTTCCCGGCAGAAAGCTGTGCTTTTACCTCACCAATTGTACGATACATATTTTAGACGGAAATTATTTTTTCTCCTCTACTTTTTCTCCTTCCCCTTTGGAGGCATCTTTAAATTCTTTGATACCTTTTCCCAATCCTTTCATCAATTCAGGAATCTTTTTCCCTCCGAAAAGTAACAAAACAACCGCTAAAATCAACAATATTTCGGTTACACCAAATTTTCCCATCTCTTTAATTTTTAAATGCAAAATGCAAAGGTAATGAAAATTACAGCATCAATCCTATTCTATAGGGATCAAGAATCAGATAAAATTTGATTTTTTAACAAAAAGAAGTTGAAAATAATGGTAAATCACCAGTCTTCCAGGAAATCGGAAATATTTCTTCTGTCCTTTTTTGAAGGTTTCCCGCTGCCGAACTCTCTGTAGGAACTTTGAGCGAGTTGATAGGCTTTGTACTTTTCTACTTCAATCGGGTCAGTAATGTCTTCCAGATAATCCGTCACCAATTTTGCACCAACTCTGTTGGCAAGTAATTGTACAACTTTGTAAGAGAATGTAGCTGTGTTTCTTTGAATGGAAATCAGATCTCCCTGCTTGACTTCTTTGGATGGTTTGATCAACTCCCCATTCAATCTTACTTTCCCTTTGGAGACCAGGTCGGTTGCAATAGATCTGGTTTTGGAAAGTCTGACACACCAAATATATTTGTCAATTCTCGAGCTCATTTCTCAATTTTTTCGGAAGTGATGCATAAACAAGATCATAGGAATGATCAATCAGTTCCATGACGAGTGAACGATTAATGCTTCCGTCCAGTAAGACCGTATTCCAGTGTTTTTTGCTCATGTGGTATCCCGGAATAATGCCCTCGTATTGTTCTCTTAGTTCTTCTGCACGCTCGGGATCGCATTTCAGATTGATGCTCCTTGCTTCATCGACGTCAATGAGTGCATACATTTTACCAAACACTTTAAATACAAGTGTTGTTTGGTCAAATGGAAAGGTTTCTTCCGTTCCTTTTTTTGAAAGGCAATAGTCGCGGATTTCTTCCAGGTACATGGAGTCAATTAATGATGAATCCCCGGAGCATTGTCATACTTACCCAGATTTTTGAGTAGTTTCGTATGATCTTTTATCGCCCCGAAGAACGTTGCATAACTATAATATGGAAGATTGTACTCAATGGCAGTCTGTTTCACGATCTTAGAGATTTGTTTGTAGTGAACGTGGCAAATATTAGGGAACAAATGGTGTTCTACCTGAAAGTTCAATCCACCTACATACCAGGACAGAATGCGTGCCTTAGGAGCAAAGTTGGCTGTATTGTATAATTGATTGACCGCCCAGTCTGCATTGATATCTCCTGATTCATTTGGTGTAGGGAAGTTGGAAGAAGGTACCACATGCGCTGACTGGAAAATAATCGACAACAAGAACCCTGCAATGAATTGCATCAGGAAAAACCCAATTAATGAAACGTACCATGCGGATGGCGCTACCCAGATTGGCAAAGCAATCATTAAGAAAGCATACAATAGTTTTGTGAATACGATAATAAAAAGCGCTTTGCCGTAACTGATGTTTTGCGTTGCCAGCAGTCCCATTTTCTTGTAACGGTTGATTTGTTGGTAATCTTTTCTGAAAAACCAGTTGATGGTTAATAATCCGTATAAAAACCAGGCATATACGTGTTGGTAACGGTGTGCTTTTAATCGTTTTTGATTCGGAGAGAAACGCATCAGTCCGTTTACATCGATGTCTTCATCCATTCCGTCCACATTTGTATAGGTGTGGTGCAATACATTGTGTTGAATTCTCCAGTTCAAATCACTTCCACCTACCATATTTGCCAGATACCCCAGTGATTTATTGATGAAGCCGTATTTTGAATAAGACCCGTGATTCGCGTCGTGCATTACTGATAATCCGATTCCTGCCATTCCGAAACCTGCGATGGCCCAAAGTAATAAGGCAAACAACGGTTGTTCAGCAATTGTTAAGATTAGAATATACGGAACAACGTAAAGAGATACCATAAAGATGGTTTTTACGACCATATTTGTATTTCCAAATTTTGATATCTGATTGGATTTGAAATAGGTATTTACTCTTTTCTTTAATTCTTTGTAAAATTCTACATTGTGATCCTGAGAGAATTTAATTGAGCGTATGTTCATTTTCTGATGATAAAAAGTGCTGCAAGGTAGTTATTTTTTGGCATATTGGATTTAAACAAAACGTTAAAGTTTGTGTAATAGATTTTTCAGGACATTTTTCTTTTCATACTTTTGCACCATGAAAAAAGTACGGTTAGCTATTTTTGCTTCAGGGACAGGTAGTAATGCCTTGAATATCATTCGGTATTTTAAAACGTCTGATGCAGTGGAAATCGGTTTTGTATTGTCGAATAAGCAAGATGCAAAAATTGTTCCCGCTGCCCGTGAAGAAGGAGTAGAAGTGGTAGTTGTTTCCAATCAAGAGGTGGAAAAGGCGGGAAAACTGGTTGACCTGTGTCAGGAAAAGAACATTGATTACATCATTCTGGCAGGCTTTCTTCGAAAAATTCCGGAACAGTTGATTGGTTTGTACCCTGACAGAATCATTAATATTCACCCGTCTTTGCTTCCGAAATACGGAGGAAAGGGAATGTATGGTGCGCATGTACACAAAGCTGTACTTGAGAATAAAGAAACAGAATCCGGGATCACCATTCATTTTGTGAATCCGGAATTTGACAAAGGAGAAATCATTGCTCAATTTCAGTGCCGTGTGGACGAGGGGGAAACGCTGGAGTCACTTCAGCACAAAATTCATGTGTTGGAACATGCTAATTTTCCAACGGTAATTAAAAATACAATTGTACCATGACAGCATTTTTCAGCGGGTTTAGCTGGTCTCAGATTTTGAAAACAACAATGGTGTTGTTTGCCGTTATTGATATCCTCGGATCCATTCCCTTAATCATTAAACTCAAAGAAAAAACAGGAGACATCAGTCCGTTGAGGACCAGTTTGGTTTCTCTGGGGATTATGATCAGTTTTTTAATCCTGGGAGAGTCCATCCTAAAGATTTTTGGTGTGGACATCCGCTCATTCGCTGTAGCCGGATCGTTGATTATCTTTGCATTGGCTCTGGAAATGATCATGGGATGGCATTTGTTCCGGGATGAAGTTACCGGAAAAGTAGCCAGCATTATTCCACTTGCCTTTCCGATTATTGCCGGCGCAGGGACCATGACGTCAATTGTCTCACTAAAAGCTGAGTTTGCTGAAGTGAATATTGTGATGGGAATCATCATCAATATCATTTTTATCTATATCGTACTGCGATTGACCAAAAAAATAGAAGCATTACTCGGAGAAGGAGGGATTGCAATTGTTAAAAAAGTATTTGGAATTATTCTGCTTGCAATTGCCGTTAAATTGTTTTCTTCCAATATTTCCGCGCTTTTCGCGGTATAATAGTTACTAAACGTTTTATTCCTTGTTGCTTGATTTTTTAATTAATTGATAACATCAAACGAACATTGTGTTATTATTTTAATGAAATTGTTAGATTTGCGCTACACAATTTATTAAATCAACCATGGATTCTATAGGTAAAATAACCGAGGATATCATCAATAGGAGCCCTTTTTTAAGGGAATCTATGACAGAAGGACTCATCAATGTTTCTGCATTAGCCAGAAAAATTCAACCCGAAATTGAAGAAGTAACGGGAAAAGAAGTAAAAGAAGGAGCGATCGTGATGGCGATTAAACGCATGTCTCCCGGATTGTACCACAAACTCAATGTGAAAATTAAAAACGTATTGGGTGAATTGGGTGACTTTTTGGTGAGAAGCAATTTGTCGGACTTTACGTATCAGAATTCTGATACATTGGGATTAAAACAGTCAGAACTGATTCGTGTGCTCGATGGAGAATCTGACGGGTTTTTTGCTCTGTGTAAGGGAGTGACTGAAACCACAATCATTACCAGTGATAAAAACAAAGCGACCATCGAACGTTTGTTTCAAAGTGAGAAATTAATTTCGACCACTCAGAACCTGGCGTCGGTGACGGTAAAGCTGCCTCACATCAATGTGGAAATCTACGGAATTTATTATTACATTCTCAAGCAGCTTGCCTGGGAAGGAATTAATATCATTGAAGTGATTTCTACTGCCAATGAATTTACCGTTTTGGTAGATCAAAATGATGTGGATAAGGCATTTAAAATTTTAATGCAACTGAAAAGAGGATTTTAATTCACGGAGAATTTTAAAAATGGAGGTCCCATCCTCTGTTTGAAAGCACGGAATAGGTTGTTGCCAATTCCAGTGCAGTTGGGAAAATTGCATGACTATCAGCTAGGTATAATTGATTTTTATTAATAACAGGACGCAGGTTCAACGGAAAGCAAATTTCGTTTTCTGTTTTGGGCTGCTCCAATTTTCGGAGCCATTTGTACAGCAATTGGATGGATTCGTTTTGACTCCATTGTAAAGCGGAAGATTCAATAGAGCAAATGAAATCAATGGATTCTGAAGCTCTGGAGAGCAGTACATTTAACCTGTTTCTTCCGGAATGTGTATTCAGTGGTCCGAAGCGCAAATGAAAATTATCTTCTTCGTCAGGAGCATACCCCAGGCTGATGATGAGGTGCTCACATTCGTCTCCCTGGACTTTTTCCAGAGGTTTGATAAAACAGGTATTCTGATCAATCCGGTTTTGAATTTCCTCTGTTAATTCAGGTGGAATCGCATTCCAGATGGCTGCTACCTGTTCTTGTGAAAATGCAACAATCCCGATTGTTTTTCCGGAGATCAACCGCTGATGAATCAGTGCAACTGTCTTTTTTGCTTCTGCTTGGTTTTTTCTGTCGATGTATTTCCCTGCTACACAAAAATGACGGGTAATGCAGTCCTGATTGACAGGGAAAGAGGGGTACACAACGAGCTGATTGTTATAAAAATTTGCATTGGAGAATGCAATCAACGGTGCGTGTTTACTCCTGTAATGATGGGTCAGCGTGACCTTCGGAAAATAAAATCCGGCATGGTGCAACAGACTTGTTATTTCCGTTGACCCTGCCCGAAAATAAGCGGTCGGATTCATCTGTTGTTCGTCCCCGGCAATGATGACACGTTTGCTGCGCTGAATGGCTCCGACTCCGTTTTGAACCGGAATCTGACTGGCTTCATCCATGATGCACACATCAAATAGTTCGTTTTGCAGCGGAAATGTTTTTGCTAATTGAGTAGGATTGGTAAGCCACGCTGGTTTTAACAGACGAATCCATAACGCGGCTTCTGAGTGCATCAGTTCACGCAGGGTGGGATGTTGCCGGGTTTTTGAAAATTCCTTGACCAGAATGGATTTCCCTTTCTTTAATTGTTGACGTATTTTTTTCTGCTCCTCCGATAGTTTGGCTGCAGGAGTTGTCAGTAACTGGTTGTAGCTGTCAAAAGTCGTTTTTATGTGGTATAAAATCTGTTCTGCTACCAATTCATTCTCTCTTTGTGTTGCAGCAATAAGTGCGATTGCTTTTTCCTTCAATGTGTCCGGTTCAAAAGCAGACAAAGCGGGATAACGTGATTGAAAAATAGTAAAATGCGTTCCAAGTACACTTTTTTTGTAGATCTCTAGTGAATCACAGGTAGAAAGTGTATCTAAAATTGATTGATTCATTTCTGCCAGTTCTGTTTCCAGTACAATTAATTGAGGCAAAAACTGCACTAACTCATTTAACTGCTTTGAAACGGAAATTTCCGGCTGTAACCTGTAATTGATTTTCAAATCCTCTTTCAACAGGTTGATCTGTGTGTGTAATTCATTCAATAACTGCCGTTGCTCCACCGAAAAGGAATGATACACATCCCATTTTTCAGACGAAAAAAGGTGCAGACTTGCTTTTAAAAGGTCGAGATCTGTATGATCGGTGATTCCCAGTTTTGCCAGTTTCTCTTCAATTCGTAGTTTTTCTTTTTTAGATGACTGATAATCCAATAGCTGTTGAATTGCTATTGCTGCTGATTGTATTGGTAATTGACTCAGTTGCGACCAGCGTTTTTTGAACCGCAGCCGCTGAAACAGGGAGGAACGTTGACTCAATTCCAACAGATGATTCAATTCCAGCTCTGAAGGAATGATTTTCCAATCGGATTGACTTTCTGAATGCACTGCAACGTGTTTTTGTAATCGGTTGTATTCCTGGTATAACTTCAAAAACTGTTTCTGCGCCTTGGATGTTGGTTCAATGATAGCAGCATATTTCTGTGCCAGTTCGTTTTGGAACAATTGATAAACAATCCCCTGATATTGTAATTTATCACAGTCGTTTTGTGTAAACCCCGGAAGAAGTTGTTCAAATTGTACAATCCGTTCATTCGTTTTCCTGATCGTAGTTGCCAAACGTGCGAGATTTCCTTCTCTGAATGTTGAAAAAGGGAGTAGGGAGCAACTTGCGGTAATTTGTTTGGTATAAAGCTTCCCGACAATTGAAAGTGTCCTTGCATAATCGTCCAGCGAAGGAGGATTAGGTAGGAAGTGAGAACCTGATTCCTCATTCAGATTAACACCTTTCTTCAACACATTAAACGTTGAAAAAGAAACACCACCAATTAATTGCTGTTGATTCAGGAGGTCCAACATGAACTGAAGATTATCTTCCTGTTCTTTTCGGGTGGAAATTTCAGATTGTCTGACGGACGTATAATTGTCCATCAGTTCCCAGGTCGTTTTTATGTCCCGAAGAAAATCACGGACGGATAAATCATCTGTTACAACAGCTGAAAATTGCTCCAGACCGCATGACCGAAGACGTTTGTCAACAACTTCCAATGCTGCTCTTTTTTCAGAAATGAACACCAATGAATTCCCGGAAAGTAGTGACTTTCCAATGAGATTGGTCATTAGTTGAGATTTTCCTGTGCCTGGAGGGCCTTGTACAACACAATTTTCTGTACTCACCAGTTCAAAAACACGTTTGTGATCGGTATCATATGGAAGCAACGAAACATCCGGTAGCGAAAGACGATACTTATCTGCCCGTTCTCCTGATAACAATTGTTTTAGCGGAGAAGAAAATGTGTCACAACAGACTAATTCTTGTAACTCTTTCAATAAAACATACCGGTGGTGGTGAAAATTTCCAACCATTTTAAAGGATCGATCAATGGATTCAAATCCGGCTTGTTGAAGTTGTTCAATCACCACGTCAAACGGATGGATTTCGAGATCAATGGAATAAATCTCAACCATTTTTTTTGCCAGAAACGGATTCACAAAACCAGCTTCTTCGTCCGGAGTCAATGTTACCTGCTGCCGAACCTTATCGATCTTAAAATGACAAGGCACAATCCAGATCGGAGTTTGAATCGGTTGATTGTTCCACTCCCAATTTAATAACCCGATAGCCACAGAAAAAGAGTTCATACCGCTTTCTTTGATTGAATTTTGCGAAACAGAAAGTGTTTTTGCGATTTGTTCCAATGGAATGACTTCGGAATAAACGTGCGTTTTGTGATCATTAATGGTGACCAGCAAATCGTTTTTACTGAACTCGCTTTGTTGCAAAATCCAGTCATTTAACACATGAAGTTCTTCCAATTTCATAGGGACTAAGATAGTGGTTTTTTAGTTCCACTGATTCACGAAGATTTCAGCATGTGTTAACGTTCCGACTCGGAAGGAAGCGAACTAAATGGTCAATTCTCCGGCGATCGAATTTTGTAATTGCTGTTTGATTTCTGCAGTTGACAGATTGCATCCCAAGAGGTACATCAGTTTTGTCATCGCAGCTTCGGTCGTCATGTCAGCACCAGAGACTACGCCTGCTTTATTGAAAAAACTACTCGTCTCGTATTTTCCCTGTTCCACTTTACCGGAACTACACTGCGTAATATTGAGTACAACACCTCCATTTTGGATAAATTGCGTGAGTGATTGCTGAAATACAGGATCGCTTGGAGCATTTCCGGAGCCATACGTTTCCAGTACAAGTGCTTTCACGTGCGTATAGTCGAACAAACGTTGGTAATAATTGATATTAATGCCGGGATATAACTTTAACAATGCAACTTCATTCACAAAATCCGGATGAAATTCCAGTTGTGTTTTTGACGTTCTGTATAAATCATCGTGATTGTAATCGATGTCGACACCAGCAACTGCCAATCGAGGGAAATTAGGTGATTTGAATGCTTCAAACTGATTGGCTGAAACCTTTGAGCTTCTGTTCCCTCTGTATAGGGAATATTCAAAATAAACAGCAACTTCCCGGATCAGAGAAATGTTGTCCTTGTCTTTCGCAGCTGCTATTTCGATGGCTGTGATAAGGTTTTCCTTTCCGTCTGTCCGGATGGTTCCGATTGGTAGCTGAGAACCTGTTAAGATAACCGGTTTCGTCAATCCCTGCAGCATAAAACTTAAAGCAGATGCTGTATAGGCCATGGTGTCGGAACCGTGCAAAATCACAAATCCGTCATAACGGTCATAATTCTGGACGATTAATTCACCGATCCGTACCCAATTTTCAATTTTGATTTCAGAAGAATCGATCGGATGCTCAAAACTTTCTGCTGTTAACTGTACATTGAGTCGTTGCAATTCCGGAACATGCGTATAGATGTGATCGAAGTCAAATGCCTTCAATTCACCCGTGTGTATGTCGTTCACCATCCCGATGGTTCCACCGGTATAGATCATTAGTACAGTTGGTTTGTTACTCATGTTTGTAGGGTTTTAATCGTTGTTTGTATTGTCTGTTTATTTTTTTCTGCTCTTTGATGATTTGTAGCACTTCTTCTAATTTGACCGTAAACGTACTTGAAGGAATAAGTGCAGGTGTTCCCGTAAACTTACTGTTTAATTTCATTAAAAAGCGACTTATACGATTTACCTGGTCAAAAATTTCCGTCTCATCTTTCAGGTAGATAGCAATCATTTTTTGCTTCTGCAATGTAATGATTTTTACTTCTTTTATATTCGACCAACGAGCCAGATAACCACTACCGAAATGCGAGTAATTAGTAATTCCGTTTTTGTCTAATTTCAGTGCAGGTTTAGAATTAATCAGTTGATACATGATCAGCAAACCTACTAATCCGAAAAAAAGAATTCCGATCGTTCCGTAAAATTGTGCTGATTCAACAGTGTATCTTGAACTGCTGACATCTTTGGTGATCATTATGTAACCAAGAATGACAAAACACAAACAACCGAATAAAAACAGCAACTGTTTCCATCTGCTTTTCTTGATGATAATCTCATCCAAAGACAAGGGGAAATTACCTCCCCCTTTGGTGGGGGATAGAGGGGGAGGAATGGTCATTTTTTACTTAAATTTCAGCGCTGGAAACCGGAAATGCACGGTCTACTTTTTTGAACAAACCTTGCAATACTTTTCCTGGTCCTACTTCAACTACCTCACTAGCTCCGTCCGCAATCATTTGTTGCATGATTTGTGTCCATTTTACAGGAGCAGTCAGCTGGGCAACCAGGTTTTTCTTAATTTCTTCCGGATCTGTTACCCCTTTCGCATTTACGTTTTGATATACCGGGCAAGTCGGAACGTTAAAAGTTGTTGCTTCAATCGCCGCTGCCAGTTCTTCACGTGCCGGTTCCATCAACGGAGAGTGGAATGCACCTCCAACCTGTAGAATTAATGCTCGTTTTGCTCCGGCTTCCGTCAGTTTTGTACATGCTTCTTCCACAGCAGGAATTGCACCTGAAATTACTAATTGTCCGGGACAATTGTAATTCGCCGGAACAACAATTCCGTCAATAGTAGCACAAATTTGCTCTACCACATCATCTTCCAATCCCAGAATTGCCGCCATTGTAGAAGGTTCTGCTTCACATGCTTTCTGCATGGCTAACGCACGTTTGTATACCAGCATTAACCCGTCTTCAAAACTCAATGTTCCGTTTGCAACCAATGCAGATAATTCACCCAATGAGTGACCGGCAACCATATCCGGTTTAAAATCGTCACCTAAAACCGCTGCAAGAATTGTTGAGTGAAGAAAGATCGCAGGTTGCGTTACTTTTGTTTGCTTCAATTCTTCATCCGTTCCTTCGAACATGATTTTAGTTATATCAAAACCCAATAATTGGTTTGCTTTTTCAAATAATTCTTTTGCTTTCGGGGAATTGTCGTACAATTCTTTCCCCATTCCTGAAAATTGGGCTCCCTGCCCAGGAAATACATATGCTTTCATAAAAATAAATTCTCTATACTGTCAGAAAATGACAAGCGTTTATTGGCACAAATATACATATTGTATTGGTATAATATCATGGTCGAGGGGGAGGAATCGTTGATATCAATTACACCAATTAGCCCCCTCTTGAATCAATTTCAACCATCAACAGGTATCGGTGCCTGGGCAACCTAAATCATTGCACGGATATCTTTGATATTCAACTGTAAACTTTCTTTTCCGTTCCAGAGATTAGATTCCAGCGTATAAATCATCTCAAAGGGAATTCCTGCTGCAACTTCCAGTTCTTTATCCGCCAGGTTGAACCCGATCGCATCTAATACGACATCTGTATCCGGTTGTGTCACCTGTAATTTCAGATGTGCTTCTTTCAGAATCCGGACGTTGGTGGAATAAACATTTCCGGAATAAAAAACCGGTTGCATGTTACCAGGTCCATGTGGCTCCATTTGTTTTAAAATGCGTTTCAATTTCGGAATCATGGTTCGGTTTTCCAACCGTTCATAAATGGCATCAAAATTCAGCTCCAGATCAACCGTTTCTGTGGGAACCTCATCCTCCAACTGCAACGATGCCTGCACAACCGCATCAAAACGATGCCTGAATGCTTCATAGTTCTCTTTCTTCATCGTTAATCCTGCAGCGTAGGTGTGTCCCCCAAATTGCTCCAACAAATCCTCACAGGATAAAATGGCATTGTAAATATCAAAATGATTAATCGTTCGGGCAGAACCGGTCAACTTCCCGTCATTCTCTGTCAGAACGATCGTCGGTTTAAAATGGCGTTCAATCAACCTGGAAGCAACGATACCAACAACACCTTTGTGCCATCCTTCATTGAAAACAACAGTAGATTTAGCATGGGAATACCATTCATCAGCATCCAGAATTTCCAACGCTTCCTGCGTCGTTTCAGCATCCAGTTCCCTGCGTTCCTGGTTGTACGCGTCAATTGAACGCGCCAGTTCTTCAATCAGGGACGTATCTTCCGACACCATCAACTCTACGGCATGACGTCCGGAATATAACCTTCCTGCAGAATTGATGCGTGGAGCAATTGTGAATACGACATCCGTCAGGGTAACGGGAAAACTCCGTTTGGCCAGTGTTAGCAGCTTTTTGAACGAGGTGCGCGGGTATTCATTCAACAACCGCATCCCGTGATGTGCAAGGATTCTGTTTTCACCGGTAACCGATACAATATCCGCTCCGATGGCAACAGCAACGAAATCCAACAGTTCATACAGATCAGCCAGCCTCCACCCTTTTTGGATGCTCAGTCCCTGTAGTAATTTGAATCCCACTCCACATCCGCACAATTCTTTGTAAGGATAGTTACATTCAGCTTGCTTGGGATCCAGTACAAGTGCATCCGGAATTATTTCTCCGGGCTGGTGGTGATCACACACAATAAAATCCAGTCCCAAACTCTTTCCATAGGCGATCAATTCCACTGATTTGATTCCGCAATCCAGTAGAATAAGTAACGAAAATCCATTTTCTTTTGCAAAATCAATTCCTTTTTTACTCAATCCATATCCTTCGGTATAGCGGTCAGGAATGTAATAATCCAGGTACGAATGGTGTTTCGACAAGAATGTATACATCAAGGCTACTGCTGTTGTTCCATCCACATCGTAATCACCGAAAAGCAATATCTTTTCCTGTTGAATGATTCCTTGCTCCAATCGGTTGACAGCTTCCTGCAGATTTTTCATCAGGAAGGGATCGTGCAGATCCTCCAGTTTCGGGCGAAAAAAATGCGCTGCTTTTTCAAATGTATTGATGCCCCGTTGCAGCAATAATTCCGCGACAACAGGATTTACTTTTAATTCTGAACGAAATGAATCGATGGTTGTACTATCAACAGATTGTCTGATTATCCACTTTTTCTCCATGTAATTGGCATTATTTTGGAAATATTTGCAAATGAATGGAAATATTTCCGGGTAATTGGCATTGTATTATTAAAGTTCTCTATTTTTAAGTTATGAAAAAAAATCCGTTCAAACCAACACTTTTTACAGTATTTTTAACTTTTTGGAGTATTCAATTTGCTTCATTTTCTCAGAAATCATACGAATTCAGCCTTCCTGTTCCTGTTGAAACAACACCGGTGCATTCGGTAGATCAACGTTATTTTGGCACCTAT
Source organism: Flavobacteriales bacterium UBA5422 (assembly GCA_002409405.1). Classification (GTDB taxonomy): domain Bacteria; phylum Bacteroidota; class Bacteroidia; order Flavobacteriales_D; family Crocinitomicaceae; genus Taishania. The sequence continues at coordinate 229,924 of DHNG01000001.1, read as the reverse complement.
GAAAGTACAAAAGGGCCTCAATTGAGTTATGAACTGAATGAGAGAGGGGTGTTTATATACACGATTAATATTCAGGCCATTTCGAAAGAAACGCTCCGCGAAAACAGTAAATACAGCATTCGGAATGAACACATCTTCGGTGTTGTGGAAGATTCCATTCCTTATGTATTCCAGGACGACAATTATTACTTTGGCGTACGAAACGCTGTACAACTTGCAGGAGTGGAAAGCACAAACAAACTGGTTCCCAACGGACCCGAAAGTTATGTATTGAACTTTAAAACGGATAACGGGTACACCCCCGCATTACTGGAATTGAAAAATAATCAATTACACATCTCTTATTTTGATTACAATGAAGAGAGTAAATTGTTTAATAAAATCAAAGAGATGCAGACCATTACTCCGCAGAATGGTTTGACAACAATCGTACTATCTCCGACATTAAAAGAATGGCAAAAACTGTTCAAGAAAGAACTATTCGGTGAAGTACAGGTATTTGATAAAAAGTAGCAATAAAAAAGCCATCAACAAATTGACGGCTTTTTTCAATTTCTTTTACAACTACTGTTACAAAGCAGCCACATCATCTGCAGGAGCAATTTCTACGCTTCCGTAGGCATCACAATGCCCGCCGCGTGAAGATCCGCAAGAAGATATGATAGCTACCAATCCAAAGCTAACAAGCATTAAGGCCAAAAATTTTTTCATCTGTTGTTGTTTTAAATATTAAAGGTCTTGATTGAACACCAACAAAAATATAAAAAAATGAATAAGAATTGCAATATTCTTTTCCACATTTAATTATTTATAAAATGAAATAACGTAATTTTCATCCCGTTATTGTATTCGATGCGTCTTTTTTTACTCCTGATAACACTGCTGTTTCCGCTCATTTCTGAGGGACAGAAAAAGTACACACTTTTATTTATCAACAATGATTACAAAGTTATAAAGAAGCACCCCGAAACCCGCTTTAAAGACTCCATTACGTTAAAAAACTATCTAAAAGAATTTCAATCATTTGCCTATAAAAAAGGATACCTTCTGGCTTCATTTGATGGTATAAAAAAAACCAATGAAACGCATTTTTCCGTCCATTTTTCTGCAGGAGAAAAGTTTCAACATGCTGTATTGAGAACGGCCCCCGAAGAACAACGGTTTTTACGCAAAAAAGGAAGTATTTCTGAAAAAATGCTGCTCAAAACCCCGCTTACCCCGCAAGAATTCATGAGTACACTCACCACCATCCAGCAAACTTATCTGGACAATGGCTATCCGTTTGTAAATGTGTACCTCGATTCAGTAATTATCCTGAATAATTCCATTGATGCGGTTGTCATTGTCGACAAAGGAGCGCAATTAAAGTGGAGCAAACTACATGTAAAAGGCGATTCGAGTATCTCCAGAAAATTTGTCGGCAGTCTGATCGGGATCAAAGAGAAGAATACGTACAGTGAATCCGATTTTTACAGAGTTTCCCAGAAACTGAAGCAGATCAATTATTTTGAAGAAATCAAACCCGCTGAAATTCTGTTTACACCCGAAGGTGTGGAGTTGTACACCTATTTACGGTCCAAACCCATGAGTTCTGTCAATGGGATCATCGGGTTACAACCCAATCCTCTGACTTCCAAGCTTTCGTTGACCGGAGAATTGAGTTTAAAACTTCAGAATATTTTAAAGCGCGGCGAGTTATTGTACATTGACTGGAGAAGTATTCAGCCCCAGACACAATCATTGCGTTCACAACTCACATACCCTTATTTTTTCAATACCAACTTCGGGTTGGACGGGACATTTGACCTGTACAAACGGGATTCGACCTTCCTTGAAATCAACGCGACTGCAGGGGTGAATTACTATCTGAACGGCGGTAGTTACATCAAGGTATTTTATCAAAACAACACATCAAACCTGTTGTCCGGCGCAGCCAATTCGACTATGCAAAACCTGGGGAGTGTAAAAACCAATTCATACGGGATCGCGTTTGTGTACAACAAAGTGGATTATTTACCCAATCCTTCCCGGGGAATGATTCTTGAAACAAAATTTTCCGCGGGAACACGTACCGCCCAGATCTCAGACACCAGTTCTGAAGTCAAAAGCACTGTTTACCGGGGAATGATCAACATTACAGGCTTTATTCCACTTGCCAAACGACATGTCTTGATGCTTCGGAACAAAACCAACCTTTACCAGGCGCCGATCGTGTATGCCAACGAGGCGCACCGGTATGGCGGGTTGAGTACACAGCGTGGGTTTAATGAAGAAGAACTGTATGCAACCGCTCAAACCACATTCACTGCAGAATACCGTTTCCTGGTGGATCGGAATTCCTACGCATTCGCATTTTTTGATCAAAGCTGGTATGAGAACAGTTCTCAGGCATACTATAACGATCAACCTTCCGGTTTCGGGGTTGGTTTTTCGTTCGGAACGGGCATTGGTGTCTTTTCTATTTCGTATGCATTGGGAAAACAATTTGACAACCCGATTATGTTCAGAAACGGTAAAATTCACTTCGGATACATTGCTTATTTTTAGTTATTTTTGAACCATGGTTGAAATCGTATTTGGTGGTGTTGTTCTGATCCTCGGAGGGGTCGTTATTGTATTGTTCAAACAGTTACAGACAAGCAGAACGGAAAGTGAAGCATTGAAAACGCTTCATACGAATACACAGATGGAAAATATCCGTCTGAATACGCAACTGAGCGCATTACAGGAACGAATCGAACAAAATCAAGCTAATTTTTCAGGACAGGAAAAAAGCCTGAAAGAACAGTTGGAACTGATGGCAAAGTCATTTGTTCAGCAGGGAACTCAGCAGTTAAAAGTGGAGAATGAACAACATTTACAGCAATTGCTGAAACCTTTTCACGAAAAACTGGTTTCTTTTCAACAGGAAGTAAAAGAGCAAAAAGAAAAAGGGATTGAACAGTATTCTTCCATGAAAGAAATGATCGGTCACTTGCACAAACAGCATACGGAAATGCACTCTACGGCACAAAACCTGGTGGACGCATTGCGCGGAGAACAAAAAATGCAGGGTGACTGGGGAGAATTTGCATTGGAGCGGATATTGGAAACCAGCGGGCTGGAAAAAGGAATTGATTACAAAACACAGGATTCGTTCCGAGATGAACACGGACACCACCAACGCCCGGACGTGGTCATTTATTTACCAGACAATAAACACATCATCATCGACTCTAAGGTTTCCATGGTTGCATTTGAACGGTACATCAACGCAGAAGATGAAACAACCAAACGCGATGAACTCAACAAACACATTCTGTCGATCAGGAACCATATCCGGCAACTGGGAGATAAAAACTACAGCAGTATTGAAGGGTTGTCTTCTCCTGATTTTGTTTTATTGTTCATCCCCCTGGAATCTTCCTTTGCTTTAGCAATCAAAGAAGAACCAGCATTGTACGAACAAGCATTGTCTAAAAAAGTGGTGTTGGTCACTCCTTCTACTCTACTTGCTACATTAAAAACGGTTTCCAGCATCTGGAAGCACGAAAAACAAACAAAAAATGCATTGGAAATAGCCGATCAGGCTTCACGTTTGTATGATAAATTTGTCGGGTTCATTACCGACATGGAAAAAATCGGCAACAAGCAACTAGAAGCACAAAAGGCTTATACAGATGCCATGAGCAAACTGCACGAAGGAAACGGAAACCTGGTTCGCAGCGCTGAAAAACTACGGGAACTGGGAGTCAAATCCAAAAAAGAAATTGACAAGAAGTACCTGGAGGATTAACTAAAGAATAGCTTACTCCAGTAATTCCGCCAATTGTTCATCCGACAGTTTCACGGTTGCAATGCGGTCATAACTTCCCATCACCTTTGCCTGCACCAGTAACATCAGTCCTCCGTCTTCTGTTTTTGTGAAATCACCGATCGAATAAGGTGTATTCTGTCCCACGTATTTTGTTCCTTTCAAAGCTCCTGAATACGGATCAAAGAAGGATAAGAGCAACTGGTTACTACGGGTTGATGCTGCCATTACAACATAAAACACTCCCCCGATTGACAGGGAGCGAACAACAACCGGTTTATCAGGATTCAATTCCGAATATCCGGAAGCGCTGATCGATTCTGCAATGTCAACTGACGTAGGGTTCAATGAGGCATTGGCATTGAAATACTGATTGTCGTATGAAAAGCGTGCTACGGCATACTGTGAATTTCCTTTCGGAAGAATGGCATTTACTCCACCATTGAAATTGGCTCCGTTGTAAACTCCTGAAAATTGCAGGTTGCTATTCAGAAACACCAGGGAAAAGCTGTAATTGTAAAAACAACTCATCACTACGTAATCATTTTCCGGGGTAGAGCTAACGAAAAAAGGAATGCGTTTCCCGTCATACGTAATGTGATCCACAATCCGATCTTCCACACTTGTCATGATATTCACTTCTCCCGATTGCGCAACACTTGTCAGGGACGGATCCAATTGATGAATTCCTGTTTTGTAACTCAACCGGTCGTAATTCTGGATGTAAATAGTTGTCCCGTTGCTATATGCATACGTCGGATAAATAATTCCGGAAAAATTCTGTATCTCATTGATTGTTCCTGAAGTCTCATCAATCTGCAACAGATACGTGAATAAACCTACATTGTCCATACATACGACGTAATAACTCCCTCCGTGCTTGACCAGATTCGTTGCATTGACGTAATTGGACGGCAGTGTTTTTCTCCAGACAACCTCCCCTACCTTATCCGTTTTCATCACATGGATATTCCACCCGTCATACGCGCTCAACATAACATATCCCTGATCAGCCGTTTGCTGAATTCCCAGCGGGACATATTTTTTATTCCCTTCTGAATCATTGTATATTTTTACAAATGATTCTTCCGGCTGGAAATCATCCTTTTTACATCCTGCAAATACAAGAATAGCTCCGATAAAAAAGACCTGTTGAATATACCGTTTCATAGCTGTTTTCATATGTAAAAATTAGTATTTACTTCTTCTCAGGATATTCAATTCTCTGAGGTTATCAATCGGAAAGAGTACTTTCATCTGGAAATTCAGGTTACTCAACTTGAGTTGATCCAACACATCCAGGTATTGTGCTGTAAATCCTGTCTGATCTGAATAACGGTTGCGTTCATTCACAACAGGCAGTAATCCGTACCGGAAATTACTTTCAATTCCTATCACAAAATACTTGGAGAAATAGGATATTCCCAATCCGCCGACCAGTCCGACATTGAATTTATTAAAATGATCTGTTGCCATCGCGCTGGAAGTCGAATTAAGCTGATCTTCATTTAGTTCACCGTCAATTGTCGCATCATAACTGATCGATTTACTTGCCCGGTGGCGAAAATCCGTATAGACTCCCAGTTGAATGTAGGGTGAAACCTGTCGCAACGACATGTCCCAGCGAACCAGCAACGGAAGCGAGAAATAGGCAATCTTCTGATCATGGTGGAGTTCACGCGAAAAATCCATGTAATTGACCGTATCTCTCCATGAATAAGCTGTTTGGTATTTAAACCGCTGTGTATAATAAGCCGGTTGAAAGACCAGTGAGAATCGTTTGCTCATGCAATACAAAAAATACATGCCGAACTGGTGCGAACCGTTTTCAAATAGTTTATTGTAGTCTTTTTCCGATAATCCGTCTGCTGACTGCGGATCTGACACCAGTACCGCATGTTTCTCAGTTGCATCCGGTAAGGAATAATTCACCCCTCCATATACTCCAAGAAAGACACGATCTTTCCGATGTACCGAATACTTTTGTGCCAATGCAGAGCATGCCAGCATCCACACGGCAACACCCAGAATGATTTTTTTCTTTGTCATCATCTGTTTAAAATAACTTTTTGAGTAACTGTTGCACTGTCGTTGATAATCAATGTAACGATGTACATTCCATTCTTAAATCGGGAGAAATCATAATTAACAGTATGTTCTCCTTCCCACGATTTTTCTTCTTTGATTACTGCCAATGATCTTCCGTTCAAGTCCCTGATTTCGATTTTTATAGCTGCATTGTTGCGGAGATAATACGTAATTGTTGCAATTCCGGTCGTCGGGTTCGGGTGACACTTCATCCACAGGTTTTCTTTGAATAACTCCGACAAACCAACTTCTTTACAATTGATGTAATCTACCCGGTTGTCGATGAAATTCTCAAATCTGACTGATTCGATTGCGGCCTGTGATGCTCCGAACCAGTCTTTCACAACGGAACTGAAGACCTGGCGGTAATCATGCTGCATCGGGATGTTTCCTCCCTGTAAGTTCTGCAAATCGGGGTTTGTTCCATATACTCCCGGATTCAAACACGTTCCGAAAATGAGCATCGGAGCGGCATTTCCGTGATCTGTTCCATAACTGGCATTGGAAACAACCCTTCTTCCGAATTCAGAGAACGTCATCGTTAACACACGATCCGCCAATCCCAGGTTTCTCAGGTCATCATAAAACGCTTTTACGGCAGAAGAAATATGGTACAATAATGCGGCATGCCCTCCCATCGTTGTATTGTTATTGACAACCTGGTTGGCATGGGTATCAAATCCTCCGATTCTGCACAAGAAAATCTTCGTGCCGATTCCTCCGCTGATCAATCGGGAAACAATCTTTAACTGTGGTGCAAGCGGATTATTAATAGCGCTGCTTGGTGCAACAAACGGATAAATATCCGGGTAAACTGTTGCCGAATTTGTCCCTGAATTATAGACATCCCGCAAGCGTTCCGCATAGTTATTCGATTGGCGTTCGATTTGCATGATGTATTCAATCTCATCTCCTGCGTGTGTATCCGGCAGTGTAATCGGCAAATCTCCTCCTACACTGTTAATCAGGTTGTAAAATGCATTCGGATCCTGCACGGAAAGTCCCATCGGAATTCCTTCATTTCTGTGAAAAGCCAGTGAAACTCCTGTTCCAATCTCAATTGCCAACGGGTCCGGTACTTGTGGACTCGGATAACCGGTCGGGTATCCCGGGTATAAATGTTCCAGGTAACGTCCCATCCATCCCGAACTAAAGTACTCGTTGTAATCACCCCCCATGTACCAGATATCCCGGCTTCTGAAATGTGAACCGTTCATATTTTCGTATGACACATTTTGAACAATCGCCATATTTCCGTCATCATACATCGCTTTTGCAGCCACCATATCCGGATGCAATCCAACTTGTCTGTTTGCGGGCAAACCCGGATCCAGTGTAATGTATTTCCGCGAACCGCTCTGCGGGATGGCGATATTCGGTCGGTGATTGTAGTAATGTCCATATCCGTCTACCGGAATCACCATATTCAGTCCGTCATTTCCTCCATGCAATTGAATCAACACCAAAATCCGGTCATTGGTACTCGACTTTGCAATATTGTTCAGGAAATAATTATCTTCCATTGCATGGAGTTTGACCCCATTCAGATTTAACAACAACCCTGAACCTGCAAGTGAAGTTAAACGTAAAAAATCTCTTCTTTCCATAGCAGACAAGGTTTAATAAAGTTGGTATTCAGGTGACTGCATCATTGCAAGTGCCAATGCTTCCAATTGCAGCCTGACATTCATATCGTTGTTACTCGTAATGTAGTTGTTCCATTCCACAGACCAGTTAATAGGAGAAAGCTGATCCAGCAGCACTGCATCTCTGAAATAATTAAATCGATCTGTGTCAATTGTCATCGGGAAAAGCCAGTTAACGAGCTCCTGCACCAATGTTGTCGCGTTTGCAGGATTAGAACAATTGTCTCTCACAAACTGAACAATATCCAATTGCAACAGTGACTGGTTAATGGGGAGTCCGGAAATCAGGTATTCAATAAATTTATACCTGTTAGCCAGGTAATTGGAAGAGATCCAGTACCGTTGAAAATCGGGAAGCTGAAAGTACGGATCGTGCCCGGCAACATCATACGGTTCAAACAATTCCAGTCCCTGCTGACTCAACTGGTTGATCAAACCTGCGTAAAGCGAGTAGTGATTCCCCAGGTCTGTGTTTTTATCAGGCACCTGTAAATTAAACAAGCGAATGGATCCGATCACCAGATCCATTGGTGATTTAATAATAGCTCCTATGTTATTATCATCGGTCTGTACAGTATCCTCGTCATAAAAATGTTCACTCTGCAACAAGACTTCCAGTACACTTTTTATTTCATAATCGTTGGCAATAAGAGTCGCTGCCAAAGGTTCAATGATATCCGTTTCAATTTCAGGTGTAATATCGAAGTAAACAAACTCACGGTAAATTCTCCGGCAGATGTTTTTTGCTGCATGCGGAGAATCAAAAATCATATCAATCAATGCATCCAACTCATCTGCTACTGACTGAATAGCTGCATCTGAACCGACGATTCCTGTTGTCTGAATCTGTGTATTATTAAACGCATACGAAAACTGTTTTGCACTGATATCATGCTGAGAAGAGATTGATCCATTGTTTGATTTTACTTTTCCGGAAGGAATTCCGGTAGTACCATCCACCGTTTGAAATGTCGGGTCAATTCCCCACCCCGTAAGCACTTTCGTTGCCGCCTGTACATCCTGTTCTGTAAATGTTGTGTAATCCCCCACTCCGACTTCAGCTCCTTTTCCTACGGTATAAAGTTCGAGAAATTCACGCGCAAAATTTTCCTGAGGTACTCCTTTCACATTGAGGTTACCATCCAGATGAACCAGCATCGCATTATCAATACAGATTGCTCGTGTCAGTTCTTTGTAATTCCCCAATGCATAATACCGGAGTAAACGGAGGTAATCGATTGAAAACTGTGGTCTTCCTTCTATCCGAGACATAATCATCGGAAAATGGGTATAGTAAAACCAAATCATCCGTTCCGTGAGGTTCATTCCGGAAGCACGTGCATTTTCCATCCACCAGCTACATGTATAACGGGAAAGTGTATCGTTGAATGTGTCGGGATGTTTTGTATTGGGATACACCCAATCAGTTCCATTCAATGGATCGATCGGAAAAGCAGGATCAGGATCGGGTAGAAATAATGCAGTGACGGCAGCTTGGGCGGTCATGGTTGCAAAGGAATTAATACTTGAAATATCCGGTCCAAAAGTAGCTCGTCGTAGTAGATGAGAAGCCCTTTGGATTCCCAATATTCCGGTAGTTGGATTTAAGGAAGCCATGAGTAGTTTCTATTGTTATCCTCCAAATATAATATATTCAGATGTTATTTCCACACGTAAAACTACTTGAGTTAAGGGTTTTTTACCTGATTTCGGGGTAATCAACTGGTTCTTAACTTCCATTTTTTTATCTATTTTTTATTTTTGATGATTTTTTCATAAATCCGTCACAGACCGCATATCAATTTGAAGAAGAACACTCCTTACCAGAAGAAAGAAGTGGAAGAAACCTTCACCGTGCACCTGAAAAAAGATTTTATTGACATTTCGTTTGTTAATAAAATTCAATTTACTATCTTTGCACCCCCTTTCCATATTGGGAGGGGAAAATTGTCTTATTATTTAAACGTAAAATTGTGGATACATTAAGTTACAAAACGATCTCCGCTAACAAGGAAACTGCTGATAAAAAGTGGTTCGTAGTGGACGCTGAGGGCCAGACAGTGGGTCGCTTGGCAAGTAAGGTGTCTAAGGTTCTGCGCGGAAAACACAAGCCGAACTTCACACCGCATGCTGACTGTGGTGATAACGTAATTGTTATCAACGCAGAGAAAGTATCTTTTTCAGGTACTAAGCTGGTTGATAAGGAATACATCCGTTACACGGGGTATCCGGGAGGACAACGCATTCTTTCTGCTCAAGAGCAATTAGAGAAAAATCCTGCCCGTCTTATCGAAAAAGCTGTAAAAGGAATGTTGCCTAAAAACACTTTAGGTCGCGCTCTGTACAGAAATTTGAAAGTTTATACTGGTACTGAGCACAAACAAGAAGCTCAAAAACCAGAAGTATTAAACCTTGATACATTCAAATAATCGCATGGAAGTAATTAACACATTAGGAAGAAGAAAAACAGCCGTTGCCCGTGTTTACCTGACACCAGGAAAAGGGAACGTAACTGTTAACAAGAAGGACTACAAGGAGTTTTTCCCTGTAGACGTTCTTCAGTATAAAATTGAGCAGCCATTCAAATTGACTGAAACAACAGGTCAATACGATGTTACAGTTAACGTAGCAGGTGGTGGAATCAACGGTCAGGCAGAAGCAATCCGTTTGGGGATTTCACGTGCATTGATCGAAGTAAGTGCTGAAAACAAGCCATTGTTGAAAGAAGAAGGATTGACTACACGTGATCCACGTATGGTTGAGCGTAAGAAACCGGGACAACCGAAAGCGCGTAAGAAATTCCAGTTCTCTAAACGTTAAGAATGGATTCGGTTCTTTTTTGGAACTGAGAAAAAAGATAAGTTGTTTAGTATCCAAACCCGAAAGTACCTTTCAAGGATTGAACCCTTTCAGGTTGATTTACTAACGGAAAGTAAACACTAAAAAAGTAAAAAAATGTCAAAAGTAAGTTTTGAAAGTTTATTAGAAGCAGGTGTACATTTCGGACACTTGAAAAGAAAATGGAATCCGGCGATGGCTCAGTATATCTTCGAAGAGAAAAAAGGTATCCACATCATCGACCTTAATAAGACAATTGCTCAATTGGAGATTGCTTCTGCAGCAGTAAAGCAGATTGCTAAGTCGGGTAAAAAGATTCTTTTCGTTGCTACGAAGAAACAAGCAAAAGAAATTGTTTCAGATAAAGTAAGTGCAATCAACATGCCTTATGTTACTGAGCGTTGGACTGGTGGTATGTTAACAAACTTCCAGACAACACGTAAGTCTATCCGTAAAATGGCAAACATCGACAAGATGAAGACAGACGGAACATGGACTACATTGAATAAAAGAGAGCGTTTGTTCAAAGATCGTCAACGTGACAAACTGAACAAAAACTTCGGTTCTATTGCTGATATGACTCGTCAACCGGCGGCTCTTTTCGTAGTAGACATCCTGAAAGAGCACATTGCAGTTGCTGAAGCTAAAAAATTGGGTATTCCAATTATTGCGATGGTGGACACGAATTCAAACCCGAAAGCGGTTGACTTCCCGATCCCTGCAAATGATGATGCAACAAAATCAATTGCAATTATCCTTGAGTCAATCACAGGAGCGATCAAAGAAGGATTGGAAGACAGAAAAACGTTGAAAGACAAAGGAGCTGACGAAGAAGTAAAAGCAGAAGCTAAAAAAGCGGAAGGTGTTGCTTCAGAAGAGACAAAAGAAGGTTAATAATCGTTATAAAATTTAAACAAAATGGCAATTACAGCAGCTGATGTAAACAAATTACGTCAACAAACTGGAGCGGGAATGATGGACTGCAAAAATGCGTTGGTTGAGGCAAACGGAGATTTTGAAGCAGCGATCGATATTCTGCGTAAAAAAGGTCAGAAAGTAGCCGCTAAAAGAGGTGAGAACGAAACAAAAGAAGGTTTTGTATTGGCTCAGGTTACAGGTGACAACTCTACAGGGATCGTTTTTGCATTGAACTGTGAAACAGACTTCGTAGCTAAAAATGACGGATACAAAACATTGGTTGAGTCATTGATGAAAGTTGCAATTGACAACCAACCGGCTTCTGCAGATGATTTGTTGGCATTGAATTATGATGACAAATTAACAGTAGCTGAGAAAATCACAGAGCAAATCGGTGTGATCGGTGAAAAACTGGAAGTTACAGGATATGGTATTCTGAAAGGTGGTGCAGTTGTTGCATACAACCACCCGGGAAATCAGTTGGCAACATTGGTTGCAGTAAACAACGGTACAACAGACGCTATTGAAGCTGGTCGTCAGGTTGCAATGCAGGTTGCTGCAATGAACCCGATCGCATTGAACAAAGACGGAGTTGACGCACGTACAATCGAGCGTGAAATCGAAGTTGGAAAAGAATTGGCAATCCAGGAAGGAAAGCCTGCTGATATGGCTGAGAAAATTGCTCAAGGTCGTTTGGCTAAATTCTTTAAAGAAAATACATTGTTGAGCCAGGAATTCATCCGTGATAACAAATTAACGGTTGAACAATTCCTAGATTCTACAGTGAAAGGTTTGACAGTTTCTGACTTCAAACGTACATCACTTAGTTAATGAAAAAATAAAAAAAGAGAAAGACCAATTGTTTAGACAGTTGGTCTTTTTTTTGCGAATGCAATTTCATTGAAAAATGAAAGCGGAGAAAAAAAATTAAAATCATATCTTTGTACATATCCAATAACATGAAATACAAACGAATCCTCCTGAAGTTAAGCGGTGAATCCCTTATGGGTAATAAACAATTTGGAATTGACAACAACCGTTTAAGCGATTATGCAACTGAAATAAAAGAAATTTGTGATTTAGGTATCGAAGTTGCCATTGTCATTGGCGGAGGAAATATCTTTCGCGGTGTTCAGGCCGAAGAAGGAGGAATGGACCGCACACACGGTGATTACATGGGAATGCTGGCAACCATGATCAATTCGATGGCATTACAGGCGGCATTGGAAGCTAAAGGGCTGGAAACGCGTTTGCAATCAGCAATTGAAATGAAAGAAATTGCAGAACCGTATATTCGTAGAAGAGCTGTACGTCACCTGGAAAGAGGGCGTGTGGTTATTTTCGGAGCAGGTACGGGGAATCCTTATTTTACAACCGATTCTGCCGCTTCACTGAGAGCCATTGAAATTGAAGCAGATGTCATACTAAAAGGAACACGTGTTGATGGTATTTATACAGCAGATCCTGAAAAAGACCCTACAGCGACGAAATACGACGAAATTACATTCGAAGATGCTTACTCCAAAGGTTTAAAGGTAATGGACATGACTGCATTTACACTGTGCATGGAAAACGATTTACCGATTATTGTCTTCGATATGGACACGGTAGGAAACCTGAAAAAACTGATCTCCGGAGAGAAAGTAGGAACGATTGTTCGGAATTAAGGAGAAGTGGAGAGTGAATAGTGGAGAGTTGAAAGTTGAAAGTTAAAAGGGGAGAATAATGCATCCTAATATCATAACGTCAACTAATCATAATGTCATATAGAGAGAAGTGAATAGTGAGAAGTTGAGGGTGATTAGTTATCAATGTTCAATTATCAATGATGATGAAGTTGATAGTGAAGGGTGAATAGTAGAGAGCTAGGTTTCAAAGTGGACAATTGATAATTGTACAATTGATAATTCATAATTTATAACATATATTTGCACAGCAATAAAAAAACGATGACTGAGGAATTAAATGAGATTTATAGTGAGTTAAGAAATTCGAATGAGAAAACATTGACTCACCTTGAAAACGAATTGGTAAAAGTTCGTGCAGGAAAAGCAACTCCATCTATGTTGCACGGTGTGATGGTCGACTATTATGGTTCTCCTACTCCATTGCAGCAAGTTGCGAATATCGGAACGATTGATGCACGTACAATTTCTGTTCAACCGTGGGAAAAAGCGATGTTGAATGAAATAGCAAAAGGAATCATTAATTCCAACTTAGGATTAAACCCTCAAAACAACGGCGAAACAATTTTGATTAATGTTCCTGCATTGACAGAAGAACGTCGTAAAGAACTCGTGAAAAAGGCAAAATCAGAAGGGGAACATGCGAAAGTAGGGATCCGCAACAATCGTAAAGATGCCTTGGATTTTGTAAAGGAATTGAAAAACGACGGTTTATCAGAAGATTTTGTAAAAGATGCCGAAACACATATTCAATCAATTACTGACACTTACGTGAAGAAAGTAGACGATCAATTGGATTTGAAAGAAAAAGATATCATGACAATCTGATATACAGTCATAAAAATAGTTGATAAAAACCCGTTTATAGCGGGTTTTTATTTTTGGCGTTGTTTTAAAAAAAGTGAAGATTACTTTTAACCACAGATTCGCGGATGAACAAGGAAAATTCAAAGAAAAAATTACACAGATAAACTGTTAATCTGTTCATCCGTGGCTATGAAAGTACATAACACAAAAGGTCATGGGTATTTTGTCCGTAAAACAGTTGTGTAATTTGTGCCATATAGAACAAATTGTTAGTTTAAGCGCGGAGGGAAAAACAAATCAAATTTAGGAATGACAACCTGGAAATTCTCTCCGGTCAACAGGTTTTTGAATGTATAAAACCCTTTCATATATCCGATCTCACTATACAGTTCACAACCGCTCATATACGTATATGTATCCTGGGATTTTAATGTCGGTTGTTCACCGACAACTCCTTCACCGCTCACTACACTGGCATCGCTCATTGAATCAAAAATGTACCAGTTCCTGTGTAAGAGTTGGACAGGAAACGAATTGTGGTTTTCCATAAAAACCTCGTAATTAAAAAAGAATGAATCGTTTTCAACTTGTGATAGATCAGGTCGGAAGATTACATTGACCCGTATTTCTACTCCTTCTGTTATTGCCACGTTCATAATCAAGCGGATTTACGTTAGGGTAAATATACTTTTTTTAAATTGGAATAACTATAATTTATCTGTTTTTTAACACCATCGGGCCTCACTCTCCTATCGTTCGAATGTTACGCATCAAACCGTTGTATTTCGTTCGCTTTACAGCACTGTTTTTGAACAATTCACGAAACACTTCTTCTGTCAGATCTTTCCAATCTGTTTTATTTAATCCCAATAAATGCTGATGAGGCATAAACGCAGGTTCATTGTGTGCCTTTGCAAACCGGTTCCAGGGACAAATATCCTGGCACACATCGCAACCGAAAATCCAGTTGTCCATTTTGGTGTGAAATTCTCCCGGGATTAACGCATCTTTCAATTCAATCGTCAGATAAGAAATACATTTGGAACCATCCACAACATAGGGTTCAACAATTGCTTCCGTCGGGCAGGCATCAATACAACGGGTGCATCGACCGCAATAATCCTTTATCGGACCGTCTTCTTCGAGTTCCAGATCTAAAATCAATTCTGCAATAAAAAAGAACGAACCTTCTTTTGGATGAATGAGGTTGGAATTTTTTCCGATCCACCCCAATCCGCTCTTTTTTGCCCAGGCTTTGTCCATCACCGGAGCTGAATCAACGAACATTCGTCCTCCCACCTCTCCGATTTCATCCTGAATAAATTGATATAGTTCTTTTAACTTGTCCTTGATTACATCGTGATAATCTGCCCCGTAAGCGTATTTCGACACCTTGAATGAGTTATCTGCCTGTTGTTCCTCCGGAAAATAATTTAAGAGCAAAGAAACGACTGATTTGGCATCATCTACCAATAAGACCGGATTCAACCGTTTGTCAAAATGATTTTCCATGTACCCCATTTTCCCGTTCCGGTTTTCTTGCAACCAGCGCTCCAATCGTGGGGCTTCTTCTTCTAAAAAACCTGCTTTGGAAATCCCGCAATACATAAAGCCAAGGTCGTATGCCTTGTTTTTGATGAGTTGGGAATAGCGTTCTCGGTTCATTGCTCTATCTTTTTTCCAGCGCCTGAATGCACTTTTCCCGAATGAACCATAGCTCATCCAATGTCATTTCCAACTTATGTCCTTCCATCCATTTTGCTAAAAATTGACGGTGCCATGTAATTTTATTTTCAATTACATCCGTCGGTTGTATTTCTTTTGTTTCTAAAATGGCATCGGAATAAACTGCAAAATCGGAATTTACTTTGGTAATGTCCAACACCTCGCTATTTACTGTTAAATAACAATGTGCTTCGGGAATAAATTCTAACGAATATTCATTCAATACATTGCCGATGCCAGGAGTATTTTGTGCATCCATTTTGTAAAAAGCAAGGAACAATTTTACATTTGGAATCTTATTTAATTCTGAAATGTGTTTTAAAAATGCATGTTTGCTGCTACAGGTACCTTTTCGTTCATGCCAAACCAAGTCCAGATCAAATCTGTTTGCGTTTCGCGCATAATGAAAATTTTGGACCGATCTGACTAAATCATTCCAGGTTACAATTCCGGCTTCAATAATTTGAGTCGTCAGTTCATCATCACTTTTTAAAAAAAACTGATTCATTTCCAATCACTAAAACAATCCTCCCTGTGACCAGCCTTTGTCCTTACCAAGGTGTGTATACGCACGTTCAGTGGCTTGTCGTCCCCGCGGTGTCCGCATCAAAAATCCTTCCTGGATCAGGAATGGTTCATATACTTCTTCCAGGGTCCCCGCATTTTCTCCAATGGCTGTTGCAATAGTCGTCAATCCGACAGGACCACCCTTAAATTTATCGATGATGGTCAGTAAAATTTTATTGTCCATTTCGTCTAATCCACATTGATCGACGTTCAATGCATCCAATGCGAATTTGGTAATTTCGTTTTCAATCGTTCCGTCTCCTTTGATCTGAGCAAAATCGCGCACACGTCGCAACAAGGCATTTGCTATACGGGGAGTACCGCGACTTCTGCTGGCAATCTGGTACGCGGCTTCTTCTGTGATCGGAATGCCCAACAATCCTGCGGAACGTTCCACAATGAGTGTTAGTGTCTTCGCATCATAGTATTCGAGGCGCAGGTTGATTCCAAAACGTGCCCGCAATGGTGAAGTCAACAATCCGGAACGTGTTGTTGCTCCAATCAACGTAAACGGATTCAAAGAAATCTGAACGGTTCTGGCATTCGGTCCCGAATCGATCATAATGTCGATGTGGTAATCTTCCATTGCCGAGTACAGGTATTCTTCCACAACAGGGCTCAGACGGTGAATTTCGTCAATGAAAAGTACGTCTCCGGTATCCAGGTTGGTCAATAGTCCGGCTAAATCTCCGGGCTTATCCAGAACGGGGCCGGAAGTCACTTTAAATCCGACTTCCAATTCATTTGCTATAATGTTGGAAAGGGTTGTTTTTCCCAACCCCGGAGGTCCGTGCAACAACACGTGATCCAGGGGTTCATTCCGCAATTTGGCTGCTTTTACAAAAATAGATAAATTCTCAACCACCTTTGGCTGACCTGTAAAGTCAAACAATGTCTTTGGCCGAAGTACTTTGTCGTAATCGACTTCCTGCTTTTCAGCTTCGTCTCTGTAATCGAATGAATCTTCCACTTCTGTCTACTATTTGTCAAAGATACAAATGAAATTCAATTTTTTGGTTTCCGGGCTTTGATTCCCCAGGTAAAAACAAATTCTGCCACCAATTCTCCTTGTTCATCATAGGCGTTTGTTACACACCTGATTTCTTCCGGCTCAAAGGTCTGCACTGTCCGGGTTATCTTCTCAGCGATTTCTTTTCCCTGATCACACCTGAATGTTGTTTTCCCCAATGCCCGTTTCACAAATTTAGCTTCACATCCGGTTACAAACGTTGAAACAGATGGTTTCAGCTTGTGCGTGTACATCAACAGTAATAATCCACTTGCCATTTCAGCAGACATCCCCAAAACAGCCCAATAAGTCGTTTTAAACGGATTTTTATTCAAAAACTTATACGGAACTGTCAACTCACACGTTTCTTCGTTCAGGTGCTTTAATTTCACCCCGATCACTGATGCTAAGGGTAGGTCTTTCATCAAACCTGCTTTGAACAAAAAAGGATTCGTAACACGCTTTTGGTATTCCCGGATATTGGATGAATTGAAAATGGAATCGGTCATAACGTAAAAATAGGAATATTTTGAATTTGTTTCGTTTTACGTTAAAACTATATCACAACAAAAAACCCCTCTTTTCGGGAGGGGTTCTTACTATAAAGCTATTTTACTAATGCTCTTCTTCACCTTCTTTCAGCGGTGTAGTCTGAGGAACAAAATCCTCTTCCCATCCTGGCTTAGAGAAGTCGTATGGCCAACGGTGAACTACCGGAAGTGCTCCAGGCCAGTTTCCGTGGATGTGTTCTACCGGAGTTGTCCACTCCAATGTAGAAGAATTCCATGGGTTTTGAGGTGCTTTCGGTCCTCTGAAAATGCTGTAGAAGAAGTTGAACAAGAAGATCAACTGACCTGCAGCTGCGATGATTGCAAAGATCGTAATCACCAGGTTCAGGTTTTCAAATTTAAGGAACGTTTCTCCATCAAATACTTCGTATACTGAATAATCGTAGTAACGACGTGGTGCTCCTGAAATTCCGATGAAGTGCATTGGGATAAATACTCCGTATGCTCCTACGATTGTTACCCAGAAGTGAGCGTATCCCAAACGGGTGTTCAACATTTTCCCGAACATTTTAGGGAACCAGTGGTAAACACCGGCAAACATTCCGAACACCGCGGAAAGTCCCATTACGACGTGGAAGTGGGCGACAACGAAATACGTATCGTGAACCGTGATATCCAACGCCGAGTCAGCAAGGATAATTCCTGTAATACCACCTGTGATGAATGCAGATACCAATCCGATCGAGAACAACATTGCTGGTGTGTATACAATCGTACCTTTCCACAATGTTGTCAGGTAGTTAAATACTTTTACTGCGGAAGGAATCGCAATCAACAATGTCGTGAATACGAATACCGAACCTAAGAACGGGCTCATACCTGTTACGAACATGTGGTGCGCCCATACAATGAACGATAGGAAACCAATCGCTAGTGTAGAACCGATCATCGCACGGTAACCGAAAATTGGTTTTCTTGAATTTGTAGAAATGATTTCAGAAGACAATCCCAAAGAAGGCAACAATACGATGTATACTTCCGGGTGACCCAGGAACCAGAACAAGTGTTGGTACAGTAACGGAGATCCTCCGTGGTTTGTCAACATTTCAGAACCTGCAATGATATCCGACAGGTAAAAAGATGTTCCCATTGTTCTATCCATGATCAACAACAATGCTGCTGACAAAAGAACCGGGAAAGATAATAATCCTAAGATTGCTGTAACAAAGAACGTCCATACTGTCAATGGCATTCTTGTCATGGTCATTCCTTTTGTTCTCAAGTTAAGTACTGTAACGATGTAGTTCAATGATCCCATCAATGATGAAGCGATGAAGATTGCCATAGAGATCAACCACAAGTCCATTCCCAATCCTGAGCCTGAAACAGCCTGAGGCAATGCAGAAAGCGGAGGATAAACCGTCCATCCAGACATTGCTGGTCCTGTTTCAACGAACAGAGAAACAAACATAATTACACTTGAAAGGAAAAACAACCAGTAAGAAATCATGTTCATGAATCCGGAAGCCATATCTCTCGCTCCCAGCTGGAATGGGATCAACAAGTTGGAGAACGTTCCGGAAAGACCTCCCGTCAACAGGAAGAAGACCATGATTGTACCGTGAATTGTTACCAATCCCAGGTACATATCTTCACTCAACACACCGTTTGGTGCCCATGTATCTCCTAAAAAGAATGAAAGAAAATCAGCACTTTCACCCGGCCACGCCAATTGGATACGGAACAAGATAGATAACAACATACCTACAAATCCCATGAATACTGCAGTAATCAAATACTGCTTGGCAATCATTTTATGATCCTGGCTGAAAATGTACTTCGATACGAAATGTTCTTCGTGGTGAGCATGCTCATCGTGGTGGTGAGAATCATGGTGACCGTGTGCTTCGTGTGCTAATACAGACATCTTTTATCTATTTAAATTTTATTTTCCTTACTATTTTATTATTTTGCTGCTACAACTTGAGCTGTATCAGCAGGAGCAACCATTGTTCCTTCCGCGCCTTCAACTACAGGAGCAGCAGCCGGAGCAGGTACACCTTTGAACAAGGTTTCAAAACGGTGAGCTGCCGGTAACGCATCTCCGAATTTATTCTTCAGGATCGTCAATTCTTTTTCTGTCAATTGATCATCTTTCGGACGTGTCGCGTTGTCACTTCCCAAATCGATCGCTTTCATTACAGCATTGTATTCATCTCTTTCCAATACTTCGATCAACATGTACATTTTGTAGTGAGAACCACCACAGATTTTGTTACACAATAATGAATAATCAAATTTCGGATCGTTTTTCATTTTTCTCATTTCCGCCGTTGTCTTGTTCGGTGTAAATTTGAAACGAGTTGTTTGTCCAGGCACTGTGTTCATCTGTGCTCTGAAGTTCGGGAAGAAAGCAGAGTGAATAACGTCTTTTGAACGGAAGTTAAATTCGTATTCCTGATCAACACACAGGTATAATTTTTCAGCCGGACCTGCAACGATGATATCATCCCATGACTGTGCATCCAATGATTTATCGTGGCGGTTTTTCAACTGTACCAACAAACGATAGATTTCTTCGTTACGGTGCAATGTTGTTTGGATTTTTTCACGCTCCTCTACGCTGTAGATTTTATTTCTGTCATTCAGGTTGCGCTCCATTGCATCAATCCCCAGCAATGTATCATTTTTCAACTTGTCAATTGCGTACTCCAATGTTTCAGAATTCACAATTCCCAATAAGTTCTTATCAGAAGTTACTTTGTAATCGAATTTTCC
>DHNG01000001.1:208968-209423 GCA_002409405.1 Flavobacteriales bacterium UBA5422 | reverse complement strand
GTTACTTTGTAATCGAATTTTCCAAGTGTATTATCTTTTCCTGAGTAACGTGCTGTCCAGTCAAACTGCTTTGAATACAATTCCACTACAATTGCATCTTCTTTTGCTTTTGAAGTAGCATTATCCCACTCAATCAATCCCAAAACAATGATTACCAACAAGGCCATTGCAGGAACAATTGTCCAGATCAACTCCAGTTTTGTACTGTGTGGAAAGTAAAGTGCCTTTACTCCTGGTTTCTTCACATATTTGAATGCAAACAGGAACAATAAAAAGTTTGTAGCAAAAAATACAACCAATACAATTATCATGTTCAGGCTCATCAACCAGTCCAGTCGCTCACCGTGTTCAGTTGCTGCAATACCTCTTCCTGTCCAACCGTAATTTACCATCAAATAAATCATCGATCCGAAGAAGACAAACATAAATGCAAGCATCAACTTCGCATTTAAACG
>DHNG01000001.1:205698-208825 GCA_002409405.1 Flavobacteriales bacterium UBA5422 | reverse complement strand
TTTAAACGGTTGTCACGGTTACTGATTTCGTGCTCCCCTCTTTTTCTTAATTTAGAAGAAAGTTCGTACAATCGAACCAGCTGCGCGATTGCAACTACTCCTAAAACGACAACGATCAAAAAGATTAATTTACTTCCCATTAGTTCTGATAATCTATGTTATATATTCTGTTCTGTATTATATTTCGTGGTGAACACTTTCATCCAAGTACGGGTGGTTCACCGGTGTCAACGGAGCTTTGCTCAAATTCACCAGGATAACTCTTATAAAGATTCCCAGAATCAATAATGGCATTCCCAGTTCCAACAATCCGAAATGTGATGTCGGCCCCATAGAACCTACTGTTACCATCAGGTAAACATCCATCCAGTGACCTGCCAGGATAATCAATCCGACAAATGAAAGGATTCCTGCGTTTCTTTTTGCATCTCTTGACATCAGAATCAACATCGGGAACGCGAAGTTAACGATAAACATTCCGAAGTACATTAATTTGTAATCTTCAATACGTGCGATGTAGTATGTTACTTCCTCCGGCATGTTTGCGTACCAGATCAACATGAATTGAGAGAACCACATGTATGACCATAAGAATGATGTAGCAAAGATCCATTTACCGATGTCATGAATGTGTGAATCATTTACACGCGGCAGGTATCCTAATTTCTTCAGGTACAATGTCACCAAAATGATTACGACCATTGCAGAACACCACATTCCAGCAAATACGTACCATCCGAACAATGTAGAGAACCAGTGAACATCAATTGACATGATCCAGTCCCAAGTTTGCATAGAAGAGAATACCGAGAAAAATACTAAGAATGTTGCTCCCTTTTTATAGTTTTTGAAGTGAATAGCTGTTCCACCTACTCTGTCTTCTTCCAATGAACGTTTTCTGAATCCTAAGTAGAACAAATAATACGTTGCCAGGTATGCAATTGTTCTGATCCAGAAGAATGCTTTGTTCAAATAAGCAGATTTACCATCAATAATTGAATCGTAATGGTGGCTTGACGGGTTGGTGTATTCAGAATCCATCCAGATATAGATGTGTGCACCATCGTATAATGTGATGACTGCAAGCGTCACAATCAAAAATAAGATACCAAACGGTAAATATCCCGCAACTGCTTCGATCATTCGTTTAACAGATACGTACCACGCTGTTTCTGTTGCATACTGAAGCGAAAGGAAAAACAATGCTAACAATCCTATCGCGAAAAAGAAAAAGCTATTGGTTAAGCTGCTTGCCAAAAAGCGTTGCAACCCGTGTTCTTCCATTGTGAAAGCTCCGATTAACGTAAACAAAGCTCCGACAACGATTAAGCTGAGAGTAACAAGCTTTGCTCTATTTGAGATTTTGAATTCCATTTTTCTCTGTTTTCAATTTCTGTTTGTCAATTATTTTTTCTCTACAGTTACAACAGTTGCAGAATCAGCAACAACTGCCGCTTCACCGAACTTACCATAGTTTGCATCCTGAAACTTGCGGATGTAGTGGATCAATGTCCAGATTTCTTTCTTGTTCAGAATAGAAGCATGTGATCCCATTGCTCCTTTTCCATAATAGATCGAATAGAAAATCTGTCCGTTGCTCAGGTCTTTTTTATCTGCATAATCAGGCACTCCTGAGAAAAGTCCGTTTGTAGACATTGGTCCTTTCCCGTCTCCTTTCTCACCGTGACATTGCGCACAGTTTGCGTTGAACAGTTTTTTACCATCTGCAAAAATCTTATCTGCATTTTGTTCTGTCAACGTGTATGGGTTGTTTGAATAACCTGCAGCCAGCAAATAAGTATCGTCAGCAGAGAAATCAAATCCTCTCAAGTCGTGTGTTTGCTTGAACGCAACATTCGGCAAATACGGAAACGGCAATCTGATTGCAACTTCCGCTGAGTCTGTTCCGTAATAAGGAATTGTTCCGAAAGGAGGAACTTTTGCAGACATTTTCATAGCCAACTCCGGATTTACACGTTCTTTGATCTGACCGTAATCAACGTATGGTTCGATCGCCGCAGAACGGTACATATCAGGCGTGTATTCTAATCCCGGGCTATCAGGAACGGCTGTACATGCACTCAGTACGACTGCTGTAATTGCCCAACTTGCTATTGCCTTAACATTCATTTTCATCTCTCTATTTTTTTAGCTTCGGAAATCAACCTGTCCGAAAAAACCGGCAAAATTATTTAATTTCTTTTTGATCTAATTCTACAATCCCTGTTTCTTTCAACAATGCCTCCAATTCTGCAGCAGAAAAGTGTGTATTGTCGCTCGTTCTGATCTCCATTACAAAACGGTCATCCGTTGTTCTCGGATCCGGGTTTTGCGCAGGAATTCCAGGCAAGGTTTTGTTTCTAAGGAAGTATGTCAATGCCATTCCATGTGCTGCACACAATACCGTGAACTCAAATGAAATCGGAATAAATGCCAACATGTTATCCAGGTAGGAAAAACTTGGTTTACCTCCGATGTTCATCGGCCAGTCAACAATCATGAAGTAACGCATACCAATTGTTGCTAACGTCAAACCTGTCAAACCGTAAAGAAATGCCATAATTCCAAGGCGTGTATTCTTCACTCCGATGATCGGGTCGATTCCGTGGATCGGGAATGGAGAGAATACTTCTGCTACTTTAACTCCTTTTGCAACAAGTTTCTTCGCGCCATCCTTCAGGATATCGTCATCATCGTACATTGCATAAATTACTTGATCAGCCATTTTGTCAACTATTTAATACTATTATTTTTCTTCTGAATCAGTTGTTCCTTCTTCAGACTTGTTTTCTTCGTTTGATTCATCAGAAGACGGTTCTTCTGATGTGTGCTCCTCTGCTTTTAGTTCTGCCGCAGGTGCATTATGCTTCTCTTCAGCATGTGCGTGGTGTCCGTGGTCATGATCATCATGTCCGTGGTGATGGTCAGGAGCATTCTTGTATGATTCTCCTGAAATTTTCAGGATTGTTTTCAATTCCGCAATCGGAAGTACCGGGAAGAATCGTGCAAACAATAAGAAGAATACAAAGAACAACCCGATTGTACCCACATAGATACCGATGTCAATGTTAGACGGGTAATGCATACTCCATGCAGACGGTAAATAGTCACGGTGCAATGAAGTAAC
>DHNG01000001.1:205426-205581 GCA_002409405.1 Flavobacteriales bacterium UBA5422 | reverse complement strand
TCACGGTGCAATGAAGTAACGATGATTACATAACGCTCGAACCACATCCCGATGTTTACAACAATCGAAATGATGAATGTAAACATTAAGCTTCTTCTCAATTTTTTGAACCACATCAACTGCGGAGAGATCACGTTACATGTCATCATCGACCA
>DHNG01000001.1:204924-205259 GCA_002409405.1 Flavobacteriales bacterium UBA5422 | reverse complement strand
TTACATGTCATCATCGACCAGTAAGCCCACCAGTATGGTCCGGTAGCACGGTTGAAGAATGCGTATCCTTCGTATTCAACTCCTGAGTACCAGGAAATGAATAACTCCGTGATATAAGCAGTACCTACGATGGATCCCGTTACCATGATTACAATATTCATGTACTCGACGTGACGTGTATGAATGTATGCTTCCAGATTCATTGCTTTACGCATAATCAACATCAGTGTTTGTACCATCGCAAATCCGGAGAACACGGCTCCCGCTACGAAGTACGGAGGGAAGATCGTGGTATGCCATCCAGGAATTACAGATGTAGCAAAGTCAAAGGATAC
>DHNG01000001.1:204459-204668 GCA_002409405.1 Flavobacteriales bacterium UBA5422 | reverse complement strand
ATCAAACCGATGTACCAGAATACAAAACCTACGGATAAATACGTTGAGATTGCAAATACGTCCCACAACAACGGAGAGTTAAAGTTTACCCACAACGAACCGAACTGGTTTGGCAACGGAAACACGAAATACCCCATCCACAAACGTCCCATGTGAATCAGCGGGAAGATACCTGCCATGAATACGGCAAAGATCGTCATCGCCTCAGC
>DHNG01000001.1:140790-204238 GCA_002409405.1 Flavobacteriales bacterium UBA5422 | reverse complement strand
ATACCTACCCACCATACGAAGTTGGTAATATCCCATGCCCAGTTAACTGTCTTGTTCAATCCCCAGACTCCGATCCCCGTTCCGAGTAAGTACAAAATACAACCTACTCCGTAAAGACCAATAATCAATGCGATACTGAAAAGTATGTACCACATTCTTGGTGCTTTGTCCTCAATCGGGCGACAGATGTCCTCTGTGATGTCGTGATAGGTCTTGTGACCTAAAATGAGGGGTTCTCTAATTGCTGCTTCCTTATGCATTACAATCGTTTTTTATCTTAGTTAGTGACTTGCTTTATGTTCTGTTGTGTGGTGTGACTTCTCTTCACCGTGGTGTTCTGCTTTTTTCGCACGTTTTCCCTGAATTGTTGACAACAGGTCATTTTGTTCATTACGTACTTTCACTTTGTAGAACACATTCGGACGTACACCCACTTCTTCCAATGCCTGGTATGAACGAACATCATCTGCGCTCTTACGAACTGCTGAGTGAATGTCATTCCAGTCACCGAACGTGATTGCTCCCGCAGGACAAGAATCACCACACACGGAAGTGATATCTCCATCAACCAACGGTCTTCCTTCCACTTTCGCTTTCAGTTTACCTTCCTGGATATTTTGAACACACATTGAACATTTCTCCATTACCCCTCGTGTACGAACGGTAACATCCGGGTTCAATACCATACGTCCTAAATCGTCCTGTGCAGGGTTGATTTCAGCAAATTTCTTGTAAGAAGGATAGTTAAACCAGTTGAAACGACGTACTTTGTATGGACAGTTGTTCGCACAGTAACGTGTACCGATACATCTGTTGTATGTCATTTGATTCAGACCTTCGTTACTGTGAGTTGTCGCAGAAACAGGACAAACCGTTTCACAAGGTGCGTGATTACAGTGCTGACACATCATTGGCATGTGAACCACTTTCGGGTTCAATTCAGCCACTTCTGCCTCATGGTAATCGTATGTTTCAGGATCTTTTCGTGTACCGATTGTAGCTTCTACATCTGAAGAGAAGTAACGGTCCAAACGCAACCAGTGCATTTCACGTCCTTTTCTAACTTCGTGTTTCCCCACTACAGGAACGTTGTTTTCAGCTTGACAAGCGATCAAACATGCTCCACATCCGAAACACTGGTTCAAGTCGATTGTCATTACCCAACGGTGTCCTACGTTGTTTACCGGGTGTTCTTCCCACAGGTTGAACTCAGAGATCGGTAATGATACGTGGTTTCCGTGCTCATCGATTTTTTGCAATACGTGAGCCGGGTTGTATGCTTCTTTAACTCCTTTTTGATAAACATCCAATGTCGTTTCTCTGACGATGGACTGGCGTGCCATTACAGTGTGGTGAATCTGCGTAGCCGCAATTAAGTATTCACCTTGCTCTTTGTTTAGCGTACCTGCAGTCTCGTATGCATATGTTCCATTCTGAACACTTACCAACTTAAATGCATTGGCACCAATCGGCTTCAGGTTTCCGTTCTCATCTTTTGAAAGACCTCCGAACTCTTCTACCTGGTAAGCAGCCTTACCAATATTCTCTCCGTTTGCACCTCTTCCGTAACCTACTGCAACCCCGATTGTACCAGGTGCTTGTCCCGGAAGCGGGTAAACAGGTAATGTCAATTTCACTCCTCCTACTGTCAATGTAGCCAGACTTAGTCCGTGCTCCTGATCGTATGTCTTATTGTAGTTATAAGCCTTATCGATCGGGTTCATTGTAAAGTAGTTATCCCAGGTAACTTTCGTCATTGGATCCGGCATCTCTTGCAACCACGGGTTTGAAGCCTGTGTTCCGATACCGATACCTGCTTTCTGGTACAAGATTACTTCTGTAGCACCACTCACTTTCGGCAACTGAGCTGCAACATTCAACGATGCTGTAAACGCAGGTGCTGTAGGAGCTGGCATCGGAAACTCATCTGTAGAGTTGTGTACCACGATGTTCCAGTAATCTTCCGGAGTTGTATATTTTGTTTGAGAAGTAAATCCGTGTGTTTGCCAGTTCGACTTGATGTAGTCATAAGCAACTTTAGAATCTTTTCCTCCGCGGTTTGCTTTTCCTGCCCATACCAGGAACGATTCGATCGGAGAAGAAGTGTTTGCTCCTAACGGACGAATTGTCGGTTGTGCAGTTGCATAATGTGCCGCTGTGGGATTGTAATCATTCCATGCTTCCAATGCGTGAAGTGCAGGAACAATGTATTTTGCTTTTGAAGCTGTTTCGTCAGCAAACTGAGAAATGGCAACAGAAGTTTTGATTTTTGAAATTGCTTTTCCGAATTCTTCACCGTTTGGCAATGAATAAACCGGGTTTGCATCTAAGAAGATAACAACGTCGCTTGCTTTTCCTGCAATAACGTCACCAACGAATTTCTGAACCTTCGCGTCTTCTGAACGGTAAAGATTTATCGGGTTGTTTACGTTGATTGTTTTTGTATATGCTCCTAATACTTCATTCAGTTTATTTGTCAGGATCTGAACTGCTTTGTTGTTCGAACCTGCAACAACCAATGAATTTGCTTTTGAATGTTTCAATTCTGTGATTGCACGGTCAGCTACTTTCTTCGCTGATTCAGGCAATGCTGTGCTAACGTCTGTTGCAACACCAAATGCTTTCAGGATGTATGCCAATACGTTTGCTTGCTCAGATGGTTTGATCAACCCTCTGTAATCAGCATTGGAACCTGTGATGGACATTGCTGATTCAAACATGAAGAATTTAGACATCCATTCTCCGTCCGGGTTTCTTGTTGCTCCGAACTGGCGAGAGAACTGTGTAGGCAATAACCATGAGTTCAGGAAGTCAGCTCCGATGGAAACAATCGTTTTTGCTTGTGAGAAATCGTAATCAGGAATGATTCCGTCGTTTTCAGCAACTCCACCGATTGTTAATCCGAATGATTCTTTATTCGCTGCACGGATTCCCGCGTAAGAAACAGCATCGTATTGGATATGCTCCATTTTCCCTTCTCCCAATGCTGCTGATAACTCAGCAATAGCACCTTGCATAGAAGGACTGATAATTGTATTGGAGAAAAGAGTTACTTTATTTGCCGCTTTTAATGCGCCGCTGATTTCACTATCAACTGTCGCCAATCCTTTTACTGCTCCGTTTATAGAAGCATCTGTCAAGCGCGCTGATTCATATAAACCAAGAACAGAGGCAATAATCTGAGCGTTTACAACCCCTTTATTGATTCCCTGATCTTTGTTTCCTTTGATAAAGATCGGACGACCTTCACGTGTTTTTACCAGGACACTTCCGTACGAGTTACCATCGTAATACGTCGTCGCATACCATGTCGGCATCCCCGGAGTTACATCTTCAGGTTTTACTACGTAAGGAATAGCTTTTGTTACAGGTGCTTCACATGCAGCAACTGTAGCAGCAGCGACACTAAATCCTAAAAATTTAAGGAAATCTCTACGATTTGTCGTTGTCTCTCCCAGTTTTTCGTCGCTCAAAAATTCTTCAATTTTTTGCTGAGCCGGAAATTCTTGTTCTTTCGATTGGAGGAATTCTGGTGTCTCGTTTAATTCTTCAAGACCTTTCCAATATTTTCTTGTCGTTCCCATGATTACTTCGACTTCTTCAATTCGTTAATTAATAGTGACACTTAGCACATTCCCATCCACCTAATTCTTTCACGGAAACTTTTCCGTCTTTCAGGTATTCCTGGTATAATTTAGGGTCATTGTTAAGCAAACGTCTGTGAATCTCTGCATAATAACCGTCTCCTTTTGTATCAAGAGGACCTTCAGAAATTCCTTTTTGATCGTGACATTCGATACACCATCCCATTGTCATGGTAGGTTTTGTCAACTTAACATTCCCTTCTAACTTATTCAATTCAGAAACCGGCTGAACTTTTGCTGTTTCTTTCATTGTCTTCATATCACCGTGGCACTGGATACAATCTACTCCACCTGCAACAACGTGCTGAGAGTGGTTGAAGTATACGTGATCAGGAAGAACGTGTACCTTATTCCAGATGATTTCTTTTGTCTGACCTGTGTATACACTTCCATCCCATCCTGCAGCTTCGTAAATCTTTTTGATTTTCTCCTGTTGCTCCGGTGTTGTACCTGTTACTTGTTTGTGACAGTTCATACACACGTTTACAGACGGCAATCCTGCTGTTCGTGACTCAGTAACTGAGTTGTGACAGTACTTACAATCGATCCCGTTAATTCCTGCGTGAACAGAGTGAGGGAAGTCAATTGGCTGAGACGGCTGATATCCTTCTCGCACGTCAATACTATACAAAACAAGGAACAATGAAACCACCAGTGAAATTACGATCACCAATGAAGCCATCCCTACATATAATCTGTTTTTCCAAGCCCACGCTTTAAATTCAGCACCATAAGAAGGAGCTTCCTCTACATCTTTTCCGTCCTGCTCTGCATTGGCAATTGTCAACTGACGACGAACACCTCCAACAGAAAGAATGATTGTTACGAAAACGATCCCCAGAATAATCCAGATCCAACCGATAGACGACTCTTCTTCAACAACAGCACCTCCACCAGTAGCAACATCTCCAGCACCAGGAGCCTTAACCTCTTCCTGCGCATCAACGTAGTTGAAAATTGCATCAATCTCTTCATCTGTCAAAGCCGGGAATTTATCCATGTTTGTCGGCTTCACTTTCGCTACAGATGCAGCATACGGATCAGCAGCAGCAGCAGCCTCCCAGTTACGCACCCATTGATTGATTGAACCTTCTTTTGCTCCTCCGTCAGCCCACTTTGCTCTAACATCTTTCAGCTTCGGACCTGTCCCGTCTTTAAACGGGCTGTGACACGTAGCACACTTTTTAAATAAAGTAGCTCCGTCAGGCTGAGCTTTTGCGTTGAATGTGCCGGTCATTAACACTACTGTTAATGCTCCCACGCACCATTTGTTAATTTTTCTAAACATTTGAGTATTAGATAATTTCATGTCAAAAATGCCTATTTACAGCCAATTATATAGCAATCAGCGGTAGCAAATTTAGAATATAAACCCATTTTGATGACAGTTTGATGACATTTTTCCTCGCAAAAACGTTAATTTAAAACCATTCTAAATAAAAGTTAAAAATTGGCTCAAATCAAATAACGACGCGGATGATTCAGCGAAAATTTGAAATTCAACAGAATAGAAGTCTCATCGAAAAAAACCTGTGTTGGCACAATGATTGTTAACAAAGAGAAAACGTGGAAATTTATGGAAATCATAATTATTTTTACTTTTGTACACTTGAACTTGTAATTAACCGGAGATGAAAAAAACGATTTTGTTATTCTGTTTATTGGTCCTTTCACTTGGAAATACTGCTATTTACAGCCAGGGAAATATTGAAGTTGTGAAAGATCCGCGCATCAATGAGCTGATAAAAAAGCAGGGAGAGGTAGTTCCTCCTGCCACATCTGTCCAGATCAACGGTTATCGTTTGCAGTTATTCTTTGATTCTGAAAAATCGAAAGTTGACCAAACACGCATGCAATTTGCCAAATCGTTTCCAAAAATTGAAACATACGTTACTTATAGCGCACCTAATTATTTTTTACGTGTGGGAGATTTCAGAACACAACTCGAAGCAGATCGTCTGAAAGCTGAAGTAGGAACAACTTATCCGACGAGTTTTATTGTACAGGAAAAGGTAAATCTTCCGCGAATCGACTGATTATTGATTCAAAACAGACTGAGCTGCCACATATCCCGAGGCGAAACAGGCTTGTAACAAGTAACCTCCTGTCGGCGCATCCCAATCCAGCATTTCACCAATGCAGTAATGGTTTTTATAGTTGTTTAATTCAAAAGAAGGTGTTATTTCGTCCATTGAGATGCCTCCAACGGTAGAAATCGCTTCGTCCAACGGGCGCAATGATTCCATGGATAAAACAAGGTAATGAATCGCACGCAGAAAACGTGCATCATCCGTAAAATCTTCCCTCGAGAGACAGTTTTTCAATAATTTCACTGCCGGTTTTACTACTTTAATTGCATTCAAAAAATCCGTTTTAGAACCTTTGAAAGCAGCATATTTTTCAACCAGCTGCTGAGATGTCCAGACAGGCTTCAGATTCAACACTAACTCTGTTGCACCTTCCCGTACTTTTTTGCTCAGCGCATACACAGGAGCTCCTTCCAACCCGTAATCCGTCAGTTCTATTTCACCAAATTTGTATTCTCCATCAATAGAAATTCCGGTATTTTTCAGTACTCCCCCACCCAACTCCGGATTCCAGTCAGAAAGAACAATGCCTGCATTGCTCGCCTGAAAAGGTACGAGTTGAATGCCTTTTCCCGTGAACAAAGACGTCCATTCACCAGTTGAGCCTGTTTTTTTCCAGGAAGCTCCACCGAATGCAAGAATCAGGTAATCGTATGCGACGTTCAGGGTTGTTTCGCCGTTTTGAAAAACAGCCTCCTTACCATTGAAATCAATCAATTGATGCCCTGTAAGTATTCCAACCCTTTGTTGTTCCAGGTAGCTGGTCCATTTTGTAAGTACTTGTATGGGTTTGATTCCTTTTTCAGGAAAAACTTTTCCGCTTGAACCGACAAATGTTTCGACACCAATTTCGGAAAGCCATCTAATTGTAGCTTCATTAGAGAATGCTCGAACAGCATCTTTTATAAACGGATGATTGTATTTTTCTATGAATGTGTCAGTCGTTTCTGCATTTGTCAGGTTGAAGCCACCATGTCCGGCAACAAGAAATTTCCGGGCGATTGCTTTATTTGCGTCAAAAACATCGACCTGTAAACCTTTATTCTTTGACAGGAAATGAGCTGCCATTAATCCTGCCGGTCCGGCTCCTGCAATTACGACTTTCTTCATTGGATTTTCCATCCGTTATCGCAGACAAAATCCTAGAACGGCATCTATAAATGGTTCCGGTTGTTCCGCATGCACCCAGTGTCCGGCATCCGGGATTGTAATCAATTCACTATCCGGAAATGCATCCTCAAGGGCCGGAATATCTTCATCCAGAATGTACTGCGACAATCCTCCGCGAATGAACAGGGTGTGTACAAAACATTCTTTGGGTTCTAACGCCGATAGAATATTGTCCATTTCTTTTTCCAGCACCGGCGTATTCATTCTCCACGCCATTTTTCCCTTTTCAATCCAATAGATATTTTTCAACAGAAATTGTTTAACACCATCTGAATCAATGTATTTAGACAAATGCTGTTCTGCCTGCGAACGGTTATCAATGGTTGATAAATCCAATGTATTCAATGCTTCTAATATGTGCTGGTGATGTGGTGGATACGATTTGATCCCCATATCTACAACAATCAGTTTCTCCAGTAATTCAGGATATTCCTGAGCAAACAGCATTGCTACTTTCCCTCCCATTGAATGTCCCAGTAAAATTACATCCTCCAGGTTCAGGTCATCGAACAGTTCTTTAATGTCCGCAGCCATTAGCTCATACGAAAATTCATCACTCCAACCGGAATGTCCATGATTTCTAAGGTCAACCATGATGACACGGAAGTACTCAGACAGCCGTTTTCCATGTGTCTGCCAGTTATCTGAATTCCCAAATAATCCGTGTAAAATAACAACTGGTTTTCCTTCGCCGGTTTCTCTGTAATGGAGTTTCATTGGTGTGATTTTTTGCAAAGTTAGAAAAATGCTGCAAGGAAGCAAAGCGCTGGCATGCGATGAACAAAGCAAACTCTAACTTTTTGGCATCACCCCAAAAAGTTACAAAAAAGTCCAGGAGAAAAAATGCTATCAGCCCGCTCTGTCATCGGGATACTATTAAATGTAAATGAACATCTTAATGTGTTTGTAGAAAAGTTTAAAGTAAAAGTTTATTCTGATAAGATCAAAAGTAAATCCGGTAGAGTCCCATCGGAAGAATTCCATTCTGATAAAGTGTTTCAACGGTACCGGTATTCGGGTTATACTGCTGCATGTATACATTTCTCCTGTTCGTCAGGTTTTGTGCTTCAAATGCCGCTTCCTGTGTGATTTTCTTTCCTTCAAATTTGAACCCTAACCGGAAATCCATCCGGAAGAAGTCGGGAAGGCGTTGTTCATACGCCTGCGTATAGTCATAAACAGCTTCATTACTCGCCACTGATTGCTGTTCAAGCAACGGAATGTAGCGGTTTCCTTTCATGTAATTGACCTTCAGATCCAGCAATAGTTTGAGTTTCGGTTTCAGAATAAATTCTTTCCCGGCAAGAGCGTTGGTCACTAGGTTACTATTGAAACGGGTATTTCTCCAGACATTGTCAACAGCCTTGTACCGGGAGTTGAACACACTTGCCGTCACCAGAAAATAAAATCCTTTTGTCAGAAACTGTTCAACAGTCAGCTCGATACCGTAGTTTTCACCCGTTCCGTTGTTTCCGAGAATGGTTGGAATGGATTCAAAGGAAAAAGAAAATTCATTTAAAGAAGTGTAGACATTATCTGCAGGAAGGGTATCTGCAGCAGTTTTTGCTGTAATGACATCGTACAAACGCTGGTAATAGACTTCTGTTTTTACATGTAGTTTTGGAGTAATGAAGAAATCATATCCCACTACTGAATGAAAACTTTTCATGTAATCCAATCCCGTATTGTGACGAGTAGAAGACGCAACTGTTCCATCCGGCGCGTATTGTACATCTACCACATTCGCATGAATAAGGGAAGGCGCTTTGGAATATAGTCCTGTCCCCAGACTGAATGCTCCGCGACGTCCTGTTTTAAAACTTGCGCTCAGCTTGGGTTCTGCAACCTGTCGCTTGGTTAATGTGAGGTATTTGTATGCAACCCCGGAAACCAATTCTATTTTGTCGTTGAATTTATGCAGATAATTGAGGTATACGTTCGTCTGTAGATAGTTTCCTGAATAATCAATTCCACGTACCCAATATTTGGGTGTACCGGGAATTTTATTCAGAAAGACATCTTGTGTGTAATTCCCCATGAAGTAATCCACATAAAATCCTGCCTTGAAATAGTTTTTCCTGTTGGCTTTGATGTGTGTGTAATGGTTCAGTTCAATCTTACTATCGAGGAATTTATTGTTGGCAAACGGTTCTCTGACCAGATCAGAACTGACAGCATCGATCCAGGTATTGTCAATGGTTGTTTTGGAAAGTACTCCCGACGCCATCAGAGAGGTGTTGAAGGTATACTTCGCCGTGTGCGAGATTTGGTGTGAAATCCCCATCACTCCGGTATTACTGCCACTTTTCAGATCTTCGTAAGTATAGTTATTTTGCTTGTCTTCTTCCGGTGTAAAGTGAATGTTGCTCGTTCCTCCCATTGCAATAAAGGAAAAAGTTCCTGCTTTTTTGGTCGGAGCATTTATTTTAAAGAAGAAGTCCTGGTATTTCGGAACAGCGGTTCCTGTTCCGAATTCCATGAATAAGGACAGGAATTCCAGGAGTGATTTCCGGTAATTGAACAAATAACTCGTTCTTGATTTGCGATGGATCGGTCCTTCGGCCCCAGCCTCAAGCCCATTGAATCCTAATTGGAACAGAAATTCGTGCTTGTTGTAGTTTCCGTTCCGTGTCCGCAGATCAAACACACCCGAAAACGCATCGTATTCCGCTGCGAATGCTCCTGTAATAAAATCGGAATTGCGGAGCACATTGTTGTTGAGCATACTGACTGTTCCTCCGGCAGATCCGGGCATGGACCAGTGATTGGGATTAGGAATGTTCATTCCATCGAGGCGAAACAACATTCCCGAAGGTGTATTTCCACGCACAATGATGTCGTTGACCTGGTCATTTGCAGTAGTAATTCCTGCAAAACTACTCGCCATGCGTTGAATGTCGTTTAAACTTCCTGCATACCGTTTGCTTTCTTCAATCGAAAATTGCCTGCGACTGACTTTGATCATTTCGTTGAAGCTGTATTGTTTGTCATCCGAAACGATCGTTACTTCTTCCAGTGAAGTAATCTCTTCTGTCAATTCAATCGTCAGCACCAATTGCTTTCCGGTCAACAGTTCCAGATTCGACAAATGAGCGGATTTGTAACCTGCTGCAGAAATGTGTAGGTTAATCCTTCCGATGGGAATGTTTTGTAGCTCAAAATAACCTCCTGTATCCGCAACCGTCCGGTATTCCGTACCTACTACTTCTACTTTTGCAAACGGAATGGGTTGCAATGTAAACTGTTCTGTAATTGTACCGCTGATTACCTGCGTGTTTTGACTAAACGAACTGGTAAGTGTATAGACAAACAGTAAAAACAGTACGCAAATTTTCATGAGGTTACTTTTTGAAAAACTACAGTGTGGATACAGTTAAATGAACATCATTTTGATAAAAAATGATTCAATCTCCCCATTCCTTTGTACACAACCAGAATCAATCAGGTAATCTTTCCAGCAACTCCAGGTATGGGGGATGCGGGTGGTGGATAAAAATCTGGGCAGGATCATTCGGATATTTTATGTAATATTCTTCATCCGGCAATAAAACAATTGTTATTCCGGTCCGCACATAGTGATTACTTTGATAAAATTCGGGAGCTACATATCCTTCTATCGTTTCACTGATGATTTTTGAAGTCATTTTCCCCAGGTAGCGCTCATATTTTTTTTGTGCTTTCCTGGTTGGCTTTTCCAGCTGATTGTACACATGCCGCAATACCATATTTTTGGGGAATTTCTGTTTTTTTATTGCACTTTTCGCATTCACAAACGGGTTTACCTCACTAAAATCATTCACTGCCTGGATGGATATCGGTGTTTCCGGCACCCAATCGGCTGCGTTTACAACGTTAAATGCCCAACCTCCGGCCGTCATTGCTTCGTACTCGTATGCAAAATATAAATTCCCCGGCTTGGGGGCTGCGCTGCAATACGTTTTGAAACGAATATCTGCAGGTAATTCATTGTTACGCTGTAATCCGTACAAGTGCGCTGTTAGCAAAAAGGAGATCGCACCTCCCTGGCTGTGTCCTGTGATGACCACATCTTTGATTCCTTGTTGATAGTATTCCTTGATTTTAGGAACAATTTCTTCTGACAGGTATGCTGTACTCAACAACCATCCGACATGAACGGCTGCTTTGGGAGAAAGGGCAAGTTCGTAGTTAAATTCTTTGTTTTCGGGCAATTGTAACTTCCCTTTTGCGGGAACCATTGCTGCATAAAAATTAGCCAACCAGCTTTCTGAATTTGAAGTTGTTCCTCTGATACTGATTACAGCCCGTTTATCTTCAGACACCCAAAAATCCCACAGGTTATCCAAGCCGATCGGTTGTGACTGGTAGACCATTTTAAAATCAGCAGGTTCGGGAAATTTATTATAATAATCGGGGTTTGCTGTGCTCCGTGTTGATACGTACATCAGTTCTTTGTATTCTTCTTTACTGAATCCCGGTTTTAAAATCTGTGAAAAAGTTGCGCAGGAAATCTGTAGAATAACTATTAGCATCAGGTATCTCATAGTAGATCTTTTGATACAAAAATACTGAAATACCCTAAACGTTAGATCATTTCCCTGATCTCTGTGATAATTTTCTCTGCCAGTTGATTCGCTTTTACCTCGTTTTCGCTTTCCGAATAGATACGTATAATCGGTTCCGTATTACTTTTACGCAAGTGTACCCACTCTTTCCCGATATAGATTTTTACACCATCCGTTGTATCAACTTCTTCTGAAGCATATTTTTCAGCCATCCCGTGTAAGATGGCATCCACATCAATTTCCGGAGTCAATTCGATCTTATTTTTTGAAATGGTGTATTTCGGATAACTATCCCGGAGTTGTGAAACTGTCATTTTCTTGTGTGCCAGATGGCTTAAAAACAAAGCAATTCCGACTAATGCATCGCGTCCGTAGTGTGATTCCGGATAAATGACCCCTCCGTTTCCTTCACCTCCGATTACAGCATTGGTCGCTTTCATTGCTTGAACAACGTTGACTTCTCCTACTGCGGCTGCAGTGTACAACAATCCTCTCGCTTCCGTCACATCGCGTAACGCACGTGTGGAAGACAAATTGGAAACCGTAGCTCCGGGTGTGTGTGTCAATACATAATCGGCAACCGCCACCAGGGTGTATTCTTCTCCGAACATACTTCCATCCTCGCACACCATTGCCAGACGATCCACATCCGGGTCGACGGTAATTCCCAGATCCGCATTTACTTCTTTGATCTTTTCAGCCAGATCCGTCAGATGTTCCGGAAGCGGCTCCGGGTTGTGAGGAAACTGTCCGGTAGGTTCACAATACAAGCGTGTGATTTTTTTTACTCCTAACGCTTCCAACAGTGCCGGAACGAAAATTCCTCCGGTAGAGTTCACCGCATCCACTACAACTGAGAAATCAGCAGCTTCAATGGCTTTTTTATCTACCAGTGGCAATGCCAAAACAGCATCAATGTGTTTTTGAAGATATGTATCATTGTTGGTGACACTTCCCAGGTCGTCTACTTCTGCAAATGAAAATGCATCTGCTTCAGCAATTTCCAGTACACGCTGCCCTTCTTCTCCGGAAATAAATTCTCCTTTGCTGTTGAGCAACTTCAGTGCATTCCATTGTTTCGGATTGTGACTCGCCGTCAGAATAATTCCTCCATGGGCTTTTTCCATCGGAACGGCTACTTCTACTGTCGGTGTGGTAGACAGGTTTAAATTAAGAACATCAATTCCCAATCCTACCAATGTTGAAACAACAAGGTCAGAAATCATCCGGCCGGAAATGCGGGCATCCCGTCCGATAACCACTTTTAGTTTTCCGGAATTATTTTCTTTCAACCAGGTTCCGTAAGCAGCTGCGAAACGAACTGCATCAACCGGTGTAAGTGCTTCACCTACATTTCCTCCGATTGTTCCTCTGATTCCTGAAATGGATTTGATGAGTGTCATAATCAATTATTTTCTGAACGAACGGTACAGATCAATCATTTTTATACAGGCAATGGCACATTCCACTCCCTTATTGCCATGTTTTCCACCTGAACGGTCAATCGACTGTTGAATGTTATTATCTGTCAATACACAATAGCTTACCGGCTTGTTGTACTTCAACATCACATCTTTGATTCCTGATGTAGCACCTTCACACACAAAATCAAAATGGCGCGTTTCTCCCTGGATCACCACACCGATGGCAATCACGCCATCCACGTTGGTCATTTCGCAGAAAAACTGGGAACCCAACGGTAATTCAAATGTACCGGGAACAAACCGCACCACGATGTGTTCCTCCAACACTCCATTGTCGAGCAATGCTTGTTTAGCTCCTTCCAGTAAGTTAAGGGTAATGGATTCATTCCATTCAGAAACAACAATGCCGATTTTATAATCGGCACCATTTGGAACAAAGTCCTTGTTGTATTCTGACAAGTTGCGATTCGCTGTTGCCATAACAAATTATTTTTTCAAGTTCGATACTCTTGCGATGTATTTATCAATTGCTTTGTTGTTCGCAAATGTTGTATAATCGTTTTTGATTTCTTCGTACAATTTCAACGCTGAATCAAAGTCTTGCAATTCCTCTGCACACAATCCGGCTTTGAACAGGTACATTGGTGTTGTCCATTCATTGATGCTTTCATTCGCTGCATCTTTATACTTTCCTGCTGCCTCTTTGTATTTTTTCAATTCGCTGTAGCAATCACCTTGTAATCCCAATGTCATAGCAGAAAGGTACGTATCACTTACTTTCACTTTCTCCAATGTTTCAAGTGCTTTATTGAATTCACCTTTTTCCATGTATTGACGTCCCAATACGAACTGAGCGTTTTCACCCCCTTTGTATCCATCGTATTTTTTAACCTGCGCAGTCAACTCTTCAATTGCCATATCCGTAGAATCTTTCGATGCCAGATTCAATCCGTTCCAGTACGCATCTTCTGATTTCTTGTTTTTCGGAACGCTCACAAATTGATAATACACCAAATAACCTACGATTAGAACAAGTGCCCCACCCACAGCAAATGTGATGAGTCTTAATCGCTTATTCGACTTAAACTGTCTTTTAATTTCTTCTGAAGTAACGTTTTCTAACATTGAGTATCAATTTTTCGAAATGCAAAAATAATATTTTTTTTATTCAAAGGGCGTTCTATTTGAATTATACTTGAGATGAAATCAATATTTCAGCACCTTAGCTCATTATTCTGTTTATGCCACAGGGATCAACTGCTTTATTTTTTCAGCTAATTCCGTTCTTTTTTTCCAGAATTTACTAATATCCATTTTCTTCATTGCACCTTTAATTTTAAATGCTTTAAAGTTGCGGAACCACATATAAGCTGCCAATCCGAATAATCCGATGCAGAGGTAATAAGCAAATGCCAACCAATAACTCGGGTAAATAAACTTATAGAACAGAAAGATAAACGGAATGTTTAACAATCCCATGGAAATTTTTCCTGTCAATAATTTTACTGAGCCCCAAAATACTTTTCTCCGGAATGTTTTTTCGACGAATCGCTTACACAGAATGTAAGGAATGGCACAGTGAATCAATCCCAGAATTGCAAACGGCCACATGGTCAGCATGAATATTAATTCTTTCGCTCTGGATCCGTTCTTTGTTTGGTATTCATAGATGTATTTTTCATCCAGGCGAAACTTTCGCAGCAAGGAGAAATAAGATTCCAGGTCTTTTTTCAATGCCATCAGGTCTTCTTTCTCCGGAGTAACGTGTTCATTAAACCAGTTGGCCAGTTGTTGTGAGTATTTCCATCTTTTTTCCAATGGAATTGTTGTATCAGAGCAACGGGCATTCATTCCTTTCCGTGTAATTTTCATTACGTTTTCATGAAAAGGAGCCATTTCTTTGTTGTCTACGTGTGTGATCTGTTCACGCATTAACAATTCTATTCTGCGTGTTAGTTCCGTAATAACTTTATTGGGATTTTCTTCGTATTCCTGTTTATAGTCATTCAGGCAGATTTTATCGGATGTTGCGATCAGCAAATCGCTTCTCATTTCATTGGGATCGGAATAATTACATCCAACTGCCGCGATATAGATCTTTTTTTGCCACTTCAATTCTTCTAACGTGGAAAAACCGATGCGTACGGCACCTTTTTTTACCGGTTTCAATCTTCTGATAAAGACATCATCGGTAAATCCTTCTCCAAAGATCAACAGGTTTCTTCCAAATGAAAGTACTTTCGCACATTTCTTAAATACTTCTGCATTTTTCCCTTTTGTATCCTCTCCATCGTGTTCACGATATATCGGTAGCATGTGCGCGGCCCACAAAATAGGTTTTGTGACAGGTGTAAACACATCTGATCGGGTCATAAAGAAGACAATGGGTCTTCTCAATCCGGCAACTGCCAGCGGATCCATAAAAGAGGCCGTGTGATTACTTACATAGATTGTTCTTCCAAATCGCTCCCTGGGTTCATTTATCAGTTTCTGCCTCGGATAGTAAATCCGTGTTGTGTAAGGCAGTGTGATTTTGAGCATGAAGTAAAAAAACCGCATCATGATTTTTCGCTGTTTATACGTCTGTTTATTTGTTGATTAAAATTGTTCCAATACTTTGATTCGTTTCTCAATCGGAGGGTGCGTAGCAAAGATATTTGAAATAGCAGAAAAGAAGCTGTTGGATTTGTCGTCATCGTTATCGATGAACAATTCTCTTACTTCATCGTTGCTTGTTTCCAACTTTGAATTTCCGGATACTTTTCGCAACGCATTGGCCATTGCAGGAGCATTTTTTGTCATTTCAACCGCCCCGGCATCTGCCATGTATTCACGGCTTCTGGAAAGAGCAAATTTGAAGATCATGGAAAGGAAATACAATACAACAGCCACTAATAAAATGATTAACATGGCTGCTCCGCTATTGTCTTTATCATTTTTTCTACGTGTGTTCCCGCTGTACAGAAACGAACGAAATGCAACATCTACGATCAATCCGAAGATTCCGACAAATACAATGGTAACAATCAGTAAGCGTACATCTTTGTTGCGAATGTGTGTGAGTTCATGTGCAATCACTCCTTCCAGT
Source organism: Flavobacteriales bacterium UBA5422 (assembly GCA_002409405.1). Classification (GTDB taxonomy): domain Bacteria; phylum Bacteroidota; class Bacteroidia; order Flavobacteriales_D; family Crocinitomicaceae; genus Taishania. The sequence continues at coordinate 188,281 of DHNG01000001.1, read as the reverse complement.
TCTTCATCGGTTAATGCATTAATAATTCCACGGGTTAATGTGACCGAATAGGTCTTTTCATTGATCCCCGATGCATAAGCATTCAAAGCACCTGATTCAATAATAAACAATTTCGGCATTTTCATTCCGACAGACATGCAAAGGTTTTCCGTGAGGTTGTATACACGCATGTTCTCCTTCCGTTCTAACGGAACAGAGTGAGTTGCCATCTGGATCAGTTTGGTATGAAAAAAGAACGCTATGACAAACCAGATAGCTACCGCTGCTAATACAATCGGAAAGACGATCAGGAACTGCTGATGAACAAGATCAAAATCACCCTTTCCCAAAAAATACAGCACTGCATACACCCCGATGAGAATCAGTGCGGGGAAAGCAATCAGTAATAAGAATGACTTTCGGTTATTTCTCCCGATCTGGGTATGTAAACCTACATATTTCATCCAGGTAATCAGAATTTAATTTCCGGTGCTTTATCCATTTGCTGACGTTGTTCGTGTCCCAAATCAAAGAACGGCTGAACCGTCATTTTTTTGAAACCGGCAACAATATTAGACGGAATGGATTCAATTGCTGTATTTAATTCTTTCGTTGCAGAGTTGAAATATCTTCTCACCGCAGCCAGTTTATTTTCAATATCAGAAACTTCGTTTTGCAATTGCAGGAAATTGGTATTTGCTTTCAAATCCGGATACGCTTCTACCTGAATATTGAATGCTCCCATTGCTGCACCCAATTCTTTTTCTGCTTCGATCTTTGAATTCACATCGTTTGCACTCATTGCTTTTGAACGTGCTTCCGTAATGCGTGTCAAGACAGAGCTTTCGTGGTCCATGTATCCTTTTACGGCCCCAACCAGCTGAGGAATTAAATCGTGGCGTTGTTTTAATTGAACATCAATGTCAGCAAATGCGTTTTCACGATTGTTCTTCAATGCTACTAATTTGTTGTTTGTTGCTATGTACCAGATAACAAGTATAACAACTACTCCCAATGCAATCAATAATCCAATCATTTCATTATCGTTTAAAAATTCAGTAGTAAAAATACTATTAATCGGTGAAATAGTTTCCCGGATCGTTCTAAAAAGTCTTAAAAAAAGAAAAAGCCCCATTCAGGAGCTTTTCTCTATCGTATTTTAAATCAATTTAAGCGTTTTTAATCTGTTCGGCAATGCGTTCCATTTCCGCTTTTTCTACCTGCAATTTCGGGTTTGAAAAATTGATATCCCCAATTTCATCGATCGGAACGAGGTGAATGTGTGCATGTGGCACTTCCAGACCAATCACAGCTACTCCTACGCGTTTGCAAGGAACAACTTTCTTGATTTTAACGGCAACACTTTTTGCAAACACCATCATTTCTCCCAACAATTCATCTTCCACATCAAAGATGTAATTGATCTCTTCCTTAGGAATGACCAACACATGTCCTTTTTTCAAGGGCATGATGTCTAAAAATGCCAGGAACCGATCGTTTTCTGCAACAATATATGCCGGTAGTTCTTTATTGATAATTTTGGTGAAGATAGAAGCCATTACCGGGTGATTTCAACGATTTCAAACTTAACAATCCCATTCGGTGTCTGGATGTCTGCAATTTCTCCGACAGCTTTCCCCAACAATCCTTTACCTATCGGTGATTCAACTGAAATTTTCTTTTCTTTCAGGTCCGCTTCGTTTTCTGCAACAAGCAAATACTCCATTGCCATTCCGTTGGCAACATTCTTAATTTTCACTCTGGAAAGGATGTATACTTTAGAATTATCGATATTGGAATCATCTATGATGCGCGCATTGCTGATAATTTCTTCCAGCTTGGCAATCTTCATTTCCAATATCCCTTGTGCCTCTTTAGCTGCATCGTATTCTGCATTTTCTGAAAGATCTCCTTTGTCTCGTGCCTCAGCAATCTGATTTGAAATGGAAGGGCGTTGCACTGTTTTCATTTCATGCAATTCATCTTTCAATTTTTGTAATCCCTCTTCTGTGTAATAATTAATTTGTGCCATAACAGTACGTTTTAACATAAAAACAAGAGAGTCCGAATCGAACTCTCTTGTCATACAAATATAGTAATTATTTTTATTTACTTTAAGCTGATTGTCGCTCCAACAGTGTGAATAATTCCAAAAGGACCTGCAAATCGAGCTGCGTACTCAATTCCCAAAGCACTTTTCTTCTCACCTAACAATGCGTCAACTGAAAATCCTGCTGTTGGTCCGATCAGTGCGTTTGCTCTGTTCTCAGCATTGAAGATTCCTTTTTCGTACACATAACCACCTCTCAGGTTGAATGCAACTTTTTCGGAAGAAAATCCATAATCTAAACCAATTCGAAACTGGTCATAAGAGAATGAATTAGCTGTAAAACCAAGTCCAAGGATCAAACGGTTTTTCTCGTTGAAGATGAAATCGTATGAACCTCCGATGGACAATAAAGATGGCATTTCAAATGTAGCTGTACGCTGTTCCAACGATCCGATGAAGCTGGATGTCAGGTACTGCACCTGTGTATTTAAACCATCTCCTTTGTACTTCATTGTAGGTCCTACGTTTTTCAAGGCGATACCGAACTTTAATTGTTCTTGTTCTCCTGACACGTAACGAATTCCCGCATCGATAGCAACTCCTGTAGATTTCAGGTTAGAAATATTTTCAGAAATTACTTTCACATTAATACCTCCTGAAATAGAAGCTGAGAATGTGTGTGCATATCCTACGTTGAACACATTTGCACGTGGAGAGAATGTACCGATATTTCCTTCAGGGTTCTGAACTGTAGTGATCATGATATCTCCATAATTCAGGGACTGAATACTTACTGCAATAACAGAAGATCCTCCTAATCTTTGAGCAATACCTGCACTGTTCAGGGAAACACCTGTCATAGACCCCATCCAGTTTGTATAATTAAACTTGATTTGTGTCTTATTCGTAGATGCCAACCCGGCAATGTTCGTAAAAGTAGCTTCCAATCCATTGGTAAACGAGATTCCTACATCACCCATAGCAGAACTTCTGGCCCACGGGTTAATCAATAAGTGAGCAGCACCTGCCTGACCTACCCTGTCCTCATTTCCGGCGTTTGCTGTGAAGCCACCTACGATGGCTCCACAGATTAACAACGCTTTAATATTTAAAATTGAACTTTTCATTTTCTTCAATTAAGTCTTAATAGATGATTAAATTCCTTGTAAGTCAACCTGACGTACTCCAATGAAAGCCTTCAAGACTCTTTCTCCCACATCCGGAACATCCACATGTATCAGGTACATACCAGATGCTACAGGAATTCTTTGATGGTTGTTCAAATCCCAATCTATAGATGTTACCGGGCTGTCCTTCTTAAAGGTACGGATCAATTTACCATTAGATGTGTAAATTTTCACTGTACACTGATCCGGAAGGTTCGTGATTTTCACACGTGTATCCAGTCTGCTCTTCTCATACTCTGAGTATGCCAGATAAGGGTTTGGAACAACATTAATCATATCCAGGATTTCAGAAAGTGCATCACGGCTACCCGTTTTCGTTGCAATTTCATCCATGTTCCATGAATACATCGGACGACCTTGATTGTCATTTGTTGCTACGTAATTTTTGTATTCTTTGTTCACACGTAACTTAATTGTTACATCTGTTGCCAACAATTGTTGTCCCGGAGCAAGTAACGGATAGGCAATCCAAGCTAAGTTACCGTATACAATTCGCGCCAGTTCATTCAAGTTTCCTGTATTTGACTCAATATTTCTCAATTGTTGTTCCAGGAAGTTAACCGACTCGTTTTGCGGGTTATATGGCTCCATGTCTCTCAAGTGATTTGTCAATCCGTTGATTGTTCTTGACTTCACTCCGAATACCCAGATTGGTTGTACACCACCCATTACATAGTTACCATTTTGGTCAATCATACGTGATGTAGGATTCCAGATCATATCTCTACCACCGTCATAAGACATATAAGAGTTTTCTCCGAAAGCCATGTGTAAACGAACTCCTGTCTCCAAATCAATTGCATAACCAGGGAACCATCCCATACCTGTTCCAGGTCCCGGCTCATCGTTACCGAATTTGTCAACACTCTGACTCTTTCTCATTTCACCCGCTCTCGCACCTCCGAATGTCAGGTTAGCATCACGTCCCATTTCAATTACAGGTACACGTGTCCATTTACTCTTATCAGAAGTGATGATGATGTCTACACTTGGTAAGTAAGATATAGAAGCCAGTCCTTTTGAGTATGCCGGGTTGCTAATGTTAGGAGAGTATGCCATTGGCATAAATTCAACATTGTAACCAGTAACTCTATGCGGAGCGATCGTACCATTCAGTAATTTTTCATACACCTGCTGGTCATCTGCACCTGTTTCATCCGCGTAGTTTATCGGGTTTAACCAAGGAACTGCTGTTGGGTTATTTTCACCTGCCGCATTTGTTCCCGAACGAATCCAGTTTGTAGGCTCGTAAATATCGTTATCTGTAACACCTGTTAACCATCTTTTCGAGCTATCTGCAAAAGTAAGGGTTGCAGAAATCGGATCCGCAAAGTTTGTAGAAGCGTTTCCTGATCCAGGAGTATACTTCTTTTGCGTTATCTGAACAGATACTCCCCATTCCGGAATCAATTGCTCATTATTTACGATAATTTTCTGTTCGCTGGTCACCGATTCAATAAACTGACCTCCTTCGCTTGTGTAGCGGTTAATGATCCAACGTGCTGTATCTGCAGAATTAGTAATGTTATCCGGCATGTAATCTCTGAATAAGATTTCATAATAACCTCCGGCAACATTAAGCGGGTCAATCACTTTCACATTGATTGGTCCTCCACCGAAGTTATATTTTACTTTATCCAATGAACCATTTTTCAAAATGGTATTGTGAGATTCAGCAGTCAACTCCAATCTGTTGTTACCATTACCGTGACCGTCAATTCTTGTAATTCTCGGCATTGTACCGTATGCAACATACTGGTATGTTCCTCCCAACTCCGGTTTCGGGTTGTGTGGTACTGCCGGAACGGATCTGATATTGTTACCGTCATACGACAAACGGGAAGATACGTATGGAATCTTTTGTCCTTCCAGTTTTGTAGGGTCATTTTGATCATACGGCGAGAATTCATTATGCGCATAAGCTATGGCAACATAATAATACGTCTTGTGGTTGATCAATCGATTGTCTCCAATTGCAAAGGCATCTGTTGACAATTTGAATGAATGTTGAATTCCTTTATTCGCTGCCTGAACCATTCTTCTTCCCTGAATGAATCCGTATTGTTCATTTAACGTATAATTATACAAATCTTTAATATCATTCTCCAAGTCACACTGAGCAACCAATCGTGCTTTCGACTCATCCTGTAAATCAGCTACTGAGGCAGACTCATCAACCAACTGATAGATTTGGTATCCTTCAAAGTTGTATGTTCTGTCCACTGCATTGATCGGAATATTGATATCATCAACTTGTTCGTATGTCTCACCTTTATTATTTGAAGTTGAAGGGTTTGAGATCATCAGGATCAATTCATTTTCCAACTCCTGGATTTCTAATTTCGGAGCCATTGGCGGATCCAAGATTCTAAAACATGCATCAAACAATGCCTGTGCTTTTGTATCTGCGATCTTCATTACTTCAACAGAAGCCATCAAATCACCACCCGCAGCACGTCCGTAAACGATACCAACTGTAATGTTGTTCATTGCTCCCGGAACCAATGTAAACGGACCTGCTGACTGTACAAAACGTCTATCTCCAGGAGCGTTACCAGCTTGTGCTTCTGTCCATGGTTGTGAGTTTCCAGGATCAATTCCTGCAGTACCCCAATGTAACGGGTCAGAATCTCCAGGGAATACGTAATCTGTCAAGATTGAACCATTCGCACCGGTACCTCCGAATGTGATGTTAGATCCATCTGCCCAGAATCCGGACATAAAGTTATAATACTGATTTGCTACTGAAGGGTCAATGTATGGGTAAATTGCTCCCGGAGGGTTTGTAAAGTATGTAAATCGTCTCATACCAAAACGCTCGTTATCAACAATGCTATCACCATATCCCGTTCCGATACCTCTGTATACAATACCTGTATCTGCAATAGCTGCTGCAACTGAAGGTATTATCCATGTTTGTGTATTTTCATCATATACAGGACCTACGTTATCTCTTCCATCCGGATCCTGGTAAGGCCCTTCAAAGAAGTCAACTCCAATTGCAGGAGGGTTTGCCTGATAACCGATCTGAGAACCGTTTGTCTCATCGAACGCATCTCCGTTGTATGCATAACCAAGTCCTCTTGAAACATCACATCCAACATAGTCATCAGCAGAATACCCTAGATCCGGGTCAACATACTGTGAGAAGAACGTATTTGTCAATGTTTGTGTAGAACGGTTAATCAATTCATAATTGTAGAATGTCATTCGGTTGATTTCATCAGAAGTTGCGAATGCAAAAGCCTGTGCTCTAATCTCCATACCGATTGGTTCACCTTGAGATTCAGTGTGCACGTTTCCTTTATCATTGAAAACAAACCATACTGTTTGGTCACCAAATAGAGTAACACGACGGTCAACGCCACACGTTACATCATCTCGTCCCAAGATATCATCGTACCAAGGATAATCTCCATCTTCCATCGGATCGTATACTCTGTCTTCATCTCTATCGTAGAAAGGAGCCAAATAGTAATCCTGTAACAACGACTCATCACCATGTGCAGGCCATTCAGTAATTGCTGCCAACTCCTCATTTGTCGGTATCGATTCTTCTTCGATCAACTCACATGATCCCGCAGGAGCATTCGGATCGATACATGCTTCCCACCACAAGCTGAAACGAATAACAGCTGCTTTATTAATCGGGAAAAATTTATCATATTTAGCACACTCTGTAGCCGAAATATTTCCATCACCATAAGGTCTCACCGTATTATCACCTACCGGCAATAACGGATCATAGTTAACATTCGGGTGATGCGGAATAGCTACAGTCAATGGTCCTCCCCAGAAGTCATTTCCTACTTGTCGGAAGCGAACTGCTGCTAACTTCAACTGTCCGTTTTCATCGGTACCTCCCATCCACAAAGCTGCGGCAAAGATTGCTCTTGCACCACCTCCTTTCGGAACTTCGTAGGCAGCTACACCTTTTTGACGGTCTTCAAATAGTACCCCTCCCATTTCGAGCAGGGCAGACACGTCATTAAATTCCAGGATGTATTTTCTTACCGCCGGAGTACAACCTGCACTCTTTGGTCCCCCGGTATTTGCCGAAGCCCCATTCGGCTTGTTACCTTGTTGTCCGATATTACTACCTCCTGTGTATAAATACGCCAGGGACATATTTGCGAGCAAGGTAAACGCTCCAATTATGCAGGTAGTTTTAATATAATTTTTCATACTTTTTCTATTAGAATGAATTAAAAGTCAAACTTAACCCCTAAACGAATTGTTCTAGGCGCACTAATGTTAAAAGGGTTTTGAATTTTCATCAAATAATAATCTCTGAATGATTGCTCATCCTGCTGTGTCTGGATAGATGCCTGGCTGTTTGCAGCTTCCAGGTATCCGTCATCGTTCCAGTTACCCGTTGCACGATAAACACTCAAGACATTCTTTTGATTGAACAAGTTTGTAACACGTAAGTATACATTCAGGAATGTAACGCGTTTTTTATCATCTGTTTTTCCGATTTCGATGTCAAATGTTCTGTCCAACTGCATATCCAATCGGTAAGACCATGGCAATCTTGATCCGTTTGTAGTACCATCCAAACCTGAAGCGATTTGTGTAAACATCCCTTCGTTCACGATATCCAGTTTCTTAGAGTATGGATTTCCTGAATAGATGTTTGTCATGATATTCAAACCTGTATTAGCCAACACCTGGAAGTCTTTAATTCTCGGTCCGTTGTAATCAGCTCCTTTTCCATATCTGTAGTCAAAAGAGATAGCAAATGCATGACGTTGATCGAATGAATACGGGAAGATCGCACGTAAGTTTGGTAAACCTGCGTTGATCAAACCTGCCATAGATGTCGCATCAGAACCTGTACCATCAGCAAACTGCAATGTATAGGCTGCTGTCATACGGATGTTTCCTGTTCTTCTTAAGTCGTAAGCAATTGTCAATCCTTTTACCGTACCAAAGTCTCTGTTACCAAATGTTCTGTAAGTTGCAGGATATGCTTCAACAACGTTGATCAACTGAACGTTATCTCTTTGCTCACGATAGAATGCTGAGATTTTGATGGAAGACGTTCTTGTCAATACTTGCTGGAACCCTAATTCATAGTCAATTGTCTTTTCAGGTCTCAAGTTAGAGTTATTGATTGCAGCACCTCTTGTTTGAATAAACTGGTATTCATACGGATCGAAACGTACTCCTGTTGTAGGACGTTTTGTTAAGATGTCGTAGTGAGCAAAGAATGAAGACTCTTCAGAAACCGGGAATGAGAATGCAATACGAGGCATCACACTCACCTGCGCTTTATAATCTTCAAACGCATCGCTGCTGATAGATCCCTGGTTCGGGTTTTGCAACCAAGGAGCAATTCCTCCTGCACCTCTCAGTACCGCAGGATCTTCGATTTGATCTCCGTTTGAATTATACCATGTATCACCACTTCTATATCCGTTGATTTTTGTAGGAGCAGCAACATCATCCACATAAACTGTATAATCGTCGCCGATTGATTGAGGAACAACAACCCAATCATAATCTTGTCCTCCTGTATTTGCTCGTTCACGTGCTTCTCCTGCAGTAAGTGCATTGTAGAACAAATATTTGTCCTTCAATACCGGTTGGTTTGCATCAAAGATGTCCACACGTACCCCAACGTTGAATACTAAGTCACGGAATGCAAATTTGTCCATGATGTATCCGGAAATGTATGTCGGTTGGAATGCTCCAACAAAACGCTTATAGTTCCCGTTCTCATCAAATTCCGTAAAATACTTATCGATATCTGTACGACCTTTTACTCTGTTTCCTGCATGGTCGTATCCGTAGTATGTTACATATGAATTACCATTATTCAATAATTCGTCCGGAGAGAACATGGAGAAATTATACATACTTGGATCATATGAATCAATATCTACATAATCATTTCCTCCAGGATTCAATCCCAATTCTTTTCTCACATTGTAATCAAAGAATGACTGGTAATCAACTTGTCCTCCTGTTGCTCCACTTTGAGCCCCTCCATATACACCACCGTTTGAAGCAGCATATCCTTTATTCAAACGATCGTAATAAATTTTTCTATATGCACCTTCCTGAATGATCGTCGGGTTGTTTACATCAATTTCAGAAATATGGCTGTTCATCAACAAACGAGCATGTGACCAGATTCCAAGAGGACCATTGTCTCCTCCTCCCCATCCACGGTCAGTTCGTTGTTCGTATTCAAATCCTAATGATAAAGAGTGTCCGCCGATGTTGATAGATCCGGAACCTGTTACACGGAACTGGTTGTTTTCAACGATACCAAAACCATTATAAGGAGTACCCAGGTTATTCCAGATTTGATAAACAGAAATCGGAGCATCACCATTCAACAATGCATTTCTGTCTCTTAACATATCGAAGTTTGTTGCACTTCCAAACAAGTCATAGTATTGGTTTGTCAACGAAGACAATCCAGGGTTTGTTTCAGAAGATTCAAATGTAACTCCATTTTGGAATGGAACAGCTTGTTGAACGTATGCATTCAATGAATCTACGAACACAAGGCTTGTGTCATAATTGGAACGGAATGTACCAACGTGACCATAATTAAAGATTTTAAATCCGTGCTTCGGATCATATGATCGTTGACGCGACTGTGAATAGTCAACCATCAATGAATAGTTCGCTGACTTCACTTTAGAAGCAGATCCTTCTCTGTTGTTTGAGAAACGTTGTGTCAAACGTCCAAAAACCCTCCAGTCCATGTTTTTTGCAGTACCGAAGTTTTGGAAGTTCATCAGGGAACTGTTTCTGTCGTATAAGCTTCTGTCGAAGTAGTTCATGGAACCACCAAAAGAAAGATTCACAGAAGGCCCTGTATTCACATCAATTTTTGCTTGCGCAGAAAGTGTCTGGCTTCTTGCATTCATTCTCCACTTCGTATTTTCAAAATCATCTTGTCGCAACAAAGAAGATCTGTAGAATGTTCCGTTACCGGAAGAGTTCAATACAAGCGGGGACTCCATCAGTGAGTCTCTGATATCTTTTTTAATACGGTAGCTTCCTCCATTCAACGGACGGTTATCTACTTCGTTCAGGTAGTTGGCAGAAAGCAAAAACCCTAAGATAGGCTTCACTTTAGCTCCCGTTGAATCTTTCTTCATAAACAATGGTCCGGAGAACATCCCTTCCACCATGTTATATGCGTACTTATCCAATCCGTAAACTTTTCCGTCGTATCCGTCCTTGTCTTTTCCTTTAAAGTAAAAACCAGAAGTTACACCTTCCAAACTTCCGAAGAATTTAGAAGAAGGACCTCTTGTTGTTACGGAGATAACCCCTCCGGTAACATCCCCGTAGTTTGCAGGCAAACCTCCGGTGATGACAGATACCTCTTCAATTGCTGACTTTGGAAGGTTAGAAGATCCACGCACTTTGATACCGTCTATATAATAGTAGGTAGCATCTGAACGGGAACCACGGACACTGATTGATCCGTCTCCTTCGTCGGTGTTCACCCCTCCGACTGTCTGTGCAACACCTGCAGCAGAACGAACAGGTAAGCGAGCGATGTCTTCACGTGTAACAGTTGCCCCTGATGCTCCACCATCTTTATCGATCAGTGGAACTTTGTAGGCAACAATCACCATTTCATCAATCTGCTTTACATCAGAAGGTTTGGAAATTTCCATGTTTTCCAGGAAGGTAATTTTTTCAGCATTTACAATCACCCCTGTCAATGCAGTAGGTTGATAGCCATCCCCCTCGTTTCTTACTTCAACATCGTAAGAACCCGGAGAAATGGAATTGATCTGAAATTTCCCTTCATCGTCGGTGTTTGCACCTCCTTTAACCGTTCCATCTTGCAAAAGCAACACTTTTGCAAATGCGATCGGTTCTCTCGTGTCGCCATCAACAACGGATCCTCTAATCGTTCCTAAACCGGATTGAGAAAAGGAATAAGCCGCTGACAACAATACACTTACAATCAACAAATGTAGATTTCTTAACATAAGTACAGTCTATTTTTTTAACTTATTTTTTGCCAATGAAGCGGTAAATATAGAAATTTTATCTTGGTATTAACTATTTGTTAAAAAAAATAAAATTCACATTTACTTAACTTTCGTTAACAAATGTAGAAGAAAAGAATGAATAAAAACTAATTTTTAAAGTCATTTTTTTTCCCTTTTATACATGTCTAAAAACACCTTAAAACGCAGATTTATACACTTTAAATAGTTATTCAAACCAAACAATCAAACAGCAATACCGTTAATCAAATCTCAATAATCAACTAAAAAGAAAAAATAGTTAGCTTTACGCATATGTTTACACTTGAAAATGTTTCTATTGGCGGCAGTATTGTATACGTTATTAAATACAATCATTTTCCAATTGAAGATTTTTTTCACATTCTTCATCCTGTTGAACATGCACGTTTGCAAACATTCTCCAGTGAAAAACGAAGAATGGAATATGTCGCAACACGTATATTGAAAGAAACCATTTTCCCGGATACACTGATTCAGTACAACAAAGAAGGTGCTCCTTTTATTGAAAATGCCGCACACATATCGGTGAGCCATTGCAAAGGAGCTTCCGCCATCGCTGTTTGTACTGATCACATGATTGGTTTAGATATTGAACCGATGAGCAATAAAGCACAACGGCTCCAATCCAAGTTTATTAATTCAGATGAATCCTGTTTTCTGAATACCGGAGATGCATTGGCAATGACGCGTGCCTGGTCGTGTAAAGAATCTCTTTTAAAACTGGCAAGAAGAAAAGGACTCATTTTTAAACGGGACCTCCTGATTGAATCTGTTATCGAGCACGATCAGTTTCTGTGTTCAATTCATACCGATGCACAAAAAAAATACGTAAATTTGACTTCGAAAGTTGTTGATAATATCATTATCACCATTAACCATACTGATTTGTATTCACGATGAAGATTTCCGAACAATTTAAACAACCCGGTCAGATTGCTATCCTGATCGACCCGGAAAAATGCCAATCAGAGGCAGTCATTCGCAGTTTGGTAGAAAAAATCCATTTTTCGGGAGTTGATTTTGTATTTGTGGGTGGAAGCACTGTCAGTGAGAAAGAATTTGAACAAACGATTGGATTACTAAAACAGTTGATCACCATCCCGTTGGTTATCTTCCCGGGATCGGCACATCAGGTTTCAGAAAAAGCAGATGGAATTTTGTTGCTGAATCTTATTTCGGGTCGCAATCCGGATTACCTGATCGGTCACCATGTTCAGGCAGCTCAAAAAATTATTGAAAGCAAAACAGAAGTTATTTCTACTTCCTACCTGTTGATCGATGGCGGGAGTCATTCATCCGTGGCGTATGTTAGTCAAACCACACCTATTCCGCACAATCAGCTGTCCATTGCGTATAACACTGCTCTCGCAGGGAAGTTAATCGGGCATCAGGCATTGTTTCTGGATGCAGGTAGCGGGGCAAAACATGCTGTTTCCGTTTCGATGGTCACAGCGTTGAAAGAGCTTGGACAACCGCTGATTATCGGAGGTGGGGTAAAATCATTGGAGCAGATTAATGCACTTCATAAAGCGGGGGCAAATGTGGTGGTTATCGGGAATAAAATAGAAGAAGATATTGATTTTTTGCTGGACATCCGCAATTATATTTCAGAGAAAGCAAACAACTAGTATTTGAGTTGTATATACATTAAAAAAGGCTTCGTTTCCAAAGCCTTTTTTAATTATCTTCCTGCCATCCAGGCGCGGTAGAGGTCAAAATAACTTTTTGTTTCCACCACTACAACTCCTCCCAATGTATCACCATACTTTGCAGGTAAAGCTCCTGTGTAGACCATCATATTTCCGATAGCAGAACTTGGGATATTTACCACATCATTGGCTTTAATTCCATCCACCATATAAATCATATCTCCTTTTCGCGCTCCGCGGAATACCAAACTCCCGTCTTCTGTCAAACGTACTTCTGAAGACATGGATGTGATAAGCCCTTTCGGATCAAATTTTGCAACACTTTTCGCAATTTCATCACCCGTCAACTGAGGAATAGGTAAATCACCGTCTATCAACCGAACACCTGGTGTGATATATACTGTTCCTAATTGCTGAACCGGTGCCAACTCAATTTTCCCCAATTGTGTTATTGAATTCATTTTAATTTGTACCGGATCTACCTTGATTGTATCTCCTTCGTAACGAATTTGCAGTGTGTAACTCCCGGCAGGAATGGCACTGATCCGGAACATCCCTTCTTCGTCTGACAAAACCCGATAAATTTTGTCAAGATCCTGAATAAAAACATGTGTAAGCGGTACCGGTTCTTTGGTAGATTTTTCAACCAAATATCCTTGTATTTCTCCTAATGCAACCTGCGCGGACGATGAGTACCCTGTCATCAATAGAACCGCAATCATCAATTTTCTCATAATTCAGTATTTTATTGTTTCTATTGTGATGCTGAACAATAAAACATTCCATAAAATCGAATGATAAAAATACGCCTATTTGTGCTAAATCCCAAGTTTACAGTATAAAAATCGCAGTAACTATCAAAAAAGGTGCTATTCAATTATTTTATTTTCTTTTGACTTTGATCCAAAAGAAACAAAACATCAAAGTGAAAAAATGCTTATTTAGCGGTGATTGACCGCACCACTTTCAAGTGTTCAATGACCAACAGAACGGCAATAACAAAGACAACTGAAAGCAATGAAACCTGTGAGGGGTTGATTGCTTCATGTCGAAACTCTCCAAACAAATGAGCTGCATGCGCCAATGCATACACACAACTAAGAATGAACATTTTCCATTTAAACCATTTACTTTTCAAGTATAAAATGGCAACAATAAACAACATGGGCAGGTGATAGAATACATTTCTGATGATCAACACTCCTGTTGTTTCTTTTCCGTCAGCATCGGGTCGTACTACATCAATCCCATAGAAAATACCTCCGATGTGGTAATTGAAATGCAAAATCATTCCAATCACTGTCAACAACCACAGGAACGCTAATTTATTCTGATTCTCCATTATTTATGAATTTTTAGTTGAGCAAACTAAATTAGAATTAAATCATTAAAGCACTCATAAGACGTGCCCGAATCTGATTCAAAAGCAAGCAAAATACCTTTTTAAAGGTAGTATATTAATAGGTAAAATAGGCTGCTTCAATTTTATCTGCCAGCACACTGCTCAGTTTGTAGTAGCTTTCGTTTGTCCACCCTCCTACATGCGGAGACAATAGTACCTGCTCACTTTCCAGCAATCGTTGGAAATCGGGAGGAAGTTGACCTGAAAATACATTTTCAAAGCTGGAACTTTCATATTCCAGGACATCCAGAACTGCGCCTTTCACTTTTCCTGAGGCAATAGCATCCATTAACGCGCTTGTCTGAACAATTTTCCCGCGGGATAAATTAATCAGATAAAACGGGTGATTTATCTGCTCAAAAAAGGCAGGGTTTGCCCAGTGAATTGTTTCTCCGTTTTGCGGAATGTGAAAGCTAATAATTTCTGCTTGTTTGTATATTTCTTCTAAGCTTGATTCTTCCACAAATTCATCACCGAAACCTGTTCGGTATTTGTCATATGCAAGAATCCGGCAGTCGAATCCTCTGAGTACTTTTGCGAAAGCACTTCCATTGTTACCATAACCGATAATCCCGACCGTTTTACCTGTCAATTCGATTCCCCTGTTACCTTCCCGGTCCCAGATTCCTTTCCTGACTTCAGTATCTCCTTTTTTCAAGTGATTAAACAGGGACAGCAACATCCCCAGAGCATGCTCACCGACAGCTGTCCGGTTTCCTTCCGGTGCATTAAACAATTGGATATTTCTTTGCTGGCAATACGCCTCATCAATGTTTTCCATTCCCGCTCCTGAACGTGCAATGAATTTCAAATCTTCTGCACCTTCAAGTAGTGTCACATCCATACGAAAACGCGACCGGATCACAATACCATCTATTCCTTTTTGCAATTCAGACCGGCATTCTTCCAGAGAAAACTTACTGCCATCAATGCATTCAACTCCTTTTTTTTCCAGTCGTTGCTGCAGGATTTCGTGAACGGTATCGATAAAAAGTACTTTCATGTATTACAAATGATAGAGCAACATCCCTATGGTAAAGTAGATAAACAAGCCCAATACATCATTCAACGTAGTTACAAAGGGACCTGTTGCCAATGCGGGATCAATTTTATATTTGTTCAGAATCAGCGGAATTAATGTTCCGAAAATGGATGCAAAGATAATGACTGTGAACAGGGATAAACTCACAACAATTGCAAGTGTTCTTCCTTCAAACAAAATTCCGATTCCATACATCAAACTGGATAAGAGCACTCCATTTGTAAGTGCCACCAAGGTTTCTTTTCCAATCTTTTTGAGTACACTTCCGAATAAATCGTTTCCTTTTGCCAGTGATTGCACAACAATTGCTGAAGACTGAACCCCTACATTCCCTCCCATTGCCGTAATCAACGGAATAAAAAACGCCAGCGTAGGAACGGAAGTAATTTGCGCCTCAAATCCGGAAATCACTTGTGCACCGAGAATTCCCCCCAACATTCCGATCACTAACCAGGGTAAGCGTGCACGTGAGATCTTCCAGACAGTAGAACTTGATTCAATTTTTTCAGAGATCCCCGATGCCAACTGGAAATCTTTGTCTGCTTCTTCTTTGATGAAATCGACCATGTCATCGATGGTGATCCGGCCCACCAGTTTATTTTGCAGATCGACCACCGGAAGCGAGACCAAATCGTATTTTTCCATGATTTTTGCAACCTCTTCCGCATCTTCACTGGTTTTCACAGAAATGATGTTTTTCCCATTGAACAAATCAGCAATTCGGGTCTTCGGTTTTGCAAACAGTAATCGTTTCAACGAAAGCACTCCTACTAACTTCCCAAGGTCATCCACCACATAAATGGTAAATACCTGCTCCACATCTTCTGCCTGCCGTCTCAGCTCCACCAACGCCCTGTCAACCGGCCAGTCAACTCTTGCTTTGATAAATTCCTTCTGCATCAAACCTCCGGCAGTATCCTCATCGTAATTTAAGAGGTCAACAATGTCACCAATCGCATCATTATCCTGCATTTGGGAGATGACTTCCTGCACCTGTTCATCTGACAATTCTCCTAAGATATCCGCAGCATCATCCGAATCAAGGTTCTCTAACTGATCAGCGATCTCCTTGGTAGAAAGTGATGCCAGGAAACGGTCTCTGACATCTTCATCCAACTCCATCAATACATCTGCCTGCTGATCTTCATCCATCAGGTAATAAATGTATTTTGCCTCGTCATTGCTCAACGGCCGCAAAACCTCTGCAACATCGGCAAAGTGTAAATCCAGCACATTGATTTTAAGCCAGTCAGCATCCTGAGCAACAATTGCATTCCTCGTTTGTTCAATAAATTCTTTCGTTAACTCAAATCTCATCGCTTTCGGATTTTACGGTGCAAATTTAGGGTATTTCATTGTTTTATAGCAGTTGTTAAAGTTGCAAAATAATTTTTAGTTGAGATTTAATTATCTAAAATGCTGTTCAAATAATCCCGTCAGATTCCTTATCTTCGCACCAAAACCAAGTCATGGCAAGAATATTAACAGGAACACAGAGTACGGGAACACCTCATTTAGGTAATTTACTGGGAGCAATCATCCCGGCAATCGACATGTCGAACAAACATGAAAATGAGGCATTTCTTTTCATTGCTGATCTTCATTCATTTACACAAATAAAAGATCCCAAAGAGCTTAGAGAGAACACATTATCTACTGCTGCTGTCTGGTTGAGTTTTGGTGTTGATACCTCCAAAACAATCTTTTACCGGCAGAGTCAGATTCCTGAAGTGACCGAATTGATGTGGTACCTGTTGTGTTTATTCCCTTATTCACGCTTGAGTCTCGCACATGGATTTAAAGATAAAGCGGATCGGTTAAATGACGTCAATGGCGGACTCTTTACCTATCCAATGTTGATGGCTGCGGACATCCTGATTTATGATGCGGAATTTGTTCCGGTAGGAAAAGATCAGGAACAACACCTGGAATTCACTCGGGATGTTGCCTCTCGCTTTCATGCCCAGTTCGGAGAAACGTTTGTCATTCCGGAAGGTCTGTTCAACGAAGAAACGAAAATCATTCCCGGAACGGATGGTCAGAAAATGAGTAAATCGCGCAACAATTACATCAACATCTTCCTTCCTGACAAGCAGATGCGAAAGCAAATTATGTCGATACAGACAGACAGCAAAGAACTGGAGGATCCGAAAGATCCGGAAACGTGTAATGTATTCGCATTGTACCGGTTGCTGGCAGATAAGGATGCTGTGGAAACAATGGCAGCTCAATACAGAGCAGGTGGCTATGGATACGGTCATGCAAAACAGGCTCTGTTTGAATTAATTGTTGAAAAGTATAGCGTTCAACGTGAAAAATACTGGTACCTGATGGAGCACCCGGATGAGATTGTTGCTGCTCTGGAAATTGGTGAACAGAAAGCCAGAAAATATGCGAAAGAGGTGTTGAGTCGCGTCAGAAATACTATTGGTTATTAAGATTAAGATGCTATAAACTAAATGTTATTATATTTGTAGCCACTTTAATTATCATTGAAAATGAAACTTTCTTATTTATTAGCTCTTATTTCATTAGTTGTATTGGCTTCTTGCCGAGAAGAAACAAAAGATCCGGCAGAGTTAACATTGATTAACGGAGGCAGAACTTATGGTGGGGAACTTGTGTTTTCGTATTCCGAACCGATTACGGAGTTATTTCCACTGGCAGCCGCACATCAACATGTTATCAATGTTTCTTCGCAAATCTATGAAACGCTGTTAAATATCGACCCAAAAACACTAAAGGTAACACCAAGTATCGCTTCTTCATTTACAGTCAATGAAACAGGTGATGTATATACGTTTAAAATACAGAAAGGGATCTTCTTTCACGATGATTCATGCTTTGGAGGAAAAGGAAGAGAATTAACTCCTGAGGATGTAAAATATTCACTGGATTTTGCTTGTTCAGGGAACGAATTAAACGATGATAACAATGTATTGGTAGACCAGATTAAGGGGGCTTCTGAATACAAAGCGTCTTCGAAAAAGTCATTTCCGAAGGGAGGAGTTTCCGGAATAAAAATCAAAGGACAATCCGTTGAAATTACGCTCAACAGACCATTTATCGGATTTGAAGCCTTGCTTGCCAGAAAGAACATCGTAATTTTTGCGAAAGAAGCGTACGAAAAATACGGGAAAGAAATTACCCATCACCCTATTGGTACAGGTCCGTTTAAGCTGGAAAAAATGGATCAGAATGGTTTGCGTTTGGTGCGCAATGACAATTACTGGCAAAAAGACGCGTTTGGGAATCAGTTACCATACCTGGCAGCCGTTTCGATGAAATACATTCGCGAGAAGAAAAATGAAATGCTTGCGTTCAGAAACAAAGAAATTGACATGCTGTTGGATATTCCTGCAGACGAAATTGAAAATGTACTGGGAACCTTACAGGATGCTGTTGCCGGAAAGAATTTAAAGCACAAAGTAGAATCTTCTTATAGCCTCAGCATTGATTATGTGGGATTCAATACAGCAGAAGGGGTCTTTAAATCAAAAGAGGTTCGTGAAGCATTTTATTTCGCAGTCGACCCTTCCGAATTGATTGAAAAATATATCGGTGGAGACGGTTACCCTCCGTACAATGGGTTTGTACCGGAAATAGAAGGTGCGAACAATACAATACAAATTCCAACTTCCAATCCTGAGAAAGCACGAAAATTACTTGCACAGGCAGGATTTCCGAATGGGAAAGATTTCCCTGCAACAACCATTTATGTCAATGGTGTAGAGGGTTCCAAAAACCATGCATTGATGCAAGGATTTGTAAACGTTATCAAGCGGGAACTCAACGTTAACCTGACCATTAAGTTGTGTTCACTTACTGAACGGGAAGCGGCAATTAACAGTGGAGAAGCAAATATCTGGCGCTCGGGTTGGGTGGCTGATTACCCAAGTCCGGTTACATTTCTGGATTTATTTTATTCGGGAAGTAAACAATCAAATAAGTTCCGCTACAACAATGAGGTGTTCAATTCTAATCTTCAAATGGCTCTGGTGGAAAAAGATCCGAGAAAAAGAGGGTTTCATTTTATCAAAGCACAGTCCGAAATCATCGAAGACGCTGTTGTCATTCCTTTGTTAATGAACAACATGTTGATCATGGTTAATGCACGGGTAAAAGGAATCACTGCCAATCAATTGGAAGAAGTCAACTTCAAAGAAGTCTTTATCAAAGAACCGCGCGACGAAGATGATAAAGTCGAGTAAACTGTAAGAAACCGCAACTGCTGCCTATTTGTTACCATAACATTAATAAATCAGGGCTATCAGGCACAAACGTTCAAAAATAAGTACATTTGTAGCTGTAATGAAGTGAATGCTGATGGCAAAACAGAAAAAACATCTGTTGGAATTTGAAGTGGAAGCAGACTACGATGTCGTAGGAATCTGTAGTCACCACAATGATTATCGGTTGGCCTGGAGCATTAACTCAACACTGGGATTTCACCTGGAACAATCGGCTGATCCTTTTTTTATCACACATACAAAAAAGGGAATTACTACGCATCAATCGCATTCGATGTTTGAGTATTACGAAGACGAAGACCGGGTGACTTATTTTTTAATTAAGAACAAGGAAAATGGTAAATTTCTGATTCCTGAACGGCCAACAATTGATTTTTTCCTGTTTGTCTATAAAAATAATAGCATTGATCTGACTATTTTATCAGACAAACTAAGAAATGTGAATAGTATTCTGGCAGTTTTTCAATTAGATGTTGAATCATTACCCTCAACAGAAAATATTATATTTTAACGTATGAAAAGAACAAAAATAGTAGCAACATTAGGGCCTTCAACAGCAAAAAAGGAAACGTTGAAACAAATGTTCCTGGAAGGTTTAAATGTGTGCCGCCTTAACTTTTCCCATGGTGGGTATGACGCTCATCTGGAATCGTTGAGAATTATCCGTGAATTGAATGAAGAATTGGCATTGAATGTTGCTGTTCTTGCTGACCTTCAAGGACCTAAAATCCGTACACACGAGATGGAAAATAATGGTGTGCTATTGGAAAACGGAGCCATTGTGACCATTTCCACAACAGAGGTACTGGGAACAGCTGCTCATTTCTCAATCAACTATGAGCAATTGCCAAAAGATGTAAATCCGGGCGAACGTATCTTGCTGGATGACGGAAAACTTACCCTGGAGGTGATTGAAACAGACAGACAGAGCGAATTCAAAGCGAAAGTTATTTACGGCGGTATTCTTTCATCAAAGAAAGGGGTTAACTTCCCCAACACAGCTATTTCAATGCCTTCGCTTACAGAAAAGGATCGAAAAGATCTGGATTTTGCAATGGAACAAGGGGTTGATTGGATTGGTCTGTCGTTTGTGCGTAGTCCGCAAGATATCAGAGAGCTGAAAAATATTATTTCACACAGGGGAGCAAAAGCAAAAGTAGTTGCTAAAATAGAAAAGCCGGAAGCTGTTGCTGCAATTGAGGAAATTATCAAGGAAGCTGATGCATTGATGGTAGCCCGTGGAGATTTGGGAGTTGAAGTTCCTTATCAAAATGTACCGTTGATTCAGAAGATGATTATCAACAGAGCACGTTTAAATGCAAAGCCCGTAATCGTTGCAACGCAAATGATGGAATCTATGATTTCCAATATGATGCCAACGCGTGCTGAAGTAAATGACGTAGCCAATGCCGTTTTGGACGGCGCTGATGCAGTAATGTTGTCAGGAGAAACGTCAGTAGGTGCACACCCGATTGAAGTGATTAAAACGATGTCTAACATCGTAAAAGAAATGGAAACATTTGAAGGAATTTATAATAAAGAAGAAATCCCTGAAAAAAATCAGGCACGCTTTATTACCGACTCCATTTGTTTTAATGCAGTGCGGTTATCTCAACGAACAGAAGCAGATGCGATTCTGACCATGTCTTTTTCGGGATATACTGCATACAAGTTGGCTTCTCAACGTCCGAAAGCACCAATTTATGTCTTTACAAGTAACAGAAGCATTCTTACCCAAATTAATCTGATCTGGGGAGTAAAAGGTTTTTATTATGACAGACGTATTTCAACGGATCATACCATTTCTGATATTAAGAACATCTTAAAAGAGGAAGGATTGTTAAAAGACGGTGAATTGGTTGTCAACATTGCTTCCATTCCACTTGAGGAACTTGGAAAATCAAACATGATTAAATTAAGTTACGTAGATTAATCTAAAATAGCGTGAGTAAAAGGTTCCGTAATCCGGAACCTTTTTTGTTTTTCCTAGGTACTACCGTTCTAAAAGCCAGGTGATGAAATCGTGTTGAACAAATTGCACAAATGCTTGATTGTATTGAGGCTACTGTTGTACTGTGCTGTTCGTTGTTTCATAACTACAGATTCACGGAATAGTACCCAATTCTTAAATCAATACCTGTTTTATAAACGAACGCTTATCCCGATTCCGGCACCAAACAATGGGTTTCTTTTACTACTTGTCACCTCCCATTTCAACTGTTGATATAGTACCTGATTAAAAGTTCCATAAGCAATCAAACGCCATCTTCCGATCGGGTAATGCAACTCCGGTCTTACCCAGACATTCCAACCAAACGGACGAAAGACTGGTTGACTAAAACCTGGTTGCAGTTGTACATTATTCAACCAGCCATACGAAAATTCCGTTCCTGCAGAACACCGCAGCACAAACGAACGTCCGACCGCCAGTGAACCGGCAATACCGATGGGCATTATCAGTGAATTTACCCGAAAAGTTTGTTGTCCCTGATCTTCCCGGGCAAAATAGGTATAGGACGTAGGGGCAGATGTTGTTATATCTTCATATTCAGGAAGGCTATCACGAACATAGTGTATTGCATGCTGTGAGACTTCTGTAGAACGAAAACCCAATCCGGCAATCAGATCCAATCCGACAGGTAATTGATAGTTCATCTCCACTTTTCCATAAAAAGAGGAAGAACGGATGCCGGCAAATTCCTTTCCGGCATTTGAAATATCGTTGCTATTCAGCGATTCAAGTGACTTCGCACGCTCTCCTTCCCATCCCGCAAAACCAGTCATATGCCATCGACTACCGGTTTCTGCTTTTGCAGGATCTTGGGGTAGTTCATTCTGTACAGCTGTTAGCTCCGGTGATTTCGCGTCTGAAGAGTCACGTAACAACTCATCAGGTACACGTATAGTCGTGTCCATCGTATTGTTTTCAGCATGTAATAAATTGACAGTTGTCTCTTGTTTAGTTTCAACGAACGGTTGTTCTTCGCTGACTATTCGATCCGTTTTTTCATTGATTTTTCTGATTGTATGGAATGTGTCATTCTCTGATCTACTCCATTGACCCGTTTGTGCATGATCTGTTCTTTTTACGACCTCATCAGTCGCAGCATTATTTACAGCTAACGGTTTCTTCTCTGTGTTTGTATCAGCTGGTCCCGTTTTGACGAATCCGGTCTTTTCATGGGTAACAACTGTTGGCCGTCCTGAAGGGATGTACATCAATGCAATGATTGTTGCCGTCATAGAAAGGGCAAGCAATGGCAAGAAGATCAATAAAAATCTTCGTCGTCGCTTTTCGGAAGCAAGTGACCGGTCAATTTTTTCCTTGACGGACGGCTCCGGAATGACTTCAAAACCATCAAACGTCTCTTTGAATAAGTGATCTATTTCATCCAACTCTTTCATCTTTTTTTGCCATTTCAAGTTTATTCTTTATCCAGCTCTTCGCCTTTGCCAATTGCGATTTGGACGTTCCTTCCGTTATATTCAAATACGCTGCTATTTCTTTATGCGTGAGATTATCCAGTACAAACAGGTTAAACACAACCCGATATCCCTCCGGCATTTCTCCCAGTAATTCCAGCAACCTGGTTTTTAGATCTTTTTCAGCATCTTCCGGATCTGTCCATTCAGGAGTCGGTTCAAAGAAGGATTCATTCTCCGTCAGCACCATTTTCTTTTTTGCTTTCAGGAAATTAATCGCTGTGTGGATGGTAATTGTCTTAATCCAGGGACCAAGCGGGCGTTTGGAATCTGCCTTTTCCCGTTGTTCATACACTCGGATAAATGTTTGTTGTAACATTTCCTCCGCATCGTCTTTACAGGCGGCATACCGCATACAAATACCGAACATGGAAGGGGCGTACTGTTCGTACACCCGATCAAACGCTTTTTTATTTCCGTTGATGAATTCTTCCGTATGCTCTTCCATTCCTATGTTTGATCGCAAACCACGTATATCGCCTACGCCAGAAGGCTTTCATTTTTAATTAAGACGACAGCAGATGCCAATCAGGGTGCTATTTTAATTATTTTCTGCGAATACCGGTTTCCATCCTTGTCGGTTATCATTAAGAAATAAGCACCGTTTTGAAGATTTGAGAGATCAATTAGCTGACCAGGTATGCATGCCTCGCACAGCACTGTTTTTTCTCCGATAACAGAAAAAATCGCTGCATTGTCAATGATTAAATCTGTTACAATTGATAACTCGTCATAAAACGGATTCGGATAAATACGGATCTTGGAATCAGCGGATGGTATCACCACACCCAATTCCAGGCTAACCGGAATTATTGTCGACTTCGTATCTTCCAGCGTTAATTCACCGGTAAGACCTGTTTCTACATACAAGTTAATCTCCAATGGATATTCTCCTTTTTCAAGGAGCCCGATTGTCACCGTATCTGTGCTGTGGCAGATGTATGCAGCGGCTCCCATCGTATAGACTAAATCCAGCACAATGCTTCCGTCTTGCACATCCATTGAATGACTAGCCAAATCACAGTCACCGTAGGGAAATGTCGTATAAATAATTACTTTTACTTCATCTCCCGCAACAGGACTTTCAGGTAAAAACTTCAGACTGTCAATTGCCGGAATTTGTCCGAATACTTGTTGTGTTGCCATCAACAGCATCGGCAATATTGCTTGTTTTAGTTTTTTCATTTTTGTCGTTTTTATAAGTTATTACCCTCATTACAAAACTGAAAAACGAAAGGTTGTCCGGGTCTTGAAAATTTTAAAAAAGATAGTAATGGATGCACCACATAGTTCAAATAGGTACATAGGTGTTATATATGGAGGATACAGGGAAACATAGCAGCCAACTTCGTCAGCTGAATTACATCTCTTTTACGATTTTATCATACGAGGCTTTCAGACCTCTGATTAGCGAAGAACTGAATCCTTGATGTTCCATTTCATTTAATCCGGCAATTGTACATCCTTTTGGTGTGGTGACTTTATCAATTTCCTGTTCCGGATGCGTATTATTCTCCAACAACAAACAGGCAGCTCCTTTGACCGTTTGTGCAGCAATCAGTGTTGCCGTATTTGCATCAAACCCTATTTCAATACCTCCCTGAATATTGGCACGAATATAACGCAGAGCGAAAGCAGTGCCACATGCTCCCAACACAGTAGCAGCATCCATTAATTGCTCATTGATTGTAACAACTTTTCCAACCGTTTCAAACAAGCCTGTCACAAATAGAAGTTGTTCATCCGTGGCATTGCGATGAGCAATTGTTGTCATACTTTCACCGATCGCCGCAGCAGTATTGGGCATTGCCCTGAACAAAACAGCATCATTGGAAAACAAGGTCTGCAGATCTTCCAGCCATACTCCTGTAATGACACTGATAAGTACCTGCTTCTTATCGTTCATGTAAGGAGCAATTTCTTGTGCAATTTCACGAATCTGGAAGGGTTTTACAGCCAGAATGATATAATCTGCTTCTGACACTGCTTTTACGTTGTCTGAGGTAATTTTTACTCCTCGTTCTTCAAATCCATGCAAGGTAGAAGTGTTACGCTTTGCAAGCGTTAGGTTATCAGTCTGACAAAATTGGCTGCGGATCAATCCTTCTGCAATTGCTGTCCCGATATTCCCTACACCGATGATGGTTATTTTTTGTGTATTCATGTTGTCTGTTATTTTGTTTGTGCATAAAAAAATCCGGCCCTGAAAACAGAACCGGATTTATTCATTTCTTGTCGTTGAGGATACTTATTTCCAAACGCCCATTTTACTGAATTTCTTGATTCTGTTATCAATCCGCTTATCGGGGTCAATTTTTTTCAATTCTTTCAAATACTTTGAAATGTGTTTTTTAACTGTTTCGAAAATTGCTTCATGATTGCGGTGTGCACCATTGATGGGTTCAGGGATTACGTCATCCACCAGTCCGTTTTTCTTCATATCCGAAGACGTTAATTTCAGTGCATCTGCTGCCCGCTCTTTGTACTCCCAGCTTCTCCACAGGATAGATGAACACGATTCAGGTGAAATAACCGAATACCAGGTATTTTCCAGCATTACTACTTTATCTCCCACACCAATTCCGAGTGCTCCACCGGATGCTCCTTCACCGATGATGATACAAATAACCGGCACTTTGAAACGCATCATTTCATAAATATTACGTGCAATTGCCTCTCCCTGACCGCGTTCTTCTGCTTCCAGTCCCGGAAATGCTCCCGGTGTATCGATAAATGTTACGATTGGTTTATTGAACTTTTCAGCCAGTTTCATCAGACGCAATGCTTTGCGGTATCCTTCCGGATTCGGCATTCCGAAATTACGGTACTGACGCATTTTTGTATTCACTCCTTTTTGTTGTCCGATGAACATCACTGTCTCACCGTCTAACAATCCGAATCCTCCTACCATTGCTTTGTCGTCTTTGACACCGCGGTCTCCGTGAATTTCCTGGAACGTATCTCCCGCAATTGCTTTGATATACGCCAATGTATAAGGTCTGTCAGGGTGTCTTGATAATTGTACACGCTGCCATGGGCTCAATCCTGAGAAAATTTCTTTTGTTGTCGCAACTAATTTCTTCTCCAATTCGCCAACTTTATCGGCCATATCAACGCCCGTATTTTCCCCTATTTCTTTTGTGTTGGTAATTTGCTCTTCCAACTCTCTTATCGGCTCTTCGAAGTCTAAATATGTTGTCATTTTACAAAATTTCAAGCGACCAAATTACAAAAAATGTTGCTTGTTTTTTGAATTTTGGTGAATATTTTACGCTCTACCATATGAATTCCCCACTCAATGGCATCCGTTTTCTGAATTATTCATGTAAATATACCGGTCGGATCTACAGCAACTCATTTGCCAGGTTAGCCAGTTCTGAACGTTCTCCTTTTTCTAATTTAACATGTGCGAACAGTTCCTGGCCTTTCAGACGGTCAATGAGGTATGCCAATCCGTTACTGTTTTCGTCCAGGTAGGGTGTATCAATCTGGTTGACATCTCCTGTAAATACAATCTTTGTATTTTCTCCGGCCCGTGTAATGATCGTCTTTACTTCATGAGGAGTCAGGTTTTGTGCCTCGTCAATGATAAACATGATATTTGAGAAACTTCTTCCCCGGATAAAAGCAAGGGGTGTGATGACAATTTTCCCTTGTTCTTCCATTTCCAGGATGGATTTGTGTTTCTTTTCATTTTCACCGAACTGGGCTTTGATGAACTTCAGGTTGTCCCACAACGGCTCCATGTACGGACCTACTTTATCATTGGCATCTCCCGGTAAAAACCCGATATCTTTATTGGAAAGCGGTACAATCGGTCGGGCCAAGATAATCTGGTGATAGTGTTTGTTTTGTTCCAAAGCGGAAGCCAGCGCCAGCAATGTTTTTCCGGTTCCTGCGACTCCCTGCAATGCAACCAGTTTTATTTTTTCATTCATCAGTGCGTTCAGCGCAAAGGCCTGTTCCGCATTTTTAGGTTTGATCCCGTATATAAATTCTTTCTCGATGCGCTCAATCTGGTCGGTCCATTGGTTATAGACAGCCAGTGATGATGATTTCCCGTTTTTCAGGATGTAATACCCATTATTTGCCTTTTTATTTCCCAGGATTCCTTCCTCATCAATTTTTCCTTTTGTAAAAATGTGCCGGATCACCTCAGAATCAATGTGCTCAATTGTATTGGAGCTTGGTTCATCTGCATCCGTATTCACTACTTTTCCTGTTTCGTAGTCTTCAGACAAGATTCCCAATGCTTTTGCTTTGATCCGCAGATTGATGTCTTTGGTTACCAAAACCACTTCTGCTTTCGGATCTTTCTCCTTTACACACAGTGCTGCATTGATGATTTTGTGATCATTCTTCCCCGGAGAATAAACAATCTCAGCATCCAGTTCACGCGGATGGTTTTCAAGAATAATACAGAAATTTCCCAACTTGCTTCCCAGTGAGATCCAGTTTTGCAAACCACCGTTTCCGGAAAGTTTATCAATGAACCGGATGACTTCACGTGCACAAAAATTCTTCGTATCATTTCCGATTTTAAACTTATCCAGTTCTTCTAAAACGGTAATGGGAATAGCGACGTTGTTAGCTCCGAAGTTCGTGATCGATTGGTGGTCATGTAAGAGTACAGACGTGTCCAATACGAAGGTTTTTTTCTTTTTGGCCATGTGTAGGAGTTTTTCTTTAAAGTTAACGGGAAAATGAGATGAAATTGTTAAATGCGGGAATTACTTATTTACAATCGGTTGTTAGTTTAATTTACATAATCAGGTGGTAATGGCATCGTATATATCTTCCGGAAATTTATTGTACATTTATCTACATGAAAGCAATTGGTTGTCTGATTATTATCCTTGGCGCAGTGATCTGCCACGGTCAACAAACATTTACAATTCAATCGGCTATGGGTGAATCATTCCCGGTTACCATCAACGGGAGAAAATACAATCTTAATGATACGGAAACAATTGCACAAACAAACTACCCGGATTTCGATACACTTATTTTTCCGGGAATTATTCTCGGTGACGATATTCATATAATCTGCAATTTCAAACCGGATTCCAGCTATTCATTAATCAACGCATGTTGTGGTGTTATGGACATTGTGCCTACCTACAAACTTCAAGTTGACAAATTACTGTTCTGGGACAATGAGGAAGATCATGAAGAAGTACAGGCATTATTGATGGACAAGCCACACATCTCTTTACAGCTTACCCAAGCATCAGAGCAACCTGTTTATGGCTGGTATGCGGATATGGCTTGTTTTACCCGGTATAAGCAACTAACGACAACCAAATGGGAATATGGAACACCTGAAAAGTGCTTTTACCGGAACAACATCAGTACATTCCTGTTTTTTGAAAGTGACAATGCTTGTCCGGACGGCTGGAATGAACAAGGAGAATGTGAAGCATATCCGGATGAAGCGATAACGGTATTGGGATCTGTTACCTACCGATTGTTTGACAACGAACGGGTCGTTATCTCGTATGACCCTGTTTCAAAAAAAATATCGTTGGCATATGCGCATTAAAAAACCCCACTCGCATTGAATGGGGTTCGTTCGTTGATCGTATTTTTTCTTAATGTTTGTGATTCGGATCGCTGTGATCGTGTCCGTGGTGGCCATCCTGAGCAGCAGGAGCTTGCACGTCTACAATTTCAATATCAAATACCAAATCTGCGTATGGTGGAATAGCTCCCGGGCGTCCGTTTGGTCCGTATGCCTGGTAATAAGGAATAATCAGTTTTGCCTTCCCTCCTTTTTTCAATAGTGCAATTCCTTCTTCGAATCCCGGGATCATGCGATTCACCTGGTATTGGAAATCCATTGGCTGACCTCTGTCGTAAGATGAATCGAATTTATCTCCATCTCTTCTGAAAGTTCCTGAATAGTGCAGGGAAACCGGTGCTCCTTTTTCAATTGCCAAACCTTCTCCTTCCTTTTCGATGACGTACACCAATCCGGAAGTACTTTGCTTCGCAGTCGGATATTTCTTCAACACCTCCTGGTACATAAAATTACGGTATTCTTCTTGCGACATTTTCGCAATTCGCTCAATCTCTTCTGCTTCTTTTTTGTATTCTTCCGAAATACGACTGTAGTCAGCATTGAATACTTTTGTTGCATCAAACTTCTTTGCGTTTTTTCCAACACGGATAATTTTCACTGTTTGCATCACATCATCCTGTGCAATTTTATCCACTACATCCTGACCGGAAATCACATGTCCGAATACGGTGTGTTTTCCATCCAACCAAGGAGTTTCTTTATGTGTGATGAAGAACTGGCTTCCGTTTGTTGCAGGTCCTGAATTGGCCATAGACAAAGTTCCGGGTTTGTCGTGTTTCAGATCAGGACGCGTTTCATCGTAAAATTTATATCCCGGTCCGCCCATTCCCGTTCCTTCCGGGTCACCTCCCTGAATCATAAAGTTGGCAATGACACGGTGAAATTTCAATCCGTCGTAATACGGTTTGGTAATTTTAATCGAATCCTGAAATGTAAAATTTCCTTCAACTAATCCAACAAAGTTGGCAACAGTCATGGGTGTTTTTTCATCTTCCAGTTTCACTGTAATCGTTCCTTTTGTCGTTGTAAATTCAGCATACATTCCGTCCTCCAGTTTCGGTGCTGCATTTTTTTGGGCATACAACGCTGTTCCGATCGTCATCACAGACATCAACAACCCTATCGTTCTTAGTTTTCTCATTTTTGTTTTGTTTTATAGCTTTATTTAGTTATTTCTTCTGTCTATTCCCCACAACATTTTATTGCGGATCGTATCCAGGAAATTATGTCCTTCCAGTTTAATCATGTTGATCATAAAATCAGCTTTTCTGATCACAACTTCTTCCCGTTGTTTAATATTCACCGAATTGCCATCCAAACTCAACAGGTAATTCCTGCTTCTTCCTTCTACACTCAATGTAATGGTTGTACTGTCCGGAACAACAATCGGTCGTACATTCAGGTTGTGCGGTGCAATTGGTGTTACAACATGCAACTGACACTGCGGATCAATAATCGGGCCACCACAGGCAAGGTTGTATGCTGTGGATCCGGTCGGTGTCGAAATGATCAATCCGTCTGCCCAATACGAATTCATGTATTCATTGTCCAACGAAGCATGAACCGTCAGCATGGCAGAGCTGTCTTTCCGGGAAACCGTTACCTCGTTCAAAGCAACATTCGCATCACCAAAGTGATTGGATGCTGTTTCCACCCGCAACAAGGAACGTTTTTGATAATCAAATTGTTTGCGTTGCAATTTCTCAAACGCGTCATGGATCGATTCTTTTGAAACATTTGCCAAAAACCCCAGGCGACCGGTATTGATTCCAATAATAGGAACCTGGGAATCGCGGATATAATTCACACTCTGAATGAATGTTCCATCCCCTCCAAGACTGACAACCATATCAATTCCACTAACAAAATCTTTGTGTGATGTAAATTCCAATGTAGATGTATCCAGTCCGATTTTTTTTACCAGTTGTTTTTTGAATTCTTTTTCCAGTACCGGTTTCCAGCCCATTCGCTTAAACTGGTTCAACAACTCTACAATATAGGGCAGATTTGTTTTACTTACTTTTCGGCTGTAGAGCGCTACTTGCATATTATAAATTCATAAAATTCATCAGTGCATCGAATCGATTGCGCAGGTCATCTTCAAAATCACTTTTGTGGTAAGACGCTTTTACTGTGTAATCGTACCGTGCAAAGGTACGCAAAATTCGCTCCAGATCAATTTCGTTGATCTTCAGTGTCACTTCAATTTTTGTTGAATCCGGGAGTGATAACACGTATGAACTGAGTATTTTAGCATTGTTTCCTTCCACAATCTGGGAAATCTGCACCAGTGAATAATCCACTTTATTCATTTCCAGCACGATGATTCCTCCCTGTTCTTTAATACCTCCCGTATTGCTGATCAGTTGGATCAACCGGTGAATGCTGGTACATCCCAGGTATTTTTCATTTCTGTCAAGAATCGGAACAACGGAAATTTTAAACTCTCCGACTTTCGCGATCACTTCATAGATGTGATCTGTTTCCCAAACAAACGGGCGCGGCAAGTGGTCAAACAATACATCCAGTGTTTGCTGTTCGTCCATCTTGTCCAGCACATCATTTTCTGAGAGTACTCCTACAAAGTTTCCGTTCTTTAATACAGGAAGATGTGAAACTTTGAACTCTTCCATCCATACCAGAGCCTTTTCTCCTGTATCGAGATGGGTCAACGGAGGTATTTCTTCAGTAATCAGTTCAATTGCCATCATAACGCCACCAAAGTAACTAAATAGTTTGAACCTAACCGATGAAATGAGAAAAAATTTAATTTTTATTCACATCTTGCAAACGCCTGAACAAAGTGGATTAAGTACAGCAAAAACAACAGGAATAAAAACGTCATAAGCCATAGCCGTTCGGAGCAAAATCATTAATTTAGCTGTTTGAAACAGGTGTAGTACAAAAGGAGAAACAACCATGAATTTTAATGCCCCTTTAGCAGAGAGAATGCGTCCGAAATCACTCGATGATTACATTGGTCAGCAGCATTTGCTCAAGAAAGATGCGTCGCTTCGACTGGCATTGGATTCCGGTATCATTCCTTCGATGATCTTCTGGGGACCTCCGGGTGTGGGAAAAACCACTTTGGCCAACCTCATTGCTAACCACCTCAACCGCCCTTTTCATACGTTATCCGCTATTTCTTCCGGTGTGAAGGATGTACGGGAAATTATTCAGGGAGTTGAGCGACAGGGAATGTTTAACCAAAAGGGAACCATTCTGTTCATTGATGAGATTCACCGGTTTTCCAAAGCACAGCAGGATTCATTGCTCGGTGCCGTTGAAAAAGGAATCGTTACACTAATTGGTGCAACTACCGAGAATCCTTCTTTTGAAGTCATCTCAGCATTGCTTTCGCGCTGTCAGGTTTATGTACTGGAGAGTCACACAAAAGACGATCTGCAGGAATTACTCGAAAAAGCAATCCGGGAGGACAGTGTCCTGAAAAACAAAAAGATTATCCTGGAAGAAACAAGTTCGCTCATTGCCATTTCAGGAGGAGATGCCCGAAAACTACTCAATGTATTTGAAATCATCATCGGTACGTTTCAGCAGCAACAGGAAATTGTAATTACCAATCACGTCATCGAATCGGTCGCACAACAGAGTCTGGCTCGCTATGACAAAGATGGTGAACAACACTACGATATTATTTCGGCGTTTATCAAGTCCATCCGCGGAAGCGATCCGGATGCAGCTGTTTACTGGCTGGCACGCATGGTTGAAGGCGGAGAAGATCCTAAATTTATTGCACGGCGTTTAATCATCAGTGCTTCCGAAGACATCGGACTGGCGAATCCCAATGCATTGTTGATGGCCAACAACTGTTTTCAGGCAGTTCAGACCATCGGATGGCCGGAATCCAGAATCATACTGGCACAGTGCACCATTTACCTGGCAAGTTCTCCCAAAGGAAACGGAGCCTACATGGCGATTAACCGGGCACAGGAGGAAGTCAGAAAATCCGGTAATCTGCCTGTTCCGCTTCCTCTCAGAAATGCACCAACCAAGTTGATGAAGGAATTGGGATATGGCGAAGAGTACAAGTATTCTCACGATTATCCGGGAAATTTCGTTCAACAGAATTTCTTTCCGGAAGAGCTCAAAAATGCGGCCTTTTTCAATGCAGGAAGCAGCAGTAAAGAACAGGAAATCGCTGCGATTATTAAAAAACTGTGGAACCGGTAAATGGGTGCAAAACTGGCATATTACCTCATTGTCTTCCCGATGTCCAAACTTCCGTTTTGGGGAATTTACCTGTTATCGGATTTACTGTACGGCGTATTTAGGATATTCCCATACCGGAAGAAGGTAATTGAGGCAAATATCCGCCGTTCGTTTCCTGAGAAAACAGACGGGGAAATCAACACGTTGATTCGGCAATTTTACCGCCATTTTACGGATATCCTGGCAGAGGGAATTAAGAATCTGAGCATTTCAAAGAAAGAACTTCAACGACGTTATACCATAAAAAATCCCGAGGTAATGGAAGAGCTGTACCAGCATCAAAAAAGTGTGTTGCTTGTTTCGGGACATTACAACAACTGGGAATGGCTGATCACTTCCCAAAATTTCCAGTTTCCGCACCAGGCGATGGGAATCGGGATGCCATTGACCTCCAAATTTTGGGATAAAAAGGTAAATGAACGCCGGGAACGTTATGGAATGATTGTGGTGCACGCCAAAAATTTCAGGGAAAAATTCCGCGAGCAAGCAGTAAATCCGATTGCTGTTCTCACACTTTCTGATCAATCTCCGGGGGATGCACGCAAAAGTTACTGGATGGAATTTTTAAATCAACAGACAGCTGTTATATTCGGGGCAGAGCAACTGGCACATGAATATGGTTTTTCGGTTGTTTTTTACCATACCCGAAAGGTGAAACGTGGTTATTATGAACTGGAATTGCAACTCATTACCGAGGCCCCTGAAACGATGAAATGGGGTGAAATTACCGAGGCACACACACATTTACTGGAAAAAGCCATTCTGGAGCAACCTGCTTATTGGTTGTGGTCACACAAACGCTGGAAACGAACAATCCCGGAAGATCTGGAAGAACTGAAACACGAACAGAAACTAAAATTTGAGGAACGGTTTCCTGCTGCATCCGGAACAAACAAAATTTAAGAAGTCTGTGAGCACTTGTATAGTCGCACGACTATATTCTTTCGTTATTTTTAAACCACATAGGATATAAAGGTACATAGAGCTATTCATAAAGTAGTCATAGTGAAACATAGCAGCTCACTTTGTTCGCTGTTCGCAGATTACTTTGCTTTTCTTGGTTTGTTTGACATATAAAACACCAGTTCACCTCCTTCAATCAGGTCAAAATGATTCAACTCAAAACCAGAAATCAACTTACCATTCAATTCTACTTTACTCACATATACATTCGCTGCGCTTTGATTTTTTGTTTGAATGGTCAATGTTCGACCGTTTTCAAATGTTAATCTGGCATTTCTTACCGAAGGGCTACCGATTGCGTACGTTGGCGATCCCGGCAGAACCGGATAAAATCCCAAGGAGCTAAAAATATACCAGGCACTCATCTGACCTGCATCGTCATTTCCGCATAAGCCATCTTCCTTGTCAGAATAAATGGTTTTTACGATCATTCTTACACGCTCTTGTGTTTTCCATGGTGTATTTGTCCAATTATACAAATAGGGAATGTGATGTCCGGGTTCATTTCCGTGCACATAGTTACCGATAATTCCATCGCGCGTGATATCTTCATTTTTTTCGATGTATTTATCTTCAATCGGTGTTGTAAAAATCTGATCCAAAAACTGACTGAATTCAGCTTTACCTCCCATTAATTCTATCATCTTCGGGATATCCTGAGGAACATAGAGTCCATAATTCCATGCATTTCCTTCAATAAAACCTTGCCCATGTGTGTCCATTGGATTAAACTCCTGCCGGAACTGACCATTGCTTAACTTAGGTCGCATAGAACGAATGGACGGATCAAATACATGCTCGTAATTCTCAGCTCTTTTCAAATATTCGTTTGTTAATGCTGTCTTTCCACAATCACGAGCAATTTGGGCAATACACCAATCATCATATGCATACTCCAATGTTTTGGAAACAGAAGAGGAACTTAAATCCTCTGCTACATATCCGTTTTTCAGATAAAAATCCAATCCGTCGTAATAACTAAGATTGGAAGAATTAACACATGCTTCCAATGCTCTGCCGGGGTTTACATTCGTCGTTTTCTTTACAAGGGCATCGGCAATAACAGATACTGAGTGGTACCCGATCATACACCAGTTTTCATTGTTGTAATGACTCCAAATCGGTAACGCATGATGGACGCTTTGGTCGTAATGTGCTAACATGGAATGAACCATATCGTTGTTGCGTTTTGGCTGTATCAGGTTATAAAGCGGATGTAGCGCCCGATAGGTATCCCACAATGAAAAGATAGAATAATTTTCAAACCCGTCGGATTGATGAATGTTTTGATCCAGCCCGCGATAACTCCCGTCCACATCTTCATAAATGACCGGACTCAGCATCGTGTGATACAATGCTGTATAGAATGTTGTTTTTTGCGCTTCTGTTTCTGTTCCGATGTGAATTTTAGATAACTCATTTTCCCATTTCTCCTGTGCCTCCTGTTTTATTTTGTCAAAATCCCAATGATCTATTTCGGTATTTAAGTTGTTTAAAGCACCAGCTGTACTTACATTTGACAAGGCAAACTTGACCAACAATTCTTCCCCTTCTTCCACGTCAAAATCGAAGTATGCCCGCATGTTTTTACCTGCCATTTCAGGGAAATTTTTTGTTTCATCAAATTTCCGGTAAAATCCGTTGTATTGAATTTGATCGTACTTTTTATGTCCGTAACTACTAATGGGTTTTGAAAATTTCATTACAAAATAAACGGTCCGGGTTCTGGCCCATCCATTTGTTTGCCGGTAACCGGAAATGGTAGAATCATTTTCAACACGCAAAAAAGTCCATACGTTTTTATCCTCATAATTGTAAATCGAGTGTATGAGATCTAAGATAATGTGTGCTTTCTCCTTTTTAGGGAAGGTATACTTATGAAATCCGACGCGTTCTGTTGCGGTCAGTTCGGCTTGTATCTGATAATCATCCAGCAATACTTTGTAATAGCCTGCTTCTGCATGTTCATTCACATGCGAAAACTGAGAATGGAATCCACTTCCAGGTGAATCTGCCGAACCTGGTTCCAGGTTTAATTCTCCGGTTGTAGGCATGATTAAAAAATCACCTAAATCCGAATGACCTGTACCGCTAAAATGTGTATGACTGAATCCAAAGATGGTGTTATCATCGTATTGATAACCGGAACAATATTTATAGGTTTCCGGGTTGTACTTCCCGTTTTCAAACATGGGTTTCTGGTTGGTTTCCGGGCTTAACTGAACCATTCCAAAAGGTACTGTCGCTCCCGGAAATGTATGTCCCATGTTTTTAGTCCCAATCATTGGATTTACATATTTCACAAACCAAAATTCATTGTAGTCATCTTTCACGTTAGCTGTGACAGTTGTTTTCTGTGCAGAAAGTGTCAGAACATGCAACGTAAGTATAAAGAAACAGACGATTCCGGATCGATAGTTTTGAATGCAGCACATATTGAAGCTTTTGTCGAAGTTATTCATGTTATCTAAACGTTTCGTTCAAAAATCAGACTTCCTTATTGATGGAAGGGCAATTTAAATTAAAGTTTCAGAGTTATTTTCCTGCAAGATAATCAATTCCTGAGAAGTTCAGCCCTACAGATTGGTATAATCGGAATTGGCAACAACTTAAAAGCACACAGGACACAAAGGTATGTAAGTGTTGTGGGTAAAGTTGTTAGTGACACATAGCAACTCACTTGGTTTGCTGTTCGACTACTATTGGTTTCGTTGAGTTAAAACTGGAAATATACAAAGGTTTTCGATTCACCTGTCATGGCCTGATACATCAGGAAAATAATGCAGGTAACAGCAATCAATTGAAGGGGAACCGGTAATTTGATGAACAGATTTTTGTA
This sequence comes from Flavobacteriales bacterium UBA5422, assembly GCA_002409405.1. Classification (GTDB taxonomy): domain Bacteria; phylum Bacteroidota; class Bacteroidia; order Flavobacteriales_D; family Crocinitomicaceae; genus Taishania. The sequence goes on along the minus strand of DHNG01000001.1, from coordinate 151,614 downwards.
GGCATCTTTCCACGAAGTTGGTAGCCAATGTACAATGAATCCCGCAAGCATAATCCAGAAGACAGACTGGTAAGTATCCAGCACCAACACAAATGTATCCCATGTAAATCCAAAGTGATTCCAGATCTGATCCAACATTACTGCCGGCATTCCATCATCTTCCAGGCGGAACCAGATGCGTGTAAAGGTGATAAAGTTGAATGTCAGGAAGATTTTCCAGAAGCGTACCAACAGATTGGTTTTATTCTCATAGGGTGAAATCTTTTTCCAGTAGTTGAAAATCACTAGTGCGACACCGTTCATCGCTCCCCAGATCACAAAGTTTTCACTTGCTCCGTGCCACAAACCACCTACAACCATTGTGATCAATAAGTTCAGATCCCGGTACACATTCGTGCGGGCAGAAGGAACAAAACGAACAACAACGAGGTAAATAATCATCAACGCACCGTACACATACAGCAACTCGTACCATTGAGTAATGAAGATCAGGAAGATAAGAATCAGGAAGGTAGCAATAAAGGTCCCGATTCCTCCGCTCCTGTTTCCACCCAGCGGAATGTAGAGGTAATCGCGCAACCAGGATCCCAGTGATTTGTGCCAACGTCTCCAGAAATCGGCCACGTTGATTGCTTTGTATGGTGAATTGAAGTTCTCCAGCAAGCGGAATCCCATCAATAAGGACAAACCGATCGCAATATCGGTATATCCAGAAAAGTCGCCGTAAATCTGCAGGGAATATCCCCACATGGCCAGTACACTCACAAACCCGGGATAGGTTTCCGGTGCATCCGCAATTTTATCAATGAAGTGAATCGCAATGTAATCGGCAAGGACTATTTTTTTCAGTAATCCCGTCACAATGATAATGACAGCAATACTGTATTCCTTTTTTGTCAGGTGAAATGGTTGGTGAATCTGCGGAATGAAATCTCTTGCCCGGATAATCGGACCAGCGACCAATGCAGGAAAGAACGTCACAAAGAACGCATAATCAAAGATGTTATGAAGGGGTTCAATCTCTTTCCGGTAAATATCAATGATGTAACTGATCGTTTTAAATGTAAAGAAGGAAACACCTACCGGTAAGAAAATATCGGTTACAAAACTTGGTTTCCCCAATAACCAATTTGCCCATTCGGCAAACATATTCGTTGGAACAAATTCCGTTCCGAACATGGTATTAAAGGCGTCGGTAAAGAAATACGTGTACTTAAAGTATCCCAGAATTAAAACATTCAGCGTAACTGCAAAAGCTACAATCCATTTCTTCGCGGTCTGACTTCCAGCTGCAAAAACCCATTTCCCCAATCCATAATTGAGGAATACTGATGCAATCAACAGAAAAACAAACTTATCGGACGATTTGTAGTAGAAATACAAGCTGACAGCCGACAGGAAAATAACCCGGATCAGTGTTTTTTGCTTGAAATAAGAAAGGATAAAAATAACCGCAAGAAACAATAACCAAATATCAACCGGCCGAACGGTAAAGTAGATGTCAAAATAGGTGACTTTGAACCAGAAATAGTAGATAACAACAGTATTCAGTACAAGTAAGGAAAATACCCATCCCCATTTTTTCTGTGCTTTGAAAAGCGCATGCAAAAACGCGTAGTTGAGGATACACAATCCTCCGAAAACAATCAGATCGCCATTTTGAAAGAACCAACTGGTCAACAGAACAACAATTGAAAGCGTTGCTGTGCGTACAAAAACAGATGATTCCAACAACACATAAGCGAGCAAAACAGCAAAAAAGAAAATCCAGAATTCAGCCCCCGTATACAGAAATGCCGTTTCGGGGTTGAACTGAAAAGAGAACACTTCCACTATTCTACTAAAATCCAATGTATTCATCATAGCTTTTTACTCCCTCTGAAATTAGAGAAGGTGCGAAATTAGATAAAAATCTGAATAGAATATTTGTTCGTCAATAATTCTAAAAATATAAGCAACAAAAAGGGAGACATATCTGCCTCCCTTCTCATTATTACGATTACTTAGCTTGTGCAAGTCTTCTTATTTTTTAGAGAACTTATCAGTAGCTATTACCTTACCATTTGTATCAATTGCCTGATACAGGTACAAGCCACTATTCAAACCTGATAGATCCAATTTAGCGATGCCATTATTAACCACCTTGTTTTGTATCACGACTTGTCCGTTCAGATTCGTGATATTCACTTCTTTCACTTCTTCTGTTCCAAAGTCAATGTTTAATACATCGTTAGCAGGATTCGGGAATACTTTCGCCTGATCTTTAATCACTGTAGAAACTGAAACGGCATTAAACGTTACCGTAGGGAAAATGGCATTTGAAATTGACATCTCACTCTCTCCGTACGAGAAAAAATCTGTTCCTGCAAATGCTCCGGCATGTGTCGTAGAATCCATGAATACGTATGGAGGTGTTGTTGTTAAAACAACAATAGTATCTCCGTTTGCTATCGTTGTCGGCAATAAAACACCTGCAAAAAAGGATCCGTTTGCAGGAATGGAAGGTGGATTGATAAACGTTGCTTCAACATTGTAAAGACCTTTTAATGTCGTCCCTTCTGTAATGAGGTTAACCCCACTTTGAGTTGTATCTACACTCACAATCGTTATTACTTCAGACGCTAATAATGCACCCGGCACTCCGGCATTATTTTCCCAAACACCAATGGAAAATGTTCCGGTAGGATTCACACCTTGATCTTTATGAGCAATGTGCACCTTTACACTGTTGATTACACCTTCTCCGGAAACTCCGTAGTTATTATCAAACAACTGTACGATTCCTTCATCACCAAAGTTATTGCTTCCGGATACATATCCGTCTCCTCCCGTCCAGGAAAAGGTTCCCACTGCAGGATCTGCAGGATTTATAAGTGCTCCTTCAAAATGACTTGTTAATGTTGTCTGGGCGCTAACTACAGCCGATGAAGCAACGAATAAAGAAAGTAAAAATTTTTTCATTTTGTTACTGTTTTAAATTAATTATACAGCATAAATATATAACACTCGATTCGGTTTTTCATTTTTTTTTAACAAAAAATAGCTGTTTTTTAACTATTTAAATTAAAAATTAACCGATATAATCGTTTTATTTTTAATCATTTACACCCATAATAGCAGTTAGATAAAACGTCAACAGGATACCCTATTAGAGTATCCTGTTTCACACTAATCTTCCCTGCTTCCGTCATTTGCCATCCGCACCATCTTCGGTGTAAATTTAGCTACAACATCTACCAGATCCGTCTGTGCAGCCATCACTGTATGGATGTCTTTGTATGCCATCGGAGCTTCATCCAGTCCTGCACCCAGCAATACTACTCCTGCATCTGACAATACGGTTGACATTTCTTCATTGGTAATGGTTTTAATGGCCTGTGTTCTGCTCATTTGTCGCCCTGCTCCATGGGAGGCAGAATTGATGGCACCCTGTTCTCCTTTTCCTCTGACCAGAAAACCTGGCGCGGTCATCGATCCCGGGATGATTCCCATCACGTCTTTTCCGGCGGGCGTTGCTCCTTTTCGGTGAACAATCACCTCTTCTCCGTTCAGTTGTTCCTTCCAGGCAAAATTATGGTGATTTTCCACCTTTGCCAGTACCTGTGCTCCGATTGCTTGTGCAATTTTGTTATGAATCACTTCGTGACAAGCAGAGGCATAATCACCTGCCAGATTCATTGCCAACCAATATTCCTGACCTGCTTCACTGTTCAGATCCAGGTAAGCCAGGTTTTGAGCCTCATACGGCAATTTACACATTTTTTTAGCCAATTGGGTATAATGTCCGGCAATGGTTGCTCCGAATCCTCTGGAACCGGAATGCGTCAGCAATGCCAGGTATCTTCCTTTCGGAATTCTCAATTTTTCATCAGCCTGTTCAAAATCCAGGTATCCGAACTCTACAAAGTGATTCCCACCTCCTGAGCTTCCCAATTGTGACCATGCTTTATCTTTCAGTTTTCCGACAAAATCATGTTCGCTAAACAACCTGTTTTCCAACACAGCATGATCGGATCGCTGATGTCTTATAAATCCGGCTCCTGCGCCAAACTGTGATTGTTCGAAGATCGTTTTCTTATAAAACTCCTGGTTCAGGTCAAAATGGTCTACGGAAAGATCGTATATTGACAAGGCCATTCTACAACCGATATCCACACCTACTCCATAGGGAATGATTGCATTCTTTGTAGCCAGCACCCCTCCGATCGGCAACCCGTATCCCTGGTGCGCATCCGGCATCAAGGCTCCCGCAACTGCAACCGGCAATCGGACAGCAATATCCATTTGTTTTCTGGCTCCTTCTTCGATGTGTTCAGCACCATAAACGGCATATTCTTCGGCTGTTTCTTTCAACGGGATTCTATCCTCCTCCACTTTGGAGCCGACTCCTTCAATGATGGCTGTTGCCAATTTCCCAAAAATTTTATGATCCACATATGTTTCCGGTTCTTTCAATACCGCTGCATAATGCTGCATCATTTCTTCCCGGTTGTATCCGGTTCTTTTTTTATTTACTTTCAAGGCAATCCCCAACAATTCATTCTGAGGATATCCGATTGCCAGTAAATTAGTTCCATTTATCTGTGACATGTTTTTTTAGATATTAGAATTTAGACATTAGAACGCTTTGCTTTTAGACAATTGATCTGTTTCTGTCGTTTTTACTAGTTTACTTTGGATTTCATATAGAAATCTTTCCCGCTTTTCCCCTTCCGATGAAGTACCGGAAGGGGTATTCAAGTTGTCATTCTGCAATTATACTTAATCTACTAACAATGTTGTTATTTGAGCAACATCCAGTGCCCATTCGCTGGTATACACTTCATCTGCCTGTGCTGCATCTTCGACAAGTATCAATCCTTGTGCTTTTGCTTTGATTGCCAACAGTTTTCCGATGGTCAATTTCGCTTTCAACTTTACCAGCATTGTTTCTACATTTTCGTAATTCAGATGTGCTACTGTTTGTCCACTGAAGCTTTGTTCCATCCATACGATTTCTTTCTTTTCAACGTCCAGTACTCCGAATAACATTCCTTTTGACAACGTCTGTGTTACCCGAACCTGATGTTGTACACAAGAAGGGTCGTAAGCAACACCTGTCTGTTCATTGATTGCCATCGGGTAACGGCTGTTCATCCATCCGATCACCAGGTTCGGAGCAATCGATCCGTTACTGTATGCATTACAGGTAAATGAGACGTACTTTGCCTTATTCTTTTGCAGTTCTTCGACATTCAATTCAATGTATTCAGCCGTACCCACTTCATTCGGAATAGACCGAATGTCTCCGCTATGTTTCGCTCCGGTTGCCTGCAATTGGTAATAGCTACATACTTCTACCCGGTTTTCAAACGCAATCTGGGAACTTAAGTCCATATCCAGGTGTTGTGCTTTCAACCCTTTTCCCCATTGCATAAACAACCGCACAGTATTCCCTTCGATGGCAAAACGTGTACCCATCAATGCTGCCGGCAAGTCCTGGACTGTAGTCGCACGGTCACCGATCGGCAATGGGATGGAATACAGATTCGGATCAATAAACATCGTTTTATGTTCCGATGACAACGCTGCATACCGTTCTGCCATTGATTTCAAACACATCACTTCCACTGCAGCAATCATTTCTGATAGCTGTTGAGTCGTATACAACTGCAACAACGGATTTGCAGGGATTACTTTGTTGGTTCCTCCCAATGGTTTCACATTTCGCTGCTGAGAAGGATCAAAATAGATGCTTGCATAGCTGTTCAATGTCAACAATAAGCGAGCTGGAATCTGGTTTGCAATTTCACCGAATGCTTCCAGAGTCTGATCTTTACCGAACCACAACATGTTGGCAAACAGTGAGCGGGCAAACAATCCCGGGCGTTCTTTCAACAATGCAAAAGTCTTCGCTGCATCCATTTTCAGGCGTGCCTGTTCAATGGTACCGGCAACCACTTCGTAGTTTTCATTGTAAAACACATCCAGCAACGTTTTCAACTTCTCCATTCCGTTGAATTTGCTGTATTCCGCCAAACGCAGCGCCCGGATAAAACGTACCCACATTTGTCGTTTCGGGTGCATTAATTCTGCTGCTTTTTCTGCTGAAACAGGCAAATCATTCATCCATTTCGCTACAATTTTAGCTTCTGAACGGCTGTATTTCAACTTCAATGTTTCTTTTGAAACCTCCATTGCATGTTGCGCCGTACTCAACTGCAACATCATATGCTGATTATTTGCCGCAATTCTTTTTGCAATCACATATGGTTGAACAATCTGCAGGAATCCGGTATGTTTATACCACAAGTAACGCATGATATCAACCGGTGTCTTGAACAACTTCGCTGCTTCATTTGCCTTTCCGGCAGTCTTCAACGCATCTACTACAATAATCTGCGTTTCCTTCATTTCGATCGCAACGTCTGGTAAATCAAAATGGTTCATTAATGTCATTAACGTATCTACCTGTGTTACATCCAATGCTGTTTTTGATGTCAGCAGATTTGTCAATGCTTCGCTCATCTGCTCATCTGTCCACAGTTTCAGGATTTTCATCTTTGAACCTTGTCCGGTATAAATCTCTCCATTCAGTTGGAAAGGAGTTCCGCAAAACGGACAACCATTGTAACGTTCCAATGGAAATGTATTGAAAGGAATCACATGTCCGCATGCTAAACGTTCTCCTTTTTCACTTTTGAAATAATTTACAATCATTGTGATCCAGTGATCTGTCGCTGTTTCATTGGTTGGGATATCCCACCCTTTTACCAATGGATTCCAGTTGTTTTTCACTTGTAAAACCTCGACAAATGCCTCATAAACAGCCAGCAATTGTGGTGCATTCAATCTATTCAACTGATGTAATAATGTCTCTTCAACAGTATAACCTAATCGCGCTATGTTCGCAATAAAATTCGCTGTTGTCTCTTTGATTTGAGAAGTAACCTGTGTTTCTGTTTTTTCCAGGTAAATCGCATTGTAGCGAATTCCGATTTTTACTAATTCTTTTTTCATTTTTTTGTTGTTTTTAAATGGTAATCTTATCACTATTCAAAATGGGTTAGATCTGGAGTAAGTGATAATTGACCTTTTGTTAGTAATTGTACAACTGACGGGATTCGAACCCGCATTACCGATTTCATGCAGTAAGTTGTACCTGACCAATTTTAGTGGAACCGGTGGGACTCGAACCCACGACCCGGGCATTAGAAGTGCGAAGAAGTAAATTTGACTTGACCTCGTAGGGTAATCATCAAACTGACCTGCTCTACCATCTGAGCTACGGTTCCGTATGTGGAGCGGGCAGGAATCGAACCTGCACCCATGTCCTGGAAAGATGAAGTAATTTCCATTTGACCTGTGACCAGGTAATCAACGAAATATTACATTGTTCTACCAATTAAACTACCGCCCCGTTTGTTCCGATAATCTTGTAAGAAAGGAATCAAGTGACATTGAAGTATCTTACAATTGACCGGTGATGTATGTGAAAGAACGTTTATCGTTATCGACAGGACAAAGATGCACGGCATGCTATGCAACCGAACTGCGCAGTTAAAAAAAAGTTTGATTTATTTTATAAAATACTAATTATCAACTAATAAAAGATGAATTATTTTCAATTCAACAATTTAAAAAGCAGAACTACGCAGGTAAATTGCGCAGTAAATTTGCGTAATTGATTTCAAAAATATAGTTTTAGGGAAAATTCAGCTTATGGCAATCAACAAACTGGCATTAATCCGTTACAAAACGATCGACACGTGTTTGCAAAATACCTACCGAAAATGGACTTTGGAGGATCTGATCGAAAAGGTTTCGGATGCGTTATATGAATACGAAGGAATCAATTCCGGTGTAAGTAAACGCACCATCCAGGCAGACATTCAACTCATGCGCAGCGACAAGTTGGGATACAATGCCCCGATTGTTGTAAAAGACCGCAAGTACTATGTGTACGAAGAACCCGGTTTCAGCATCAACCACACCAAGATTACGGATACAGACATTGAAAAAATGTCAGAAATTGTGAGTGTTTTACGGGAAATGAATGGGTTCAATTTCTTTGACGACATGAACGACATCATTGTCCGGCTGGAAAACAATATTTACAAATCGACCAATCAACAGAGTAATTGTATACAGCTTGAAGGAAATAAGCTGTTAAAAGGACTGGAACACATCCTTCCACTGTATCAGGCGATCAGGAAACACATTCCGTTGTTGATCAACTATCAATCATTTAAAGCAGCTGAACCCAGACAAACTGTCTATTCACCTTACCTGTTGAAAGAGTATCGAAACAGGTGGTTTTTAATTGCGCAACCACACAAAGGAAAAGGGCTGATTACACTTGCTCTGGATCGCATCATTGATTTCATGGAAATGACTTCAAAAGATTATCAACCATATACCGGCATTGATTTCGAACGCTATTTTGCAGATGTTCTCGGTGTTACAACCGCTCCGACAATCCGGGCCAATAAGGTAATTTTATGGGTTGAAAAACGACATGCGCCTTATGTACTCACCAAACCTATTCATCCCTCACAGGAATTGCTTAAAGAAGATGAAACCGGTATATTGATTCGTATTGATGTGGTACTCAATTTTGAATTGGAACGTGAAATTCTAGGGTTCGGAGAAGCAGTGAAGGTATTGGCTCCTGCTCATTTACAGAAAATTATTAAAAAACGGTTAATGCGTATGAACATGTTATATGAAAATGAATCTCAGAAGTAAAATTCACCCTCCTTTTTCTTCAACAAATCTCAATCCCTGCTGTACAAACTCATCCCTCGCATTCGGGTTGATAAAATACTTTGTTTCCACCTGTAAACGATCATCATTAAATCCCTGAATGGTATCCATTGTAAAAAAAACACCCCACAAACCTCCCATTATGACATCATCCGGGTTTTCTTTGTAGATTTCATTTACACGTCTGCAAAACCGTTCTATCCGCTCACCTTTTGTCCTGAACATGGATGCAGGGATTTCCTTTCCATAGAGATAGTTCCATTGGTACTGAACAAAGTTATCTGTTATAAAAATTGCTTTTGCACCCGTTTCCCGGACTGTTTTATGGAATCCTTCAAATGCTTGTATTTCGTTTACTCCTGCATCATACCAATGCTGTTTCATTTTAGAACCGGAAAAGATTCCCGCAAAGGAAATCATGCACAAAACACTCACAGTAAGAATCGAAATGGTTGCTGTTCTGTCCTTACATATGGCAACAATCAACCAGAACAGCAAGCCGGTAAATAAGCCAATCCAATAACGGGGGGATGCCGTTCCGATTGTTGAAATGAGAATCAGGTACGCTGAAATACTGAGAAAAATCAGTAAATACTGTTTCCTTTCTACTGATTTTGAATAAAAAAAGTGCCAAATCAGGTAAATTCCGCTTACAATCAGGAACAATTTAAGTAAAATGTCCCACCATAAAGGTCGGGGAATGTTCATTTCAAAATGGGAAAAACTGCTAAACCCGGCAACTAAACCATGCATTTGTAGTTGTAAATTTTCAATCTGACTGTTCCATCCCCACGTTGGTTGTGTTCCTCCCCAATTGGCTGCATCCAGATAACCGAACCATCTGAATAATGTGATCGTAAGAATAAATCCGGTAAGTATGGCAACTGATTTTACCAGGATTCGCTCCTGTTGCAATAACCACCAGGCGATTAATGTAGAAAAAGGAAGCAGAATCAACACATGGGATTCAAATGCAATACCCGAACAGATCCCGATTAATACCAATTGGACAGTTGATGGCTTCATTCGAAACAAGCAATAGAAAATAATGCATACGAATAAAAATGCCGTAACGTAGCCCCCTCTTACCATGCTTCCCCACAAATACCAGGTTGGAAAGGTTACCAATAACAAGAGGATTGCTGCAAACAACCACCTTGGCAACTGATCGGATTGAATGGTTCGCAAAACGAAGGTAACACCTAAACTAAACAGTAATAGTCCTCCCAGACGCAATGCCCAGATACCCGGCCCCAAAATCAGTTCAAAAATTCCGGTAGAAAATACTTCAAATGTCGAAAGTCCGTAATTTTGTCCGGAGAAGTAAAAAGGAAAACTATTACCCGCCAGAAGGTCTTGTGCCATAATTCCAATGATTGCTTCATCTCCGTCAAACCAAAAATTTTTTGACAGAAAATGGGGCAGACGAACGAGTATACTTAATAAGAATATGAATCCCCACCAAAGCAAAAACTTCAAGACTGATTTTTCCGGTTGGGTGACTGTTGCACGCAAATATGACTTCAGTTTTTTCATTCAATGAACAAACTTACTCTATTTTGTAGAAGGAAGGTCTTATACAAATCGTGGGTCTACTTCCATCACATGTCCACATGCTTTACAAGTGCGCAAGTCTTCTGAAGCATAAAACTCCCTGAAACGTGGTAAGAAATCCCGTTCGATGTTTTCCAGCGGGAACCGGTATTCGTGCAGTTTGTGGTTGCATTTGTCACAAAACCACATCAGCCCGTCACTCAAATCAGTGTCTTTTCGAACCCGTTCGATGACCAATCCAACTGTGTTTTCTCCCCGCATTGGGCTGTGTGGAATGTTTGCCGGTAGCAGAAACATATCGCCTTCTTTGATGTGAATGTCTTTGGCTTTTCCCTCGTGCTGAATTCTCACGGTAATGTCTCCTTCAATCTGGTAGAACAATTCTTCACTTTCGTTGAAATGATAATCTTTCCGCGCATTGGGTCCTCCGACAATCATCACAATAAAGTCGCCTGCATCAACGTACAGATTTTTATTGCTTACCGGTGGTTTTAACAAATCGCGGTTATCGTTGATCCACTGCTG
>DHNG01000001.1:139287-140670 GCA_002409405.1 Flavobacteriales bacterium UBA5422 | reverse complement strand
GTAAATTAAAGGGCATTAACATGGTTCAAAAATTTAAGAATGAGAAGTAAAAATAACGAATCTTTTCGATTTACATACATTTATCCTACCTGATTCTGGCAAAATTCATACACTGAAAACAGGGATGTAATGACATAAAAAAACCTGCATTTGGATCTGCAGGTCTTTCTTTCATCAATTATTGTTGCATTAATTACTTACTCATCCCACCTGGTTGACAGCAGGTCGGCAATGCTTTCTGAGAAGTTGCATTTGCCGGTACAGTATCCGCATCGTATCCGGTATCTGAAATGAGCTTGCGAATCTCCCCCGCACTGATTTTTTTCGTTGCGTATGAAACCGTCAGTTTTTTTGTTGCCACATCCAGTTCCGCATAGCGAATTCCTTTCGTATAATTCAGCTTGTCTTCTAAGGTTTTCTTACACGTTCCACATTCTGCAGATGTAGCGATTTCAATCGTTTGTGTCTTTTTTTCTTCTTGTGCAAATCCATTTCCGATGAATAGAAGTGCAAAAATTACCAATACATTTTTCATCTTATTTCGTTTTATTGTGTTGACTATTAATTCTTCACGGTTTTCTATTATTCATGTTTTTTGTGTTCAATGACATACCGGAATCCTGCATAGACGTTAATTCCCATAACAGGAGCCCAGATTCTTGTTGCATCAAAATATGTTCCAAACGGATTCTCTGCATCAATGATCGGATGCTGCTGACGGTAATTGGTCAGGTTTTCTCCTCCGATGTAGAAATCCCATTTTTTGTGTTTGTAGGTGATCTGCGCGCTCAACTGCGGATATACATTGGAAAGATTATCCGTTGTAAATGTTACCGAATCCAGCTGTGCCACTGGAAGACGAGAGGTTCCAAACACAGATGCCGTAACGTCAAATTCCCATTTATTGTTGCGTGTGTGGTAAGCCACATTGATGAATCCGCGGTGTTTCGGCACCATTACTTTTTGTTGTAATTGCCCACCATATTCCGCACGGACATCCAAAAATTTATACGCCAGACGTATATCAAAACGGTTAAAAGGTGTAAAAGAAAATTCGGTTTGAAAACTGTTGGAAAAAGACTTACTTGTCATATTTCTGAAGATGATCTGGTGCACATTCTCATCCCTGTCAACAATCAGCTGGCGTTCGAATAAGGTGTGGTAATAATCGACAACAACAGAAGCCTGGTTTCCGAATAATTTAAATGACTGTACCAACGATCCTCCGAAGTTCCAGGAGATTTCAGGCTGTGTTTCTGTTGGAGCAATCCACTGACGGGATGTTGCCAGCAACGAGATGTTATCGATCATGTAGTTGGGTACACGCCATCCTTTCCCTGCTGTCACGCGTAAATCGGTAAATTCCGTAATCGCATATTTTGC
>DHNG01000001.1:136623-139166 GCA_002409405.1 Flavobacteriales bacterium UBA5422 | reverse complement strand
AATTCCGTAATCGCATATTTTGCATGAACGCGTGGCGAAAACTGGAACTTGTACAGGTTGTGGTAATCTCCCCTTGCTCCGATTACCGTTGTCAATCGTGGACCGGTATAGGTATATTCGGCAAATGCACCCGGAACAATTTCAACCCGGTTATCTGTCAGGGAATCCATTTGCTGATCCATGTCAACAAATACACCACTCAACCCTACCTTGTATTTGTGCATTGTGTTTCCGATAATGCTTTCAAATACCCCGTTTATATACCCACGCTTTTCAACTCCTTTGAATTGACGGACACCAAACAAAGCATCATTTTCCTGGTATTTCAGGTTGTAGATCACACCAATCGAATTGTACGGTTTTTTCATGAAAAAGCCTGTTTTTGCATACACATCGAGGTGTTTTGCATCCGTCTCCATTCCATACAAACCATTCTTTGAACCTTTCCGGTAGCCCACCTCTCCTCCGTATTTGGATTCCAGGTAGGAATTGACCCCAATCTGCGCTTCCATTTTTTCCCCCTGGTAATGCCAGCGATTGTTAAATGAAAACAAAGTTCCCATCGGAGCATCCATGAAATTATCATGATTGTGATTGTTTTCTGCAAACATACCCGATCCGTGTGCAAACAGCGCCGTGCTCCATTTTTTACCAACATGCACACTTCCATGTGCATTCAACTCTGCCCGACCATAGATGTTTCCATACCCATTCAGAAAAAACGCATCCATGTCCTGCGGCTTGAACATTTCGATATTCACCAGCCCCGCCATAGACTCATACCCGTTGACGACATTTCCCGTTCCTTTTGTAATCTGTATAGAATTGATCCACGTACCCGGAAAAGAGGACAATCCGAATGGTTGTTCCAGACCTCTGAGATAAGGAATGTTCTCAAACTGAATTTGCGTATACACACCTTCCAGTCCCATCATTTGAATGGTTCTCGCTCCGGAAACAGCATCTGTAAAATTGACATCCACCGATACATTCGTTTCAAAGGATTCCGAAAGGTTACAACAAGCTGCTTTTCTCAATTCGCCTAGCGAGATTTCTTCTACGGCAAGAACTTTCAGTTTGGATATTGTTTTGGTGTTTTTTCTGTACTCGACAATGATTTCAGGCAATACCTCATCTGCAAACAAGACTACTTTCATGTTGATGAACCGGTCTTCTTTGGTCACCACAACAGTGTCCGAAATATATCCAAGTGCTGAGAACACCAGTGTATCCGGCAATGTTCTCGGGAGAATGAGTTCAAAATTACCTGCATCACAGGTAATGTCTCCCGCTTTGGCATTTAACAAGTATACTTTCGCTCCTTCAATCGGTTCTTGTGTTGTACCATTTGATCCCAGTACGGTTCCTTTTAATTGTGCCATTGCTCCAAAGGAAATAAAAGCAAAGGCAATTGCTATACTATTTTTCATATATGATATTCATGTTAGATTCGACAATTAAGTATGTACTTAAATGAAATCAAACATCATATCAAATAAACCTGGTGAATGCTTTGGAAATCCCGTCCCTGGTATTTGGGAGGGGGAAGATCGGAATGTTCCGGGATGTTCCGGGAAGTAAGACTGATTTCCGGAGCAAAATAAATAACAGGATGGAGTGTTGACGGGTCTATCCAGATTGGTGACAATACCAACTGAATAGGATGATTATCTATCCGTGTATCAATATCAAGTGCTACATAATCAGTATCTGTTGAACAACACGATTTTTCAAAACGCTCCTGCTCTTTTGTTTCAGTATTCTCTGATTCTTTTGCACAACACGATTTTTTCTGCTGAACAGGTTCTTCTTCATGGTCGCCTCCGCACGAATCAACGTAACTTAGAAACAGTGATTTTTCTGTACCGGAAATCGAACAGGTATGCGTGTAAACGGCCATTCCGACATTGGCGGTAACAAATACCACCAGTGACAAGTAAATCACCAGTTTCTGCATGCTATTTCTGTTCTTTGTCAACGACATGGTCACAAATGTAAGCAAGTGGGGATAAAAAACCGTAAAAAAACAGTTAAAAATTAACGATTTACGGAAAGATGTAACGAAATCACAAGAAAATATAAACTTCTGTTTACTTCAAAATCACTTCAATTTTTACAGGCAGGTGATCCGAATATCCGTCTAAGTATTTGTCTCCGGCATAATTCCGTTTAGGAACCAGGTTTCCTTTATATTCCTCAATAATGAAATCATTGGATAAAATAGTTCCGGAATTGTTGACTATGCGGAATTTCCCTTTGAACGCGTTTGGAGATACCATGATGTGATCCAATACATCCCATTCGTTTCTGTAATTGTAACTTCCGCCGAATTTCCCTGACGCTTTTGTGATCATTGGTGTCAATCGTTCTGCAATCATCTGCACGGACTTATTGGTCGGGTAATCGTTTAAATCACCCATAAAAACTATTTTGGATGCAGGTGATGCTTTCGTAACAGAATCAATGAATGTAGCCGCCATTTGTGCTGCTTTGATCCTGTTTGGTTCACTTTCATCCTGTCCTCCTCTTCTGGATGGCCAGTG
>DHNG01000001.1:135419-136514 GCA_002409405.1 Flavobacteriales bacterium UBA5422 | reverse complement strand
CCTCTTCTGGATGGCCAGTGATTGATCAGTGCAAACAAGGTATCTTTCTTATGAACAAACTTTCCCCATACGATGTCACGTGTGTTGGGCGCCTCGTCATTCTGAATCTGGAAACGGATGAACCCTGACTGCACAAATTTCAGCACAGAAGGATCGTAAATCATTCCTACATCAATTCCTCTGGCATCTGCACTTTCATGGTGTACGATTCCAAATTTCTTGCGGGAAGAAGACGCATTATTCAAGTCCTTCAATACTTGTTCATTTTCAATCTCACACATTCCCAGCAAGACAATTTTCCCCATGGAATCAAGTACCTGATTTGTCTTTTTCAACTTCTCCAGGTAACGCGGTCCCGTCCATTTATTTTTCCCGTTTGGAAGAAATTCTTCGTCATTGTGCGGTTGATTGATCGTGTCAAACAGGTTTTCTACATTGTAAAAACCAATTACATGCGTTCCTTTCTGGGTCAATCCGTTGCAGCTGAACAATAACAACGTGCAAGCAAAAAACAGTTTATTCATCGTTTATTTCATTATTTCTTTGCCCACAAGAGCAAAAACCGTGTCAAAAGTAATCACTGTATAAACAGCAGGATAATTTTATGTGTTAAGATTGAATTATTTTCTCAGGTCCCAAAGCGACTCTGTCCGTTCCATTGCAGCTACAGCAAATGAGCAAACCGGTGTTACGTTCAATCCTTGTTTTCGAACTTCGTCCATCACTGCCAAAAACACACGGTAACCCAATCCGTTACCACGCAAATCGTCACGTACTTCTACATAGTCGATGGAAATGTGCTGTTCATCTTTCCACGTATAACTCACGCTTCCGATACGTTCATCATTTCGGGACACCACAAACTTCCCGCTTTTTCCATTGTCCAATTGTTTTATTTCCATACGCCAACAATTTTGTTAATCATCTCTGTGTCTTCCCTTCTTCTTTTCTTCAGGAGTAAACGGTAACGGATTTGCAAAAATTTCTTTGTGCATCTGGTTATTCCGGTAAATGTCCATTGCCAGGTATATGGCACTTCTCATTGAAGATTCCGATGCTTTATTTTGTCCTACAATGTCAAACGCCGTACCATGG
>DHNG01000001.1:134486-135207 GCA_002409405.1 Flavobacteriales bacterium UBA5422 | reverse complement strand
TACATGGCCAGCACGGCATCAAACTGATTTCGGGCATTCGATCCGAAGAAACCATCTGCAGGGTATGGTCCAAAAGCTAAGTGTCCTTTGGAATTTGCCTGTTTGATAGCCGGAATAATAATATCATTTTCTTCCGATCCCATTTTGCCGTTTTCTCCTGCGTGAGGATTTAGTCCGAATACTGCAATCTTTGGTTTTTGAATACCGAAATCACGTCGTAAACTTTTATCCAGTTCTGCAATTTTCGCAACAATTCGTTCTTTTGTCAGCAGGGAACTGACTTCTTTGATCGCAACATGAGTTGTCACAAGTGCTACTCTCAGATCACCTGCCACCATCAGCATCAGTGCATCTTCCTGTCCTGCCAGATTTGCTAAATACTCCGTATGTCCCGGAAATTGAAACCCGGAAAGTGCCATTGCCTCTTTAGAGATCGGGGCAGTTACCAACACATCAATTTTCCCTGAAGCCAGGTCTTGCGTAGCTGCTTCCAGTGATTTGAAGGCATATTTTCCTCCCATTTGCGTTGGTTGTCCCAATTCAAATTTTATTTCTTCATCCCACAAGTTGATGACATTTACTTTTTTATGCACCGCATCATCGGCTGATTTACACGATTGATAGGAAAAATCCTGGTTTTCAATTAATTTCTTATGATAAGCCAGTACTTTATTGGACGCATAAATCACAGGAGTACAGTCTAGCAGCAAGCGATTATCAT
>DHNG01000001.1:130057-134359 GCA_002409405.1 Flavobacteriales bacterium UBA5422 | reverse complement strand
GTCTAGCAGCAAGCGATTATCATTCAACGCTTTGATTACTACTTCCGGTCCGATTCCGTTGATATCTCCAATTGATATTCCAACACGTACAGGAAATTCCCGTCCTGTTTCTTTGTCTTTTTCTCTTTCTTTTTCCATTTAAAACGGATCGATTTTTATCTACAAAAATAAGGAAGCTTTTGAGTTATATGAAAATATCTCTGAAGAATTCCCCGATTGGAGTATTTCCGGGTGATTTTTATCCGGTTAAACTTCCTGTCAGCTTATCGCAGGAGGTTTTATTTTAGTTATTAACCAAAACTTTATACATTCGTAATCTACAGTCTGTTATTTCAGATTTCCTTTGCAACGATAAGAACGAAGCCTATGCGCGAAAAAGCCCTTTTTCTCAAAAATTTTCTCCGGAATCCGTTGCGGAATGCTTCGGTGATCCCCAGTTCCAAAGCTTCTTCAAGAGCAATGCTGAAGGGAATTGATTTCAACCAGGTTTCAGTTGTGGTAGAACTTGGTCCCGGAAATGGTGTTTTCACACAAGAGATTATTAAAAACGTTCCTGCTGATACGAAAATCATTGTTTTTGAAATTGAACCGACTTACGTTCATTTACTACAGAATAAATTCGGAGACCGCATTACCCTGGTGAACAAAGGAGCTCATTTACTTTCTGAAACATTGGAAGAATTAGGGGTTGATAAAGTAGACGTGATTATTTCGGGATTGCCTTTTCTGAAAGGGGAAATTAAGCAAAAAACCGACGAAGCGATCTATCAACTAACCAAACAAGGAGCCATTTACCGTTTCTTTACCTACATGCCCGGAATCATGAAAAATGTGTACAAAGGCTTACCGATTGAAAAGAAATACTTCGAATTTCGAAACATTCCTCCGTTGTGGGTCTACGGAATCAATTAATTCATACAGCGATTTTTAACTAAAGGAAAGGGTGATTAACCCAAACTGACGCAGTTAGTTACTATGTGTCACTGGATTTACTCCATTCAACACCTATGTCTCTATGTGCACTATGTTGTTCAACTGTTTTTTACCACATAGTTGCTGTGTGTGGGTAAAGCACTTATAGTGACACATAGTGCTCACATCGTTTGCTATTTAAATAACTATTCGTTTAGTTGGGGTGTAGTAATTCAACAACTAAATAACAACTTACTTTGCGTCTTCGCGACTTTGTGAGCAATCAAATAAAAAAGCGGAGATTGCTCCCCGCTTTCATTGCTTATTTTAATTTGTCAGCCTCATCCCGTGCCTTGTTCATAATTCCATCGGCTCGTTTATTGGCTTCATCTTCTGTTTGTGTTGCCTTTTTATAGGCTTCGTCTTTTGCTTTCTGACCAAGCGTTTCCGCTGCTTTCTTTTTCAACGGGTTAGATCCTGCAGCAGCGACAGCATCCGTATATGCCTTATCTGCTTCTGCACGAATCTTATCCGCCGCTTTCTTTCCTTCTGCTTTTACATTGTCAGCTTGTTTTTGCGCTGCATTGATAATCTCTGTTTTCTTTTTCTCCAGCTCCTCTTTTCCTTTATCAATCGCGTTGTTCACAACCGCTTTCACTGAATCTTTCGCCTTGTCTACCACTTCTTTTGCTTTGTCTTTGGCAGCATCCACCAGAGCATCTTTCATATTCCCGGATAAATCCATCAGTTTTTCTTTAAAGTTGGTAGAAACTTTCGGATCTGTTACCGTACCCAGTACATTCACATTGATCGGAATTTCATTCGGAATGACATTCAGGTTCAACTTCGGAGCCAATGAATTCACTTTCGCTGCTGCCTGTTCCACTAATTTTACCATTTCCTGCGGGATTTTATCCTTCGGTATGTTCATTTTCAAATCGTAATTGATGGATTGATCAAGGCTTGTTGTTCCCGACACATTTGTTTTGATTCCTCCCAATACGATATCGAATGGGTTAAGTGCCACCTTACCATCTTCTACTTTGAATTTCGCTTTCAGGTTTTTGATCGTCTGGTTATTCAGGTTTTTCAGTTTTGTTACATCTGCAATTTTATCCAGCGCTTTTACACCTGAGATATTCACCGATGAACTCAGCAAATCTCCCAATCCGTTCACTGAAGACAAAATCGGGTCCAGATTAGATGTCAGATCTGTTGACAAATTGAAATTCGACGAAATCTTCCCGGACAAATGCTTGGCAATCGGTGCCAGTTTCTCCACTGTAACAAAGTTATTTACCAATTGTTGAATATCCAGTTCTTTCAGGTTATAGCCAAACGATGCTTTTGGACGTTCCGGATTTTGTGTGTTGTATTGTCCCGTCAAACCAATGGCACCTCCCATCGCATTCAGATTCAGGTTATTCAACGTCGCTACTTTGTCTTTCAGTGTGACTGCTCCGTTGACATCACTGGCATTCATCCCGTTGAATTTCACTTTATTGATTTTTGTATTCACCGCAAAATCAATATTGCCCGGAATTTCAACTCCACCGCTTTCCCCGGTTGCTGCAGGTTGCTGCGCTGGAGCCGCTTCAGTAGTTTCCGTAGCAGGAACGATGTTCATCAATTCATCCAGATCCATGTAGTTACTGTTGAGTGTGAATTTTCCTTTCAACAGTTCATCCCGGAACAAGTATCCCATGTAATTATCAATGGTTCCGTTCATTGCGAAATCAGAATTTCCTGTTTTTGCTTCTAATTTCTCTAACGCCAGGTATTGCGGTGAAAATCGAAACAACATTTCTTTTACATCTACTTCTTGTGACAGCTCTGGTGAAACGTAGTTGAAATCCTTCAGATTCAACGTTCCCAACGCCTTGAATTGTTCGTATTGTTCTTTTTCGATGTGACTCATCCGGCCATCCAGACTGATATCGGCATCCAGCTTTCCATTGTATTTCTCTCCTTCTGTCAACGGAATCACTTTCCCCAATGACGCTAAATCCACTTTTGCAAGGATCGTTGATTTCAACCCCGGATCTGTCATCACGTTTCTCAGTTTTAATGTCGCATCCAAAACGTTTCCGACAAAATCTGCATGGAATTTATCCACATCTACCGTCATGTTATCCAGGTTACTTCCTCCGGCGAATTTAGAACCGGCAACGACTGCAATGTTTTGAATTTTCCCTGGTAAATCCGGGTACTTAATGGATGCGTTAGAGACTTTAATTCCTGCATCCCATCCCGGCAGGTTTTTATCATCCAGGATTCCTTTCACTTTTGCATTCAACGCAAGCGAACCAGAAGCAACCATACTTTCATAGCCTGTTTTGTAGAATGCCGGAATTAAGGAAATGAATTCTTTGAACGTTGCTTTATCCGCATTCAGCTTCAGATCAATGTTATCATTTTTCTCCAGCATTTCATAAAATCCGTCCACACCAAACTTTAGTGCATTCAACTGGAATGTATTTTCTTTCAATGTAAATTTGGATGTTTTCTCAGAGAATTCCATCAACAAGTTGGCCACGATATCTGTTTTTACTTTTGAGAGGTACGTCAATCCACCCATTTCAAACGTCAGTTCATCTGTTGTTGTCTTTGTTTCAAAATCGATTACATCTGCCGTCAAATCTCCTTTTCCTTCATGGTTCAGGTTGACAATTTTTGCATACAAACCACCTGGTTTATCATCGTAGCGGACTTGTCCGTTCTCAATGGAATATTTTTTTAGCTTTAATGCAAAATTCGACGGTTCTTCCAATTCTTCTTGGGTCTTTAGTGAATCCGGTTTTACAATATCGTAATTCGCTTTTCCATCATATAATACGCGTACATCTATTTTCGGTTCTTCCAGGTAAACAGCATCAATGGAAATCGTTTCTCCCTTGATGACATCCCACAAACCAACATCGGCACGTACTGTTTTAACATCTGCCAGTGTGACTCCTTCAAAATCACCCAATCCTTTTAAACGTGTTCCATGTAACTGAACAGACAAATTAGGAAATGTACTCAATAGCGTCAAGTCGAAATCATCCAACTCCAGTTTGGCGGTGAGGGTTTTATTAACCTCATCAATCACCAACTGCTTGATTTTATCTTTGAAAAAGATTGGAATCAGAATGATTGCAATCAGTAAGAGTAAGAATGTTATTCCCGACCATTTAAGGATTCTTCTGAATAAACTCTTCTTTTTTTTAGTTGTAGATTTCATATGTGACGTTTTTTTTCGATATTTTTGAAAATCATATGTGAATATACAAGATTTCATGAAACGAATTATAATACTGATTGTTTTTATTAACATTTTAACAACTTTTGGATTCGGACAAATCCAGATTGGCGGGGATCAACCGAAAGAGAAAAAAGAAAAGAAAGAAA
>DHNG01000001.1:129787-129924 GCA_002409405.1 Flavobacteriales bacterium UBA5422 | reverse complement strand
AGAGAAAAAAGAAAAGAAAGAAAAGGTCAAAAAAGACCCCAATGACAGTACGGAGTATAGTTTACGATTATTCGTAGGAACGACTGTTGCAGGCACCTACAGAACACTGGAACCTAACAAAAATGAATTGTTCGCAG
>DHNG01000001.1:129056-129649 GCA_002409405.1 Flavobacteriales bacterium UBA5422 | reverse complement strand
AAAAATGAATTGTTCGCAGACAGTCTCGGGGTTCGGGCAGATGAAAAAAGCCTCACCCGCTGGTCGTTTCAATTGGGTTTTACAAGTGATATCAATAAAAGTCTGATGTGGGAAGCAGGAGTTGCGTTTATGCAAAATGGTGAGCAGTATAGTTTCTCCGCAACGGATACCAGTCACAATTATACTTCCAGGTATTCCTGGTTAGGTGTCCCGTTAAAGTTGTACTACAAACATGACTTTAACAAACTCCGCTTACAAGTGGGAGCAGGTGTAATTCCCCAGATGCAGATGAAATTCAGAAGAGAGGATACATTCCTTAACCGGGAAGGAACCAATTCAACAGTTGAGACTAAAACCATTAACGGAATGAACACATTCAGTATTTCTGCTGTCGGTAACATTGGGTTGCATTACAGTATTACGAATCGATTCGGGGCGTTTGTACAGTTTGAATACCGTCATCAGCTGATGTCCAGTTACCTGAAGACGTATCCGTACATTCATAAAGGAACGTCTATCGGAGCCAATTTCGGATTGACATTCGGACTGTAAGACTGAATACGAAGGTTCTTTTTAATTATCAATTATCAATG
>DHNG01000001.1:127062-128938 GCA_002409405.1 Flavobacteriales bacterium UBA5422 | reverse complement strand
TTAATTATCAATTATCAATGGTTTTATAGGCTTGATAATTACGACATTGATAATTACTTAGGATCAATCATTCTTACTGAGCGGTTTGATTTGCTCACCCATCTGCATCATGTATTTCAGGAATCCGTCAATGAACAAAGAACCTTTGAGGTGGTAGCCGGTAGCCGTAAAATGTACCAGATCCGGCTGCATTAACCCATTTCGCTGCCACAATTTGGAAGCACCTAATTCTCCCATCACGCCATACAAATCCCACACAGCCATTTTGTATTCTTTGGCCAGTTCGATGATGACTTCCCGTTCGCGGGCGATGTTGCGATTGAGGTAACGCTTGCGGTAATACGCATCATTTGGAACCGTAAGGAGTAACGCACAATTCGGATTGGCACGCAATGCCGTCTTCATTAATTTTTCCAGGTTGCGCTTGTACACCTGCGGATCGAATTTTTCATACGGAACGTTTGCATCGTTCGTTCCTACGGAATAAGCAAAAAAGTCAGGTGGATAAGTCTGCAGCTGCTCTTCGAACCGGGCACAGTCCAGGTAAGAATACAAACCGGCTCCGTTGATTCCGATGGAGTTGTACGAAATTCCGGGATCGTCATTCATAAACTGAAATCCATAGATTTCCAACTCTGCATATTGATTGGTCTTTCTCGAAAACTGAAGATCCAGAGAGTCCAGTGCGTCTGTAAATTCGATCTCGGTATACCCTATCTCCGGGTTTTGTTTCACCGACTCGATGAGGATTTCATCTCCTCCAAAATTGAGTTCATATGGCAATTCTCCTTTGTTGTGAAATACCCGCAGTTTGCAAAATCCCGGCTTGGACACTGTATTCCGGTGCTGGAAAGAAAACAGAACAATTGAATCACCGCTGATGATTGTGGCACCCAGCACACCAAAATCGACTGTATTGTCTTTATTTCCAACCACCCGGTATCCTCTGAAATTTGAAGGAGAAGAAAAGCGATAGTTTCCGGGGTTATTGGTTCCAGCCAAATTGAACGGAAACACCATTCCGCGTTCTCCGGTCAGTTTGGGGTAATTGGTTTGCAAAAACATCCGGATGTCGTTGGTATAAATATCCGCCTGAATGTGCGATCCTCCAATGTGATAGAAGTTCAGTTTGCGATCCTGAAAACGGATCATGGAATCGAGTTGGTGGTAGAGGTGCTCAAAATTGGGGCTCGTTTCCGTATAAAATTTATAATTGTTTTTTGAGAAATCAATAAACGGATAAGTTGTTCTCGTAGAAGTGTCTATGCGAACGAAATCCGGGAAATTGTATGTTGAAAGGGAATCTTTTTGCTGGGAATACGCCAACGCCGAAATTCCAATCAGAATACCAGTCAACCAATAATTAAACTGTCGATAAATAACAATCATTTACTATTCCCCTTTTCCACTCCATTTGACGTATTCTGCAATTAACGCATCATAAAACAACTGGGCCGCCACTCTGGCTCCTCCGTTACTAAAGTGAATGTAGTCATTTCCTGCCAATCCTTTGTTCACCCATGCCGGCATTGAATTTTTTCCACCCATAGCACCGTAAAGATCCCAATATCCTGCTCCGGTTTCCATACTTGCCTTTTTCATCTGTTCAACACAGTATGGCAAAAACGGATATGTTTCATAAATTCCGTCTACCATTCGCGACATGTCACTTGGTCCGATAACTACAATCGCTGCTGAAGGACGCATTGCTTTCAATGTAGTCAACTGTCCTTTGAAATAACTGGCATAGTTTCGAACAGACGCACTGTCTTTAAAAAACGGAACCGAGTTTCCACCGTATTGCATGATGATTAATTCTACTCCCAAATCGTTCATTGCTTCCGCAACAACACCTCTGTCCATCGAACCAAAAATC
>DHNG01000001.1:74345-126839 GCA_002409405.1 Flavobacteriales bacterium UBA5422 | reverse complement strand
CCTTCCAGCGTAAAATTACTGATAGTCGGGCTGATGGCTGTTGAGAACTCAAATTTCAGTTTCCCCGGAGTTCCCGGGAACGTCAACTTAAAAATGTGGGATTTTCCATCCGCTTTCAAGCTATCCTGGTGAATGAGCGCTCCGTTTTCGTACACATTAATCGCACACGGCTTGACACAACTGTTGTAATACATTTTCACCGTACTGAAACTTTTGGATCGTCCGAATGCACTTCCTGATGCCGCCAATTCGATCCAACCTGTTTTAATACTTGTTTCATTGGCGATTTCCGTACTGTCTTTGTATTCTTTCGTAAAACGCGCCGCAGAACCCATTACACCGTATTTACGGGAATTGAGCTTATCTCCTCCAAAGCAGGTATACCGTTTAAAATTGGGAGAATAGGTTTGTACGAATGCAAAGGTGTTGTAGACATTATTTGCCGGAACCAATCCCGGTCCGTTTCCTCCGAACTGATTTTGAAGACGTTCCCGGATAAAGCCGGTCATGCGGTCCCCCTCAATCTGAGAATCTCCGTAATGCAGAATGTGCACTTTCTTTTTGGCTGTGGCGGCGGAGCTCAATTTCTCAAAAAACTTGTGGAGGTTAGCCAATCCGGCGTCATTCAGGTGAATCGTTGTTGAGTTCTTAACACTCAACTCTCCGGCATTGGGCGCGCCCATATCCCCGTTACTTCCATTCTGATGTTGTAACAACGGATCTGCAAATGTTGTATCGACATCCACAATGATGTTGTCAATCTCTGCCGTCTCTTGTTTTTTGGGATGCATCAAACGTCCAATGGTCGGGAATTTTAAATTCATTCCAAACACCTTGATTCCTTCTTCGGGAATGAAGAGACTGATGGTAAGTAAAATGGCAATCAAGCCCAATAATGCAAGAAATACCTGGTATAATTTAATGTTTTTCACTTCTCAAAAGAAAAGCACAAATTTAGCGAAGGGAATCGATATTCGCCTAACTATACTGACGGTTTTTTACACTTTTTAAACTTTTTAGCTTATCTCAGTATGCTCACATGCCCATTGAACGTATATTTCTTGTCATTGTACAAATCACGAGCAGAGATCGTCCATGTGTAAGAACCTGATTGAACAATTTTTCCATTGAATGTACCGTCCCATCCGAAATCCCGATCATACGACTCAAATATCAGTTCTCCCCATCTGTTATAAATCTGCAAATGGAAGGAATAATCATCTATTCCCTGAATGTAAACTTTCCATGTCTGATTAAATTCATCTCCATCCGGGGTAAATGTATTGGGAGCGAACAGCATTACATCATTGATAACTTCCACATTTTTCGTAATTGAATCTGTACAACCATATTCCGTTGTTACATAAAGGGTTATCGGATACACACCCGTTTCTCCCTGCGGGTACGTGATCTTCGGTGATTGAAGTGAAGAATAAGGTGGATTGGCACCCGGCATTACCCACTGGTACTGGTCGATGTTTCCTGTTGAAATATCTGTCAGATGCACCGTTGGATCAAACATGCTTACAGGCATCGGAGAAGCGTTGAAGTTTGCATCAGGTACAGGATATACAGTGATAAAATCAGTAAAGGTATTGCTGTAATAACAACCCAGAGACGAAATCACTTCCATTTCAACTGTATATAATCCATATGACTGGTAGGTATGTCCAAACGATCCGTTTCCAAGAATAATGGTGTCTTTTGTCCCGTCTCCAAAAGCAATGAAGACCGAATCAATGCTTCCATTTGACAAATTCTCAAAGATGACGCTGTGTGCTTCACACCCTTCAGGGAAATCAGGCAACAACGCAGGTATGATCTCTTCTTCAATCGATACATTCGTACATGCTGTCGCGGTTGGTGAGCCGCACGCTTCAGATAATGTGACGCAATAATTGTGAGATCCTGCTCCCGGAGCTACAGTGATCGTTTGGGTATTTCCTACAATGACCCCGTTTAACGACCATGTATATGAATAGGCACTACTTCCTCCCGCACCTGTTGCTGTCAATGTTGCCGCACCTTCTCTACATATCAGCGTATCGGGAGAAATAAATGGAATTGTCAGCGGATCAGGTTCTTCAACGCTGAACGTTAACTGGTCTGTACATCCTCCTGCTGAATACACATCCAAGACATAATCTCCCGTAAGTAAACTATCAATTGTGAATGGAGAAGTAGCATTGACCTGGGGGCCTCCGTTCAGGCTGTAATAATCAATTGCCGTTCCTGTAACGGTAATGGAACCGTTTGGCTTGCTGTTACAATCAGAATCAATAATAACATGATCCGTAATTTCAGTATCGGTTACATCTACCGCAACAATTGCCTGGTCCTGGCAGTCGGCGGCACCGATTGTATAAGTATAATTTCCCGAAGGCATCACAGCCGGATCGAAAGGCATTGTAATTACCTGTCCCTGCGGATTTTTCCAGACACCACCTACCTGAGGGTTGTTGGATAACAATGTAAACAGGTCTACCGGTGCGTCTTGGGAACAGACCACCAGTGAGCTATCCTCACCCGCATATGGTGGAGGAATTACCACAATGGCAATGCTGTCCGAACTTACGCAAAGCGGGTGCCCGGCCGGATTAATAGTTAGCGTAATTGTTTCGGCTCCCTGTGGAGACCAGACCGGATTTTCAATACTCCCGTTCGAAAGGTTCGTTTCCGGCGTCCATGTATACTCATACGAAGGGATACAGTTTGCCGTGAATGTCATGCTATTACCGGATAAGTTACCAGCAGACTGGTAAACAACAGTTCCATCTTCATCCAGAATGCGGTAAGAACATTCACTTACAGAAAAACCAGTTGCGTTGAATGTAGTTGTATATGTTTGTCCGTTATTTACTGTAAAAGGAATGGAATTCTCAGATCCTCCTGGCGGAACGGTATAATTAGACATGTTGCCATTCACGTTGAGGGTCATGGTGTTCCCCTCCCATCCGTCTCCCCACGAATCGATCAATACCAATGTGTAATTACAAGGAGTTGGCGGCCAGACAATGGACGGATCCAGTTGGATGTTATTTCCTTCACAAACCAATGTATCGTTGCCTAAGTTTACGACTGCCAGTTCATTGACATTCACCAACACATCGTGTGTGTTTTCACAACCAAAGTCGTCAATGGCGTGAAAGGTAATCATGTATTGTCCAGGATTATCCGGAGTTAATGTTATTGTGCTGTTCTGGTTCGAAAGCGCATAAGGTATCGAGGTTCCGGTGCTCCAGAAAGAAGAATCGGCAGAGTGTCCGATCTCAGGTTTAAACGAAATTTCATCCGGGTAGAAGTCGGGGTTTAAGTTCAAAGAGAATGAAAACACGGTTCCATCATCTGCCGCCCACAGGTCCGTCACATTCAGCGACCAGGTACCATTTGTAGGGCAACCGACTAAGTTGCTTAATGAACCGATAGGAGCATAATCTCCTGCGGGAAGAATGTTTCCGTTAGCTGCACCCGCATTAACAGCCTGTACCCAGGTTTGGTTAGCAGTTGGAGTAAAGCAATAGCTAAAAGGTGTTCCCATCGTTTCAGGAATGCTGCAATCGACGTTATCATCCTGTACAGCTACCCCTAAATTTACGCCACCACCGCCCTGTTGGTGCAAAATAACATTCTGCCCGGTCGGACACGTCAGCGTAATCAAGAGGTCTCCAATGAATGAGTGTTCCATTTCCATGCATATACTTACAATATCCGAAGCACTTGTGATCTGTGTTCCGGACTCAAAACCTGTCTGTAATAAAGGAATGGATTGTTGTACTCCCAGCAGGTCATCCGTAATACATCCGTCATCTACAGTTGTAGAACCCGGGAATCCCTGCCATTCTACTTCATAGTCATCCGGATAAGCCGTAATAGAATAGGACTCACCTATACACAAATCAATTTCTGTTGGCAACGGTGAAAAGTCCGGTTCTGTGGCAACCAGGACCCTCAATTCCGTTAAGTTGGTATTGTAACACGCTGTGTCTGTATTGTTGTCTTTTACCGTCAATTGTACGATGTACATACCCGGATTATCAAAGCTATGGGAAGCCTGAGGGCCTAGCGCTGTGGTTCCGTCCATGAAATCCCATGCGTAACTTTCAATGGCAAATCCCGGTTGTCCGTATGACCCATTATCTGTAAACGAGACCACATCACCGATACAAACCCTGATAGAGTCAGGGGTAATTCCACCTATGATGGCTCCTACCGCCATTGGGTTCGAGCAAGGTGTTTTGCAGGTTACCGCAGCAGCAAAATTTCCTGTACCTGCACTATTTGAGCGAAAACGAAATGTGAGACAACCTGTTGGATTCAATTCTGTCGGTTGGATGATCACCCCTGAAAGCTGAGTCCCGGAATAGGTACCCATATGCGTAGCCCCAGTGGAAGTTCCATCATATACATCCATATAATCAACATTCGTAACATTGGGGGCAGGATTGTCGTCAACATTACTGAGATTAAACAAGTTGAACACAACATTTACAATATCACCCGGGTTGTCAGGGCAAACAGTTATCACAACATCTTCATTATTCGAGTAACCGGATCCTCCCTGTCCTCCTGAGTCTATGATAAATCCATTACATGTACTAAATGTCTGGTTGTTGCTTCCAGGTCCAAAAGAAATGGTTGTCTGCTGGGTATATGCGAGTGATGTAATTAATGAAATTAATATCGCTGTCGTTAGTTTTTTCATTTAAAATACATTTTTACATCATATAGACGTAAATTTATTCCCGACAGTGGCTCCTGAATTTTAATTTTTTTTAATTTTTAGATCAAACTCGCTTAATTTTTAACAATAAACTATTCATTACAACACTTACTGAACTAAATGCCATTGCAGCACCAGCCCACATTGGATCCAGTAAAAAGCCGTTGAACGGGTACAAAATTCCTGCTGCAATCGGAATTCCGATCAGGTTGTAGATAAATGCCCAGAATAAATTTTGTTTGATTGCAGTACTTGTTTGCTTTGAGAGCCGGATTGCTTCGGAAATTTTCAGCAAATCAGATGAAATAATAGTCATTTTGGCTACATCCATTGCGATATCACTTCCTTTTCCCATTGCGATGCTCACATCTGCCTGCGCCAAGGCGTTACTGTCATTGATTCCATCTCCGACCATTGCAACGATTTCACCCTTTTCCTGCAATTCGCGTACATAGTGCGCCTTTTCAGCCGGAAGCACATTTGCATGGTAGGTATCAATTCTCAACTCTTCGGCAACTGCTCTTGCTGTCTGAGGATTGTCCCCTGTCAACATCACAACCTTAATACCTCTTTGATGCAATTCACTGATCGCAGCAGCAGATGTTTCTTTTATCCGATCAGCAATGGAAAGCACTCCCAGTACCCGTATATTATCAGCAAACAAGACAACCGTCTGTGCTTTTTCCAATCGTTGTTTGATCCACACTGCTTGTTCATCCGAAACATCAATTCCCTGTTGTTGCATTAATCGTTCATTTCCCAGAAAATATGCGTTCCCGTTTACCCTTCCTGTAATTCCTTGTCCGGAATTGTTTTCCACTTCGATTCCATCCAGAAACTTGCTTGTTTCTTTCAACCGGGCAACAATTGCATCAGCCAGCGGGTGTTCGGACGATTGCTCAATACTGAATAAGATATTTTGTCGTTCCTGCGAAAAATTCCCGAACCATTCCAAATCTGTTACAACAGGTTTTCCTTCAGTAATTGTTCCAGTTTTGTCCAAAATAACCGAATTGATTTTTTGTGCCAGTTCCAGGCTTTCTGCATCTTTAATCAGAATTCCGCGTTCTGCTGCTTTGCCGACACCTACCATGATTGCTGTAGGTGTTGCCAGACCAAGTGCACAGGGACAGGCAATCACCAAAACTGTTACCGCAGCGATCAATCCTCGTTCAAATCCATACGCTCCACCCAGGACCATCCATATGATGAAACTCAACAGGGCAATACCGATAACGGCAGGAACAAATACAGCAGCAATTTTATCCACCAACTTTTGTACAGGAGCTTTACTTCCCTGTGCTTCCTCCACCATTTTGATGATTTGTGCCAGTAACGTTTCCCCACCTACTTTTTCTGCACGAAACCGGAAAGAACCTTTCTGATTCATTGTTCCGGCAAATACAATATCTCCAGCTTGCTTCGAAACAGGTATTGGTTCCCCATTGATGGTACTTTCATCTACGTACGAACTTCCGCCGATAACTTCACCGTCCACTGCAATCCGCTCTCCCGGCTTAACCAACACAATGGTATTTTTTGTCAATGTGCTGACTGATTGTTCAACTTGTTCACCACTTTCCAGAATCACAGTCACCGCTTTAGGTTGCAACCCCATCAATTTTTTAATCGCTGCACTTGTATTGCCTTTTGCCCGTTCTTCCAGCAATTTCCCCAGAAGAATAAATGCAATGACAATTCCCGCCGCTTCAAAATACACATGCGGGTGAATTCCTCTGGAATGCCAGAAATGAGGATTCAGCGTATTAAAAACGCTAAACAGATAGGCAATTCCGGTACTCATCGCAACAAGTGTATCCATGTTGGCCGAACGGTGCTTCAATTGTTTCCAGGCACCTACAAAAAATTGTTGTCCAAAGTAGAATAACATCGGAGTGGACAATGCCCACATACTATAATTCGCATAGGGCATTTCCATGAAGAACATACCGATGACGAACAGCGGAACAGCCAGAAGGATTGCTCCCACAACCCGTCTTTTCAATTTCCGGTACTCGTTTTCTTTTGTTTGGGACACCTGTTGTTTTCCTGCATCCGAATCGGTAGCAACGAGATCATATCCAATGGACTGAACAGCTGATTTAAGTGTATCAAAACTGGTAACTTCACTGTATTCAATCACTGCTTTTTCATTGGCAAAATTGACAGAAGCATTCGCAACGCCTTCCTGGTGATTCAAGAACCGCTCGACACTTCCCGCACATGCCGCGCAGGTCATATTGGTCACTGTTACTGTTTTCTTTTCCATATTCTTTTGTCCGGTCTTTATTCAATATCTGAAATGACTGTTATCTTTAAATCTTCAAGTCATATCCCAATTGCTCCAATGCAACTTTTAGTTTCAACGGAGTTGTTTTGTTTTGCAGGTAATAAATTTTTGCCGATTTGGTCGGGAATTTGACAGAAGCGGTTACTACTCCGGGTTGATTATTTAACAACCGTTCGGCACTTGCAGCACAGCCACCACACGTCAATTTCTCAACGGGGAAATCAGACGCTGTCACGGATAATCCGGCATCAAAATCGTTGATTTTATCTAAAACTTGCGAAATAACACCGCTTTCATCATTTTCTGCAACGACAATCAACTGGTTATCATCTGTTACTCTTACTTCTGTTACACCTTCGATTTGCTGGATTTGTTTCAACTGTTCTGCAACAATGTCGATGGTCAAAGGAATTTTTATTGTTGTCATACTAATTACTATTTTGAATTACAAAATTACACAGGGAACAGGGAAAATCTATTACATGATTTTGCTGAATCGTTACATGATTTGAAGCTGAAAAATAATTTGTATTTTTGAAGAAATCTAAAACAAAATGGCTGCAAAACTTTTTACGCTATCACTTGCAATGACTTCAATTACCTGTTATTCCCAACATACTTATCCAACCACAAAGAAGGTGGATCATTCGGATGAATATTTCGGTGTCACCGTTCAGGACCCTTACCGCTGGTTGGAAGATGACCGGGCAGAAGATACCAAAGACTGGGTGCAACGGGAAGTTCAGTTCACGAACGATTACCTGAGTAAAATTCCGTTCCGCGAAGAGATCCGAAATCAATTGCGCGACAAATGGAATTATGAAAAGATCAGTGCTCCGTTTGAAGAAGGTGATTATGTCTATTATTACAAAAACGACGGATTGCAGGCACAATCTGTTTTGTACCGAAAAGATAAAACGGGAAAGGAAGAAGTATTTCTGGATCCGAATAAATTCTCCGCAAAAGGAACGACTTCGTTGAGTAACTTGTCTTTCAACAAAAAAGGCACACTTGCAGCGTATGCGATTTCCGAAGGGGGAAGTGACTGGAATAAAATCATCGTCATTGATGCTGTGACGAAACAACAAATCGGTGATACACTTGTCGATATCAAATTCTCAGGAATTGCCTGGCAAGGTGATGAAGGGTTTTATTATTCGAGCTACGACAAACCGCAAGGAAGTGAGCTTTCAGCACAAACAGATACGCACAAAGTGTATTTTCACACGTTGGGAACAAAACAAAAACAAGATCAATTGATTATCGGCGGATCTGATTTCAAAAGACGTTATTTAGGAGCCTATCTTTCCGATGACGAACGTTTTCTCATTGTTTCTGCTTCCAATACTACCTATGGAAATGAATTGTACATCAAGGATCTGAAAAACAAAACAGATTTCATTACGATCCAGAAAGGATACGATTGCAGTTCGGGAATTATTGACACAAAAGGTGATTTTATTTACGTATTGACCGATAAAAATGCACCGAACAACAAACTCCAGAAATTTGACATCAACCATCCGGAAAAATGGATCGATGTGATTTCCGAGACAGAAAACGTACTGACAGTTTCCACAGGTGGTGGATACATCTTTGCAAAATACATGAAAGATGCCCTTTCGTATGTACGTCAACTGGATTATAATGGCGCGTTGATCCGCACGATTGAGTTGCCGGGTAACGGAACTGCAGGTGGATTCGGAGGTAAACTCAAGCAAAAGGATTTGTATTATTCATTTACGAATTACATTACTCCCGGTACAATCTACAAATTCAATGTGGAAACAGGTAAATCAGAGGTGTACCAGCGGCCAAATGTGAAATTTAATCCGGCAGACTATGTTTCTGAGCAAGTGTTTTACACTTCCAAAGACGGAACAAAAATCCCGATGATGATCAGCTACAAGAAAGGAATCAAGTTGGATGGTAAAAATCCTACTATTCTTTATTCATATGGAGGATTTAACATCAGTCTGCAACCTTCTTTTTCTGTCGTTAATGCGATCTGGATGGAAAACGGTGGTATTTATGCTGTCCCCAACATTCGCGGAGGAGGTGAATATGGTAAAAAATGGCACGATGCAGGAACGAAGATGGAAAAGAAAAACGTATTTGAGGACTTCATCGCAGCTGGGGAATACTTGCAGAAAAAAGGATATACTTCCAAAGAATACATGGCGATTTCCGGTCGTTCAAACGGTGGTTTACTTGTCGGAGCGACGATGACCATGCGTCCGGATCTTGCAAAAGTTGCATTCCCGGGTGTAGGTGTACTGGATATGTTACGCTATAATAAGTTTACAGCCGGTGCAGGATGGGCATACGATTATGGAACAGCAGAAGACAGTAAAGAAATGTTTGAGTACCTGAATGCTTATTCTCCGGTACACAATGTAAAAAAAGGAACGTGTTATCCGTCCACCATGATCATTACCAGTGATCACGATGATCGTGTGGTTCCGGCACACTCGTTCAAATTCGGTGCAGAGTTACAAGACAAGCAAGGGTGTAACAATCCTATTTTAGTAAGAATTGAGGTGAATGCAGGACACGGAGCAGGACGTTCAACAGAACAGGTAATCGGTGAAAATGCTGATTTGATCAGCTTTGCACTTTACGAAATGGGAATCCGGAAGTTGAAGTAATTATCAATTATGAATGGTTGAATTATCAAGTAACTTTTTTAATAATCAACCTTTGATAATTGATAACTAATAATTCAAGCATTTGCAATTCAAACAAAAATACGATGAGCACAAGTACATTTAAACACATAGACGACGGTAAAGAAGGGCGCTTTGTCGCGGAAGTGGATGGTAAGGAAGCCGGGTACATTAAGTACAAATGGCTGGAGAATGACAACATCAATGCGAACGGTACGCTGGTACACGATGAATTCCGGGATCATCGACTGGGAATGCCGTTATTTGATCAATTGATTGAATTTGCAACCGAAAAAGGGATCAAGATTTATCCGACCTGTCCGTTTGTAGTGAAGGTCTTTTCACGTCGTCCGGATTTGAGTCATTTGCTCGCAGATGATTACGTAAATTAATCCGTCAATAATTGACAGGCATAAACAACCCCGTCACTTCCCATACGAATTGCAGTTAGCGTTCCTGAATAACCCGGCTGAATCATATTTTTATAGTGTGGAGGAGAGTTTTTCCAGTTTAGCACCAGTATTTTTGCCATCAACTCATAGCTATTAATCGTTTCCGGTACTCCTTTCTTTTGAAACTGTTTCGGGATGCTGTTTAATGTCAATACCTGAACATTTTCGCAAACTGTTGCAAACTGTTCTCCGTAAAAATTAACAAAAATGAAGTCGACTATTACGGAGAAACTGTGAAGGAATTAGTCGAACGTTAGCTCAACTTTTTTATTTCTCATTACAAATTACCCGTTCATTGAAACATAAAAGCCCTTCAGATTGTTCCGAAGGGCTTTGTTCTTATTTCTCTAATCTTCTTTATGAATCTTTATTTGCTTTTCATAGCGTGGTGTTCGAACAGTGACGATGTATACGCCCTCACTTAATTCATCAAACGGAAGAATTAATTCCGAACTATTTTCAAATTTCTGAAAAACAACCGCTCTTCCATTCACATCGCGTACAAAAACTTCGATTTCTTTTTCATATTCAGGTAGTAGAATAATCAATTCTTTTTTCACCGGATTTGGAAAATACCTGAACCCATTTTGATTCAACGATGCAACATCTAAAAGGGTTATGTTTATACATTCTGTTGTATCTATACATCCTGAATAGTTAATTTCTGCAGCATAGTTACCATCTTCCGTCGGGTGGAAAGTAGATCCTGTTTGTTGTGAAATCGGAGCATAACCAGCATTGCAATCCAACCATTGTATTGAGGTGCCGTTTGTAACAACCTCAATACTTGAAGAAGTGACTGTTGTCACAAAATCAACTTGTTTCGTCTCTAAATTAGTTGTGACAATCAGGCTATCACAACCCGTTGCATTTAGAATATGTGAAACATACGAAGTATTAGACTGCAAATTCTGCACTGTTGTACCATCCGGATAGGTGTAATCAGAACCGATACACAACTGGATCGTTTCAGATGAAGTCAACGGTATCAATACATCCAGATTCGTTGTAATAATGAGGCTATCACAACCGTTTGCATTTGGAATATGTGAAACATACAAAGCATCGGACTGCAAATTCTGCACTGTTGTACCATCCGGATAGGTGTAATCAGAACCAATACACAACTGGATCGTTTCTGATGAAGTCAACGGGGTCAATAATTGCAAATTCGTTGTAATAATAAGGCTATCACAACCCGTTGCATTTGGAATATGTGAAACATACAAAGCATCGGACTGCAAATTCTGCACTGTTGTGCCATCCGGATAGGTGTAATTTCCCCCGATACACAACTGAACCGTTTCTGATGAAGTCAACGGGGTCAATAATTGCAAATTCGTTGTAATAATAAGGCTATCGCAACCCGTTGCATTTGGAATATGTGAAACATGCGAAGCATTGGACTGTAAATTTTGTACTGTTGTGCCATCCGGATAGGTATAATTTTCTCCTATACATAACTGAACCGTTTCAGATGAAGCCAACGGTGTTAATAGCTCCAGATGTGTCGTAACAACGGCACTGTCGCACCCATTTACACTCGCAAGATAGGAAACATGTGATGTGTTAGACTGCAGGTTCTGTAGTGTTGTACCATCCGGATAGGTATAATTCGCTCCGGGACATAACTGTATTGTCTCCATTGTTGCAGTTGGTGATATAACAATCAGATTTGTTGTTG
Organism: Flavobacteriales bacterium UBA5422; assembly: GCA_002409405.1. Classification (GTDB taxonomy): domain Bacteria; phylum Bacteroidota; class Bacteroidia; order Flavobacteriales_D; family Crocinitomicaceae; genus Taishania. Next base: position 115,027 of record DHNG01000001.1, on the reverse strand, counting down.
TAACCGTGTTACATAAAAAGAAATCCTGTTGCGTTGATACATGGGTTTGATTGGCTTGTATATTCGTAACAGTCGTTCCATCGGAATAGGTATAATTTGATCCCGGACAGAGGTAAATTGTATTAGAAATCTGTTCACTTTGATTCAGAATAATCGTAAATGGAATTTTATCACATCCTACCTGATATGTTCCGGATTGAGTCGGAGTAAAATTAAAGTTGTAAGACAACAACACACCATCTTTATACCAATTTGTCTTTGTTGGTGACCTTAACGAATAGGGTCTTGACGTACAAATATAGGTTGTATCGTTGAGAACTAACGGACCTTGTATGTGGCTATAAAAACCTGATTGCTGGTCAATCCGAACTTTTAAGTTTTCTTCTTGTAACTCTTCCACTAAATGAAAATAAGACGTGCGTTTATATGTACAACCATTTACTTCTGCCGATGCATTCAGTACGACAGGGCTGTTATTTATAAACAAACTATGGGAAGTGCTTGTATCACTATAATTCAACGTAGGATTATTCGTATAATTGACATTCCATATAATTGAATCGTAATTACTCTGCATATTTATAACATCATCCGGACAAACATAATAGGTTCCAACAGAATTATGGATCTGAGTACTGATGTTCTTAATGAGAATAGTAAAAGATACTGTATCCGAACAATTATTTTCAGAATAGATAGCCCGCAGATATGTTGATGAAGTGTATGGTCGCACTAATTCTGTTCCCGTTCCTAAACTATTCCATGTATAGTTTCCACCTGAAACAGACCAGTTGACATTGTAATTTGCGGTAACAGTAAACGTATCGTTCAGACAGACATGTGTTAAACTTCCGACATTCAAAACAATATCAGGTTTAGGATATACTGTAATCGTAATATTGGTATCTATCTGGCACGCATTGTTTGTTAATTTAAAATTCAGTATTTGTTCTCCGGGAGTGAGTCCGGAAAATGAAGCCGATGAAGTCGTTGCGGTTTGATTGTCAATTGACCATAATTGTGTAAATTGAAAGAAGTTGGGGCGTGTATTGGATACCTGTAATGTTTTGTATTCACACAATGAGGGGATTGTATTAATGTTGACGAAATCCTTGCAATCAACCCGATAAAATGAAACCGGGTCTGTAAAAATAGGTGGGTTTTGATCAAAATATATCCGTGCATAATTATTGACAAGTACATAATGGGGTGCATTTTCTCTGTACTTCAACTTAAATTTGATGTATCCCATACTTCCCAGCAAATCCGTTGTACTGTCCGGAAGATAAATATTCTTGAACGTCACATTAATTCGTCCTATTGAATCGATCGAAAAATTATATGAATGACTTGCTGATATCGGTTTGACAGAATTCCAGTCGAATTTATCGGATAGATTGTCAACGATCACAACATTTACAGCGGTATCGTTTCCTGTATTTTGAAACCGGATGGTGTATTCCAGATCATCCGCGTACAAAAACGTAGAATCGCCGAAATAGACATTCTCGTTCATCGTAATTTGTTTGTCATTCGGATCGTAAGCACAGGTAAGAATCTGCTGAATCTGATCGGTTAACGTATCTGAACCAAGTGATACGCCATTCAAAATAAATTCTGCATAAAACACCATTGTATCCCCCATTGATGATGTAGGGGGTAATTGAATGTCAGCATAAAAATTTCCGTGTTCAAAAGGATTGAGGTCAGTCAACTCCCACAAGAGCGTATCCGTAGATTGCACCGGAACCTGATTGGATGAAATGAACGAACTGTTTTCAGCTAAAACAAGTTTTAATTGGGCAGTTGCAACCTCAGGAGAAAAATTCTGATAATTCAGTACAATTCGCCCTGGTTCGTTACATCTGTTTCCAAGCAAGTTGATATCAAATGTTCCGTTCATATTATTAAACAGGTTGGATACACCCACCTCTGCACTTCCCTGAGGGTTCGCATTGTTGACAGTAACAATAGAAGGATAAGGAGTTGTCGTTGCAGCAAATTGTGTTGATACCGATGGATCGATTGCAAAGGAATAATTTCCTTCAACAGATCCTAGTGATGTTTCAAAATAACCATTTTCATCCGTATAAAAGGTTCCCCAGCCGGAATTCAATTCAATAGGGAAATACGGGAAAGTAATATCTGTCGGTGAATCAAAAACTCCGTTTTCGTTTACGTCATAAAAAACCAACCCCTGCATTTCGAATAAAGCATTGGATGTGTTTTCATACCAGGCATTCGTACAGATAACATCTTCGTCTCCGTCATTATCTATATCTTGAACGCTAACGAGTCGTCTGGGATTAGGTACTGTTGAAATATGGGTAAATCCATTTCCATTGTTTCTAAACAAAAATTGATTTCCGGAGGATGAGAACGACTGAACGACAAGATCATCCAGTCCATCTCCGTTAAAATCTGTCTGCATACCTGTCGCACCACTCATTCCCGGAAGTGTACTGATAGTTGAAACCGAAGAAGAAATTGTTCCTTGGTTGTTTTTAAAACTATAAATCCTGTTATTATCATTGTGACAAATAATATCCGGATACGAATCCCCGTCTGCATCAACAATACCGATCAGAGAAGCAGCGTTGCCGGAACTAATATTCTGAACAACGGAAAAGTTATTGCTTCCATTATTCTTGGCAATAAATAACCGATTAGTACTTCCGCTTGTTGATTTCATCTGAATAACAATGTCTTTAAATCCGTCCAGATTGTAATCTCCAATCCGAATCATTGCATCCTTAACCGATAGCTGAGACCACGAAAAGGAAGTTGCCAAAACAGGAACACCCGTATTTAATTTATACATGTAAACAGTATTCGAGGAGCCACTCGTAAGATGATAAAACAATTCATCGATTCCATCATCATCAATATCATCAATTAGCTTTAACAACATATCTGAATTACCGATAACCTGCACATTTCCAAGTGTTGTTCCTCCACTATTTAACCGGTACCTGTGTTGGTCGTTTCCTAAATCATTTAATACATCATACACGATATCCGGATAGCCATCCTGGTTAATATCAACAAAGTCAACATACGATGTAAAATACGGTAATCCGGAACTTAACACCTTAGGAAACAAGGTGTCATTGATGTTTTCCCATAGAATTGTTTTCCCTCTGTTAAATCCAAAGACATCCATGTCCCCGTCATTATCAAAGTCAACGACATCTCCATCGGTATTGGTATACCCCCACAAATGCCATATCAACTGTTTGGGTTCAATCACCTGTCCGGTATTGTTTTCACTTCTGAAAAAAGCTTCATATTCCGAAGTGCTTGTAATCAGATTGGCAATTGTATATACATAACAAATATCCGTGTTTCCGTCATTGTCCATATCTGTACATTTGTAGTCAGGAGTGTCAAAAACGGCAGAACTATTAATAATGACTCTATTAAATGTAAAATTCCCGTTGTTAAAGAACACATAATTTCCGGCAACGATATCTAAAAAACCGTCCTGGTCAACATCATAAAAATCTGACAATGGGATTGTTGTCGCAATTGTACTCCCTCCTGAAACAGTATACGTTGCATTTCCTGAATAAACAACATTGTAATCAAACCCTGATTGCCAGCTGAAAACACTAAATGTACCTCCGTTTCTGGTAATGATTTCATTTTTTCCATCATTATTTAAATCATACAAAAAAATGGATTGAGGGTAGTCTAGTTTCCCTATGCTGGTGGAAATAATTGAATCTTGTAATGTATAATCATACGTTCCTGTATGTGAATAAATGTAAATTTTATTCCAGGTCGACTTAAACACCATTTCTTTCAACCCATCGTTGTCCACATCTTCAAACAAAATAGTTTTAGTTCCGGAACCTAAATGAGCCAACGGATAGACAAAAGAAGTTGTATTCACAGCTAAATTTCCACCCTGGTTTTCAAAAATGGTGACCTGATTATTAAACAGTGAGACCAAATCCGGGTAACCGTCAGCATTTACATCAGTCACATCAAAACTACTGTTATAACCGTTATATATACTGAATGGAGCATCAAATGTAAAACCACCGGAATTTTTTAAAATTTTAATGTCAAATACTCCTAAAGAACCGATGATAGTTACAATATCTTTTAACCCATCCTGATCCCAATCAACAAAAGAAATCTGATTTCCACCGGGAATGCTTATTTCAATGTGATTCAAACTGTCAATAGCAATTCCGTTCGATGTGTAGATTCTGATGGTATTGTTAACAATGTTTATCAGATCTTCATCCCCGTCATTATCCAAATCAATGAATTGTATATTGTTGGACATATCCGGTAAAGTAGCTACCGTGGGGACATCTCTGTATAAAAATGGCGACTGAGAAAATCCGATAAAAGAAATAAACAAAATAACGAGCGTAAGTAGTTGATTCATCTAACGTGTGTGTTTTAATTTTTGTCAAATGTAGACTGATTTTTCGATACATTCAACTTTTTATACTCAATAGAATAAAAAAAGAGGAATTTTCATCCCTCTTTTCATTGCTTATTTCCAATCTTTTACTTCGACTGATCCAGTTTTTTCACCATCGTCAGAATTGTCGCAATTCCTACTGTTTCTCCTGTCTCATCGTAGATGTCTACTAAAAATTTAACGATTCCTTTTGCGATATCTTCCTCACTCCGTTTTTCCTGATCCACTTTTTCTTTTACCGTAAAACGAACACCGATTGTTGCTCCGGGGTACACAGGTTTTGTAAAACGTGCTTCATCGATTCCGTAATTCAGCAGGACTGGTCCTTTTTTCGGATCGACAAACAATCCGGCTGCTTTAGAAAGGATAAAATATCCATGTGCCACACGGCGTTCAAAGATCGTTCCTTCCAATGAAGTTTCGTCCATGTGTGCATAGAAATTATCGCCCGAAACATTCGCAAAGTTCACGATGTCTGTTTCCGTAACCGTATGCTTGTGTGTAAATACCGTTTCACCAACTACCAATTCCTCAAAATGTTTTCTGAATACATGTGGATTTGCTTCCGGCATGGCTGCTCCAACCTGAAATTGTTCCGTAATCGCTGTGATGGTTGTCGGGTGCCCTTGAATTGCTGTTCGCTGCAGGTAATGCAATACACCGCGTTTTCCACCCATTTCTTCACCACCTCCGGCACGTCCGGGACCTCCGTGTGTCAGCAACGGCATTGGAGAACCGTGTCCTGTACTTTCTTTCGCACAACTTTCATTCAGCACCAAAATACGTCCGTGCATGCTCGCCGCTCCGATAACGTATTCCTTCGCTTCTTTATCACACGGCGTAACGATGGAAGAAACCAGGGACCCTTTCCCCATTTTTGCCAGTTCTACAGCATCTTCTATTTCTTTATACGGCATGATGGTAGAAACTGGTCCGAATGCTTCAATGTTGTGTACATCCGTATCGACGAACGGATTGTCATTTCTGAACAGAATCGGGGAGAAAAACGCTCCTTTTTGTCTGTCGGCACCTGTTACTTCAAAGTGATCCAGGTCTCCGTATACGATTTGTTGTGAACGTGTGAGTAATTCAACACTCTCACGCACTGCCTGTACCTGCCCTTGTGATGCCAGTGATCCCATACGAACACCTTCTGTTGCAGGATCTCCGATTACTACAGATGACAAACGAGCAGCAATGGCTTTCTGTACATCATCAATCAACTCTTCCGGTACGAAAATACGACGTACCGCCGTACATTTCTGCCCTGCTTTGATTGTGATTTCTTTTACTGCCTCCTTAACAAACAGGTCAAACTCTACTGTTCCCGGAACTGCTTTTTTCCCCAGAATCGTAGCGTTCAATGAATCTGCTTCCAGGTTAAACGGAACATTGTTGCGAGCAACAACCGGGTTAGATTTCAGTTTCAAGCCGGTGTCGGCACTCCCTGTAAATGTAACCACATCCGAAGAATTTACATGTTCGATCAATTCTCTTGCTGAACCTAAAATTAACTGCAATGAACCTTCCGGTAAAATTCCTGAAGCGACAATGTCTTCCACCACAACCTGCGTCAAGAATCCCGTTACACTTGATGGTTTAACCACCGCAGGAACTCCTGCCATAAAATTCACCGCGATTTTCTCCAACATACCCCATACCGGGAAATTGAATGCATTCACGTGAATGGCAACTCCTTCTTTTGGTACCATGATGTGATGTCCTATGAACGAACCATTTTTAGACAATGGCGCTGCGCTTCCATCCACATAATAGGGCAAATCCGGGAATTGTCTTCTCAATGAAGCATTGGCAAACAAGTTTCCGATTCCTCCTTCGATGTCAATCCATGAATCCACGCGGGTTGCCCCAGTCCAGGCACTGACCTGGTAATATTTTTCTTTTCGTTCCAACAGGTACAACGCCAGTGCTTTCAGCATACGTCCACGCTCCTGAAACGTCATTTTTCTCAACACCTTCCCTCCGGTTGTACGCCCGTAATTTAAAATTGCGGCATAGTCAAATCCTTTACTTGAAAGTTCTCCGATCTGTTCGCCCGTAATGGCATTAAACAAACTGGTTTCCACACCTTCTCCGTCAATCCACTGACCGAGCGCATAGCTTTTATATCGTTGCATGTATCTGATTTTTTAATTCTACGGGTTTAAAGATAGTGGTTTTGGAAGAAATGGAAAATCATTGTATGAATTTGTTCTCATTTGTTTACAATTCTTAATAACTCTTGAAAAATACTCCGTTTTTTGATTTTAAGAACTGGAGAATAAAAGTTAGTTTTGTGCTCTATAAGTATCGAACAAAAACGATTTAGCAGAATATGGAAAACAGCGAATTGAAACAAATTGCTTCTCAGGTACGCAGAGATATTGTACGCATGGTTGCCGCAGTTAGTTCAGGACACCCGGGTGGATCTTTGGGATGTGCAGACTTTTTTACACTCATGTATTTTGAAGTGTTAAAACAGGATCCGAAGAAATTTGACATGGATGGAAAAAAGGAAGATTTATTTTTCTTATCCAACGGTCACATCAGTCCCGTATGGTACAGTGTGTTGGCAAGAAGTGGTTATTTCCCGGTAGCTGAATTGAGTACATTCCGCAAAATTTCTTCCCGTTTGCAAGGGCATCCGTCTCCGGCAAAAGGATTGGAAGGAATTCGCATGGCTTCCGGCTCACTGGGGCAAGGATTGTCCAATGCGATCGGTGCTGCACAAGTGAAAAAACTGAACGTGGATGATTCGCTGGTATACACGCTTCACGGTGACGGAGAATTACAGGAAGGACAAATCTGGGAAGCAGCAATGTACGCGGCGGCTCATAAAGTAGATAACCTGATTGCAACAATTGACTACAACGGACGTCAGATTGACGGAGATGTGGACGATGTGATCACGTTGGGAAATCTGAAAGAAAAATGGCAAGCTTTTGGTTGGCATGTACTGGAAATGAACGGTCACGATTTTGACGATATGCGCAAAACACTAGCTGAGGCGAAAGCAAAAACAGGTCACGGGAAACCGATTGTCATCCTGATGACAACAGAAATGGGTCAGGGAGTTGACTACATGATGGGAACCCACAAATGGCATGGTTCTGCCCCAAATGCGGAACAATTGGAAAGCGCATTGAACCAATTGGAAGAAACACTGGGAGATTACTAATCAGTTGAAAAAACACGTTTTCATAGCATTTTTATTGTTCTGCCTGCCCTCATTCGGCCAGGAGCAGTTGACACGCATCCTTTTTATACTGGATGCTTCCAACAGCATGAACGGGACATGGGGATCGAGAACGCGTATTGATGCAGCAAAGGAATTACTGGCAAAATCGGTGACAGAACTTGAAGGAGTTGAAAACCTGGAAGTGGCATTGCGTGTTTACGGACATCAATCCGAAATTACAGCGACGTATCAGGATTGTGACGACACGAAGCTCGAAATTCCGTTCGGAAAAAATAATCACAGTCAGATCAAAAGCAGGATCAGAACCATACAGGCAAAAGGAACAACGCCTATTGCCCGTTCGCTCGAGGCAGCAGCAGGAGATTTTCCCGATGCGAAATCCCGCAATGTGATTATTCTCATCACAGACGGTTTGGAAGCATGCGACAACGATCCATGTGTCATTGCCAAAAAATTGAAAGACAAAGGTGTCAATGTAAAACCATTTGTTATTGGTGTGGGAATGGACTTATCGTACCTGGAAAAATTCCGTTGTATTGGTGAATATGCCGACGCAGAAACACCTGAAAGCTTTGAAAAAGTACTGAATAATGTGGTCAACAAAGCGTTGGTGAATACAACTGTTCAGATCAACCTCAATAATAACTCCGGAGAACCAAAAGAAACCAATGTAACGTTATTTCTATACAAGGCAGGTACAAAAGAGTTGAAATATACATTCACACACACGCTGAATCAGAACAACCTTCCGGACACGGTAGTTATGGACCCTGCATTGGAATACGATATGGTGGTCAACACGTTGCCGAAACGGGAGCTGAAAGGCATTAAACTGAAGCGCAATACCCACAACACGATTTCCATTGACGTTCCGCAAGGATACATTCAAACACGTGTTCTGAACGGAACAAAAAGTTATGTTATTCCTTCCCGGATCATGGAAACGGGAAATCCGGTAACGCTGAACGTACAACAAAACGGTGAAACGGATAAATACATTATCGGGAAATACGACCTGGAAATATTGACGTTGCCAAGGACCTATGTTACGATTGATGTGACGCAAAGTAGTGTCAACAAAGTAGATATCACGGCACCCGGCTTGTTTACCTACAAAGCTACCAGTGCTATTACCGGACAACTATTTACAGTAAATGGTGATGGTACGTATACCTGGGTGTGCAACCTGGATGATCAGCCGGTACAAGGTTCATGGCAGTTGCAACCCGGAAATTATAAAGTTGTATACCGCTTTAAAAAGGTGAAAAGCACCATTTATACAACAGAAAAAGAAGTTAAAATTTATTCGAATAAAACAACCTCGTTAAACTTTTAAAAGATGATTGAAATCGAAGTTTTTGGAAAAAAAGATACCCGTTCGGGATTTGGTGAAGGACTTTTGGAATTGGGACAGAACAATCCTGATGTACTGGCATTGTGTGCCGACCTGACAGGTTCATTGAAAATGGATGCATTCCAGAAAGAATTTCCGGAGCGTTTTTTTCAAGTAGGAATTGCAGAAGCAAACATGATCAGTATCGCTGCGGGAATGACCATCGGAGGAAAAATTCCGTTCACAGGTACATTTGCTAATTTTTCTACAGGACGTGTTTATGACCAGATCCGCCAATCGGTTGCTTACTCGAATAAAAATGTAAAAATTGCAGCCTCACATGCGGGATTGACACTGGGTGAGGACGGTGCAACACACCAGATTCTGGAAGACATCGGGATGATGAAAATGCTGCCGAACATGACGGTGATTGTCCCTGCGGATTTCAACCAGACAAAACAGGCTACCATTGCTTGCGCTGCTCACGAAGGCCCTGTTTATTTGCGTTTCGGACGCCCGAGTGTTCCTATTTTTGTGAAGCCGGATGCACAATTTGTGATCGGAAAGGCAGATACAGTTATTGAAGGAACAGACGTAACCATCATTGCCTGCGGACATTTGGTGTGGAAATCCATCGAAGCTGCTCAGGAACTTGAAAAACAAGGTATTTCTGCAGAGGTAATAAATATGCACACCATTAAACCTTTGGATGAGCAAGCTGTCTTACAATCTGTAGCGAAGACAAAGTGTGTCGTGACAGCGGAAGAACACATGTACAACGGAGGTCTGGGAGATTCAATTGCACAGTTACTGGCTAGAACCAACCCGCTTCCACAGGAATATGTAGCTGTAAATGATACGTTCGGAGAATCGGGAACACCGGATGATCTGATGAAAAAGTATCACATCGACACGCCGGATGTTGTTGCTGCTGCATTGAAAGTGATTAGCAGAAAATAAAATCAATACCTATTGAAGCACTCTGACAACGACATATTAACATTGGCAAAGCAGAGTGCTTCTTCTTACAACCAAGCCTTTACCATTCTTGTCACGCAATTCGGTCCGCGGTTGTTTCCGCAAATCCAGCGACTGACTAAAAACCGTCAATGGACGGAAGATTGTCTTCAAAACGTTTTCATCAAAGTATTTCAAAGTCTCAAGGATTTCCGGGGCGATTCCAGTATTTATTCTTGGTTGTACCGCATTGCAAACAACGAGGCACTCAACTACATCAAGAAAGAAAAAATCCGGTTCACATCCGATTTGGGTGAAACGAGCATTGAAACGATCGCGCAGGATTTCGGATTCAACAACATTTCCACTGAAGTTATTGAACAGCACCTGATGGCTGCCATTGCAACACTCCCGCAAAAACAAGCAGAAGTGTTTGAATTAAAGTTTTTTCAGGATCTGAAATTCTCTGAAATTTCCAAATTAACAGGTATCTCCGAAGGCGGGTTAAAGGCCAATTATCACCATGCTGTGAAGAAGATTGAGGAGCATTTGAGGAGTGCTCTTTAAGCAAACAATGCCCTCACCACTTCATCCAATTTTCCGCATTGTACCAATTCTATTTTAAAATCCTTTTGGTTGATTCCTTTGTTGTATTTCGAAATGATGATCTTTTCAAAACCGAGTTTTTCCGCTTCGTAAATGCGTTGATCGATCCGGTTAACAGGACGCACTTCGCCCGACAATCCTACTTCTGCCGAAAGACAAATACCTTTATTGATCGCAATATCGGCATTGGACGATAAGACGGAAGCTACCACTGCCAAATCCAATGCAGGGTCATCCACTTTGATTCCTCCGGCAATGTTCAAAAACACATCTTTCGCTCCAAGTTTAAATCCGCATCGCTTTTCCATCACTGCCAACAACATGTTCAACCGCTTGCTGTCAAACCCTGTCGAAGAGCGTTGTGGTGTTCCATAAGCAGCCGTACTTACCAACGCCTGCACTTCAATCAGCATCGGACGCATTCCTTCCATTGTTGCACCAATCGAAACGCCACTCAGTGAACTGTCTGCATTGGTGATTAATATTTCAGAAGGATTTTCCACCTGGCGCAATCCGGAACCAACCATTTCATAAATTCCCAGTTCGTTGGTACTCCCGAACCGGTTTTTTACCGAACGCAACAGACGATACACATGATTGCGATCTCCTTCAAACTGCAATACCGTATCTACCATGTGTTCCAATACTTTCGGTCCTGCCAGTGATCCTTCTTTGGTGATATGCCCGATCAGAAAAACCGGGACATTCGTAGTCTTGGCATAGCGGAGCAATTGTGCGGTACACTCCCGTACCTGGGAAATACTTCCGGGTGAACTTTCAATATCGGAACTGTATAACGTTTGAATGGAATCAATTACCAGCAACTGCGGTTGAATTTCTTCTGCTTGCTTGAAAATGTTCTGAATGTTTGTCTCTGACAAGATAAAACACTTCGGATTCTGAACGCCGATCCGTTCTGCGCGCATTTTAATCTGCTGTTCGCTTTCTTCTCCTGAGACATACAGCACCTGCAGGTTATTATTGGAAATGGCCAGCTGTAACATCAACGTCGATTTTCCTATTCCGGGCTCTCCGCCAAATAATACCAGGGAACCAACGACCAGTCCTCCGCCGAGTACACGATTGATTTCTTTATCCGCCAGGAAATAACGTTCCTGCTCCACTCCCTTAATATCGAGAATCGCTGTTGGTTTAGACGTTTTTCCCGATTTGGAGAACGCAACAATATTTCCCGGAAGGGTTTTCTCTATCAATTCCTCCACAAAAGTGTTCCATTCATTACAAGCGGGGCATTTTCCCAGCCATTTGGGGGCTTCATAACCACAATTCTGACAGAAATAAGCCGATTTCAGTTTTGCCATACTACGAAAATAAGCATATTGTTGGATTTATGAAATATCCTCCTCTGCAACATGAAATGCTGTACGGATGCGTTCTTGTTTTTTTGCTCGCTTTTACAATATTTCAGGTTTAATCGAGTTTCTATACGCGAAATGAATTTTTAAGACTAAATTCGCACTTCTTATAAAACTAAAAGTTATCAAATGACTGAAAACATTGAAAAGTTTGAACAGGACCGTCAAAATCTGTTGTTATTTATCTGGAAAAACAGAAAAGTAATCATCATTGTATCTGCTGTCGGGTTTGTCGTTTCGTTGGTTATTTCATTGTTAATGACACCGATTTTTCGTTCCACTGCTATTGTTTTCCCGACGGCAACCAGTACCGTTTCGTTTTCTGAGCAACGAAATGCAAAAGCATCTTCAATGGACTTCGGAGAGGAAGAGCAAGCAGAACAACTGGTTCAAATTCTTCAATCTTCCAGCATCCGTGATGAGATTGTTCACCAGTTTGATTTGTACAAACACTATGAAATCAGCCAGGATGATGTGAATAAGCAGTATAAGTTAGTAAAAGAATTTAACAGCAACTTCAATTTTGCACGTACCCGTTATGGTTCTATTCAAATTGACGTGCTGGACAAAGATCCTGTAAAGGCTGCAGCAATGGCGAACAAGGTAGTTGATCTGATCGATACGATGAAAAACGAAATGATTGCACAACGTACTGCCGAAGCATTTAAAGTTGCACAACGCAAGCGCGATATGTTGCAGGAAGACCTCAACAAGATTAGTGTTCAAATTGACAGCCTTGCTAAATTAGGTGTTATGAACATTGATGCACGTGCGGGATTGTACCAGGCATTTGTAGACTCAAAAAGTCCTGCTGAAAAGGCAGAAATTAAAGGAAAATTGCTTGTCAATGAAAAAGACGGACCGTTCTATGACGAATTAGAGCACATCCGAAGAGAAAAAATCACTGCTTTTGAGTTATTCATGGCAGTATATGAGCAAACGGAATCGGATGCCAACGCAAAATTAAACCATAAATTTATTGTAGAACGAGCAGTTGTTGCTGATAAAAAGGATAAACCAAAGCGAATGGTTGTTGTTCTTTTGGGGACAATGGGAACGTTTCTTTTCATCATCTTTGCATTACTGATTCGTGAAAAATTAGGTGAATTAAAGCGTATTGCTTGATGCAGTTTGTTCGTCAAAATAGCTGGATTTTATTCTGGAGCACCTGCTACCTGATTATTGCGGCTTATTTGATGTGGAATAAACAAGAATTTTTAACCCTGTTTCCTGTTGGGCTGATTGCCGTATTTGTTGCTGTTTTTTACTCCAACATTGCCTTTTTGTCGATTGCATTCCTGACACCACTTTCTGTCAATATTGAAAGTTACACCGACAGTTTCGGGTTATTTATTCCCACAGAGCCGCTGCTTTTTGGATTATTGTTACTTTTCTTTATTCAACATTTGTATAGAGGTAGTGTTCCTGTTGCAGTCTGGAAATCTCCAATAATCTGGGCTGTTTGTCTGTATCTTTTCTGGATGTTAATCAGCTCCATCCTAAGTACCATGCCGGTAGCATCGTTTAAATTTTTGCTGGCGCACCTTTGGTTAATGATTCCCCTGTTGTTTCTAGGCCCTGTATTTTTTTCCTCCGAACGAAACAGGGTGCTCTTCATCTGGTTGTTTTGCATCGGTATGATCATCGCCATTTGTTATACCTTAGTCATTCATTCCCAATACCGATTCGGAGAACAGGAAGGACACTGGGTGATGTGGCCGTTTTTCAAAGATCATACGATTTATGGAGCCATTGTTGCATTGATCACACCGTTGGTGGTCGGATTGTATTTCTATAAAAAACACACTGCACTGATCCAGGCAGTTTTATTGGGAATGATTTTTATTACACTGGTCGGATTGTATTTTTCCTACACAAGAGCGGCATGGTTGAGTATTGTGGCTGCACTTGGTGTATTCCTGCTGATCCATTTCAAGATCAAATTTCAATGGATTGTAACAACGCTGCTTGTAACCGGGGGAATTTTATGGGTCAGTTGGGTACCGATTACTCAGTACCTGGAGCGAAACAAACAGGAACACACAACGGAAAATTTCGGGGAACGACTGCAATCGGCGACAAACGTAACAACAGATGCCTCCAACCTGGAACGGCTCAATCGTTGGCAATGTGCATTGGATATGTTTGCAGAAAAACCGGTCACAGGATTTGGTCCCGGAACGTATGCGTTTGAATATGCACGCTTTCAACGGCCTGAAAACCTGACCGTCATTTCTACTAATTTCGGAGATTTAGGAAATGCACACAGTGAGTACCTGGGCTCGCTTGCTGAAATGGGTATTTTTGGCTTGCTAACCTTTCTGGGCGTCGTTGCTGCTATTTTTTATCAATCCATTACCCTTTATGTTAAATGGCCGGTAGAGGATCGAAAAAACAGGGTATTAATTATGAGCATGATTTTGTCATTGACAACCTATTTTGTTCATGCATTTCTAAACAATTACCTGGATACAGATAAAGCCTGTGTACCGATCTGGGGGATGTGTGCTATTTTTATTGCACTGGAGGCAGAATTAAAGCGCAAGCAACAAACACCTCAACACTAATCGAATTTAGCTGATCAGATTCTCCGTTTGTTTCAGAATCATTTCCTGTTCATCTTCTGAATCAGCAATTCCGTAACGTGCGTAATCACATTTTTCCAATAACTTTTGGATAACGGGAACAGCCGTATTCTGCTGTATTTTGAGTTCTTCCAGCATCTCACTTCTTCCCATTGTTGAATCTGCCGGTAATTTCAGTTTTACTGTCATCACAGCAATCAATGCTTTCTCTATCGAGATATAAAATTTATCCGTTTGTTTTTCCCGCAGGTAAAAGGATGCCTGACCGATCAATTCTCTGACTTCACTTACAGCCAATGGTTTTTCAATACTTTTTTGTTTTACAGAGGACGGTTGTTCTCCTTTTCCTTTTTTAGGTTTTAACATCAAAAACAAGACAACCCCTGCAATCAACAATAGTCCTCCTGCTCCATACCACATCCAGCTGTTTTCTCCGGAGAAAAAACGCTGTGGTGATTGATCATTCAGGTTTTTCTGATCTGCATTCTGATTGGCCAATGCCATCGAATCTGTATCATTTTGTAATTCAAATGTGGGATTTCCCGTAACAGCAACTGTAATTGACTTAGGTGCAGATACCGTAACATATTTTTCCTCTTTTGGATTGAAATACGCGATTTTTACCGGTTTAATTGTTTGGTCTCCCTCTTTGGTTACCTGAACGTGGTAGGTATATGTCACTTTTCCTACTGCTCCCTGAGAATTAAAAATATAATCTTCTTTTACTTCGGCATCTCCATAGGTCGTCATCCCCTTTGGCAATGGCAGCACAGGAGTCTCAATTGCATGCAGATTCCCTGCCCCTGATACAATCACATCTACCTGGATAATATCGCCTTGTTTCATTTTTTTAGCTCCGCAATTCTGCTCGACAGCAAATTCGCCGACTGCACCTATGAATTCTGCTGGAGAATTTGCAGGTAACGGAATTACCTCAACCACCGGAACAGAAGAAACAACATTGTAATCCTGTGTTCCGAAAGGCAAATAAATCTCAAAAGGATGAATGTTCAATGTTCCGCTTCCTACCGGAAATAAAACCTTTTTTTCGAATGCAAACGATTCATAACTTTTTCGTTTAATGGAGACACTTTCCCACATTTCTGTTTGTTGCAACGGGTATACATCACTAACTCCTTCTACCGAAAACGCTCTTCTCAATACAGGTCTTCCATATGTTCGTTCACGCGCATACACTCTTCCCAACATTACCAATGGCTCTCCTTCATAGATTTTAGTGGAAGAAACCTCAATGGTTCCAAAAGCCGGTTGACGCAATTGTTGTTTGGAAATATCTTCCCCACTTCCTTGTGTCGGGCTGCTAACCACATTCACTTTAACGGAATTGGATGTATACGTTTTGTTCCCCGCTTTCACATAAAACGGACCTATCTTATATTTTCCGACCTTATTAAAGGTTCCTGTAAACACGACAACGTGTTCCTGCACCATTTTTCCCGTATTGACATCTTGTACATAACGGGAAAGGGATTGAATTCCGTATCCCTTCACAAAATTAGAGGGCCAGTTTTCTACGATGTCTCCTTCTACATTTGAATTGATCGTAATGGCCAATGGTTGGTTGATCCCCACTTCTTCGGGTTCAACCGTCAACTGTACCTTCCCTTTCTGGTTGAACGCCCAAAAGGAAAGGATACAAAACCAACTATGTATTATAACTGCTTTCATCACCAATCTTTCCCTGATTTAGAAAATCCGCCGGAATTATTATTCCCTCCCATTCTACGCTTGGTTGCGGATTCTTGTTTCATTAATTCGTCCAATTTTTTCTCTACTGCTTTGTCCTGGAGTTTTGATCCTCCTCCCGGACTCGTCTGTTGTTTATTTCCTCCCTGGCTACCTTGCTGATTTTGTTTGTTTTGCTGACCATTCTGTCCCTGACTCTGCTGATTCTGTTGTTGGTTGCCCTGATTGTTTTTATTTTGTTGTTCCTGGTTTTCCTGATTTTGTTGCTGCTGTTGTTGGTCCTGAGACTGATTTTTATTCTGTTGTTCCTGCTGCTCTTTCTTCAGGCGCATTGCCTCCGATAAATTATGTCGTGTTTTATCATTGGAAGCATTATTTCGCAACGATTGCTTGTATGCGTCAATGGCTTCGTCGTACTTTTTTTGCTGCATCAGGCTATTTCCCAGGTTGTGATACGCTTTTGCTTTTTCCGACGGCACTTTTTCCGTAGAAGCCTGCTGACGGTAAATTTTCTCGGCATCTTTATATTGCAGGTTTTTATAAGCAGACTGCCCCATTTCTTTTGACAAATCAACACCTTCCGGTGCTTTTTCCTGCGCAGACCTGTAATATTTCAATGCTTTCCCATATTCCTGCTTTTGATACGCATCCCTGGCTACAGCCAATGAATCTCTCCATTCCTGCGTATGTCCTGCAACAGTAATCAGTAAACATGCTATGTACACTACGTATTTCATTTGTTCAATCGCGTCTTATTCACATACATTCCGGACCACACTAAGTATCCGATAAAACAAACCAGGGCTATTGCCAATGGCACCTGATACCGTTGTTCTTCTACTTCGAAATCCATTGATTCGGTTTTTACCCGTTTCATTTGCGTAATTTCCTTCAACATTTTTCGTAAATCAGGGTATGCATCTTCACTCACTACTGCCAATCCTCCTCCTTTTTCTGCAATACGCTCAATGAATTTCGGATCCAACTTCGAATGGACAGTTGTACCAAGTGCATTTCGTTTATATCCTTTTTCCGGCATTTCAGGGTCAACCGGTACCAAACCTCCTTTTCGCGTTCCGATTCCCAGTACTACCAACTGAATGCCTTCTTCTTTGTATTTTGCAAGGATATCCGAAGGATCTTCATCGTGGTTTTCACCATCGGTTACGAGAATCACTGCTTTACTCATTTTCTTATTTTCAGAAAAAATGGAATACGCATTTTCCAACGCGCTTCTGATATTGGTTCCCTGACTGGAGATCATATTGGTTTCAATGTCATTTACATACATTTTAGCAGCATAATAATCCAATGTCAGCGGTAACTGTGTGTATGCATCACTTGCAAAGATGGAGATCCCGATACGTTCTCCTCCCAGTTTATTAATGAGTTCACTAATTGCTCTTTTGGCGATTCCCAACCTGGAAATACCGGCGTCAACATCTTTTGTATTCATCGAATTCGACACGTCCAGGCAAATAACCAATTCCATGCTTTGCACTGTTCCTGCTACTTTTTTCTTTCCAAAGGCAGGTTGTGCCATTGCAATGATTAAAAAAACAAGTGCATTCCGAAAGAACAGGTAGCTGATAAATGCTTTTCTCGTTCCGATGGGTTTAAAAACAGTTGAACGAATTTTTTCGCCTGCACTCAGGTATATTTTTTCGTTGCGATAGGCATTGTACAGAAAAACACCTGCGATCACCAAAACAATCCAGAGCCATTGTAGTTTTTCCGGTTCCTGGAACGAGAAGAACGTACCTTTTCCCGAGCTGAGGAAGTTTCCTGACTTCACAAACACCACAAAAACAGCCCAAAAGATCAGCTCCCACACAATTACCAGTGATGCCAGGCGTTTCAATTGATATGTCATTCCTTCCTGCTTAATCATTTTGTCTGAATAAAAAACGTGGTATACCCCATCCCAAAACAACCAGGATCAATGCTGCATTTAAAAAGGCCTGTGGCATGGCCGGTGGTTCCGATTGAAAATGACGGTCTATTATTTTCCGTTTTTCCATTTTCTCAATTTCATCGTAAATCCCTCGCAGGCTTTTTTCATCTGTTGCACGAAAATACTTTCCGTCTGTCTTTGCTGCAATCCGCTGCAACGTGCTTTCATCCAAATCCGAATCAACCGGTTGCTGAATCACTCCAAACGGTGTATTAATTGTCATCACTCCACCCGCTTCTGCTCCAACTCCGATGGTATAGACCCGCACATTTTTTGCTTTTGCCAGATCGGCAGCTTCGTCCGGAGAAGTTTCTCCCATGTTATTGCTTCCGTCTGTCAGGAGGATAATCACTTTTGATGGGATACTGTCGTTTCTCAAGCGGGTTACGGCTGTTCCCAGACCTACGCCAATCGCCGTTCCCCCCTCAATATTTGCATAACAATCCAGCGCATCAATCTGTTTTTTCAGCACATCGTAATCAGTTGTTGCCGGGCAAGCAGTATATGCTTCACCTGCATAAGCTACCAACCCGATGCGGTCTCCTTTTCTTCCGTCGACAAATTCCTTGGCTACTTTTTTGGCCGCTTCAATCCGATTCGGTTGAAAGTCCATTTCCAGCATAGAGCCTGAAATATCTATGGTCAGTATAATGTCAATCCCGTTTTTATAATCGTGGTTATTATCTATGTGATCATTCCAGTTATAGGGCTTGGACATCGCAACAATAAGCAATGCAAGCACAACACCTGCGTTGACAATCAATACTTTTCGAATCACATGAATGAATCGTGAACCATATTTCTTTTGGGTGGTAACCGTACCGGTATATTTCCATTCTCCCGGCTTGCGCACTTCCGATCTCCACAAGAACCAGAGTAGAAATGGCACAAGGAACAGTAGCCACAACCAATGCGGAGCGAAGAACTCAAATTCCCAAAACCGTATGTTTAAAATTCCACTCACTATTCAATCCTACTTTATTTCAACTTCTTCTTTCTTCACTTTCGATTTCCAACGGACTTGTCTCCGCAACAATTTGCTTCGCAAGCATGGAAATTTTCAGAATATTCAACTCATCTGTCGTTGAATTGGCAAACTTCACCATATCTGCCTGTCGCAGGATGACCATAAACGTTTCAACGGTATCAGCAGGCAACCCCGCCTGGATCAATAATGCTTTTGTCTCAAATGTTGTCCGTTCCAGTAAATTAAGCTGGTAACGACCGGACAAGTATGAACGCATGATGTGGGACATCTCCGAATAATGCTGTTTCAGATTTCCTTCCTGCCACAGCTTTTGCTTGTCCAGCATATTTATTGCAAACAGCGTTCTGTCTTTCAGCGACATTACCGTTTCTATTTTTACAACTCCTTTGTTTTTCTTTCTGACATACCACCAGATCGATGCTGCAATTAATAATGTACCTCCTGCTGTAATGTACCAATACGTTTTCAGCCATTGTAGCAACGTCAGTTCATCCGGAACAGTTGCAAATCCTTCTTCGATATCAAACAGTTCGTCCTGTACACCAATTGTCTCCGAAATGACTGTAAATGTTGTTTCGTTAAACAGGAATGTTGAATCATTGATGGTAACTTTCTGAGCAGGTATTACGATCTTTCCGGTATCCCATGCCACAAGTGAATACGATCCGATCCAGGTGACTTTGTTTCCGGAACGTTTCATGGTATCTTTAAATGCTTCTGCTAGTTCCAGTACAATTTTGTTTTCACTGACCTGGGAATCTTCCTTTTTACGCAATGCAGGTAGTTCTTTCTCATAAGGTTCAATGGAAATAGCTGAATTTTCAGGAAGCTTTACAACGAGTCTTAATTCCACCGGCTCCCCCATCTTCACCCGATCGTGATTCAGGTAAGCAGATAGCTCCTGTCCGAACGCAACAGAAGTAACCATACAGGCACCCCATATAACCAGTCGATTCACATGCAATACATGCGCTTCTTTCGCTGTGCGGAAAGAAAAAACGGAATGGAATATGTGAATCGTCTTTGTCATTTACCTGTTCTTGAATAAATTCACAAGCGAAACAATGTGATTTTCACCCGTATTTAAAACTGCATAATCGATTCCGTTTCTGCTGAATTCTTTTAGTATGCGTTGTTTTTGCTCCAGGAAATTCGTTCTGAATTCATCTCTGGTACGCGCATCGTTGGTATTCACCCACGTTGTTTCACCTGTTTCGGCATTGTACAATTGAATGAATCCCATTTTAGGTAATTCATATTCGGACGGATCTTCTAGCTTCAAAGCGATCAAATCGTGCTTTTTGCGTGTTACCTTCAATCCTTCAATGAAATTATTTTCATCAATAAAATCGCTGATCACAAAACAGATAGTTCGCTTTTTCTGTGTATTTCTGAAAAACTTCAATCCATTGCTCAGATTCGTTTTTTTACTTTTCGGTTGCAGGGCAATGAACTCACGCAGGATGTATAAAATGTGTTTTTTACCTTTTTGCGGAGCAATGTAACGCTCCACATCATCACTCACAAAAACGGCACCTACTTTATCGTTATTGGACAATGCTGAAAAAGCGAGAACAGCCATTGTTTCGAGAATAATGTCACGTTTTGACTTATCTGTGGAACCAAAATTCTCAGATCCGGAAACATCTACAATCAGCATGAGTGTCAATTCCCGCTCTTCCTCAAATACCTTTACAAACGGGTCATTGAATCGCGCAGTAACGTTCCAGTCAATCGTACGTACTTCGTCTCCTACCTGGTAGTTGCGTACTTCAGAAAATGCCATACCTCTTCCCTTAAAGGCAGAATGATATTCTCCTGAGAAAATGTGCTTGGTCAGCCCTTTTGCTTTGATCTCCAAGCGGTGTATTTTCTGTAACAACTCTTTGGTTTCCATTTTTACTTCCTGTGAGGTGTAGCGTGACTTTATTCTTCTGTATGTATTGCTTGCTCCTTACGGAACTTCAACTTTATTGATAATTTTATTAATCACATCTGCAGCAGATAAATTTTCTGCTTCTGCTTCATAGCTCAACCCGATCCGGTGGCGCATCACATCCGCAGCAATGGCACGAATATCTTCCGGAATTACAAATGCTCTTCCGTTGATGAATGCATACGCTTTTGCTGCCAGTGCGAGATTGATAGATGCGCGCGGCGAACAACCGAACGTAATCATCGGCTGCAAGTATTCCAATCCGTAGTGATGTGGCTTTCGTGTTGCATAGACAAGATCAACGATGTAGCGTTCAATTTTTTCATCCATGTATACTTCTTTCACTAACCTTCTCGCCCGCAAAATATCATCTGATGTAATCACTTTTTGTGCTTGCGGAAGTCCTTCAGGGCGAACAATGGAGCGAACAATCATGCGTTCTTCTTCAATTCCCGGGTAATCCAGGTATACTTTCAGCATAAACCGGTCAACCTGTGCTTCCGGAAGCGGATATGTCCCTTCCTGTTCAATCGGGTTTTGAGTTGCCAGTACCAAGAATGGTTTCGGCAGAATAAATGTTTCATCCCCAATGGTCACTTGTCGTTCCTGCATTGCTTCCAATAAAGCTGACTGTACTTTTGCAGGTGCTCTGTTGATCTCATCGGCCAGTACGAAATTGGCAAAAATCGGTCCTTTCTTAATGGAAAAAGACTCACTTTTCTGATTGTAAATCAATGTTCCGGTAACATCGGCCGGAAGCAAATCGGGAGTAAACTGAATACGACTGAAATCGACATCAATTGCTTCCGCAAGTGTTTTTATGGCCAGTGTCTTTGCCAGTCCCGGAACGCCTTCCAGCAGTACGTGTCCATCAGCCAGTAAGGCAACCAGTAGTCGATCAACCATGTATTTCTGGCCGACAATTACTTTTGCTACTTCCTGTCTCAACGTATTAATTCCAGCTACTTCCAAGGCTATTTTCTCACTCAGTTGACGCAGTGTTTCTGCCGGGCTCAATGGTTGGTTTATATTTTCTGACATAATTTTTTAAAAGATGAAACATACAAAGTTGAGCATATCCCTTGCTGTAGGGCTTGATTTTGCTGTTAAATATTGTTAACATTGTGAAATTATAACACTTAGAGATGGAAAAACGAGAATGCCTGGAATGCGGCTCTGTACTCAGAGGTCGAAAGGATCAGAAGTTTTGTTCCGATCAATGCAGAAACACCTACAATAACCGATTACATGAAGATGCAAATAAGTATGTTCGGAGAATCAACAATATTTTACGTAAAAACCGACGGATACTGGAACAATTAAATCCAACAGGAAAAAATACCGTCGATGGAATCAGACTTGCGGAAGAAGGATTTAATTTCCACTATTTCACTAATTTGTATGAAACAAAAAAGGGGGCAACTTACTATTTTTGCTATGAACAAGGATATCTTAAATTAGAAAACGA
Source organism: Flavobacteriales bacterium UBA5422 (assembly GCA_002409405.1). Classification (GTDB taxonomy): domain Bacteria; phylum Bacteroidota; class Bacteroidia; order Flavobacteriales_D; family Crocinitomicaceae; genus Taishania. The sequence continues at coordinate 92,477 of DHNG01000001.1, read as the reverse complement.
TCAATACATGTTAGTGATAAAACAGGATTATGTACGGTAAATCCGATTCACTAAAAACAAAAGGAGCCATCCGTCAGGACAGCTCCGTTTTCTTACCTAAAATGCTAACAGTAGAAACTACTTGTTATATATGAAATCTTTCTGTTGTTTATTTTACAACTATTTGGCTGCATGACTAAAGCGGACCATTATTTCGTATATATCTAAACAACTAGTTAACCCAACGAATTTCGGCGTAAAAAACCTATTTTACAAGTCAAAAACACCCTCAATTATTGAATAGATTGTATGAATTATTGAATAAACCTTTCCGGTTATTGAATGACTTTACCTGAACTTATTTTGATGAATCCCAATTTGTTTTAGTGTGGTTGTCCCTGTGGTACGTTTACCACAGGAACCAGACCACTAGTGGTTAGCGTATTATTGACCTAATTATGTGCTATTAAGTAAGTAAATAGTTAATCTTCAACCTAACCACGAGAGTAGCAAGAGGAGAAAGCTAGTACCCCTAACTTTCACCTGATGCCACAATCAACTACACAATTTATGTTTTAAACCTAACGCCCTCTTCCAGTGACAAAGCAAATTTCGATGTAAAAAATCATTTTATAACACAAAAAACAAGTCAATTAGTGAGGCATCATTCTGAGTTATTGAATGCCTGTTTTGAATTATTGAGCGCTTATTTTACAGCTTCTTTCTTTCTAAAAATCAATAAAATCACCTTTTAAAAGAGTCATTTAACGACTCCTCTTATCTGTAAATACTATTATATTTGTCTGAACTTTCAAAGTTTCTCCATGGCGAAGCAAACGCTATTTATATTCCTTGTCTCTTTGTTCCATTTAACGACACCGTTGTTGTCTCAAAATGTTCCCATTCTGTTTAATCATTATTCAGGACTTCCGGGGAATTCTGTACACGATTGTGCTGAATCCAATACGGGAAAACTTTGGATCGCTACGGACAAAGGATTGGCCTATTATGATGGCTATACCTTCACCAAAGTAGATTTACGGGATAACCTGACCACTTTATTTTCCTGGGGATTTTTTAAAGACAGTAAGGGCAGGCTTTGGTTGAGAAACAGACAAGCTCCGATGACCTATATCTACAATGACAGTATTCATCGGGTCAAGAATACGGAACACTTGCACGACATTCATTTCAACTATTTTTCGGAAGATGAAAAGGGAAACGTATATATCGGTTCCACTAATTCTAAACAAACACATAAGATTGGTGTAGACGGACGTGTGGAAACAATCGATTCTGTTTTGATTCTGATCAATTCTCAAAAAAAGAAGATCTGGTCCAAACATCATCCGTACAACTATGAAAAAGGAGCTGTTGTCGGAGATTTTGTTGCATCTTTTCTGCTCAATAACAATAACGAGGCATTCATTCAAATCAAAAACACGATTACAGGAGAAGAAGAATTGCTTACGGCAGGCTTCATTGATGGTTTCAGACATATTTCCAAACTGGACGCCAATCATGTTCTTCTGAGTGGTAAAGCCGGTATTTTCAAGCTGAATCTGGAAACAAAAAAAATTACTCCCTATAATTCCTGTTACAATACCACGTATAAAGATGTGGTTGTGATCTACAAAGACCGGTATGGAAATAACTGGTTTTGTGATTATACCAAAGGGCTCTGGTTTGAAAAAGTACTCTCTCCCTCCATCTCCTATACTAATTTAGGAAATGCCAATGATGTAACTTCATACAGTAGTACCTCAGACAGTAGTATCACCTTGTCAACGACAGCGCCTTATCAATACCTGGTCAAGGAGGGATCGATCACCAAACGGACGGACCGGATTACCAACGAAGGATTAGAAATCCTTACTTCTACCGATATTGCTGCTTCCTTCCAGTTCTGGAATCTGGAGTATTATTACAACACAGCTTATCTGATGGCGAAAAAGCCCGGCAAGATGAAGCGACTTGTATTGAATCAATGGACTTCCTATTCCCCTGATGAAAGTTATTGTTTCGATGGCGAGTCGTATAAATGCCATTTCGAAACGGACACTGCATTCCATATCGGGACATCCTCCGGGTTGTATTCTATTCTCTGGGAAACAGGAAGAATCAAGGCAGCATACTGGCATCAGGGTTATGTGTTCGATGTCTGCGCTACCGGTTCTTTCATTTATTCAGTCGGGTTAACCGGATTGCACAAAACAGATGTGCGGACCCAAAAGACAACACCGTTAATTGACGACATGAACTTCCGGAATGTCTGTGTAACTTCAAAACATTTAATTGTCAGAAAGGAGGATGGAACTATTTTGATGTTGGACATACAGACGCATCAATTACTGAAGGTGTACAACAACTACAAGTACCTCCAGAAAATTCAGATGGTTGGTAAGGAAATCTGGGGATTAGGAGAATCAAGCATTGTAAAATTTGACTCTGAAAACCTCACTATTTCATTAGAGATCAATAGTTTTGATGGAGTCACTGCCCCTTACAAACTAGGAATCGAAAAGGTGGGAAGCACGTATTACCTCATCTGCAAAAATGGTTTCTATACATTCAATGACGCTCCCATTCAGAAAATTGATTATGAAAAGAATGTCAATTTTATGATTCAAAGCGTTTTTGTTAACGGTAAAAAACTATCAGGGGATACCATCTTTTTAACGGGAGAAAACAACCTTATGCAGGTGAATCTCCAATACATTTACTTTCCCTTTTCTTCACCGTCCGTCTTGTTTTATTACCGCATCAATAAAGGAAAGTGGAATTTATCCGATCAGCCGACAATTACCATTATCGATCCGCCATACGGAGAATATGAATTGGAGATCAAAGCAAAATTCAATGACAATACGCTGTCATTCAACAAGAAGTTGATATTATTTATTCACAACCCACCTCCTTTCCATAAAACCAACCTGTTCCTCTTCCTGATCTTTGTTTTAATTGTTATTGTTGTCGCAGCAATTCTGATCCGACAGCGAAAACGAAAAGTAAAGCAACTACAACAACAGTTCGACGCTTCGCAAAACCGGATGAAGATGCTGATCATGCAGATGAAACCTCATTTTTTATCGAATATCTTCAACTCCCTTCAAACCAGTTTTATTGAGAATGACCCGATCAGAAGCAGTCAATTAATTACCAACCTGGATAATTACCTTCGCTTGTCTCTTTCATACAGTAAAAAGGACGTTGTATCCTTGTATGAAGAAATTGCATTGGTCAAAAAATACTTATTACTTGAACAAAACAGACTTTCCAAACAAGTTCAGCTGATCATCTCCGATCGGTTGAGCAATCATTCGGGAAGCATCATGGTTCCTGTTTTTATCCTTCAGCCAATTATTGAAAATGCCATTTGGCACGGAATTCAGAAAAGCAGTGAACCGGAAGGAAAAATTACAATCGATTATTCGGAAGATGAGAACTATTTTATACTTTCGGTAACAGATAACGGGATCGGGATCGGAAATTCAAACCGGGAGGGTAATTCAATCGCACTTAAAAACATCAATGAACGCTTGTCATTGATTGATGCGAACAAACGGGATAGCTACCTTCTGATGGAAGCAGCAAATCCGGGAACTAATGTTTATTTATATGTCGCAAAGAAAAGTAAAAATCATTCACATTGAGGATGAGCCCGAAGCACAGCGGTTGCTGAAAGGAATTATCGACAAATACATTCCCGAAGCGGAATACATCGCCTGCGCTTCTAACCTGGAGGAAGGATTGGTACTGATCCGGAATGCCGAGTTCGACTTATTGTTCCTCGACATACAATTATCTGATGGGGACGGCATGTCATTGATTCAAAAGCACACAGAATTAGCCTCCAAAACTATTTTGTGTACGGCGGATGACACCAAAGGAATTGAAGCGGTTAAAAACGGGATTTTCTATTACATACTGAAACCGATCAATATCCATGAAGTCATTGAAATCATCAAACGATATCATGCAAAATTGTCAACCGATGAAAACGATAATACAGAAGTCAATTTATTGGAAAACAAGCTCATCATTCCAGATATCAACGGCCTGGAAATTATACCCATTCAGTCTATTATCCGGATGGAAGCAGAGCAAAATTACACACATGTCTATTTAAGTTCCGGAGAAAAAATATTTGCCAGTAAAACACTGGGTTTCTTTGAGGAAATCCTTTATAAATTTTCCTTTGTCAGAATTCATCGATCTCACCTGATCAATGTAGATTTTATCAAACGCATCAATAAAAATGACGGTGGAAGTGTTGAACTCACAACCGGAGAAGTATTTAAAGTTTCCGGCAGCGGGAAAAATGCATTGTGGGAAAAACTGCGCCTGTAAAAACCAGAGCAATTGTTTTGCACACTTGCTACTTCATACGTTTCAGTCCTATTCGTTTTCGCGGAACATCAATTTCCACCACCTGTACTTTCACATGTTCGTGCAGCGAAATGTATTTTGAAGGGTCCTCGACGTATTCATCAGCCAACTGTGATTTATGAATCAACCCGTTTTCCTTGATTCCGATATTGACAAATGCTCCGAATGCAGTTACATTGGTAACAATTCCGTTGAGCTCCATTCCGATCTTCAGGTCTTCAATGGTTCGGATCGTTGCATCAAATTCCAATACTTTTGCCTGCTTTCGAGGATCGCGACCCGGTTTTTTCAACTCGTTGAGAATGTCTTTGAATGTATACGTATCAATTTCCGGGAAATCTGTTTGCTTCAATTGGGATAACTGTTCAGCATTTCCGATCAGTTCGAGAGTTGTCAACTTTAATTGTTTGGCAATCTTCTCCACATGTTTATAGCTTTCCGGATGCAGGGCTGAATTATCCAATGGATTTACACCTTCCCTGATTCTCAAAAATCCTGCTGCCTGTTCAAATGCTTTATCACCCAGTCGTTTTACTTTTTTCAGTTCATTCCGGGAGGTAAATTTCCCTATTTCCGATCGGTGTGCTACAATGTTTTCTGCCAGTTGCATCCCCAATCCGGAAACATAACTCAGCAAATACGGCGATGCTGTATTCAGGTCGACGCCAACTGTATTTACTGCAGAAATAACAACATCATCCAGTGCTTGTTTCAATGCCGTTTGATTTACTTCGTGCTGGTACTGCCCTACACCGACTGATTTCGGATCAATTTTCACCAATTCTGCCAATGGATCCATCAATCTTCGTCCGATGGAAACCGCACCTCTTACAGTTACATCGTAATCCGGAAATTCCTTTCGTGCAATCGCTCCGGCAGAATAGATAGATGCTCCGTCTTCACGGACAGAAAACACCTGTAGATCCCGGTTAAAATGAATGTGCTTGATAAATGCTTCGGTTTCACGGCCTGCCGTTCCATCTCCGATTGCAATCGCATCAATTTTATAGGCTTCTACCAGTTGTGCTATTTTAGCTTTCGCAGGAGCTGTTTCTTTCTGAGGCGGATGCGGATAGATCGTCGCATTGGTCAGTAAATCACCGTGCTCGTCGACGCACACCACTTTGCAACCTGTTCTGAACCCGGGATCAATGGCCAGTACCCGTTTTTCTCCTAATGGAGGGGCCAGTAACAACTGACGAAGATTGGTGCTGAATACTTTAATTGCTTCCAGATCTGCTTTTTCTTTTTGTACCTGAATTGCTTCATTTTGGAGCGACGGTAGTAGCAATCGTTTATAGGATTCGTCGCAGGCTTCTTCCACGACACCCGCGCATTCATCCGTACCTTTCACAAATTGGCGGTACAACACCTGTAATGCTTCTTCCTTTTCAGGTTGAACGGTCAACTTCAACAATCCCTCCCGATCAGCTCTGTAAAGTGCCAGGAAACGATGGGAAGCAGCTTTGTATAAGGGTTCTGAGAAGTCAAAATAATCTTTGTATTTCTCAGCTTCTGCTTCTTTACCTTTGACCAGTTTGGAGGTTAGTTTTCCTTTTCTGGCAAACAGATTTCTCAATTTCGCACGGACAGAGACAGATTCATTAACCCATTCCGCAATGATGTCTTTTGCTCCCTGAATAGCATCATCTTCACTTTCCACTATTCCTTTCACAAAACGGGAAGCCATTGAAAATACGTCTCCTCCACGTTGTGACATGATCATTTTCGCAAGTGGCTCCAATCCTGCTTTTTTTGCTTTATCGCCTTTCGTTTCACGTCGTTGTTTATAGGGCAGGTAAATGTCTTCTAACTCTGTTAAGTCAAATGTCGACCGGATTTTATCTGCCAGTTCAGGCGTCAGTTTTTCCTGCTGTTCAATAGTATTGAGGATGGTTTGCTGCCGGGCAATGGTGTCATCGTATTTTTTTGCTTCATCACGGATAGCGGTTATTTCCACCTCATCCAGGTTACCTGTTTGCTCCTTTCGGTAACGGGAAATAAATGGAACCGTGGCTCCTGCTTCCAACAATTTGAGTGTATTTTCTACTGATCTGTTGCCCAATGAAGTGAGCTGAATGATATACTGAACTTTTTCCATACAGGCGTTGAATGTACAAAAAAGGAAGAAAACCTGATGTGTTTAAAAAGAAAAACGACGGGCTACTGCTAACCCGCCGCTTTTCACATCGCTACTCTAACTATTACCAAACTAACTACTTACTCGATAATCCGCGTGTCAACCAGCCTCTTCTATTGGCTGTTGCAATGGCGTAAGGCGTGATCCAGAATAAAGAAAACGCATAAAATACACTGTATGGATAGGCCCAGAATGACTCCGACACACTGTGTCGTTTTGCATAAAACAGGGCTTGTACACTTGAGAAAACAAGAATCCCGAGCAATGTCGAACTGATAAATAACACCGGGTGTGTAAATACCAGGAAGAACATCAGCAGAATCATCGGGTATGCCAATGAAATTCGCAGCCATTGATTCAACAACAGAATTCTTGGTCCCAGTGTTGATTCTTCACGGAATTTTCCGAAGGCGAATTTACTCATCATGATGTTTTCACGCACATTACTTCTTTCCCACCGGATAAACATTTTGTACAGGTTTTTGTACTTCTCCGGTATATTGGTATATACGTATGCATTTCGTTGGAACAACACATGAAATCCTTGTTTCAAAATCATGTTTGTCATGGCACGGTCTTCTCCGATGTCTGTCGGTTGCCCCATGAACGTCTGATTGATCCAGTCAGGAAGACACTCCATCACTGCATCTCTCCGGTATGCTGCCAAAGCTCCTGGTGTACACAATACAGAACCCAATGTACTTTGCGCAGAACGAACAAATTCAAAACTGAAGGCAAAACTGACATTTAACATTTTAGGGATCAATGCTTTTCGTGTATTCAACACCCGTACATTTCCTGCAACCGCACCACATTTTTCATTCACAACAAACGGGCTGGTCATATTGCGGAGTGTATCTTCTTTTACGATGGAATCACTATCTACTGTGATAAACACTTCTCCTGTTCCCAGGTTAAATCCACGGTATAAGGCATGTCGTTTGCCCATATTCTTGGGTTGCTGAAAAATAGCCACCCGGTCGCCCAACTCTGCTTTGGCTTTTTGCATCCATTGCCACGTGTCATCCTGACTTCCGTCGTCAATTGAAATGAGTTCTAATTTTTCCTGCGGATAATTACTCTTTGCCAGGCTCATTAATGTCTGGTATACCAATTCCCCTTCATTGTATGCAGGAACAATGATCGTCGCTGTAGGTAACAATTCGTCTGAAACCGATTTCACTGATTTATACCGGATGTACAATACGACCAGGTATAACAGGAACGCAACTTTCAATGCGAGCAATATAAATCCTGCAGAGACCAGGGTGATACCCCATGACGTACTCATGCGCTCTGTATGTAATCGTACAAAATAGGGTTGTAACACGATCACCAGAATCAAAGCCCCTATCAGGAGTGACAATGTTCCGATGATAATCAGTGTATCACGGGAGGTTAATTTTTCCTTTAATTTGTTTCTCTTAATTTCCCTGGTCGGAGGCGCATTTTGTCCCTCTTTTATTTTTGAATCAGGAATGGATAGTGTATTTTCTCTGTACATGGTGTCCGTTTTTGCAGAAAGACAAGGCAAACACCATTCCACACGGTTTTAGTGGCGAAATCGTCTGTTAATTGTGGAATTTTTCCCCAACATGTAGAACACACGCTTCAAAACCTGTGGAACAATGAAACAATCGGATTGCGTATCCTGTGCATAAAAATCACCGGAGGATTCTCCGGAAGACAACTATTTTTAGATTAAAATGTATTGAATTATGTTTTTATGCATTAAGTTGATTACATTTGCATCGTAAATACATCTGAATTAATCGGTTTAGGTGTAGGTAATTATTTGGAAAAAAGCTTATTAAAAGAAAAGACATGAAGACTGCGGAAGCAAATCAGAAGTTGGGTGCAATTGTTGAGAAGGTTGAGAAGAAGGGAATTTCAGCTCCTAACTTGGTTGAGGATTTACGAGAGCTGAGAGAAGTTGCCTTAAAAGAACAAGATCCTTTGGTAACAAAAGTATTACGCTTGACTTATGAATATCTTTCTACTAATAATGCTTTTGATGTAGAGGCGCAATACGATGAAGATGAAGAAGGGAATGAGTACCCGATTGAGGTAGAAGACAAAGAAAACCTGCTTTATTTATTGAACCTGTTGAAAAATGCAGAGCATAAAATCAACCGGGAAGAAATCAAGGATTACCGTACAGCTTTGAAAGAAGAATTGTATTGATTGAAAATGCATAACGATATTGAACGAATCCGTCAGAAATGGCGGATTTTTTTATTTCCCGGTGTTACATTCGTGTATTGCACGTAGTACACCTTCCACTTCTTTTTCCAGGGCATACAATTCAATCGCTTCCTGCTGTATCGCATCCAGATTCAGCTCACCGGCATTCAGCTGCTTTCGTACCTGGAAATAGGTATCAATAAATGATTGTTCATTGTTAAATGTATACAACCCTCCTCGTGTTCCGTGTCCCAGCACTTCAGGTGTCCCACTGGAATTCGTACCGATAACCGGTGTTTTTGAGAATTGCGCTTCTACGGTAACCATTCCGAATGTTTCTCCTTCACTCGACATGATGAATAAATCGATTGCGCGGTAGAAACGAATGATTTCTTTCGTTGGTGGAGCAAAATGAATACGTGCTGTCAAATCATTGTCTTCAACAAATTGTAGGATCTCCCGGTGGTAATTTATCGTTTTCGGATCATCAACGGTTGGTGCTCCGACAATCAACAACGATACATCCTCTCCGGCATCTAATAACTGCTTAACGGCTTTCACCAGGAATAACTGCCCTTTTTTTTCATCAATCCTCCCGATCACACCCAATACAAATGCAGCTGAGTGAAAACCGAAAAACTGCTGTGCTTCACTACGGGAAGGTTGCTGCCCCAGAAACGGCTCAACTCTTACACCCAATGGTACGATCCGGATTTTATGTGCTGCCAGTGTTGTTTTTTCCAGTGCTTCCTGTTTCAACCAGTTCAAGGGTGTCAGCCACCTGTCAACGGCATTGAAACGCATGCGTTGAACAACTCCTTTTTTAGGAATTCCGATTTGCATTTGCTGCTGGTGAATAATGCAGCTATTTCTTGTTTTTCGTTTGGTCCACAACAAAAGATCAAGGTCCGGACGAAAAGCTGTGAACACTACACTAATTCCATGCTCCCGAAGGTAACCGGCAACACGTGAAGCATTTTTAAAATCAAAATACTTTTTTACCTTTTTCAGTCGTAAAACAGACGAAAACAATGGTGTAATGTGCTGATCAAATACAGTATTCTCCTGGCAAACAAAATGAAGTTCAATGCCATTCTTTTGCAGTTCACCCGCCAGTTTGATGACATTCATTTCCAATCCTCCCCACCCGGTCGATGTATTTACGATCAGCAGTTTCATATCAGTCTTCTCTTATCTGAAACTTTTCCCGTTTCGATCCGGAATAGATGCTGAATTTCCGGTAACTACATTCCAAGCTTCCGTTGAATAGCTTAATTTTTGCATCCGGTTTTAAGCCAATGGATTTTAAGCCTTCTTCACTTGAAGTAATTATCCAGCAGTCAAATCCTTTTAGGTCTGTTTTCATCCAATCCCCAATTTTGGAGTACAATTCCGTAATATTTGCACTGATTCGTTCTCCATACGGAGGATTCGTCACCATCATTCCTTTTTCAAAACCAAGGTCTTTCACTTCATCAAAGGAAGCCGCCTTGATCTCCACAAAGCGACCGATGTTGAATCGTCTCAGGTTTCTTCTTGCCTTCAATACCATTTCGGAACTGATGTCAAATCCTAAAATTTCAACCGGCAATTTTCCTGTTGCTTTCATTTTTTTCTCAGCCTCACCGTATATCTCCTCCCACAATTTTTCATCGTAATTATAGAAGTTTTTGAACGCATAATGCTGACGTTCGATCGTTGATGGAATTCCGGCCGCATATAAAGCCGCTTCAATCAAAATAGTTCCCGAACCACAAAACGGATCAATCAATGGCGTCTGTTTGTCCCATTTCGCCAGGCGCAGCATTCCTGCCGCAAGCACTTCATTCAGAGGCGCCTCACCGACATCCTCCCGGTATCCCCGTTGATACAATGGTAGCCCACTCGTATTCAGAGAGATTGTGACCCAATCATTGTTGATGTACAGATCAAACAATACCTGCGGGCGTTTGATATCCACATCCGGACGTTTTCCGTATTGGTCACGAAATACATCTGCGATTGCGTCTTTTACCACCATATATGGGAATTGTGTGTGATTAAAGAAATTGGAAATAACTGCTCCTTTTATTGCAAATGTCTTGTTGATATCAAAATAGGAGGTCCAGTCAATTTTTTTCGCTTGCTTGTACAAGTCATCTTCGTGCTTAATTCTGAATGCGGCAATTTCCACTAAGATGGAGATCGCACACCGGCAATGAAGGTTTAAGAAATAGACATCTCTCCACGTTCCCGTAATCTGAGTTGCGCGATTTAAAACCTCTATCTCACTGTATCCCAGCTCTTCCAACTCTTCTTTCAATACCTGTTCCAACCCGAACAAGGTCTTGAGCGTTATCTTAAATGTGCCGGACACATCCGTTGTTTTTATCTTCGATGATTGTCTGTACTTATCCACGTGGTAAACAATTAATATTTATGCTAATTTTGTACAAAAGAAAGAAATTGAAAGCAATATTCCGGTATCTTTTTGCATTTGTTCTGTTTAACCATACATTTCTACTCGTTGCTCAGGAGAAAGTGGGATTGGTATTAAGTGGCGGTGGTGCAACGGGTCTGGCACATATCGGGGTTTTAAAAGCACTGGAAGAACATGGAATTCCGGTGGATTACATTACCGGTACATCGGCAGGTGCATTAATTGGCGCATTGTATGCCGCGGGGTACAGTCCTGAAGAAATTGAATTATTAGCAAGTTCAGAATCTTTCCAGAAAATGTCTACCGGACAGATTGAAGCACATCAGCGTTTTTCTTACCGGGAATCGGATGAAAATGCATCCATGTTTAAGTTCGGAATCGGGATAGACAGCTCGATTCTCAATTCCATCCCGACACATTACCGTTCATCTGCATACGTTGACTACGTATTGATGGAACTACTGGCTCCTGCAGGAGAAATAGCGGGAAATAATTTTGATAGTTTGTTTGTTCCCTACCGTTGCATTGCTTCAGATATTGCCAACAAAAAATCTGTTACGTTTAACAAAGGGAAACTCAATCAGGCTGTGAGGGCCTCTATGACATATCCCTTTTATTTTGAAGCAATTGAGATCAATAAAACGCTCTATTTTGACGGAGGTTTGTACAATAATTTCCCGGCGAATGTGATCTATGAACAATTCCATCCTGATTTTATTATTGGAAGCAATGTATCATTCAACGCGCAGCTGCCGGAAAAAAACAACATCATCAGCCAGTTGACCAATATGTTGGTCTCTTATTCCGATTTTTCCATTCCTTGCCAGGAAGGAATATTGATTGAACCTGAAATCAATTCATCCACATTTGATTTTCAGGATGCCGCACAAATTATCCGGGAAGGATATGAACAAACATTGCCATACATTGATTCCATTCTTTCACGCATCGATCATCGAACAACAAAAGCTGAAATTGATCTGAAACGAAAAGCATTCAGAAAGAAAATTATCCCGATTTCCATCAGTAGTGTCAACGCCTTTTCACGGAAAAACAAATCGCTGAGTTTTGCAAAAAATTCCCTGATCCGGTCTAAAAAGAATGAAATTATACAGGAACGGATATTGGAGCGTCGCTATTTCAGGTTGAGAGCAACTCCTCAGGTAGGATTTATGTTCCCAACCCTCAGTCTGAATCCGGACAGCACTTACAACCTGGATCTGATTGTGAACAAATCAAAAGATTTTAATTTTGAAGTTGGGGGCCATTTTTCCACACGGGCAGTTAACACCGGGTATGTAGGAGTATCTTACGGTCACCTTGGAAAAGTTGCTTCACGGGCTTATGTCAATTCGTATTTCGGAAAATTTTATACCTCTGTAAAAACAGAACTTGGGTTGGATATCCCTTCCATCTTTCCCGTTAACCTTTCAGGTTACTTTGTACTGAACCGCTTCGATTACTTTCGCAATTTTGCTACTTTTTTTGCTCCCGAAAAACCTTCTTTCCTCGTTCAGAACGAAGTTTATACCGGTATCGATTTCAAACATCCGATCGGAAATTCTACCAAAAGTACTTTTCAGGGGCGTTATTTCCTCCTGGAGGACGATTACTACCAAACGAAGAATTTCAGCAATGCAGACACAACTGACTTTACACAATTCCAGGGAGTTACAGCTAGTTGGGAATTTACACAAAATACATTAAACAGAAAACAATTTGCTTCATCGGGGCATTATGCAGCCTTCAAAATCAGGTATGTATATGGTCGGGAACATTCTGTTTCAGGCTCCACTGCTTTGATCCCGTTTGATGAGTCCAAGTACCATTCGTGGATCAATATTTCAGGAGATTTTCAAACCTTTCCACTGGATTTAAAAGTCTTTCACTGGGGAATTCACGGAACGGCTGTATTCAATTCGCAATCCCTGTTTTCTAATTACACGGCATCTGTTCTGGCAATGACCGCATATACACCGCTTCCGGATATGTCAACGTATTTTATGCCGGAATTCCGAAGCCCTCAATACATTGGAGTCGGAACCAATTTAATCTTTACCATCCGAAAAAATATTGATATCCGTGCAGATGGATATTATTATCAGCCGTTCCGCTCTATTCTCCTCAATGATAACGGGACATTTGGATATGCAAAACCTTTCAAAGGAGAATCTTTCGTTGCCTCCGGTTCTGTTATTTATCATTCTCCGATCGGTCCGGTGAGGGCTACCTTCAATTACTTTCCGAAGCAATTACAGCCATTTACGTTCCAGGTTAGCTTCGGATATATCCTGTTTAACCAACACGCAATCCGGTAAATCATCCAACTGCGTTCAATTACCAGCTTAAAATCTGATACCACACAAAAAGTGTGACAAACGAAACAGGAATTCCGATCCCGACCATCATGTTGCTCAACCGTGGTTTTAAACCATAAGAAGCTGCAATGATAGAAGCCGTAATCATCGGAGCCATCGCCGCTTCCATGATACAAACATCTATGGCCAATCCTTCCTGCTTTAAAATGATAACATATACAACATAGATAAATGCAGGTAAAAGAATTAACTGGTAAGCAAGCCCCAGGAATAAAAACCGCCAGTGTTTGCTTCGTTTGTTGATTTTTAATTGAAATCCAACGGATACCAGAGCAATGGGTGTAATCGTTGCACTCAATTTATAAAAAACGTCGTCTATGTATTCCGGAAAACGAATGTCCAGAACATTCAACACAATTCCAATAATAAACACAATAAACGGAGGAAAAGTAAATATCTTTTTGAAAATCACACTGAAATCATTCGCTCCTCTGGAATAAATTGTCGCAACCAATATTCCCAGAGTGGACAACACAACAAATGTTCCCGGCAAATCGATCATGATCAATGTTTCCAATCCCTTTTCTCCATACGCTGCCTCAATAACAGGAATACCGACAAATGATGTATTTCCCAATCCTCCGGTTAAAATCAGGCAACCGATCAGTGATTTTGACCACCCAAACAGTTTCCCGAGACCTGCAAATAAAATAAAGGCTACGGCAAAGGCAATCCAGGGCATAGCAATCGGATAGATAAGTTCAGATGAAAATTCAATTTTAGGAAGGTAGAACAATGCCATTGCAGGCAATGAAATATGGATAATGAATTGATTAAGTGTTGTATGTGTATTGGCTGGAAAAGCTTTCAGATACCGGATTCCGATACCAATGAATAAACACAAAAAAAGAAGGATGATGCTTGTCATTTTATCGTCTGAAATTTTAGGCAAAGGTAACGCTCATTTATGACGTGCAGGGTCCATCTGATGATTTTTTAGTTCACATTTAATCATCCCCCACAACCTGTAATGCATTTCGGAAATAGTCACTTTTTGCTATCTTTGCACAAATTCAAATTACGTCATGAGCCATTCTATTTCTCGTTCCAATTCAGAAAAATTATTTCAAAAGGCAAAAACCTATTTCCCGGGAGGTGTCAACTCGCCGGTAAGAGCCTTCAAATCAGTTGATGGAAACCCCTTATTTATCAAACGTGGAGACGGTTATAAGATTTGGGACGAAGACGGAAATGAATTCATTGATTTTTGCGCTAGCTGGGGACCTCTGATTTTGGGGCACAATCATCCCGCTATTTATAGAAAAGTTGTTGAAGCATTGCAAAACGGAACCAGTTTCGGTGCTCCTACAGCATTGGAAAACGAACTGGCAGAGTTGATTTTGTCACGCAATCCGTTTATTGATAAGATCCGGTTTGTGAGTTCCGGCACAGAGGCTGTTATGTCAGCATTGCGACTTGCAAGAGGATATACCGGCAGAAACAAAGTGGTAAAATTTGAAGGTTGTTACCATGGACATACCGACGCGATGTTGGTAAAAGCCGGAAGCGGGTTGGTTACATTCGGAGAATCTTCCAGTGCCGGGGTTCCTGATGCCTTTGTGAATGAAACATTGGTTCTCCCATTGAATGATGAAGCAGCGTTGAGAAGTTGTTTTCAGCAACATGGGTTTGATATTGCCTGCGCCATCATCGAACCAATTCCTGCCAATAACGGATTATTGCTTCAGGGAGGGGAATTCCTCAAAACATTGAGAAGTGTGTGCTCGGAATATGGTGCATTGTTGTTTTTTGATGAAGTTATCTCGGGATTTCGTGTTTCCTTCAACGGGGCAGCAGAATATTACGGCATTACACCTGATATCGTTACCTATGGTAAAATTATCGGAGGAGGTATGCCAGTTGGTGCTTATGGTGCAAAAGAAGAGATCATGTCCTGCGTTTCACCGGACGGACCTGTTTACCAGGCTGGCACATTATCCGGAAACCCGGTAGCAATGGCAGCCGGAATTGCACAATTAACCGCTTGTGCAGCAGAAGGATTTTACCAGGATCAGGAGAAAAGAACAAAAGCATTTGTAGAACATGTCAATGCATACGCAAAAGAAAAAGGATATGATTTTGAATTTGTAACCATCGGATCTATTTTTTGGTTCAATTTTGACGGGAAGAAAAACATTACACGGGCGGACCAGATCAACCCGGACATGACTAAATTTAAACAGCTGCATGCATTCCTGCTAAACAACGGTATCTATATCGGTCCAAGCGGTTATGAAGTTGGATTTATCTCCAGCGTTCACAATCCGGAAGTTCTGAAAAAAGCTGCCGAGGTGATCAAACTGGGACTGGATCATGTGATGACTAAATAAGAACTGACAATGGACACATCAACTCACTGTTCATTCATTGTTTTGACCTTTCATCCGGTAATTCTGACCATTCGTGAAGATCTGTTAGGAGATACAACTGTTCATTTGATATATTAACGCCCAATTTACTTGATTTTAATTAAAATTAGTACCCCTTATGAAATCAACCATTCATCTTGTATACCTACTTCAATTCATCGTATTCTTTCTTTCATTCCAGACTTCTGCACAAAAACAGTTAACAGTTCTGGACACTGCAGGTCGTGAGCCGATGCCGTTCGTGAAAGTATTCCCGGATGTCGGGCAGCCCTTTTTTACCAATATTGACGGGAAGGCAACATTTCCAAATGAAGTTACTTCATTGCAACTGAGTTTTTCAGGCTATGAGGACACAACTGTATTGGTCAACGGACAACAACAACTGACAGTTGTCATGCATGTGCTTCCTACTGAATTTGATGAAGTAGTAATTCTTCCGGGTGTAAACCCTGCATTGAGAATTATTAATAAAGCAATAGAAAACCGCAAGAAAAACCATCCGCTGGAAAACGATGCATTTACCTATGAGAGCTATAGTAAATTCATTTTTGACATGGATACGGCATTCACAAAGAAAGTGATGGAAATGCCGGATGACACATCCAAGTACATGATCAACCTGATCAAATCGCAGCATTTATTCATGATGGAAAGCTCTTCTGAACGCAAATTCATTCCACCGGCAAGAGACCGTGAAAACATTACTGCATATAAAGTTTCAGGACTGAACAACGCATTGTTGTCGACCTTTGCTCAAAGTATGCAATCCTTTCACTTTTATGACAACCAGTTTGAATTATTGGGAACCAAGTATTTTAACCCGATTGCACTCGGAAGCACCAAACGATACTATTACCTCATTGAAGACACAACAATTGTAGGAACAGATACCACTTTTATGATTTCCTTTCGTCCACGTCCTGATGCAGGAATTGAAGGATTAAAAGGTTTGTTATTTATCAACACAAACGGATTTGCCATTGAAAAGGTCATCGCAGAGCCTGCAAAAACTTCTGAAAGTCAGACGTATGTAAAAATCATTCAGGAATACAAACTGATTGACGGTAAAAAATGGTTTCCGGTAGATCTGAAAACCAAAGTGGAACTGAAAGGATTTCAGATGTCAGTTGAAAAAGAATCGGGGTATGTTATCGGACATGGGAATACATACATTTCGAATATTAAGCTGAATCCCGATGATCTCAAGAAGAACGGATTCGGAAACATTGCTCTTTCCACCAATAAAGATGCGGGGGACAAATCCGAAGAAGAATGGAATCGCCTGAGACGAGACACTTTGAGCGGCAGGGAAACGACAACTTACCGGGTACTGGACAGTTTCAGCAAAGCAGAAAATTTTGATCGGAAACTGAACGGTTTAATTGCCCTGACAACGGGAAAACTGCGCCTGGGATACGTGAGTCTGCCACTGGATCGGATCATTGATTTTAACTTCCATGAAGGATACCGTTTGGGAGCCGGACTGGAAACATCAGACCGCCTGATGCAAAACATCGTCGTAGGAGGGTATTTTGCATGGGGAACACGAGATAAAGACTGGAAATATGGTGGATATTCTACATTTCACCTCAATAAACGTCTTGGTATCAGCATTGGGTTACGTTACCAGCAGGATGTATTGACACGTGGAGCAAATGACATGACAAAAACAAGTTGGGACATTACATCTCCGACACTGTTCACCAATTTCTTCCGCAAGTTTATGGATCGCCAGCGATTGGCCGAAATGACCTTTACCATCGCGCCGCTGGGAAATCTGACCATGCATGTAACCGGAAACTACCAACGTCTGGAATTTACCCGCAATTACCGGTTTACGAATGACGAGGGAGCGGTTTTGCAGAAGCTGGATCTTGCAGAAACGGCATTTGAAATGAAGTGGAATATCCGTCAACGAATTGTTGTACTGGGAGACATCCGAATGGCTCAACCCACTAATTATCCAAAAATTAAATTGAAAATTGCGAAAGGATGGTCCGGGATCGCCAATGCACAAACGGATTATGTCCGCCTGTTCCTGGCAGTTGATGAAGATGTGGAAAGCTTGCGTTTCGGTAAATTGAATTTACACCTGGAGGCATCACAAACATTCGGTGACGTACCAATGGCACTGAAACAGTACGCTGTCGGAACGCGACAAGACTGGAATATTGTCACGATCAATGCATTGGAAACGGTTTATCCGGGAGAATTTTACCACGACCGGCAGGCATCATTGATTGCGCGTTATTCCTTCCCGGCCATTAAGACGAC
>DHNG01000001.1:54332-74220 GCA_002409405.1 Flavobacteriales bacterium UBA5422 | reverse complement strand
CATTAAGACGACGAAGAAATGGTTTGCACCTGAGTTCATTCTCCATCATGGAATCGGATACGGAGATATGGCAAACCGGACACAGCACAATATGAAGTTTTGGACCATGGACAAAGGCGTATTCGAAGGAGGATTCATCCTTTCAGGGATTCTGAATATTAACTTCTTCAAACTGGGAATCGGAGCATTTTACCGTTATGGCTACCATTCCGATACAAATGCCATCAAAAACCTGGTTCCAAAGATCAGCTTGAAATTTGCCGGGTTTAATAAGTAAGAGGGGATCCTATAAAGTAAGGCTCACTAAGGCGCAAAGGTTACAATACATTTTGCATCTTAGTGAGATTCGTTAATCCGATTATACGATATTGTTATAATGATGTTTTTACATCGATGCTTCTTTTGGTAACAACATCGAAGAACATTATTTGATAAGATACAAAATAGTATGCTCTTGTCATCACCCACATCTCATCCTTTGCGTCTTAGCGAGATGTTTTACTAAGAATCGAATTATTAAAACGAAGTTTTCCCCGCCTTGACCAATCGTTTCAACAACGGACTGGGTCTGTAACGATCTTCACCGTACTCTTCAAATAAGTTTTCCAGTTGTTCCAGCACCCATGGTAATGATTTTTCTTCTGCCCACGCCAACAATCCTTTCGGATAATTGACACCATTGGTCATCGCCAGATCAATGTCTTCTTTGGAAGCAACGTTGAGGAACAATGCATCAATTGCTTCATTCATCAACATCACCAGAATACGATCAACGATTTGCTGTCCGAGTTCCAGATTTTTAGCAGGTTCCGGTTGTGCAGTTCCTTCCGCGTAATTGTAATAACCTCTCCCTGATTTACGACCTAAATACCCTGCCTCAAAATGACGTTTCTGCGTGAACGAAGGTTTATACCGCGGATCATAATAAAATGCCGTAAAAACAGATTCTGTAACGGTATAATTGATATCGTTCCCGATGTAATCCATCAATGTGAACGGTCCCATGCGGAATCCGCCCAATTCGGTCATTGCCCAATCGATTGTAGCAAAATCGGCAAGTCCTTCTTCGTAAATACGCAATGCCTCTCCATAAAACGGACGTGCCACACGATTCACGATGAATCCCGGAGTATCTTTGCACAACACAGTAATTTTTTTCCAGCTGTCAATCAACTCCTTTGCAGCAGTCACGACCTCCTGTGACGTTTGAACGGCAGGAATAATTTCCACCAACGGCATTAACGGTGCCGGGTTAAAGAAATGAATCCCGATGATTCGGGACGGGTCTTTCAGAGCGGACCCGATCGACGCAATCGGCAATGAAGATGTATTGGAAGCCAGGATACACTTCTCTGAAACGATGGATTCTAATTCTTTAAAAACGCTGTGTTTTATACTTATATTCTCAATAATTGCTTCAATAACAATTCCACAGGTTGAAAAATCACTTGTAGAAGTTGAATAGGTGAATCGGTTTCTGATTTCACCTGAATCGGCGGCTGATAGCTTTCCTTTTTCAACCAGACGGTCCAACACATTTACAAGGTTCTTTTTCGCTTTATCCAACACTTCACTGTTGACATCCACCAATACAACCTGATGTCCTGCCTGTGCCGCTACCTGTGCAATTCCGGCTCCCATTGTACCTGCTCCTAAAACTCCTACTTTCATGTTTATTCGATAATTTACGTATCCAAAACTACTTAAAAAATGAGTAGTATCCATGAAAAAAGCCACTACTTCACAGGAAGCAATGGCTTTCGGTTATTCATCTTGGTAAAAACGATTATCTCTCCAACGATACAAATCCTTGTTTATCGATCTCTTCTCCACCTGAAGTTGTTCCGGTAATTTGGTAAAAGTAAACTCCTTCCATCATATCATTTCCTCCGGCATCTCTTCCATCCCACGTAAAGTTAGGTTGGTTGAATGTTTGAACAATCGTTCCCCAGCGGTTGAGGATTACACAGCTCAGACTTTCGATACCATCGGCAGAAATAAGTGAAAACAGGTCGTTTATACCGTCTTTATTCGGTGTAAATACATTGGGAACAACAATATCACATGACAGCAATACATCTACAAAAAACGAGTCTGCAGCAGAGATGCATCCTTGATTTTCGACATAAACAGTAATGTACTGATCATCTGTCGCTGTAATCGATTGTGTAGAACCTGTCATTCCTCCAAACGAAGGCCAATAAACGGTACTTGATGAAGGAGTTGCCACAACAGTTGATTGAAAGGATTCTCCTTTACAAATTTGTACATCTTGCGGAGTAACAAACGTAGGAATACCGTTCACGATAATCTGGATGGAATCTGTTACCTGCGGGCAATTTTGAAAAGAACCTGTGGCATAGATATAGCCCGTTTCAGTCGGAGCAACCGTATATTGATTTCCATTCACTGTTCCTTCCCACTCAAACTGCATCTGGGGAATATTCCCGGAAACTGTCAGCTGTGTAGAATCACCCAGGCAGATTGTCGTATTGCCTGCAAATGTCAACGCAAGTGGTGGAATGATTACAATCTGAATCGTATCAGATCCTGAACATCCCTGCTGATTGGTCACCTGAACAGTGTATTGTGTCGAACTTGTCGGAGTGTCTGATATCTGTTGCGTTGTAGCGGAAACAGGCGTCCAGTTATAGGTAAGATTTGACGACGAGGAATTGGCTGTTAAAAATACCGGATTACCCGAACAAACCGGGTTTTCGGCTTCAACAATCGTAACGGAAGGTGATGGTTTTACATGTACCAGGCGGCTTACCAGATTGGAAATACATCCATTGGTGTCTGTCGCAGTAACTGAATAGAATGTAGACGTAGCGGGTGAAACATTTAATTCTGGTGAACTGATATTTCCCGGTGTCCAGTTATACACCAAATCCGTTGACGTGGAAGAAGCAATGATGGAAGAGAGTTCTCCTGCACAAATGCTATCGTTCGGCGTTACTGTAATAACAGGTTTAGGAACACTTGTAACGTTAATGGTATCCTGTGCATAACAGATTGTTGCAAATGTTATATCATCAATCATAAAGTCATTTCCTGAAATGTTCGTGTTCTGATTGAGGATACAAATTTGAGCTGTTGTGTTGGCTCCTGAATTCCATACCTGGTAAAACTGTGTCCATGTACATCCTGTACTTGGGGGTGAGAAAACCGCACCAATTGTTGTATTATTAATTGAAAATTGCAACTGAGCAACATTGGCGTCATCCAAAGCAGAAGAAACCCATGTTCCGAAATAATAATCCGTATTCGGTGTCACATTTACGGTCTGACACCAGACATTTGTAGGAGTACTCGCTCCGTTTACAACCATCATCTGATTTCCGGGAGCTGGTGTATGATCCGTACATGAAGTAAAGTTCGTATGTGCCAGACTTGGGGAAGAAGTAATTGTATACCTTCCTTCCTGTGACAGGATTCCGTAAGTCCCTGTAGATGTCGTTGTATAAATATATCCTGTTGAAAATCCTGTATTTCCTTGTTCAAAGTCTCCGTTAACAATCAGGTTGTTTGTCAGATCTGTTGTCCCTACTTTCACCCAATATGTTCCGGTTTGTGTAACGGCACGTGTCTGGTTGGTAGAATTGTTGTCCCACAGATATGAATCAAATGTTCCCGGGTTCAGGATAACCGATTGCCCCTGACAGACAAGTGTATCGTTTCCCAAATCGGGTACGACAGACCCGCACTGAGCCAACAAGCCGTTTGTGCTGAAACTTCCGAGTATCGCTAAAGCTGCTACTAATTTCATTTTTTTGAATTTAAAATCTTTTTTCAGTGTTCGTGTCAGGGTCAGTTGGGTTTTTAAAGAGATAAAAGGGAGAGATTGAACTCTCCCTTTTATGGTCATTGTATCAGGTAGATTAAGACAATCTATTTATCGAATTGCAATTTTGCTGGTTGTTGAAGCACCATTGCTTGTAACAGTTACGAAGTAAATTCCTTTCTCCCACTGTGCTGTGTTTACAACAAATTCGTTTGCAAATGAAGTTGCATTCAACACAATTGCACCCGTTGTAGAAACCACAGAAACAGTTGCATCTACTCCATTGCTCAATGATACGTTGAAGTTGTCAGTTGCAGGGTTCGGGAAAATTTTCAAATCTGAGAATTGGTTTTCTTCTACAGCCAGATCCGCATAAGAAGCTGTAATTACTGTAGATCCACAATCATTTGTCAATGTTGCTGTAACTGTAACAGAAGCGTCACTTGTATACGTATGCTGAACTGTTGCAGGTGTATTGTTTGCAGTAGTACCATCACCAAAATTCCAGTTATAAGAAGCTGCATTCTGTGCGTTCAATACTGTGAATGTAAAGTTCGGGTATGTTCCTTGTCTGTAAATTCCGCTTGCTGTTGGTTCTGCATTAACTGCAACATTGATTGTTCCAACACCGAAACATCCGTTCGCAGCTGTTGCGTATACGGTGTATGTTCCTGCTGTTGCCACTTCCAGGGTCTGGTTTACATTGCTTGAATTACTCCACACATAAGATGATCCAGGGTTTCCTGCATCCAATACCACTGTTTCTCCTTCACAGATAGTTGTATCAGCTCCCAGGTCAACAACAGGATTGTCGTTTGAAATGACAATTGTTTCAATTTGTTTACCACATGTTACAGCTTCATCTTTCGATGCCCATACATAATATGTTCCTGGTAACAAATCAGAAAACGCTGGTGATGTTTGCCACTCTGTAGGTTCAGCTGTTGCACTTTGTGTAATTCCGTACAACAATGCTCCTGAAGTAACATTGATGTTATCTACTGCATGACGCAACGCATCTCCCCCTGTTCTTGCGGAGAATAAGTGGTACCAGTTTGTCACATCTGCAGTCAAATAAGCTGCAGGCAACTGAACATCTTCAAAAATTGTTACTCCGTCAACTGTCAAGTTTGCTGTTCCTTCAGATGTAATATTAAATACAACCGGAATGTCTGTTTTTGTTTTCCATAAAGCAATGTTCGGAGAATATGCCAGTGTCTGAGTACTTGCAGGTCCAAACGCATTGGTTGCCGTCCATCCGTATACCAGGTAAATTCCTGCCATATTATTGTTCTCACCGCTATTTCCTGCAGCATCAAAACACAAACGCAATTTTGTTCCGTATCCGTTGTGTCCGTTACCATTTGCTGTTGAAGTAGCATCATTTCCGAACGAGTAGGTCAATCCGTCTCCTCCACCTGTACCATATTGGTCATACGGTTGATCTGCTGTCAAATCAAATGAAACAGAAAAAGAGTTATTTGCTCCTGCAGAGAATCCGGGAATAGATACACGTGCTGTTCCAAGAACAGACGGTGCATTTGTCGTTAGTTGCAATCTGTCTGCGATTTGTGTTGCTGCACCTGTCAATGTAAATGCAGACAAGTCACCAGTTGTATTAAAGTCATTGGAATAAATTTCCATGATCTCTTTTTGTCCGAATGGATTTACCAAAGTAGCAGAACCTCCCAGGTTGATGCAATCGTAATCTACAATTGTAACGTCTTGTGCTCCGAAACCAACAACAACACCAATTTTTACAGAATCAAGCGGGCTTGTACATGCAGAGTTTCTTAATTGGTAATAGAATGTATAAACTGAATCCTGCGTAGGAATGAAGTTGTACACATTTGTTGAATTCCATGGTTGCACTTCTGTTGTTCCGTCTACTCCTAAAAAGCGGTATTCCCATGTTCCTCCGACAACATCTGCAACCTCTGTGATTGTAATAGATGCAGGAACATTCGGTTCGCACAATTCAGTCGGGTTCGTTACTGTTTGCGTAGATACATTTCCATACGGAATAACCTTCGCTTGTGTTGTTGCCGTACATCCCTGGCTATCTGTACCTGTTACGGTATACGTTGTTGTAGCTGTCGGGTTAGCATTTACCGTTGCAGCATTTGTAACGTTCAATCCGGTAGCAGGCGTCCATGCATATGTTGTTGCACCACTTGCTGTAACAGCCACAGAAGAAGAAGGACAAATCACACTTTCTTCAAGATCCACCACAACATTCGGAGCGGCATTAACAGTCAAACTGATCGGAGACAAAACGGTTTCCTGTCCGGAATGCGTACATCCGATCATCACCTGGTAATCAATTGAATTTTCTATCCCGGTAATTGCATACGTTTTATCTGTTGCTCCTGCAACATCTACCCAGTTGGTTCCGTCAAACTGTTGCCACTGGTACGTAATTCCGTTAAGAAAATAGTGTGTATTATGATTTTGTAAGGACAAAATTGTATTGTCTCCTTCACACAAAGTTAACCCTTCACTTGAATTGATATCAGTAAGAGCAGGAGTACCTGAACATGAATCCGGGTAATTACCTACCAATTGAATGTTATTGACATATCCCTGTCTTCCATTCGCAGATGGAGGGGAAGCCGGATTGGGATTATTACTATCGTCTCTGTAGTAGATTGCTCTGTTTGCCCCAAGATCTGATTTCCGCCAATAACTAGTCCCTCCGTATCCACTTTGGTTTTCATCTACTGCCAGAACAATATTACTTACACCATCCCAAATAAAAGGAGTGTTAAAAACAATTTCCCACCATGTATTGTTTCCTGCATTTGTAACAGTTCCTGAATACACTTGTTGTAAATTTCCGACAGCTTCCCAATCTGTATTGCTTGCAAAAGATGTTTTAGTTGTGTTCCCCATATAAACAACCCATTGCAATCCATTGGACATATCTCCGGTTGTTTTATACAGACGGATGCGTGAAATTTGCGCCTGACCTGTGATCCCGGCAGCACTTAAATCTGCAGCAGTATAAATCTGTTGAGAATAAGAATACCCGTAATAGGCATCTAAAGGAAAGTATTGCGTTGTTCCCGTCTGCGTTCCGATTTGTACATCTACTGTTTGCGCGAGTGAACCTGTGACAATTGCCATTGATGCAGTAAGCCCCAAACACAAGCCCCAAACACTTTTCAATGGTTTGTATAATACATTCATAAAAGTTAGTTATTAAACGTTAATAAAATAATGATGAGTTAACGACGAGTTAATCTTATTGCAAGTCTATGAATAAAAAGTTAGCACATTCGTTTTCAGTGCGGGACAATAATGGGACAATGAATAAAACCGGCAACGGATGAAGATTAAACTAATATATCAACTGAATATCAGTGACTTAATTACGCGATGGATTGAATCAATTTCTGTAAATCCTTTTGTTCGGTAATGTCCAGTCGTTTGCGGAGTCGCAAATTGGTTTTCCGAACGGAATCAGGGCCGATTCCCAATGTTTTTGAGATCTCAAGGTTCTCCAGATTGAGCTTCAACAGTGCTGCTAGCCGAAGTTCGGCATTGGTAATGTCTTCGTAATTGGTATAGAAAAAGTCGAAGAAGCCGGGATATCGTTTTTCGAAGAGGTGTTTGAACTGCAACCAATCTTCATCTGTCAGTAGGGTAAACGACTGTAATTTATCTGTGAGATGCTTGTGTTCTTCTTCTGTCCGGTCCATTTTCAGGAAGAGTAATTCCAATTCTTCGTTCATTTTGGCAATCGTCTCATTTTTCTCCATCAAGCTTTTTAAAACGGACTGCATTTCCTGCTCCGTTTTTTCCAGGTTTTCTTTCACCCGTTTGTTCTTCAGTTCCAGCAACTCTTTTTCTTTTTTCTTCCGCTTGAGAATCTGGAGGATGGTAATGTAAGCACTAATTGCAATAATCACGACCAGAATAATCAATCCGACCATGATTCGTTTATTGGTTCTGGACTGCTCCTGTAAGACTTGTATTTTCGCCTGACGGTGTTCAAAATCAATTTGAAATTCTGTATTATTCGCATTCACAATATTCCGTAAACGATTAATTGAATCGTTGATGCGTTGTTCTACTTTATACAGTTCGAGTGCCTTTTCATAATCATGCGTGTATTCGTACCACAATGCTTTGGATCTGTAATAACTAAGGCTATTCCGCATTTTAGGATCAGCCGTAACAATGGAATCAATGGTCTGAATTTTCCTTTTAACCCCATCGGCATCGTTAAACACAATATCGATCTCAATCAACTGGGTCATTGCCGATAGTGCACTTTCTATTTCTCCTGCATTTTTGCTCGTTTTAAAATCAATCGTTAGAAATTTACGAGCCAGGTCGTACTGGTTTTTATTGTAATAAAGCACTCCCAAATTGCCGGATAAAACACCTACCCATACCGTATTGTTTGTTTGCTTCGCAAGTTCAATTGCTTCTGTATAATAGTTTTCCGATTTTTCCGGATTGGAAATGCTGTAAATTAGCCCAAGCGTGTTTAAGATATTTATTTTAGCATGTTCTGTCGTGTTACTGCAATTCAACGATTTGTTCAGGTATACTTTGGATTGTTCGTACCGCTTGAAGAAAAAGTAAGACAACCCCATTAATTCATAAAATTCGCATTCAAATGCATACGACTTTCCGGGTGCCATCAACAACTCAATCTTGTAGAGATAAGGGAAAGCATCCTGATTTTGCTTCGACAGTTGAAACCTTCTTCCAAGAAAAAACAATACATCGAGGTAATTGTCTTGTGATTCATTGAAAAACGTATCGACTTCATGCAGGAATACATTGTAGTGGCTGTCATCAATAAAGGCTTTTTCCTGGTTGGCAGTTAAAAAATTCAGCACATTTTTATTGACATTTTTTGCAGGTGATTGATTCACAATCTCACGCAACTGTTCAATTCCCTTCGTGGCACTTAACTTTTGTGCGGACAGGTGAAGTCCGTTAAAAAGACAAAAGAATATCAGGAGTCGTTTCAACAAATTAGCATTTTTTTTGTAAAAGTAGGAAGATTTATAATTACTTGTTGCTTTATCGAATGGAGTTGACACGTGACCTGATGAATTAAATTTTACACAAAAGAGACGAATAATTCACAGCAATAGTTGTTTTTACACCTGTCTAAATCGGTTAAATGAAAAATTACAGCCTGTTAAGCAACTAATGTTCAAGCAATAAAATTTACTCATTTATTTTCAATCTTAGCATGTACGAGCACTCTTCCCCTTGTTTTATTGAACATTTTCCTGCCTTTCTATCCATTCCTACTTACCTGTTTTCATTCTGTATGATCCTAAAGTAATGAAGTCCCTGAATTGAACATTTTGGATTTTTTTCATAGAATTAACACCTATTCCTTACCGAATATTTATATTTTCGCAGAGATTAATAATTTGGTGTAGTGTGTTTTTTTCATTCTAACCAACGTAAACATGTATTATGAACTACAGAAAACTTAATGTTTTATTGGGCTGGTTGGTTTTTCTAATCGCTACAACTGTTTATTTTATCACGCTTGAAGATACAGTCAGTCTTTGGGACTGTGGAGAGTACATCATGGCTGCTTACAAACTGGAAGTAGGTCACCCTCCGGGCGCTCCGTTGTTCATGTTACTGGGACGCCTGTTTACATTTTTTGCCATTGAGACAGATGTCGCATTGTGGATCAACAGAATGTCAGCTCTTTCAAGTTCATTTACCATTTTGTTTATGTTTTGGTCCATTACATCACTGGTTCGCAAAATGGTTTTACAACGTAAACCGGAACTTTCAAAAGGAGATTTAATTGCAATTATGGGAAGTGGGATCGTCGGTTCATTGGCGTACACATTCTCCGAAACATTTTGGTTTTCAGCAGTTGAAGGGGAGGTATACGCGATGTCTTCTTTATTTACTGCGATTGTCTTCTGGGCCATTCTGAAATGGGACGAAGAAATGATTTTACTGCAAAGCGGAAAATTAGGGGTAGATGCTGCTCCAAATCGTTGGTTGTTGCTGATTATGTTCTTAATCGGTCTGGCGATCGGGGTCCACTTATTAGGAATTTTGCTTGTGCCTGCAATCGGTTACGTTATTTATTTCCGCCTCTGGGGTGAAGTGAAACCAAAAACATTCATTCTTACAGGGCTTCTTTCCTTGATTATTCTTGCTGTAATCCAGGAAGGTGTGATTCCGGGAACCATTTCCATGGCTTCTTCTTTCGAGATAACGTTTAGAAATTCATTTGGTCTGCCATTCTTTGCAGGAACCATTTTCTTTTTCACGGTATTGATAGGTGTGTTAATTTACGTAGCACGATATGCACGTAAAAAAGGAAAAACGGTTTTATACAACAGTCTTTTCGGATTGATTTTCTTATTAATCGGTTATGGTTCATTTTCCGTGATTGTCATTCGTTCAAATGCAGACACGCCGATGGACCAGAACAATCCTGAGAACCTGGTTAACCTTCACTCTTACCTGAAACGCGATCAGTATGGAAAAGCACCGTTGCTGACAGGTCCGCACTGGAACTCCAAAGAATTGGGAGGCCGCTTTGAATCGGACGGAAGCTGGAATCCATATGCAGACCGATCCGGATGGAAAGACAGAGAAGCGGTTTATGCCCGTCGTTTCATTGTACACAAGAATGATGTTGTTTTGAAGACATTCCTGAAAAAAGCAGATGCTGAAAAATTTGCAAAGGAAAACAAAGCAGAATCCAAAGAAGAATTCTACGAAGTTAACGAAGATTCCAAGGAACAGGCAGAACCTGCATATGAGCAAACGACGTTCTTCCCGCGTATGTATAGCGCTGAAGACCCTAGAAAAATAGATGGTTACAAAATGTGGTCCAGGTATGATGCTTCCCGTAAGGAAGGAGAAATGGGGAAAGATAAGTTACCATTGCCTAGCTTTGGTGAAAACATCGATTATTTTGTCCGCTACCAGGTTAACTGGATGTATATCCGTTACTTTATGTGGAATTTCGCAGGTCGTCAAAATGACATCCAGGGGGATGGAAACCAAATCAACGGAAACTGGAAATCCGGATTTTCGTTCATCGATACACCACGTTTAGGTGATCAGGAAAACGCACCTTATTACACAACGAACAACAAAGCAAATAATAGTTTCTTTTTCATTCCGTTGGTACTTGGTCTGATCGGATTCTTTTTCCATGCGTATCGTTCACCAAAAGACGCCTTTACTGTACTATTAGGGTTCTTACTCACAGGATTGGCAATCGTTGTATACCTGAATCAGAAAGTGTATGAACCGCGTGAGCGTGATTATGCCTATGCAGGGTCGTTCTACTTCTTCGCCATATGGATCGGAGTCGGAGTATATGCACTGTATCATGCATTCACCTCATTCGGAAAAGAACATTTTAAGAAATTTGGTCTTATTGCTGCCGTAGGATTGGCGCTCTTCTTTATCCTTGATATGAACAGTGAAGCTTCTCTTCCGAATACCCTATCCTGGTTAACGATTGCAGGAATAGCGTTCCTGTTGCTGGGAGGAATGAAATTAGTCGGAAAGGTAACCAAGAGTGAAACGGCAGGTGCTGTATTGGCGACTCTTCTCGGGTTGGGTGCTCCTGTGATCATGGGTGCTCAAGGATGGGATGACCACGACAGAAGCAATAAAACAACAGCACATGATGTTGCATACAACTACATGAGTGCAGTTTCTCCGAACGGAATTATCTTCACAAACGGAGACAACGACACATTCCCGTTGTGGTATATTCAGGAAGTGGAAGGATTCCGCTCAGATGTACGTGTTTGTAACCTTTCACTGATGCAAACAGATTGGTACACGGCACAAATGATGCGTAAAACATATGATTCGGATCCGTTGCCGATTAAATTCTCTCCGGATCAGATTCTGATGTACACAGGAAATACGGATCAGATTCAGTTTGTGAACCTGTCAGACCTGTACCTGGGAAATAGTGCCTCTACAGAAATCCTGAAGAAAATAATTGATTTACGTGTAAAAGTGAACAAAGCTACTGCTGTTAAAGCTGTTGAAACATTCGCAACTTCTATGGCAGCAGTAATGAGTGGATTTGAAATTGCGCAGCCGGCTGTTCAGCAACGTGTTACTCAATTGAGAGAAGTATTGACACGTCCTGCGCAGGTAAATGACCTGACAAACGACATCCACTTGCGCTTTACCGGAATGAGAGAATTGTTTGGTGCATTGCAAAATCAAGCGATCACTCCTACGGAAAATACCATCAAAGGATTCCAGGAAGCATATCAGCAATTGAGTCAGGGATGGGAATCTATGGACCTGGCAGATGCAATGGCATTCTTGCGTGATGACAACAATATGTTGACAACAAAAGCAGGAAGCGCGCGTTTCTTCCCTACAAATGTATTTACACTGAAGGTAAATAAAGACAATGTACTGAAATCAGGTACGATCCCTTCTAATACAGATAAGTCAAAAATCATGGACGAAGTGATCTTCAAAATGGAAGTGAACTCATTGACACGCGAAGAGATCATGATGATGGATATCCTGGCAAACAACGAATGGAAACGCGGAATTTATTTCTCCAGCCCATACGGAAGTAAACTTTCACGCGCCTTGTTAAATGCAGGGGCGTTGAAACAAACAGGTTCCACTTATGAAGTCAACCCGATCAGACAAGATGCTCCGATCGACGTAGAGGAAATGTATGAAAGCTTGATGAAGAAGCAACATTTCGGAAAAATGAATGATCCGAATGTATTGACGGATTACTATGCAAGACGCCATGTGATTCAGTACAGAAGTCAGTTTGCTTCGCTTGTACGTTACTACCTGCATACAATTGATCAGGCTGAACGCGTAAAAGCATATCCTGAGTCGTACATTGATATGATCAAAAACCAACCGGTACTCCAACCTGCGGAAGCAGAAGTGTTGGAATTGAGAAAAAATGCAGACCAGGTAATTGCTGAAGGTAAGAAACGGGTAAGTGCATTGCTCGACAGATCACAAGAAGTCATGCCGGTAGAAATTGTATTGGACGGTGGTGAGCCGAATCCGGCAGGTTCGTTCAAGTACCAGGGAGCGAATTACCCACGGTATTCAGATGGAATTGTAGTGGATTATGTACAGATGTATTACGATGCTGACAACAACGCGAAGGCAGAAAAACTGGGGACAGAATTAGCCAAGCAATACAAACAAAGCATTGAATTCTTCCTGAACAGCCCTTCTCACATTGTATTGTCTTCTCAGAATCAACCGCACTTCCTGGTTGCATTGGATTCTTACCTGCAACTGTTTGCTGCTTCCAACGAAGCAAAAGGAAATCCAAACGGTGCATTTGCGAAGCAAACAAATCAATATGTGATGGAATTGTTTGAGAAGAAATTACCTGCACTGTACAAACGCATTGAGTTAGAATTAGCTGATGCAAGTGACAATGTTCGTGCGATCAGAACGATTGACCTGTTGTCATTAAAAGATTACATTGAAGCGTTGAGTGCTGAATACGGATTTGCAGCAAGTAGCAACCAGCCGATTCAGAACAGTGCTCCTGAAATGGATTTTAACCAATTGATCCAGGAGCAAATGAAACAAGATTCAGTTTTAGAATAATCAACAACTGATTGATGCATCGATCCCCCAAACTCCTGCACAAGTTATTTCCTGCACGGATTTGGGGGATTTCTGTTTCCGACAAGTCTGTCTTTCTTACATTTGATGATGGCCCCAACCCGGAGATTACTCCCTGGATACTGGACTTTCTAAAGGAAAAAAACATTCGGGCAACGTTTTTCTGTGTGGGAGAGAATGTTGAGCGGTTTCCTGAATTGTATCAGCGATTACTGGATGAAGGACACCGGACAGGCAATCATACGATGAAACACCTCAACGGAATGAAAACGGATAAGAAAACTTATCTGCATTCCATACTGGAAACGGAAAAACAGGTGAAATCAGACCTTTTCAGGCCTCCTTACGGCCGATTGAGCAGAAAGATGGATCAACTCCTCACACAGCGCTTTAAAATCGTTATGTGGACCTGGCTTTCCAAAGATTATGATCAATCTGTCTCTATTGATTCAATTATCAAGGCAGCAGAAAGCATCCAACCGGGAGACATCCTGGTTTTTCACGACAACAGTAAATCCAAAGACCGGGTACAGGAACTCCTGCCTCCCATTGTTGAGCGGTTACTGGCAGAAAATTATGTGTTCAGAATAATTGATTAACGTCTTTCAACCAACGCAACGCTTTTCAGAATTTGCATGATGTATCCTTGTCCGTCAACGTATTTTTCAAATTGAATGGACAGTTCTTTTCCAAGAGCGTTTTTTCCTTCTTTTCGCAAGTGTCTCAATGTCGGACTGTCTTCCTGTATGGACAGTGAAGCAGTGTACCCATTGGTAGGAACATTTTCCCCAACAATCAGAAAATGGTAGGGTCCGCTTTCTACAAATCCCTGAAAGGTTGTTGTATAAGGCCCTTCCTGTCTGAGAACTTTCATGACATCTTCCTTGGAGTGCTCTATTGACGTAACTTCTCTGTATTCTTCATTACTGATGTATTCTTCAAAATCGGCCGTTCGCTCCTTTGATTTTGTCACTTTTCCGTCCGGAGAATAAAACGAGATCTCTTCCGCGAAATAAGCAGTTTTATCTTTAATTTTCTCACTGGCTTTTTTTGTAGCGAACAATACCCCACCGTTAGAATAATATGAATATTTAGCACTGGTATGCGTTTTTCCGTCGATGCGTTCTTCCTCAATCTTTGTAATGACATCGTTCTGGTCCAGATACGCTACCGCAGAAACAGAAGAACCGTCTTCTCTGGAATAGATCAGGCTTTCTATCCGTGACATGTTCGGAAGTTCAGCATCAATTCGTTCCATCAGTGCATCAAATTCACCTGCTTCGACAACCGGTGTGCGTTTTTCTTCTTGTGCAACAGGTTCTTCCTGCGTGTTTTTGGAACCGTTGCAGGCAACGAAAACAATCAAAAGCGGAATAAAAGCGAGAAATTTCATATCATTTTTAGAGTTAAATGCCAATGAAAACAAAAGTAACAAAATAAATACGAATCACTAAAAAAGGCAACGAGGAATCCCCATTGCCTTTGATATCAATTAAGGTTGATTTTAATTTCTTAATATCTTCCCTGTTTTTGCCAAACTCTGTAAGCGTTCAAGGGTTTTGCGCTCCGCACACAGTTCCAGGAATGCTTTTCTTTCTACATCCAACAGGTATTGCTCAGATACAACTGTATTTTCGGATAAATCTCCTCCGCACAGTACATACCCCAGTTTTTCAGAGATCACTTTGTCGTGTTCTGACATGTAATTTCCGGAAAGCATTGTATTGGCACCTACGTATACAATTCCGAGTCCTTCCTGGCCTACAACCGTAATGTTTTTCTCACGTTTCGGAGCAATGTATCCTTTATCCGACAGTTCAATTGCTGCAGCTTTTGCGCGCGCCAACTGGTGATCGCGGCTGATAACCACTTCATCTGTTCCCTCTCTGAGGTATCCCAGATCAAATGCTTCGTATGCAGACGTAGATACTTTGGCCTGACCGATTGTCAGGAAACGTTCTCTCAAACGATTGATTTTAATATCTCCTTCTTTCAGTTCTTCCGACAAACGCTTTGCAAATTCTTTGGAACCTCCTCCTCCCGGGATCAGTCCGACACCAAATTCAACAAGTCCCATGTACAATTCTGCGTGTGCAACTACCTTATCTGCATGCATCGACAATTCACATCCACCACCCAAAGCAAGGTTGTGTGGTGCAACGATCACCGGTATATTGGAATAACGAACCCGCATCATCGTATCCTGAAATGCTTTGACTGAGAAATTCAATTCATCAAAATCCTGTTCAGCTGCCATCATGAAGATCATACCAACATTTGCTCCGGCAGAAAAGTTTTGTCCTGTGTTGGAAATCACCAATCCTTTGTAACTTTCTTCCGCCAGATCAATTGCTTTGTTAATTCCTTCGATTACTCCTCCGCCAATTGTATTCATCTTGGTGTGAAATTCCAGGTTCAGGACACCATCTCCCAAATCAACAATCGTTGTATCGGAATTTCCCCATACTTTTTTCTCTGCACGCAGCGCATCCAGAATAATCAAGTTCTCCGTTCCCGGAATAACTTTGTATGTTTTGGATGAGCGATCGTAGAAATAGCGGTTTCCTGCTTCTGTTTTATAGAAAGAAGTTATTCCCGCTGCTTGCATATCCTTGACCCATTGAGCAGCTTCTTTTTTCTCATCAGCAATGAGTTTCAATCCCTGATCGAATCCGAGGATGTCCCACGTTTCAAACGGCCCCAATTCCCATCCGAATCCGGCTTTGATCGCATCGTCAATTTTGTAGAGGTCATCTGCAATTTCCGGAATTCTGTTCGTTACATAAGCAAACAGGCCTCCAAATAATTTACGGTACAATTTTCCTGCATCGTCCATTCCCATAAAGAGCATTTTTGTCCGTTGCTTTAAGTCTTCAATGGGTTTTGTCATTTCCAGCGTCGCAAACTTCACTTTCTCCTGAGAACGGTATTCCAATGTATTCAGATCCAATACCAGGATTTCACTGCTACCATCCGGATGTTTTACTTTTTTATAGAATCCTTGTCCGGATTTAGAACCAATCCAGTTATTTTCTACCATTTTGGAGATGTAATCCGGTAGTTCAAATAACGCGCGTTCCTCGTCATTCGGACAATTTTCTTTCAACCCATTTGCAACGTGGACAAGGGTATCCAATCCCACGACATCACATGTTCTGAACGTCGCTGATTTAGGGCGACCCAGTACCGGTCCTGTTAATTTATCAACCTGCTCTACTGTCAATCCCAATTCCTTCACGGTATGAAAAACCCCCATAATGGAGTAAACTCCTACCCTGTTGGCAATAAATGCCGGTGTATCCTTACACAGAACTGTCTTTTTCCCTAAGAATCGGCTCCCGAAGTCCATCAGAAAATCCACAATTTCCGGGTTTGTTTCCGGAGTCGGAATGATTTCTAACAATTGCAGGTAGCGCGGCGGGTTAAAAAAGTGTGTTCCCAGGAAATTTGCTTTGAAGTCTTCACTTCTCCCGGCGAGCATCAGATGAATCGGAATTCCTGAAGTATTAGAAGAAATAATGGTTCCCGGCTTGCGGAATTGTTCTACTTTTTCAAATACCTGTTGCTTGATATCCAGTCGCTCTACGACCACTTCGATGATCCAGTCGCACAATCCGATTTGTTGCATATCATCATCAAAGTTTCCTGTTTTGATGCGCTGAGCAAATGATTTCCGGTAAATCGGAGATGGATTGGAAGCGAGCGCGAACTGTAATGAATTGTTGACAATTCTGTTGCGAACAGCTTTATTTTCCAATGTCAGTCCTTTTGCTTTTTCAGCATCATCGACCTCTCTCGGCACAATATCCAGCAATACAACTTCACATCCAATATTTGCGAAGTGACACGCAATTCTCGATCCCATTACACCAGATCCGAGTACTGCGACTTTTTTAATTGTTCTGCTCATACCTTAATTTTTTGTTTATTAATCAATTCTTTATCTATCGTGTTTTCAATTTTTTCGATGACCTCAAGAAATGCTCTGATCTTTGAAGGTGGCATTTTTTCAAACACCTTGGTATTGAAATCGATTAAGAAGTCACGGACTCCCCGGCGTTTTTCAATTCCTTCGTCTGTCAGGAAAATCAATACTTTTCGTTTATCAGCTCCTTCTCCCTGTCTTCTGATCAACCCACGTGTTTCCATTGTTTTTAATGTTCTGGAAAGCGATGTCGGCTCCATTCCCATCCGCGGTCCCAATTGTGTACTGGGAGTTCCTTCTTTGTCAATGTTCATCAGAATAAACCCGATGGACATTGTCATATCGTGCTCAGCTGCTTTTTGGTTGTACATCCTCGAAAGCCTGAACCACGCTGTACGGATGGAAGAATCTATTAAAATAGAAGAATTATCAGCCATTAAAATGAATTTGAAATCGGTTAAAGATAAAAAAATATTTTATGCGAGCATAGTATTTTTAATTAAAATTAAGAAATGTCAATCCGCTAAATTGCTTTTCATCGCAGAATACTGATTGCTTCTGTTTTTTTGACTAAGATGGCTGCATCACGCCAATGTCTCCCGGATAATGTCCAGCGACTTGCTTACATCAAAGCGTGGAATGTGTAATTGGTAGTAATTGAGAACGGTTTCAAAAGCCTGTTTACGGAAAACCGGGGAAATGACATTCTTTTCAAACAACCGGTATAAGTGATGCACTTGTTCACCCTCGACGCACCATTCACCTGGTCTGTAATCACTATGGAACTCCCCTTCTTTTAAGTTAAAATAAAGTGCTTCTTCATCACATAAACTGGGTTGAATACCGATAAAAGGGGTAAAATTAACAAGGAAAAGCAAGGGAAACAATGTCAGATCATCCGTTTGATTCAATTCGTGAATCGCTTTGCGGAGAAACTCAAA
Source organism: Flavobacteriales bacterium UBA5422 (assembly GCA_002409405.1). Taxonomy (GTDB): domain Bacteria; phylum Bacteroidota; class Bacteroidia; order Flavobacteriales_D; family Crocinitomicaceae; genus Taishania. The sequence goes on along the minus strand of DHNG01000001.1, from coordinate 55,961 downwards.
GACGGTTGTTTCTTTTTCGTTTGTCTGTAGTGACTGTCTGATGACATCCGCGATGAAAAAGGCGATGATACTCTTGACAGGATTCGTTACAATGGAGTCCAGTACAACCAACGTATCTGCATGCGTTAATTTCCCTAGCTCAGAATCAGGACGTCTGTAAAAATTCAGTTCACAGATATTGAGTGGAAAGAGCGTACTGTTTTTCTTCTTCGCACCCTGAAAAATAAATTTCTGAATTCCTTCATTTCGGGTATAAAATGTGGTAATCAGACTTGACTCAGAAAATGATGTACGGTGCAAGAAAATACCGATATCCGTCTGTTTCATACCATTTGTCAGTTGGCAACAACTACTTTTCCGACAAAACGTCCTTTGTTGATATTGGAAGCCGTCCAGATCAGGTACACACCGGAAGCAACTTTTTCTCCGGTTGTTGTCTTCCCGTCCCAGGTGGCAGTACCTCCGTTCGATGTTGTCATATAAACAACATTTCCAGCCACATCTGTAATTTTCACATCAGAATTAAACCGGATTCCCTGAATGGTAATCAAGCCGTCAAAATCGGGGCGGGCAGGATTGGGAAATATTTTGACATCCGAATATTCCGCATCTTCATACGTTGCATCACCTCTGTAGGACATTAGTCCTTTATCCGTGACAATGAATACTTCTCCGGTTTTATGGTCAATTTCAATGTCCAGAATACTGTTGGAAACCAACGGAGAGTTGTCCATTGTATAGTGTTTTACGATTGAAAGGCCATCGTCTGAGAGCAAAATGACTCCTGAATTTGCTGTTCCGAACCATTTTCTGTTTCCTCCATCTACCTCAATATCCGTGATGGATAAACTTCCCAGAATATAATCCACTTCCCCGTTCACATCAATTTTCGGACGTTGGACATTGTATGAGCCTGTTGACGCATCAAATGCATTTTCAGAATTGTAAAGAATTCCGAAACCATTATCCGTACCTATCCATAATTCTTCGTCAAAATCCATAGCAATTGCTGTCACGTTGTTGGATGGTAAATTACCGGTAAATTCCCCTGAATTTAACAAAATGGTTTTATCATCAGAAGAAGACGTCACCGAAGAGCCGGGCTTATATCCGATCAGCCCTGTATTTGCCACAGACATCCACACATTCCCATTGTAATCATAAAACAATTTTTTCGTCTGCTTATTGGATGCAGCTGAGCCTAAACTAAATGAATACCACTGACCGTCAGCGCTCAATAGCTTCAACGGTTGTATACTATAAGCATTCGCCACCCACAGATTTCCATTGTCATCATAGGTCAATGAGCTTAAGAAAACACTTCCATTTATAAATCTGGTAAAAGGTGCATTAGACGTACTGAATGTATCGGTTACAATTCCATTTTCTTTATCAATAAGGGAAAGGGGGGTAAGGGAAAAACCTCCCAATGCGACTTGATTGGTATTTTTCGGATTTATTGAAACAGATGTTTTATCCCATGTCCTGACGGCTTTCCAAAGAGAATTTTCGTATCCGTTTTTAATCCCGGTCCATTCTTCCTCTTCAAAGTACATAACTCCCGGACTGAAATATGATTCACTGTTATTGTTTACAGCTCCCGGAACAACAGCTAAAACGCCTTCGTGC
>DHNG01000001.1:53624-54185 GCA_002409405.1 Flavobacteriales bacterium UBA5422 | reverse complement strand
CATGGAAAAAAAGGTATTACGGGAAGGCCCTTTAAACTGAACCTGTTCAAACACTCCGTCTTGTCTCCTCTTCATCAGACCTGATCGGGCATCAGCATACCAAAATACGTCGTCAAAAGCAATAAATGAATTGACAGCAAGCATCGTTCCCGGGGCATATTCCTGAACAAAGAAATTGAAGGAGTAATTGTCATTAAAAATTGCCTGAATTCCGTCACCATTCATTACTAAGTTGTTCCCCGTTAATTGCAGTGAAATCAATTCTCCAAAATCCTGCAAATCTACAATTTGAGCATTTCCTCCCGGTCTGATTACAAAAACAGAATCACTTCCCCAACCGGTAAAATTTTTCTGATAGTAAAGGCTGTCATTCCAACATTCAAGATCTCTGTATTCAAACTGACTGTCCGAAATAACCGGCAAACGTGTATCCAATGTCCATTGGCTTGAATCGGCAAGTGCAGGATTGTTCAGATTTCCTTTGTACATCCGGGTTTTTGTCAAGGCATAAATACTATCACCTTTAAATGTAATTTCGATAATTTCTTCTTCAGAAGCATT
>DHNG01000001.1:45326-53465 GCA_002409405.1 Flavobacteriales bacterium UBA5422 | reverse complement strand
ATAATTTCTTCTTCAGAAGCATTCGGATAGTAAGTATCTCTTATCTCATGTCTGGCAGGATCAACTTTCACAATTCCTATTCCCGTAGCGAAATAGGTATAATTTCCTTTCGATTTGATGGAATGAATCCGTTTTGAGCCCATAATTGTCGCGAGCTTGAGTCCCGGAATATTAATCGCCTGTCCATTCTGAATTTGATCTATATTTCCGTTCTCATAACCGACAAATACACTTCCGGAGCCCGGATGTACACCAAGTCGTGTTAATTGAATATCTGACAACCCATTGGTGACATCCCATGTAGAAAGCTCCTTGTAATCGGCATCGTATTCCAATAATGCTGCATCAAAGGCCGCATACAATGTATTCCCGTTGCTGACAACATCTTTTGCATTCAGACTTTGAGAATGAATCCGCCACTCCCCTGTTCCGATTTGCCCCATAGAAGCAGTAGCAATGCAACAGCAAGATAGTAAAAGTTTTATTCTATTTAACATACATGACCTATAACGTGGGTTTTGCAAAAATATTTATTCAACCGGAATTAATCCATAAATATTTTCCCGGGGTTCAGAATATTATTGGGATCAAACACGTGTTTAATCGCTTTCATCAAGTGCAGAGAAACAGGATCAAAAGCAATGTCCATGTATTGTTTCTGCACCAAACCGATGCCGTGTTCTCCAGAAAGAGTACCTCCCAGGCTCACAACTTTTGTAAACAATTCCCGAATCGCTTTCGTCAGTTCCTGGTTCCATTGTTCATCTGTCATCTCCCCTTTAATGATATTGATGTGCAGATTTCCGTCTCCCGCATGCCCGTAACACACAGATTTAAATCCATATGTTTGTCCCAGTGCTTTAACGGTTGACAACAATTCCGGCAATGCATAACGCGGCACGACTGTATCTTCCTCTTTATAGATTGATTGGGATTTGACTGCTTCTCCGACCTTTCTTCTCAACGACCAAAGGGTATCTTTTTGTGCCTGAGATTCAGCAAACAGGATTTCATCGGTTTCAAACTGTTCCAATACACCCAAAATCGATTCACATTCTTCCATGAGTAACTCCGGGTTAAATCCATCTACTTCAATCAATAAATGTGCTTCGTGTGTTTCTTTCACTTCAATGGAGAAATCCCCGGTAAATTGCTGTGTCCAACGCAATGCATCACGTTCCATAAATTCCAGTCCGCTTGGAATAATTCCTTTCCGGTAAATGGCTGCAACAGCTTCACATGCCTGTTTTGCAGAATGGAAAGGGACAAGCAGTAACAAATCAGCAGTGGGATGTGGCAATAGTTTTAAAACAATCTTGGTTACAACTCCCAACGTCCCCTCTGATCCGACAATTAATTGTGTCAGATTATACCCCGTTGCATTTTTCAGCACATTAGCCCCTGTCCAGATCACATTTCCGTCAGCCAGAACAACTTCCAGATTCAGTACATAGTCTTTTGTTACCCCATACTTTACCGCTTTCGGCCCTCCTGAATTCTCAGAAACATTTCCACCTATAAAACAACTTCCTTTACTTGCAGGATCCGGAGGATAAAACAACCCTTTTTCTTTGACTGTTTCCTGAAGTACCTGCGTAATTACCCCGGGTTCCGTTGTTACCTGGTGGTTATTTTCGTCAATGTCTAAAATACGGTTGAAGCGTTCCATTGAAAGAGCTACTCCATTCAGAGCAGGAATTGCCCCACCGCTCAATCCTGTTCGCGCGCCCATGGGTGTAACAGGTAATTGATTTGCATTGCAATAAGTAAGAATTTTACTCACCTCATCAACTGTCCCGGGTTTCAGTACACACAACGGCATAATGCGAATGTCTTCTGTTTCATCGTGACTGTATCCCTCTCGCGATAATTCATCTGAAAAACAGTAGTCTCCTATTAGTTCCTTAAAAAACGCAATGTGTTTATTCATACAGCAAATTTAACGTCCATTTTTTATGCCATCAACATTTCACGTCTTTTTATCCCGATCATTTTTCATTTTACAGTGAGACAGAAAAAAACAAATTCTTCACTGGTTATGAACCAGTTGTATTTACTTCATAAATTGATCAGACAGATAAAAGCACGTTAAATTTATAACGAATTGTTTACACTTTCGTAATAATATAGTATTATTGTATTGAAAACTGGCTTGCTTCATCTATTTCTGTTTCAACTGTAAGGTTAACAGAACGTTATTTAGAATACAACTTCCTGTAATTTATTGAATTGTATACTCAGGTGAGGTTTTATTTTACTACATTAATTTATGAAAAAAACACTGCTATATTTACTACTCTTATCCGGCAATCTACTAAATGCTCAGAATTTAGTAGTCAATCCGAGTTTTGAAATTACCAATACGAATTGCAGCGGATTTGGAGGAGAGGGGTTTCGTCAGGACTTAAACCCTTCCTGGGACAATGCCAATTCAAATATTCCGGGCGACAGTTGCTCATCTCCCGACTTGTTTTCTGCCTGTAATCCGATTGCAACAGGAATGCCGGATGCAACCGCATTTGGAATAGGTTGGCAATACTCCCGAACAGGAACACGCCATGTAGGACTCATTGCATATTCTGCTCCGTTCGGTTTCGCTGACAACTACCGGGAATATATCCAGGGACATACAACGGCTCCACTGGTTGCTGGACAGACCTATTGCGTTTCATTTTACATCAGTCTGGCAGATGGAAGCCCCTGGGGTGTTCAGAATATTGGTGTCTATTTTTCCAACAATCAATACTTGAGAAATGCCTGTACGCAAGGTTCCCGAATAAATGTAACACCTCATTTGACGAATAATTGTGGTATACTTTTAGATACAACCAATTGGGTAAGACTACAATGGGATTATGTTGCCACAGGAGGTGAACAGTATTTTGTGATCGGTAATTTCAATGCTGATGGAGCAACAACGCGAGCAGCAGCCGGAGGATCCGGATTCGGGAATTATTTCGCATATTATTTTATTGATGACGTCAGCATTGTTCAAAATACATGTTGTTATGCTGAAATAGCTTCGTCCAATGCTTGTCTTTCGGATGCTCCATTTAACTTATCGGCAACAACCGGAGTCGGATGTAGTGCTACAATTACAGGAACATGGAGTGGAACAGGTATTACCAATGCGTCCAACGGGACATTTTCTCCTGCTGTCGCCGGAGTTGGTACACACACCATTACATTTACCGCTACTTGTGGTTTTGTTACCACAACAACTGTTACTGTTTCTCCCTGTGCACTGCAGGTTTGCCAGGAATCAAATGGAAGTCTTACGGCTTCAGGAGGAGTGAATCCTTATACATGGGCATATTTTCAACCGGGAGGAACCACAACCATAACAAATCAGGCACAATGTACGGCATGCGGATATACCTGGCAACCGTTCCTCAATCAATGTATGAATGGCTTTATGCCTGCAACCTCGTGCACAACCGCCGACAGTTGGGTTAACTTTGGGACAGGAAGCAACATACCTGCTCCATCGACCTACCCTATTCAGGTCACAGACGGAAGTGGTGCCACCGTTACCATTAACAGTGCTTCTTCTTTAACTGCATGTAGTGCTGATCCATGTGCAACAACAACAATCAGCATCGCGATGACTCCGGTACATGTTACCTGTACTTCCAACGGATCTGCAACAGCAGCACCATCCGGCGGTGCAACACCTTATACGTATAGTTGGAATACATCACCCGTACAAACGACAGCTACGGCAACCAATTTACCTGCTGGAAATTATACGGTGACAGTAACAGACAATGCAGGATGTACTGCTACACAATCGGTAACGATCAACCCGTCTGTAACCGGCCCTACTGTTACAACAGCGGCTACACCTGTTGGATGCGCAGGAAATAACGGAACGGCAACGGCAACTGTTTCAGGAGGAGCAACACCATACACATATAGTTGGAATACAACTCCGGTACAAACAACAGCTACAGCTACCAATTTACCTGCTGGAAATTATACCGTAACAGTAACAGATAATGCAGGATGTACTGCTACAGGAACTGTAACGGTGAACACTGCTGCTTCCAATCCAACTGTTACAACAACAGCGACAATAGCAGGCTGTGCAGGAGCAAATGGAACGGCAACAGCGACCGTATCAGGAGGTTCAGCGCCATACACATATAGCTGGAATACAACTCCGGTGCAAACGACAGCTACAGCTACCAATTTACCCGCTGGAAATTATACCGTAACAGTAACAGATAATGCAGGATGTATTGCTACAGCAACTGTAACAGTCAATCAATCTTCGAATTTAACACTGTCTATTTCCGGAACAGATCCGTTGTGCGCAGGAGGAAATACTGGTTCGGCAACAGTCACTGCAAGCGGAGGAACTCCCGGGTATACGTACAATTGGTCTCCTGCCGGAGGAACTACAGCTACAGCGGCTAATCTTACTGCAGGATCCTACACGGTAACGGTGACAGACAACGCAGGATGTTCTTCACAAACAAGTATTCAAATCAACGACCCTTCTTCTGCAACATTAGCCATGTCTTCCACACAAACCCAATGTACGGTGAATAGTGGAACAGCGACAGTTGCAGCAACAGGAGGAACGCTACCTTACAGCTATAGCTGGAATACGACTCCGGTGCAAACGACAGCTACAGCGATTAATCTGGGAGCGGGAAATTATACCGTAACGGTGACTGATGCTAACGGATGTCAGTCGACAAATTCCGTTATCGTAAATGCTGCAAATGCACCAACATTAACAATTACGAACAGTCAGGATGTTTTCTGTTTCGGTGACACAAACGGAACGGCAACAGTTACAGTATCAGGAGGAACTCCCGGGTATACTTATTATTGGAGTCCTTCCGCTCAAAATTCAGCAACAGCAAGCGGTCTTGAACCTGGCAATTATACGGTTACTGTAACTGATAACGCTGGTTGTACAGCTATCGAACAAGTAACAATCGGTGAACCGGATCAACTCGTAGCTACGGCTTCTGTTCTGGATGCTAATTGCGGTGAGGCTGACGGAGAAATCTCTCTGAATGTGACCGGAGGTAACGGAAATTATACCTACAACTGGAATCCTTCAGGCGGCACAGGAAGTATCGCTACGGGGTTGCCAATCGGAACGTATACAGTTACTGTAACAGACGCATTGGGATGTAATACATCCGTATCCGCAACGGTTCTTACACTTGTTTCATTCAATCTGGATGCTTCCCCTGAGGTATCCTCCATCGATCCGGGAGAGAATGTTGGTTTAACGCTGACTGTTGAACCGGGAGTTACTGCCACGACAATCAGCTGGACACCTCCAACAGGATTGAGTTGTACCGATTGTAATAATCCGGTTGCTTCTCCAACCGTGACAACAACCTATTATGTAATGGTCATCAGTGACGAAGGGTGTGTTGCGGTCGATTCCGTTACCGTTATTGTAAATGACCCGTGCGGAGAGTTGTTTGTACCAACTATTTTTTCACCGAATGGTGATGGACTAAACGACCTGGAATGTGTGATGGGAAGTTGTGTACACTCGATTGATTTTACGATATACAATCGTTGGGGAGAAGCTGTTTTCCATTCAAAAGATGTTTCCCAGTGTTGGGACGGTACGTTCAGAGGAAGACCTGTACAAACCGGTGTATATGTGTACAAACTGGAAGCAATGCTGGTAACCGGAGAAACGGTACGGGAATCTGGAAATATAAATGTAACCCGATAAAAACTTAACAAAAACTGCAACTATGAAACGCTTATGTATTGGAATGTTCCTGATTTTGCCTTTCACTCACCAGGCACAGGACATTCATTTTTCTCAAATGGCGTATTCGCCGTTAACCTTAAATCCTGCATTAACAGGTGCTAATTATGATTTGCAGGCCAACATCAACTATAGGAATCAATGGAACAGCGTTGCTGAACCCTTTCAAACCATTGCTGCCTCTGTTGATACGCGTCTGAACGCGAAGAAAAAAAGAATGAAAAAAGCGCATTTAGCAGCAGGTATCAACTTTTTTAACGACAGAGCAGGATCCGCTCAGGTAATGACCAATAATGTAAACCTCCACTTCGCCACACATGTAATGTTAGGAGCCGGGCACACATTGGGCGCAGGAATCTATGGCGGTTGGGCACAGCGCTCCATCAATCCTTATGTCGGTCAATGGGGAAGTCAGTACAACGGACTTACATACGATCCGACCATCCAAAGCGGAGAGTTATTTGCTTCCTCGGCGTTTCATATGTTTGACACAGGAGCCGGTTTGGTATATACCTTTCAATCCGGTGAGTCACGAATAGCTGAAAATGACACAAAATTACTGAATGTAGGATTCGCTGCATACCACCTGAACCGACCAGGGTATTCATTCATCGACCGGCCACAAGAGCGGATGTATATGCGTTTCTCCGGTTTTGTTAACGGTTCGTTCGGAATTCGCAACACACGTGTAATATTGGAACCCGGAGTATTCTTCCACCAACAGGGAAATGCCCGTGAAATTTTCTTTGGGATGTATGGTCGATATATTCTCAAAGGAGAATCCCGCATTACAAGTTTTGTTCAACGAACAACAATTGCTCTGGGATTATTCTGCAGAAATCAAGATGCTTTGGTTGCAAAAGTACATGCAGAATGGAATGGAATCGGGGTCGGAATTGCGTATGATTTCAATTTATTTAATTCGTTGGTAGCCATGTCTCGCTCAAGAGGAGGTTTCGAAGTAGCCATGCGGTGGATTATCCCGAATCTGTATGTCAGATCAAGTAAAATTCGTTGATATTTACCGACATAATGTATTCTTAACAGTAAAGCGGGATTTTTTTAATATATTTAGTGTTTGAAACAACAGGATGCAACTGTATCCTGTCAAACAATCAGAATATGCTTATTGAAGTAAATCCACACAACATAGACGATCGGATTATCAATCAGATTACCGAAAGTTTAAAGAAAGGAGGTGTTATCATCTTTCCTACGGATACAGTGTATGCCATGGGATGTGATTTATACAGCAAAAAAGGGCTGCAGGAACTTGCAAAATTGAAGGATGTTAAATTAGCAAAATCTAATTTTTCAATCATCTGTAAAGATTTCAGTGATATTTCCAATTATGTGAAGCACATTTCCAGGCCGGTATTCAAATTGCTCAAACAGCATCTTCCCGGGCCGTTTACATTCATTCTTCAGGCAACGAATGAAGTTCCGAAACTGTTTGACAGTAACAGGAAAGAAATCGGGATTCGGATTCCGGACAACCGGATTATTATGGAAATTGTTGAAAAACTAGGGAATCCGGTTGCCGTTACTTCTCTGCACAATGACGAAGATACGATACAGGATTATTTTGCTGATCCGTATGCTATTTATGAGCGCTACGAAGACAAAGTTGACTACATTATCGACGGTGGATACGGGAACCTGGACGCATCAACAATTGTAGATTGTACGGATGAAACACCACAGATTATCCGCCAGGGAATAGGAATACTGGAATTATAAATTTTTACATACATAAAAACAGCTAAAACTTTGTTACTTGCTGACCTTATTTCTATTTTTGTGCCATGCAAGAAATGATATTAATACTGGATTTCGGTTCTCAGTATACACAGCTTATAGCAAGAAGAATCAGAGAACTGAATGTTTATTGTGAAATTCATCCATGGAACAAGATTCCTGAGATCACACCCAACATCAAAGGAGTGATTCTTTCAGGAAGTCCGTTTTCCGTACGCGATGAAAATTCACCAACTCCTGATTTAACGCAAATAAAAGGGAAACTTCCATTATTGGGTGTTTGTTTCGGAGCACAATACCTCTCCAGTAAATATGGCGGGGAAGTACTTGCATCAACGATCCGGGAATACGGAAGAGCCAATCTTTCTGCTGTCAGTCAGGATAATCGACTGACAAAGGGAATGAGTGTCGGTTCTCAGGTATGGATGTCACATGGAGACACAATCAAGAAAATTCCGTCCAATTATACCATTATTGCCAGCACAACTGATGTTGAAATTGCCGGTTACGAGATTCAGGGAGAGCAAACCTATGGAATTCAGTTCCACCCGGAAGTCTATCATTCATTGGAAGGAGCTATTCTGATCAAGAATTTTGTTGTTGAAATCTGTCAATGTAAACAATCATGG
>DHNG01000001.1:30581-45107 GCA_002409405.1 Flavobacteriales bacterium UBA5422 | reverse complement strand
CCACATTCATTTGTAGAGTCCACTGTTGCTGACCTAAAGGAAAAGGTAGGCAACGATAAAGTTATTCTTGCATTATCCGGAGGAGTTGACTCCTCTGTTGCAGCAGTATTGTTGCACAAAGCCATCGGAGAAAACTTGTACTGTATCTTCGTTGACAATGGTTTGTTGCGTAAAAATGAATTCCAGGATGTATTAGACTCCTATAAGCATATGGGGCTGAATGTAAAAGGAGTGAACGCTTCAGAAAAATTCTACGCTGCATTACAAGGATTAACAGATCCTGAATTAAAACGAAAAGCGATCGGGAAAACATTTATTGATGTCTTTGACGAAGAAGCAAAATTGGTTGAAGGAGCAAAATGGTTGGGTCAGGGTACAATTTACCCGGACGTGATTGAATCCGTTTCTGTAAACGGAGGACCTTCCCAAACGATTAAATCACACCACAATGTAGGTGGGCTTCCTGATTACATGAAATTACAAGTTGTAGAACCTCTCCGATTACTGTTCAAAGATGAAGTACGAAGAGTTGGTAAATCACTGGACATTGACGATGCGATCTTGCAACGGCATCCGTTTCCTGGTCCGGGATTGGGAATTCGAATCCTGGGAGAAGTCACAGCAGAAAAAGTACGCATCATTCAGGAAGTAGATTATATTTTTATTTCCAGTCTGAAAGAAGACCGATTGTATGGTGATGTCTGGCAGGCAGGTGCGATTTTCCTCCCGGTACAATCAGTCGGAGTGATGGGTGATGAGCGTACGTATGAAAATGCTGTGGCATTGCGTGCCGTTTCCTCTACTGATGGAATGACTGCAGATTGGGTGCATTTACCGTATGATTTCCTGGCAAAAGTTTCCAATAAAATCATTAATCAGGTAAAAGGAATCAATCGTGTGACCTATGATATCAGTTCAAAACCACCCGCAACAATTGAGTGGGAATAATGTTTTGGCACACAGATTGTAAACCGATATATCAAAAAAACCGTTAGAATGAGACACTTTCTTTTTACTGCTTTACTCATTATTATCAGCTTTGTATCATTCAGTCAGCTGGAAGATGTAAAAATTGAGTCCAGAAACGGGCAACGCGTATATGTACATGTCATTCAGAAAGGGAATACCTTATGGGGATTGCACAAATTATACGATGTCCCTGTAGAGAAAATCGTTGCAGGAAATCCCGGAGTTGAAAACGGATTGCAGGAAGGACAAATTGTCTATATTCCCGTCCCTGTCATTACCCAGGAAAAAACGCACACCGTAGTAGCCGGAGAAACCTTGTATTCCATTTCCAGAAAATACGATGTAGATGTAAAAGACCTGACATCATGGAATCCCGGGAGTGAGCAGGGAATTAAAGAAGGGCAGCAACTCAAAATTTTGAGTTCAACGTATGTAACGGGAGAAAAAGCAGAGGCTGTAGCAGTTGAAAAAGCGAAAGAACCGGCAGCAAATCCTGTTAAAATAACATTCAACGACTCAATCGTAGAGCATACTGTTGCACAAGGAGAAACACTTTACAGTATTTCGAGAAGATACCTTGTACCTTCCGAAAAAATTGTTGCGTTCAACAATAAGAAGAACAATAATATCAAGCCGGGTGAAGTATTAAAAATCCCATTGAAAAAAGAACGTATCGCTAAAGTAGATGTGCGGGAGGTTCCGGATAAAGACAATGGAAAGAAGGTAGACAACTCATTAATCTTTAAGAAAAAAGATGAATACCATATAGCAATTATGCTTCCGTTCATGTTGAATAAAGGAGCCGGTTACTCGGAAGGCATCTCAAATATGGCTACTGAATTTCTGATGGGGGCTCAAATGGCAATTGACAGTTTAGAAAGAGCAGGATTAAATGCCAAAGTATATGTATACGACACTGAAAACAGCCCTGAAAAAATCAAATCCATACTGGCAAAAGCGGAACTGGCTTCCATGGATCTGATCATCGGTCCGCTTAACAAATCTAACGCACCACTGGTGGCAGATTGGTGTCTGGAGCACAAAGTACGTATGGTGTGTCCGGTAAATGTGGATACAAAAATCTTACAGAACAATCCGTATGTATATACAACGATGGGCAGCGATATCACCCTAATGAAAGGGTTGGCGAAGTTCATGGCACAAACATTCAAAGGAAGTAAAATCGTTTTGATTAAACCAACTACAGCACAGGACTCTGTATTGTACCAGGCATTTCGAACAGAGTACAATCGTTTGGCAGGTGCAGGAGGAACAAAATTGATTGAGACATCTCCGGGAAGTTTTTCAGGATACTTGTCCAATTCCGGGAGAATGGCCCTGGTTTTTCCTACAAATGATGTTAAATCGGCAACAAGTTTCATGAATGAATTGAGCCGGTATGCACATAAATTCGGAAGTTCTTCTTATGTCTTCGGAACAGATGCCTGGTTGGATATGGATGGAATCAACGCGTTTTACCGCAACAAATACCGTATTACCGTACCTGCTTCTCTGGATTTGAATTATAACTATGAACGGACCAAAGCTTACCATCGAAAATACCGTTCGTTGTACCAGTCCGATTTTACAAAAGTAGCTGTTCAGGGCTTTGATGTCATGTATAATTTTTGTGCTGAATTATTGCTGGACAAAAAAGTAGGACAATTGATCATGAATGATTTTGAATCAATCCAGATTGGTCCGAATCACGGGTTTGAGAATCAACATACGGAGATCCTGACGCATAGCGAATATGAATTAAAAAATATCAGTAATGGCCTTGAATAAGGAACAAATTTCTGAACGTTTTAAAGCCCTTCAAGATTACATCTGCCGGTACCTGGAACAAGTTGACGGGAAAGCGCAATTTGTTTCCGACAACTGGACACGCGAAGCAGGAGGTGGTGGAAGAACCAATACCCTCACAGAAGGCGCAGTGATTGAAAAAGGAGGTGTTGCTTTTTCAGCTGTGTATGGTCCCGTTTCCGAACAAATGAGAAATGCGTTGCTGGTAGATGGTTCCGAATTTTATGCAACCGGAGTATCCATTGTAATTCATCCCGGAAGTCCGCATGTGCCGATCATCCACATGAATGTTCGCTATTTCGAATACGACAACGGAAAAAAATACTGGTTTGGAGGGGGAATTGATTTAACACCGCATTATGTGATTCCTGAACAAGCCACTGCTTTTCATACAGCATTAAAAACGATTTGTGATAAATACAATTCCAACTTTTATCCACGTTTCAAAAATTGGGCGGATGACTATTTTTTCCAACCGCATCGTGATGAAACAAGAGGAATCGGAGGTATTTTCTATGACCACTTGGATGAAACATCCGGGTTGGACAAACAGCAATTACTCGATTTTGCGATTGACCTGGGCGAAGCATTCCCTCGTTTGTATGAATACCAGGTGAATCTGGGAAAAGAGAAAGCAATTCTTCCGGAACACATTGAATGGAGAAACATCCGAAGAGGAAGATACGTTGAGTTTAATCTGCTTCACGACCGTGGAACCAAATTCGGTTTACACAGCGGAGGACGAACAGAATCGATCTTAATGAGTCTTCCAAAAGATGCTTCCTGGGAATACATGAAACCGATTCCTGCAGGAAGCATCGAAGAACAAACACAATCCTTATTGAAAAAAGGCGTTGACTGGATTCATTTAACGGATCATTAATTTCCCTGTACTTGTTCCTCCATTTGTCAAATCACGCAGTTCATATACATAGATTCCCTGCACCATTTTTTCTGTATTCACCTGTACAACTGAAGTAGCAGCATGGCGTTGTTGGTAAATGACTTTTCCTGTTATATCGGTAATCAACAACTCCGCATCCATACTCTTTTTCAATTCAAAGTTCACCACTCCGTCTGTCGGGTTCGGGTATACTTTCAGACCAGACAATTGCAAATCTTCTACGGATAATCCGGATGGGAATTCAATCGTATTCAATGCCACATTTGTCACGATCGGCTCATTGGTATCAAAATAGATTTCCACTTTATTTTTAATTTCTGTTCCCGGGTCCAGATCCTGCTCCATCGCAACTTCGAAGCGAACAAATCCATGACTTTGCGGTTCATTGGAAGTACTGTCAGGAAGGTTGATATTTGGAAAACGGAACCGAATTGTATGTTCATTTAACCATTCAGGAATCATCTGGTGGCTTGTTTCAAGAATTCTGAGGGTACGTGGAAGCAGATTTTCTTCCAGTGTGTCTATTACACTTATGTTAATTGCCTCAGCGGTCCCCGTGTTTTGAAAATGGATTGTATAGGTCAGTTTTTCTGTTGTTGGAGAGATAAATCCTTCTGCTCCTTCTCCTTTCGGCGACACCTCTTTGATGTTGGGATCGTATGAATTGACAATCGGAACGCTGAATGTATAAGAGTTATTCGACGGATCAACATCATCGGGATGTATTTCAGTCATGAGTTCAAATGTCAGTACATCTCCGATATTAACCGCCAGTGTCGGAGTTAGTTCGATTCCTCCGAGGAACAGGTTAAAATATCCCTGGTTATTATTTGCCAGGTTATTCAAATTCACATAATTCCAGATTAGTGTATCTCCACTCACAAGATCTGCCGGGTTACTGCTGTTGGTCGGGTCGTACACTACATTCGGATCCAACTTTAGTTTTAACGTTCCTGAAACCGGTGTACATCCAATGTTGTATACACGAGGATGCATATAAAACGGAATAGCAGGGCGAGCAGAAGTTGTACTCATACTTACCCGTGTATCCAAATCACTACAAAGAAACGGAAAATCAACATTGGCCTGAGGTAGTGAAGTGAATGTATAACCGGATTGAAAACACGGACTCGGCATGAAGGCAAACTGATAAATGGAAGGAATATTTACCGTATAATCAATTAACCAACTTTCCTGAAGTCTTACCTGGTAGAGACCATTATTATTTCCCCAGGTAGTTCCTGAATGAAATGGAGCATAGGTATAATTTGGTGTCACGGAAGGATAAATCCAAATGATGCTCTCATCTCCCGAAGAAAAGGTGCAGTCATTGTCATTATCGACATAGATTCTTCCCGATACCGTATTGTAATCACATGTATTCGGCACATAAACAAAAACATCCATAAATGAGTATAGGTAAAGTGTATCATCATCTGAAATAATTTTATGAATCCCATGGTCGAATGGTATATTTCCACTGTTCCCATACACATCTCCATCATAAATACTTCTCGGATATTGAAAATTAACCGGATTCCAATAAACATCTCCTGATATATTAACCGATTGAGTTATGACATTTCCCTGCCAGTCAATCATTTTTACCGTATCATTCACAAATGAATTACTGATATAAATGTTCATCTCCGCCAATACATCCGAATAACACTGCTGGTTATTATGATTGATGAATATACCCTGATAAGTAACCCCGATATCTCCTTGTTGGTAAGACTGCCCATTGACGTGAAAATAAAAGAATAAAGCAGCTGCAAAAATGATAATTGCTTTCATAGTAAAAATTTTAGTTGTTAGTATTACTGTGAAAACGAAAGAAAGCAAATGCGGTTGCCTTGATCGGGTGTTACTCCCCGGCGAATAAGAACTTATTGGGAGAAACCAAATGCGTCTTAACTGCATACATAACAATGCCTGCCGTATTTTTTACTCCTAATTTTGAAAGGATGTTTTTTCTGTGTGTATTGATGGTATGATTGCTCAAAAACAACTCTTCGGCTATTTGTGCATTCGTTAAACCTTCGGCAATCATTTTGATGATCTGAACTTCCCGCTCTGACAAGGAAATCGGCTCACACGTAAATGAGTCAAAATCAATGTCGTTCACATCAATGGAAGCACGTTGAATCGTTTCCAGAATCTGACCACAAAAGAATTTTTTCCCCTTTGCTGTTTCTTGTACAGCATCCAGAATTTCTCCCAGGTCGCAATCTTTCTTCACGTAGCTTTGCACGCCTGAACGCAGTGCATTGACGAGCGTTTGAGCACTTTGCTCCGGAGTAATGGCAAGAAAACGAATGTTCGGAGATTTCTGAAGCGCCTTGGGAATGACATCTATTTCAAAATTATCGGATGTATAATCGATCAATACTACGTCTGTAGTAAAGCTTTTCAGACACTCCAACAATTCTTCAGAAGATTTTGCCTCACCAATCACCTTAACGGATTGTAAAGTATTGAGAATCGTGCGCAAACCGATTCTCATCAAGTTATTACCATCGGCGATGACAACCTTCATAATTTAGAATCATTTTAGATAACAAAAGTATAAAATCTAATTAAATTACTTTGTAAAAAATGAAACTTTATCGAAAAGAAAACGTGAAAAAGTTCAATGGATGAATTCAGACCATTTAATCTTCTTTTGTAACAGAGCTATCAGCAGACTGTTCTTCATTAGCCGACAGTTTGCTGTTTTTCTGTCCGTAAGCAAAATAAACAACGACACCCAACGCCATCCAAATGATTAAACGAATCCAACTTTCCATAGGGAGTGCATACATCAAATAACCACACACCAATACTCCGGCAATCGGAATATAAGGAACCAACGGTGTTTTGAAAGAACGGGGTGCATCTGGCATTTTTTTACGGAGTACAAGCACACCGATACATACCAATGAGAAAGCCAGTAAGGTACCGATACTTACCATGTGACCCAAATCAGAAACAGGCACAAAACCAGCGAATAAACTTACAAATATCATGAAGAACACATTGGTCTTCCATGGCGTTGCAAATTTCGGGTGTAGGTGGCTGAAGAATGAAGGTAATAACCCATCTTTACTCATTGAGAAAAAGACACGACTTTGTCCCAGCAACATTACAAGAATGACAGAGGTATAACCCGCTAAAATTGCAATAATCAATCCCGTTTGTAAAAAAGTATACGGTGTCTGTGCAAAAGCTGTTGCTGCCGGTTTGGCATCTCCTTTGAAGACTTCAAAAGGAACCAATCCTGTCATTACGTGAGAAAATAAAACGTATAAAATTGTACAAATCAATAGTGATCCGATAATTCCGATCGGCATACCTCTTTGCGGATTTTTAGCTTCCTGGGCAGCAGTGGAAACGGCATCAAAACCAATAAAGGCAAAGAACACCGTTGCCGCACCTGCAGCGATACCGCTCCATCCGAAGACTCCTTTCACTCCTGTGTTTTCGGGAATATACGGCGTATGATAATCAGGGTTGATATAACCCCAACCCAAAACGATAAATAACAATACAACTGCAACTTTCAAGACAACCAACACATTATTGATCATTGCGGATTCTTTTGTTCCGCGAATCAATACCAATGAAAGTAAACTGACAATAAAAATAGCAGGTAGATTGATGATTCCCCCTTCAAAAGGCCCTTTTACCAAACTTTCGGGAATATGAATGTTCATTGTATAAAGCAATTCCCTTAAATAATGAGACCAGCTCACACCAACCGTTGCTGCACCCAGCGCATATTCAAGAATTAAATCCCATCCGATGATCCAGGCCATAAATTCTCCCATTGTCGCATACGAATAGGTATACGCACTTCCTGCGACCGGAATCATCGAAGCAAATTCTGCATAACACAAACCTGCAAATGCACATCCCAACGCTGCCAAAACAAATGATATGGTTACAGCCGGGCCAGCATGTTCAGCTGCTGCAATGCCTGTTAATGAAAATAATCCAGCACCGATAATTGCTCCTATTCCAAGTGCAACAAGTGATGTAGAACTTAATGAACGTTTTAAACCATTAGAACTAGATGCTTCATGTTGTAAACTAGCAATTGTTTTTTTTCTACCCCAAGAGTTTGCCATATAACAGTTTTATACTAAGTAAGAGTTTATTATAGAATGTCCAAATCTAATTAAAAATATAGGAAAATCAATAAACCGGAAAATTAGTTTTGTAAAAATTCAACTTAAATATTTTGATATTCAGCCTGTTATTTTTTAAATCGGGAAGGGATATTTGTTAAAAATCGTTTTGATATTCACAAAGTTTCTTACTTTTGAGCCAACAAATAAATTGTTTTATGAAGAAAATAATTACTATGGCAATGGCAATTACAACAAGTATTGCCGTAAATGCACAAACACAAATTGATAATTCAGGATTTGAAAACTGGGAATCAGTATCCGGAGGATCTGAGCCTGTTAACTGGAATAGCTTTTTAACTGCAAGTGGAGGCTTGGCTGGTTTTGCTGCTAACCAGATTGAAGAATCAACAGATAAACGTCCCGGATCTGCAGGTAACAAGAGTGTCCGAATCTGGTCCAGAAGTGTACTAGGTGTTGTGGCGAACGGAAATGTTACATTAGGCAGAATCAACATGGGATCTTCCAGCCCTGCAGATGCCAATAACTACAACAAATCAATTATTGGAAATGCGACTTTTTCAGAAGCAATGCCGCACATTCCTGACTCTATTGTTTTCTGGGTAAAATTTACACCAAACGGGCACACTCAAAATGCACGGATGAAGGCCACAATTCATGATAATTATGAATACCGTGATCCGGAAGATGCTGCTTCGACAAGCCATGTTGTTGCTTCTGCAATTGTTAATTTCCCGAATACAGGTGGGCAATGGGTTCGCAAATCTGTTCCTTTCAACTATACAGGACCTGCAACAAGTGTTAATTACCTGTTGGTAACATTCACTACCAACCAAACTCCTGGTGGGGGTGCTGCGAATGACCAATTATGGATTGATGATGTAGAACTTATTTATAATCCTGCAACATTTAATACATCTAACACAACAGTTTGTACAGGTTCTACTGTAACATACACAAACACGACATCTCTTGTAAATCCGACATCGTATGCATGGTCATTCCCTGGTGGTACTCCGGCTACAAGTACTGTAGCAAACCCAACTGTGACATACAACACTCCCGGAACATACAATGCGACATTGACTGTAACCAACCAATGGGGAAGTAAAACTGTAACGAAAACAAATCATGTTGCTGTTAATGCGATTCCTAGTCCGGCGTTCAATTATAACCAGACAACTTATTGTTCGAATCTTGACAATCCTGTACCAACGACTTCCAGTCCGGGAACATTCTCTTCTTCTCCGGCAGGATTGACGTTTGCAAATGCTTCTACAGGTGAAATTAACCTGGCAGGAAGTACAGCAGGAACGTATACGATTACACATACAACATCCGGAGCATGTTCTTCTACAGCTACAAATACAGTTACAATTTTCCAGGGTGCTGATGCAAGTTTCAGTTATCCGACAAATACAATCTGTATCTTAGGAGGAGATCAAACACCATCGGTAACAGAAGCAGGAGGAACATTCAGTGCAGAACCGACAGGGTTGACATTTGTTAATGCTTCTACAGGTGAAATTGATGTAGACGGAAGTACTCCGGGAACATATGCAGTTTCTTATGTAAGAGGTGGCGGATGTCCGGATACTGTAACTGTAAATATTACATTGACAGATACACCAGATGCAACATTCAGTTACTCAGGCGCTGCTTTTTGTTTGAATGCAAATGATGCTTCACCGATTTATGCAACAGGAGCAAATGCTGGTGTGTTTTCATCCACTACAGGATTAAACATCAATAGCAATACAGGAACAATTGATGTTTCTGAAAGTACTCCGGGAACTTACACAGTAACAAACGACATCGCTGCAGTAGGAGCATGTCCGTCAGCATCTCATTCATTTGATGTAACAATTAATGGTTTACCGGTTGTAACATTTACATTAGCAGATGATACTATTTGTACAGGATCTCCTGCATTCAGTCTTTCTGGAGGATCTCCTGCCGGAGGAACATATTCAGGAACCGGAGTAGGTGCAAATATCTTTAATCCTGCTGCTTTCCAGGCTGGAACATCAACAGTTATTACCTATACGTATACCAATACTTCAACTTCATGTTCGAATTCAGCAACTGATATCATCTCAATTGATGGATGTTTGAGCATTGAAGAAACAGAAGCAATTGAATCAATCTCCGTATATCCGAATCCAACAAACGGGTTGTTAAAAATTGACAACATTCAATCTTCCGCTGTTTATACGGTTATTTCAATTTCAGGTCAGGTAGTTGAAAGAGGTGAAATCTCTTCCAGTTCTAACACAATTGACATGACGCACATGCAGAATGGTGTATATTTACTTCAATTACAACAAGGAGAAAATACACAAACTGTTCGTGTGGTAAAACAATAAGATAAATTTTATACTTTTGCAAAGTCCCTTATTTCGAGATAAGAAATGAGGGGCTTTTTTGATTTAAAAATACCATTATGAAGCTTCTGATATTACTTGTATTTGGAATAGTTGCTAATTCTTTGTATGCTCAAACGGCAAAAATTGTAGGAAAAATTACCGATCAGGACAATGACCCTATTTTTGGAGCATCCGTTATCTACCGACAAGATGTAACACTTGGTGCCAATACCGATGAGAACGGAAATTACCTGTTAGAGGTTCCCGTAGGAAAAGCATTGTTGATTTTCCGGTATACCGGAATGACCACAGATACAATTAGTGTCGAACTAGCTGCAGGAGACCTGAAAAGAGTTGATTTTCAAATGGAGCCTATCCACACAAAAATAGAAGGTGTGGAAATCAAAGTAGGAAAGTTCGACCGGCCCTTAGAAGAACAAACAGTTTCTTTGGAAATTATCCGCCCGGAATTGATTGAAAATAAGAATACCCGAAGTATTGAATCCGCTCTGGATCAAACTCCGGGACTCAACATTTTGGATGGTGAGCCTCAAATTCGGGGAGGAAGCGGCTTCACATTTGGTGTCGGATCAAAAGTAGCTGTTATTGTAGATGACATGCCCATGCTGTCAGGAGATGCCGGACGACCTGAATGGGGATTCATTCCGGTAGAAAACATTCATCAGATTGAAGTAATCAAAGGAGCATCTTCCGTTTTATCCGGAAGTTCTGCACTGTCAGGAGCCATTCATATTCGCACAGCATATCCTAAATCAGAACCGCTGACAAAAGTAAATTTATACAGTGGATTTTACTCTGAACCAAGTATTGAAGGGGCGAAATGGTGGAAACAAGCACCGTTAATTTCCGGAGCAAACGTACTACATTCAAGAATTGCAGGGAACTGGGATATTGTTCTTGGAGCTAATGTGAACTATGATCATGGTTATATGGGAGCACCGGTTCAGGATTCTCTTGTTGAAGCATTTTCTCCGGACACCCTATCCAAATTTACGGAGAAGCAAATGACCTCAAAAAGAGCACGTGTAAATTTTAATATCCGACACAGAAGCAGAAAATTAAGAGGTCTGAATTATGGAATCAACGGGAATTTTATGCTCTCTGAGTCCCCACTGGTTTTTGCATGGTTAAATGATAGTTCCGGTCTCTATCAGGGATATCCTGGTGCCGTATTTTTACAGGAGCAATTTATCTTCAACGTCGATCCGTTTATCAACTTCATTACTTCCACTGAAGGAAAACATCATTTGCGAACACGAATTCTCCACGCAAATAACGAAATGACAGCAAATCAATCCAATCGGGCAACGACGCTGTATGCAGATTATATGTTTCAAAAAACGATTGCAAGTCTCCGGGGAGTCGATTTTATTGCAGGAATCACAGGAAAGCATACCGATTCGTATGCCAATATGTATGTAGGATCCGGTTCGCCTAATAACAAAATGCTCAACCTGTCTGCATATACACAACTTGAAAAAAAGGTACTGAATGTGTTAAACTTGTCTGTTGGAGGGCGTTTAGAATACTTCCAATTGAATGATTCGATAACAGCACTCAAACCTATCTTTCGGGCAGGGGCAAGCTTAAAGATTTTACAGGAGACTTATTTCCGAGCTTCTTATGGACAAGGATACCGTTTCCCGACAATTACAGAACGTTTCATTCGAACCGGAGTAGGTAATTTTGGTGTATTTGCCAACCCTGAATTAAAACCGGAGAGCAGCTGGAACGCTGAAGTAGGAATCAAGCAGGGAATTAAACTCGGAGGAATTTACGGATACCTGGATATTGCTGGATTCTGGCAAGAATATAAAAATACCATTGAATATTTGTTTGGCTTCTGGGGAACATCTTTCACACAACTCAGCGACGGATTCGGATTTAAATTTCTAAACACAGGTAAATCCAGAGTTTTGGGAATCGACCTTTCTTTTTCAGGAAAAGCAAACCTTGGGAAAAAAGCAGAGATGATCTTCTTGTTGGGATATAACTATATCCTCCCTCAGACATTAACTCCTGAATATGTGTATGCTGTCGACACGATGCTTACACAAAAAGAATACAGTTACAATTCAACTTCACTCGATCCTTCCGGAAGAATATTAAAATACCGTTTTCTACACAATGTAAAAGCAGATATTGAAGTGACTTTATTTAAAAAATTAGCAATTGGGGGAAGTGCGAAATACTTTAGCAAGATTGTCAATATGGATGGTGTAATTCAGGAGTTTGAAGACGCAACGCAAGGACCGTTCATTCAGACAATCCGCTACATCGATTACTTTAAAGAACACCAGCATGGTGTCTGGATTTTTGATGCACGCATTTCCTACAATATCAACGAAAAACATAAACTGGCAGTAATCAGTGCCAATTTACTGAATAAATCTTACTCGTTGAGACCATTGAAAATTGAACAGCCGCGTACCATTATGCTGCAGTACACATTTAAGCTCGACAAGAACAGTTAATAACGCCTGAGCAGGTGATCTGCATCAGTCACGATTTGTTTGATAAAAGATGATTGATATAGACCTCTTAATTGCATTGGTACTTATCCTGATCATGTTCGGGATCGGTGTATCGCTCACACTAAGTGAAGTAAAAGAAGTGTTTTCAAAACCGAAGGCACTTCTTATTTCACTTACCTCACAAATGCTGTTACTTCCACTCATTGCATTCTCCATTTGTTATTTGTTTGATTTTCCCTTGTATATAAAGATGGGACTAATCATTCTTGCGGCCAGCCCAGGAGGAACAACCTCCGGATTTATTACATTTCTGTTCAAAGGAAATACGGCACTGTCCATTGTTTTAACCACCATCAATTCATTACTTACACTGATTTCTATTCCGCTGATCGTCAATTTTGCATTGCATCACTTTTCCGGAACAATAGGCGATTTCCACTTGCCTGTCGGAGAAACCATGAAAGAAATTTTCATATTAACCGCAATCCCGGCATTTTCAGGAATTATGCTCCGGCAATGGAAACCTGTCATCGCACAAATCATTGCAAAATATACCAAACCAGTCTCTACCCTGTTACTCGGAATAGTTTTTACGTTAAAGTTCTTTGGCGGAAACGGACAGGATGGAATTACAAAAGAAGAAGTGTTAGAAATTCTTCCATATGCACTGCTATTGAATGCCTTATGTTTTTTAACAGGATACATTGTGTCCCGCATCTTTAAACTCGGGCTCAAAAACCAAGTTACCGTTTCCGTTGAATCGGCAGTACACAACACCACCATTGCGTTTCTTGTATCCGGAACACTTTTACAGCAACCAGATTTTGGAAAAGTCTCCCTGGTTTACGCGATGTTTTCCTTCTGGACTGCTCTGTTATTCTGCTTTTTACTAACCACTCGATTTCGTACAAATAATAACAGGAAGTGACCCTTCTCGTGGAAAAACATTCAACTACTGTTAACAATTTATTAATGTAGCGAAGAAAAAATTGCCGTAGCTTTGCAGTGAAATTTCTGTTGTGTTGTCCTTGAAGCACCTGTTTGCTGAAACCACTTCAGAAAAATGATTGCGTAGAAATGAGTAAATAATGTTCATCATGAAACACCAGCAGGATCTTATAATAAGAGATACCCTGTGTGCCTTTTTTCCAAAAGAGGGGCTGTTTCTACGCTTACAATCCTCGTATATTTCTTATCTATCTGTAATAACTTTAAATTCTGTATCATGAAAAAAGTAATACTATCATTAAGTTGTTTTGCAGTAATGGCTTCGGCTTTTGCGCAGGACTGTACAAAAATCTTTATCTCTGAATATGTAGAGGGATGGGGAAACAACAAAGCATTAGAAATTTACAATCCAACAGATCAGCCAGTAAATCTTTCTGAATACTTTGTTGCGCGTGTTCGTGATGGGCTAGGTCTGTCATCGCTCACGTCTCAAAATTGTGTGCAATTAACCGGAATCCTCCAACCACACAGTACGCATGTAGGAGTCTTGGATAAAAGAAATCCTGCTGGAACAGGACAAGAGGCTCCAATCTGGGATTCTCTGGAAGTAAAAGCAGATGCCTTTTATTCAGCAGTATACAACAATAACAATGCATGGTACTGGAACGGAAACGATGCTGTAGCTTTATTTAAGGGAAATGCTTCTACGCCACTTTCAACAAGTAATGTACTTTATGACATCATGGGAAAACACAATCAACAAACAGCAGTTGGTTGGTCAACTGTTTCTCCTTATGATGGTACAGCAGGAGGAGCAAATGACATTATTGTTACTGAAGACCATTCATTAATTAGAAAACCAAGTATAAAAAGAGGTCTAACAATTCAGGAAGCCGCTGCAGTAGGTT
>DHNG01000001.1:13372-30388 GCA_002409405.1 Flavobacteriales bacterium UBA5422 | reverse complement strand
TTGGATGAAAACGGAAATCCTATCCTTAATAACCAAGGAAATAATGTTGTAGACGGAAACTGGTCAACATTGAGATGGCACGCATGTGAATGTGATCCTTCATCGTTAGGAGTAGATGCAATGAATCTGGATGAGATCAAATTGTATCCGAATCCTACAACAGGAGCATTTACAATCAGCGGATTGGAGAAAGTTGCTACAATTGAAGTATACAACTCACTTGGTCAGGAAGTAACTACAATCAGAAACAATACACAAGCATCTGTTTCTTTTGATTTAACAGAAAAAACAGGAATTTATATGGTAACTGTAACAGATCATTCCGGTCGTTCGGCTACTCAAAAAGTCATTGTAAAATAAATTACTTAAAAATCCCCCTTTGATTACTTCCAAGGGGGATTTTTTCTTAAAACTATATAAACTCCATGAAACATTTAGTATTCTTTACATGGTTTCTTTTAACGAGTGTTGTTACATTCTCACAAACGGCCACTGTAAAAGGAAAAGTTACAGATGTAGAAACAAATGAAGGTGCAGTAGGGGCCTTGGTTCAATTTTCACCGGAATTAAAAGCAAAAACAGATATCGACGGGTTCTACACCATCGAAAATGTTCCTTACGGAAAATACACCGTTACACTATCAATGGCAACGTATGCAACAAAAACTGTTTCAGTTACCATTGGTGTTGAAAACCAAACTGTAGATTTCGTATTGGGATCGGAAGAAATTTTAGAAGAAGTCAATGTTGTTGCAAGTCTTGTTCAAGACCGAAAAACACCAGTTGCTGTTTCAACATTGGGGAAAAAAGAAATTACAGAGGAATTAGGTTCGCAGGATCTTCCAATGGTACTAAACTCTAAGCCAGGTGTTCACGCTACACAACAAGGAGGTGGAGATGGAGATGCACGCATTACGATTCGTGGATTTGACCAACGAAACGTAGGTATGATGATTGACGGTGTGCCTGTAAACGATATGGAAAATGGATGGGTGTATTGGTCCAACTGGTTTGGTCTGGACAATATTACACAACAAATCCAGGTACAAAGAGGGTTGGGAGCAACAAAACTTGCAATGCCTTCAGTCGGAGGTACAATGAATATTATCACTGAGAATGCATTTGGTAAACCGGAAGTAAAAATTCAGCAAGAATATGGTTCCGGAAATTTCTTTCGAACATCGTTATCCTATAAATCAGGGATGTTAAAGAACGGATGGGGAGTTGTTATGTCTGCTTCTTACAAACAAGGTAACGGATGGGTAGACGGATTGTTCACGCAAGGAGGGTTTTACTACCTGAAAATTCAGAAGAAAGTTAAAAATCATGTGATTTCCCTAAGTGGTTTCGGAGCACCTCAACAACATGCGCAACGTTCGTTCAATCAACCTATTTCATATTGGGATGCAAATTATGCGGCCAAATTGGGGATTG
Source organism: Flavobacteriales bacterium UBA5422 (assembly GCA_002409405.1). Classification (GTDB taxonomy): domain Bacteria; phylum Bacteroidota; class Bacteroidia; order Flavobacteriales_D; family Crocinitomicaceae; genus Taishania. The sequence goes on along the minus strand of DHNG01000001.1, from coordinate 28,954 downwards.
ATACTGTCGGTGCAAGAAACAATGGGATTCGTTACAACCCCCACTATGGGTACTACACAGACGAGAATGGAAAGCAGAAAATTATGGCTGAACGAAGAAATTATTACCACAAACCTCAGATTACGCTGCGGGATTTCTGGAAAGTCAATGACAAATTATCATGGACAAATACAGCTTATGTTTCCATTGGTAGGGGTGGAGGTGAACGTGCCAGAAACTCTCAAATGCTATATAAAGAAGATAAGACTATCGACTGGGATCAAACCATCAAAAACAATCAAGAAATGGATCTTTTCGGAGTACAAGTTCCAACAATACTCCCTCAATATAGCAACACTGAATTAAACTCTTCTCAGATATTGGCATCAATGGTTAACAACCACATGTGGATTGGTGGGGTTTCTCAAGTTGACTGGAAAATCAATCAATATTTCACTTTTGCAGGTGGTGCAGATTACAGATGGTACAAAGGTGAACACTATACAGAAATTACAAACTTGTTGGGTGGGGATTACTATGTAAATAATCAGAATCAAAACAGCCCTACCGCAATGATGCGAGAAGGAGATAAGATCGGTTGGCAACCTTATCACAACCACAGAGATGCACTGATGCAGTGGATCGGTGGATTTGCACAGCTTGAATTTACAAAGGGAAGATGGTCTGCATTCGCAAATTTATCTGTTGTTGCTAACAGCTACAAAGGAATTGACTATTTCATGAAAAAGGAACTACATATAGATGATACAATTATCTATATAGGAGCGAAAGATCCATCTGTGAAATACAATGATAAAATTTATTCCCATTCATCTAAAGAATTAAAGTTCAATCAGACTGAAACATTGTGGTTAACAGGTTTTACAGCAAAAGCAGGGGCCAACTTCAACGTAACGGAACGTTCTAATATTTTCCTAAATGTTGGTTACCTGGACAGAACCCCAATGTTTAGCAATGTAATTGATAACAATACCAATAAGTTCTTTGAAGAAATTGTTAATGAAAAAATCTACGCATTTGAAGCTGGGTATGGATTCCGTCACAAGAAAGTATCCGTCAACGCAAACGGATATTACACCGTGTGGAACAACAAACCATTCCCGTTTGGTGTAAATGTACCGGATCCAAACGATCCGACAACATTTATCCGCGCAAATGTTAACGGAATGGATGCATTACACATGGGTGTTGAAGTAGATGTAGCGTATAATATCCTGAGAAACCTTACAATAGAAGGAATGGCCTCTGTCGGAGACTGGACTTGGCAATCATCCGAAACAGTAGATGTTGTTGGTACAAAGTTTGAATTCGATGCAAAAGGTGTGCACGTAGGAGATGCTGCCCAATCAGTTTATGCAGGGTCCATTCGCTGGGAATTTGTTAAACGTGCATACATCAAATTGAAATACACCTATTTTGACCGGTATTATTCCAACTTTGATCCATTCAGCTTAACAGGAGCGAACGGCGGAAAAGAATCATGGAAAATACCTAGTTATGGTCAGTTATCTGCCCATGTAGGATACACATTGAAGTTTGAAAAATCGGCATTGTCATTCAGAGGAAACGTATTCAACGTATTGAATACACTCTACATTTCCGATGCCAGAAATAACCAAAACGGAAGTGGATTTGATGCTGCTTCTGCCGGAGTATTCTTTGGAATGGGGACAACATTTAATGCTTCAATAGCTTACGAATTTTAATATATAGGAACGATGAAAAAATTATTAATCGCAATCAGCATTTTTACGGCATCATCTGCATTTTCACAGGTGATCAGTATTGCAAGTGCAAGAAGTACAAGTCTCGGACAGACAGTTACTGTTTCAGGAGTTGTTACCAACGGATCGGAATTAGGTGCCCTTCGTTATTTACAGGACGGGACAGCAGGAATTGCTGCATACGGAGGGAATGTTAGTGGAATCAACCGCTATGACTCTATTACCGTAACAGGTCCATTGACAGAGTTCAACGGATTACTGGAAATCGGTACAGGACAGTCCGGAGGAAATCCGACATACATCAACCACGGTCCTGCACAAGTTATTCCACAACCGCTGACAGTTCCATTGTCTGCTGTGAATGAAGCAGTAGAAGGGCAATTGGTGGTGATCAACAACGTTACCTTTACGACAAGTGGTTCATTTGCTTCAGGAAATTCAACTGTTCAGGTAACAGATGGTTCCACAACATTGGACATCCGTATCAACGGAACAACAAATATTGATGGTACGAATATTCCTTCAGGAACAGTTTCTATCACAGGTGTAGTAGGACAGTTCAACACGAACTACCAGATCATTCCGAGAGACTTGAATGACATCGTTCCATACGTTGCTCCGCAAAGAGAGATCAACGTACTTGTAAACGGAACAACATACTTGTCAGGAACAACATTTTATTTAGGAACGGCGACAACGGCAAATATTACAGTTGAAAACCTGGGAGTAGGTAATCTGGCAATTAGCGGCGCTTCATTTACAGGAACGCAGGCAGCAGCTTATTCTACATCTATTGTACCGGGAACTGTAGGTCCTGAAACGAATAATACATATACATTGACGGTAACACCGACAGCAAATGGATCACACAATGCAACATTGACCATCTCATCTGACGATGCAGATGAAAGTTCATATGTGATTAACTTCGAAGCAGCAGGTACAGACGGATTGGCAACACAACCGACTTCCAATGCATCAGCATTGACATTCCCTGTTAATAAAGCATACCGTGTAAGCGGATCATTCAATGCTGGAGCTGGAGCAACAAAATACCTGGTACTTTGGAACAACGGAAGTGCTGTAACAGGTGCACCTGTTGACGGAACAACTTACCAGAGAGGAGATGTGATCGGTAATGCACGTGTGGCATATGTAGGTAGTGCAACGGGTTTTACTCCTCGTGGAGTGATTGCCAATCAAAACTATCATTTCGCTGTTTATGCATTTAACGGTTCAAATGGTATTGAAAATTATCTGACGACTTCTCCTGCAATTGGTTCTGTCACTTCAGGGGGACAAGAAATAGGGAACTATTATTCGAGTATTTCTACAGACCAGTCTACATTTGCAGCAGATTTGAAAGCACTGACAAATCCACATACAATGATCACCTACTACAATTATCTGCAAACGATGTTGAATAATTTTTCTTTGAGGGATACAACAGGCGGTCAAACGTATGTAGAATGTTTGTATTCCGGTCACAAAGAAGTATTCTCCGGAACATTTACATGGACAGATGCTAATTTTTCAAGAGAACACGTATATGCACACTCCTGGATGCCTGGAAATCCATACAATAGCCCTGAACACCCTGCTTATACAGACCAGCACAACTTGTTCCCCGTTCGTATGCCTAATGTAAATGCCGTTAGAAGTAACTATCCTTTTGGTGAGGTTGTATCTGTTCAAAGTTCATACTTGGATTCAAAGTTCGGAGCAAATGCTGAAGGAAGAACTGTTTATGAACCACGGGATGAAATAAAAGGTGATGTAGCTCGTGCCTTGATGTATATGGCAACAACATACAATGGAACCGGAGGTGGTATTTGGGCATTTCCAGAGCAAATCAGCTTCCTCATTATGTACGGACAAGATCCTGAAGTAATCCGTCAATGGCACTTTGAAGACCTTCCGGACAATTTCGAAATTGCACGTAATGAATACATTTATAGCGTTCAAGGGAACAGAAACCCATTTATTGACTCTGTTGACTACGCATGTTATATTGACTTTGGTTCAATGAACTACAATGGAACAGGATGTGGTCCATTGAGTGTGAAAGAAGTAATTACATCAAATGATGTTTTGATTTTCCCTGTACCTGCAAGCAACAACTTGTCTGTATTGGTTAACAACACACAAATTTCAGGATATGAACTGATTGATTTGCAAGGACGTGTGATCATCACCGGAAAAGAAGTAAACGCAGTTTCAACAGATATCAACGTAAACGGATTGATTTCAGGAAGCTACTTGCTTCACATCACGACACCAAGAGGTGAAGTAACACAAAAAGTAATTATTAAATAAGTTGATCCATTGAAAAATGAGTAAACTCGTTTATTCGCTATTTTTAATGATTGGAGCAGGTCTGATGGCCTGCTCTTCTCTTTCTGTCAGGCAAGAATCTTATGAATTGATTCCTGTAAAGGACACACCAGGAGAACATTCGGCATTGGAAGGAGAAATTAAACCCTACAGGGATTCAGTTGAATGGGAAATGAATCAAGTGGTGGCATTTGCAGATACAAATTTTGTCCCTGAACGACCATGCGGAAACCTCAACAACTGGGCTGCTGATGCATTGTTGACCAACCAGACAAAAAATGTACGCCTAAACGTTCCGATTATGTGTCTGTTAAACACAGGCGGGCTGCGTACAACCATCAACAAAGGGGACGTTACGATCGGCGACCTGTTCAAAATCATGCCTTTTGACAACTTTACGGTATGGGTGAGAATGCCTGTCGAAGTGATTCCTGAAATTGCGGCTTACCTGGAAAAGACAGGAGGAGAACCTATTTCCGGAGCCCGGCTCGAAAACGGAATATTGACTGTTAACGGAGTCGAAGCAGATACCAAAGAATTTATCATCATCACGTCTGATTACTTGTTGAATGGGGGCGATAAAATGTATTTTTTTCAGAAAGCCATTGAAGTCATTCATACCGGAAAATTAATGCGCGATTGCATCATTACCGAAGCAAAAGAACAAGGAACATTGATCAGTAATCCTGAAAACCGTATCATCATCCAATGAAAAGAATCGATTTTGTCAGAAACACCTTTGCTGTTGCCGGAGGGCTTATTCTTTCCCCTTCCCTGTTTTCGCAGAAACCGGAAAAGAAACAGATCAAATTAACGATTCTACATACGAACGATACGCATTCCAACATCGATCCGTTTCCTGCCAATCACGCAAAATTTCCCAATCGCGGAGGCGTAGTATGGCGTCATGAACTCATTCAGAAAGTCCGGTCAGAAGAAGAGCATGTATTACTCCTGGACTCCGGGGACCTCTTCCAGGGAACACCTTATTTCAACAAATACAAAGGTGTACTGGAAATGAAATTAATGTCTGAAATGGGTTACGAGGCTTCCACAATGGGAAATCACGAATTTGATCTGGGATTAGAAGGCTTTAAAAATGCCAAACGATACGCCAACTTTCCGTTTATCTGTAGTAATTATGATTTCTCTGACACGATCCTCAATGGTGAAACCATTCCACACCTGATCATCCGGAAGGGAAAACTAAAAATCGGAATCTTGGGACTGGGAGTAGAAATGGAAGGGCTTGTTCCCAAGCTATGTTACGAAAACAGCAAATACCTCGATCCGATTGCTGTTGCCAATGAACAGGCACAAATCCTGAAAGACAAAGGGTGTCATTTTATTATCTGTCTTTCACACTTAGGATTTGAATACACAGACTCCAATAAAGTATCCGACCGTATTTTAGCTCGCTCCACAAAAAATATTCACCTCATACTGGGCGGTCATACACACACTTTCCTGGAAAAACCTGTTGAAGAAACCAATCTCGATGGTGAAAAAGTATTGATCAACCAGGTTGGCTGGGCTGGTGTAAACCTGGGACGACTGGATTTTTTCTTTTCTTAATCTTGTATTGAAAACAACCGATTTCTTCCTTCACACACAAACATCTCAATTTAATTGTCTTAATCCCAATAATTTGTTTGTCGGAACTTTATAGTGAATTACCATTTCTTCTTTTTGAAATAGATAAATGTGCCAAGCACAATGAGTGCCATTATGCCTAAAATGATAAAGTAACCATATTTCTGAGTAAGTTCCGGCATATTGTGGAAATTCATTCCGTAGACACCTGCCAAAAATGTGACAGGCAGAAAATAAACGGAATAGATTGCCAATAGTTTCATTACCTGATTGGCTTTTTGGTCTGAGAACGCTAAAAACATTGCAATTAAGTTAGCTGCTTGTCCGTTCAGATGTTCAAAATCTGCAATCACGTCTTTATGTTTGTCTGCAAGATCCGTAATTTCGCTTTCGGTCAGTTCCAGTTTTTTGAATTCCCGAATCCATTCTCCGGAAATATTCAGTAATCTGGAACTAAGTGCAGCTTTTCTCTTGATCTTGTATAAACGCCTGATTAAATTGGAAGAGCGTGTGTTTTTAAGAAAAATCTCATTTTCCAGACTATCCATTCTTTCCAATAGTTGTTTATTTTCATCGTCATAGGACTTCATGACTTTCAGAGCAAGTTTCAATGCAATTCTGTCCGGAGTGATATGCTCATTTGTTTTAGTTAACTCCTGTTTGTATTCATAAATGCTTTTATTTTTTGTCCGGTGAATCGTAATGATGATATCCTTCAATATGAAAATACTTAGCTTGGTACTGATATCGCTAATTGTATTGAGATTATGCCGATCTGTTTCTATATATTCTCTGGTCAAAAAGAATTTAACACTCTCCTGCTCTTCAAATTTTGGAAGGTGATTCGGTTCAATCGTATCATCTAACAACAATCTGTTTATTCCATATTGACTATTTAATTGCTGAATATCTGCTGTATTGGGTGCTTCCACATCAATCCACTCACATTGTTCATTTTTGAATAGTGTTTGTTTTGCCATAATTAGAGTACTTTATTATTTCTATTTGAGATCATTAACCTACCCCACCTTTCACGTGTAATCCGGTACCAATAATTTAATTTGACCGGTTCTCCAAAATATGCAACTTCCTGTTCACCTGCTTTTTCAGCTCCCAAACGCGTAATGGCAATCTGTGAACGCTTGTTCTCCGAACCGATGTGAAAATGGACCGTTTCCACAAACTGAAAGATGTAGTCCAGCATCATGGTTTTTACACTCCGGTTGATTCCCGTTCCCCAACACGATGTCGCATAAAAGGTGTATCCGATAAAAATCGTATTTTCCTGTTTGTTGTAGTCATAAAAGCGAGTACTTCCGATAACCTGTGAGGTTGTTTTGTCTACGACTTTAAACGCACCTCCACTTTGGACAGCACCATCAAAAAACACACGGAATACTTCTTTTTTCCAACGGTCTTTATTGGGATGCTGCTCCCAGATTTTCGGGTCTGAAGCAGTTGCATACAGCACATCGAAATCAGTTTCCTGTAGGGGAAGCAAGAGAACAGTATCGTTTTCTAATGGATGTTGAATCGAAAAATTCATGGGCGGTCCGTATTTAATCTGTTTTCAGTAGTTTCTTCATCATGATATCTGTCTGCTCATCCGTTCCCAGTTTGAACACATGTTTGTCGAATGCAACAAATCCATTCTTTTGGTAAAAATTGATTGCCCTCGGGTTTTCTTCCCACACCCCCAGCCAAACATAATTCACCTGATGCTGTTGAGCGATATCCATTGCTTTTTCATAAAGCGCCTGCCCTACTCGTTTCCCATGGTAGTCTCCCAGCACATAAATCCGTTCGATTTCAAGCGATTTGCTATCCTGCAATTCCGTTTGTGCTCCACTGAAATTTAGTTTCAGGTAACCAATCACATTCGCTCCCAAACGAGCAAAATAAAAAGCGGAATGCTCATGATTCAACTCTTCGGTCAGTTTTTCCTCCGAAAATCCTTCTTCGAGGTAGCGAGTCATGTTTTCTTCTGAATTATATTCCGAAAATGTTTCTGAAAATGTCACCCGGCCGATTTCCTGCAGCAACGTGAGATCTTCCAGAGTCACCTCTGTTAATTCAAGTTCTTCCATTCTCAATCTTATTGTTTCACAATAGTACACCATCTTCTCCGATTCTTCTTAAAAATGGGTCATAAAAAAACGGATGAAGTTTCCTCCACCCGTTTAAATTGTATAATGCTATTTTCCGAGATCAGGCTTTTAGTGAAGCCATATCAATAACAAACCGGTATTTTACATCTCCTTTTAACAACCGTTCGTATGCATCGTTGATATCTTGCATATGGATCAGTTCAATATCAGATGTAATGTTATGTTTTCCGCAAAAATCAAGCATTTCCTGCGTTTCTGCAATACCGCCGATCATAGAACCGGAAAAACTCTTGCGCGCGGGAATCAAGCTGAACGGTGCTACCGGAAGTGGGTGCTCCGGTGCTCCGACCAATGTAAGTGAACCGTCCCGTTTCAATAAACGCAAATACGCGTTGATGTCGTGTTGCGCTGAAACACAATCCAGGATAAAATGCAAGGTTCCTGCAAATGCATTCATCTGTTCTTCATTGGTAGAAAGAATCACTTCATCTGCTCCCAACCGCTTTGCATCTTCCACTTTTGAGGTAGACGTCGTAATAACAACCACATGTGCTCCCATTGCCTTTGCCAGTTTCACTCCCATGTGTCCCAAACCACCGATGCCGACAATTCCTACTTTTTCCCCCGGGCCGACGTTCCAGTGTTTCAACGGTGAATAGGTTGTAATTCCCGCACACAGCAATGGTGCTGTTGCAGCTAAATCCAGATTTTCGGGCACGCGCAACACAAATGCTTCATCCACTACTACACTTTGAGAATAACCTCCAAAGGTATGTGCACCCAAGTGTTTGTCAGGGGCATTGTATGTCCCGATGTTTCCCTGTTCACAGTATTGCTCCAATCCTTCTTTGCAGCTTTCACACTCCCGGCAGCTATCTACCATGCAGCCAACTGCAGCCAGATCACCTGCCTTGAATTTGGAAACATTGCTTCCTACCTTTGTGATCCGTCCCACAATCTCATGTCCCGGCACATTCGGGTAGATTGTCCCATGCCACTCATTGCGTGCAGTGTGCAGGTCGGAATGACAAACACCGCAGTATAGAATTTCAATTTCAACATCTGTTGCCGTTACTTCCCGGCGTTCAATATTCATCTGTTTTAAAGCTGCTTCCGGAGCTTCAGTCCCGAATGCTTTTACGGTATATGTATTCATTGTGTTTATTGTTTAATATCTGTAGCAAAAATAAGTAAGCAGTCTCTCCAGATCATTGTTGATAAGCTCAATCCTGTTTACTGTAACGCTCAACTAAATCGTCAATTAAAGATTTCATTTGCTTCTGTCAGGATGATTGGTTTTCCATCCGTCACGACAATGGTATGCTCATGTTGCGCCATGTATCCGCCTTTGTTGCCAACCATTGTCCATCCGTCACTCAATTCGACTGCATACGAGGAAGAGGTTGCAATGAATGTCTCAATAGCAACAACAGAATTTTTCTTAAACCGTCGCTGATCCAGCCGGTTTTTATAGTTCAACAACTCATCCGGTTCTTCGTGTAAGCTTCTTCCGATGCCGTGTCCTCCCAGATTTTTAATCACCTTGTATCCCCTCTTTTTTGCTTCCGTTTCCATCAAATGGCCTATGTCAGCAATTTTGACACCTCCTTTAATCTGATTAATGGTTGTTTGCAGAATCTCTTTTGACGCATTTACCAACTGTTGGTGTTGATGCAGGTCTTCTCCGAGGACAAAAGAAGCTCCGTTATCCGCCCAGAAGCCATTTAACTCTGCTGAAACATCAATATTGATCAAATCTCCCTCCTTCAAAATTCGTTGTTCAGAAGGAATGCCGTGACAAAACTCGTTATCCACGCTGATACAGGTCCATCCTGGAAATCCGTAAGTCAGATAAGGTGCTGATTTTGCTCCAAAACCCGCCAACACTTCCGAGCCGTATTCATCCAGTTCTTTTGTACTCATACCTGGTCGGGCATAATTGATCATTTGTCTCAATGTATAAGCAACAGCCTTGCTTGCCTGTTGCATTCCGATGAACTCTGCTTCTGTTGTTATAGACATCTTTTCATTATTGGTTGCGTCCATTTTTGTAAAAATCCGGATACATCTGTTTCGCTTTAGCTAAATTACCAAAAAAGCAGTTGTGGATGACCAAATCGAATCGTGAATGTGTGTACATTTTTTAGGACATGCCCCTTCCCTATATTATTTCCTACTTCAAATGTGTTTTGAAAAATATTTCCAATTTATCAAACGGAATGATTGTTATCTGATCGTACAAATCCACATGGTTCGCATCGGGAATGATCATTAATTCTTTTGGCGAAGACGCTGCAGCATAAATATCTTCTGAAAAGTAGCGGGAATGTGCGTTTTCTCCTGCTATGATTAAAACCGGGCGTGGTGAGATTTCCTGAATGTAGGTAAGTATTGGCATATTCATCAGTGAAAATGCACTGGTGGCAGTCCATGCTCCGTTTGAATTGATGGAACGTGCATGGAAACCTCTGGGAGTGCGGTAATAGTCAAAGTAATCCTTTACAAACTGTGGCTCATCACCGCTCAGTTTTTCCGCATTCGAACGTTGTCCCGGTGCAGGTATTCCCGCTTCTGCATCGTTCCAGCGCTGCTGACTCATTTGCTCTAGTTTCTTCGTACGCTCTTCTAGCGTTACCTTGTCGTAATATCCGTTGGATGCTGCCCTTGGGATATCGTACATACTTGTCGTGACAACCGCTTTAATCCGCTTGTCAACAGCGGTAGCATTCAGTGCAAAGCCACCAAATCCGCAAATCCCGATGATGCCTATTTTGGATCTGTCGACCTGTTTTTGCAAACCAAGGTAATCAACTGCAGCACTGAAGTCTTCGGTATTGATATCCGACGAAGCCACATTCCGGAATTCACCTCCGCTTTCACCGGTAAAAGACGGATCAAATGCCAATGTAACAAACCCTAGTTCTGCCATTTGATTGGCATACAATCCCGATGATTGTTCTTTGACTGCTCCGAAAGGTCCGCTAATGGCAAGTGCAGGTAATTGTTCATTTTTTTTATTTTTAGGAATGTACAAATCTCCTGCGAGTGTAATTCCATACCGGTTTTTAAAGGTGACTTTCTGACGTGTTACCTGATCACTTAATTGAAATGTATAGTGTTCCGGATCCGGATTATTAGTTGATTTCTGACCGAATACCGTTGTATATGCAACAAGCAGTATCAAAAGAAAAACGAATGGTATTTTGCTGTTCATGATTGAAATGTATTTGTTAATGAATCATTTTAATAACCCTTGCAGGAATACCTGCTACGACTGTATTGTCGGGAACATCTTTTGAAACGACAGCACCAGCTGCCACGATTGCGTTTTCACCGACAGTTACTCCCGGCAGGATGATTGCCCCGGCACCAATCCATGCATTTTTCCGGATGTGAACGGGTCTGGGAACAAGTGCATGTCTGTTTTCAGGCGATACCGGATGTCCTTCCGACAACAGGCACACATTGGGAGCAATCAACACATGATCTTCGATGGTAATGCCACCCAAATCGAGCAGTGTACAGTTAAAATTGATAAAAACGTGTTTGCCTATTTTGGTATGCTTACCGTAATTGATGTACAGGGGTGTGAATACAGTCGTATTTTCATCCTGTTCTGCTCCTGTAATCTGGCTCAGCCACTTTCGTATCTCAACAAGATCGGCAGACGCATTGAGTTTCACCAATAATTCTTTTGTAGCATACGATGCTTCCTGCAGCCGATGGAATTGCGGATCGTCGGACGGAATGATGTGCCCGTTAAGCAATCGCTCAAAAATATCTGTTGTTTTGTGTTTGACCTGTTGTACCATGCAACAAAGGTAAACCACAGATTATGGATCAGATTTACTACGAAGCTCAACAATCTTTTCCGAAAAGCTCAATTTACACTTCCGTTGGAGGAATGCCATACTGTTTTTTGAAAGCAGTGGAGAAATGAGAAGGATTTTTAAATCCCACCTCAACATACACGTCCTGTACTTTCTTTCGTTCTTCTTTAAGTTGCACGTATGCTGCTTCCAGACGTCGTTTGATCAACCATTTTTGCGGACTCAGGTTGCTGATCTTATTGAAGTCGCGTTTGAACGTTGCCAGACTCCGACCTGTATATGCTGCAATCTGTTCCATGGTAAGGTCATCCATGTAATTTTCTTCGAGGAATTCAAGGATATCGATTTTCCACGGTTCTGTAAAATCAAACAGGATCGGGAAAAAGTTGTCAGAGCTATTCAGCAATGCATAAATTCCTTCCTGCAATTTCAATTGCGTGACACTGTCGGTTGGTTTTACATTGTCGTCAAAATACGGTGTCAACGATTGAAACAGGCTGGTAATATCGGTACGCGGCGTGATTTTAATAATATTTTGATCTGAAACAGGTACTTTTTTAGGCACATCTGATCTATTCAACCGGCTGTAAAATGCACGCAGCATAGTGCGGTTGAACGTAAGCGAAATCCCCTTGTAAAGTTCTTCTCCCTTGCTATTTTTGTACATCATCAGGCGATGATTCCGCCGGATAAATGCACATTCACCTGCTTGTATGGTAATCTGTTTGTCGCGGTCTTCAATGACTTGTTCTCCCGAATACACATACACCAACACATGCTCCGGAGCTGCATGAATGCATTTTTCACTGTAATCGGAAAAACAGGACAGAAATATTCCTGAGTAACTGATAGTTCGTAATTTCTCTGAGTGTTCCATTGCTTTTATCCTACCTTACAAAGGTAACAATAAGACTGTTGTGAATCATTGCTATGTGGCTCATTTAATATTGCTCAGAGGCTCAGTACACGTTATAAATTATCTCCTAAAACTCGAAAATAAACCCGATCGACGGTACGATTGTTGCCGAACGCTGGTTCAGAATATATGGAATGGCATTGCTTCCGTCTGCTGCGACAGGATTCCCGTCTGTTGTGGCAAATCCCGTATTGTCCTCATTTCTCTGGAATGTAAACCTTGGCAAATAAGGTGTTTTATAGAGAAACACATTTTGAAAATCAACAAACAGCGTCAAACTGGTTTTTTTGAAATTAAATTTCTTATCCACCCGCAAATCGAGTTGATGAAAGAATGGCAAACGCTCACTGTTTAGCTGGGAATAATCATACACCCCTACTCCGCTTGTCAGATAAGTGGCTGTTGATTTCGTCATATCAAATGGTGTATACGGCTGACCTCCAGCGATTCTGTATTTTGCTCCTATTTCCCAGTTTTTCTTGAATTTATACCCCAATGTTGTCGAGACAATGAATCCATAATCCCATGTAGAAGGGCGAAACGCACCATCGGCTCCTGAAAATTCTGATTTGTAAAGGGTTGCACTCACGACATAAAACAGGTTTCTAATCAGTTTTTGCTGTACGTAGGCCTCCACTCCATACACCCGTCCTTTCCCGATTGAGGTATACGTATCGTTTCCTACAGCAGAAAAGTCTGTTCCGATATTCGCCATAGAAATACCATTGGTCAATGATACCGGGTACTGTCTGTAATCTTTGTAAAATGCTTCAAATGTGAACCGGAAATCGCTTCGCGGAACAAATTGTGTCCCCACAGTATAGTGAATTGCCTGAATATAGTCCAGATCTTTATTGACCAAGTTGTTCGAGGAATCTCTGTAACCAAGTGCAGTATAGGGAGCTAATTTATAATAACTTCCCACTGAAGCAGACACATTCCATTTCGGATTGAATGCGTAGGAAAATGAAAACCGCGGAGAAAGCGCTTTCAATGGATTCAACCCCTTGGTTGTAAACGTATTCAAATCGGTTCTTAATCCTCCTGAGAGTAATAACTTCTCATTAAACAGGTATTTACTGGTGTGAACATACGCTCCCATTTTAAAGAATTCAATTGCGGTTTCACTCGCAAAGGTGACTGCAGGACTAACGACATTACCAGCAGGATCTGTTGCTTCCTTTGATATGGTATTGAACAAGGACGCGTCATATTTTACATATTGCCCGCTCACTCCGTAGCTGAACTTCCATCCGTTCACATATTTATTCATGTCAAATCGCAGCTTATTTTCAGTTTCATGGCTCCCGAGACTAAACAACTTATTTCCGGTAGCATTGGCATTGTTTTCATACCGGTCTGCTCCATTAAAAAACATATTCCTGCTGAGCGCGACAGTAAAAAACCCATTGTTGACCAATCGTTTAAGCGATGCTCCAACCGTGTAATTCCATTGATTGAGCAACGGATTTGAACGCAGGATATATTCGTTTTCAGCATCAGACGACTTGGGTGCTACCAGACGAAATTTATCAATAGCACCGATTCCGATAAAATTCAATTCCGTTTTATTGTTGATCTTGTGATTGATTTTGTACTGAAAATCCCAGTAATCCGGGCGGATGGGCAAGTCCAGCAACTGAAATAAAAATTGCAGGTAGGATCTGCGCGCGGAAGCTAAGAACGTTGTTTTCTTGCCCAAAGGACCTTCCAGTGTGGTTGCGAATTCACTCCCTGACAAACGGATGTTGCCACTCAATTTATCGGGGTTCCCTGTACGTTGCTGAATGACAATCGTAGAAGCAAGTGCATTATCGTACCGGCTGTCAAACGCGGAAGATGTCAATTGGACGTCATTGATAAATGAAACATTCAGAATTCCTGTCGCCCCGCCACTTGCTCCCTGTGTCTGAAAATGGTTCAGTACCGGAATTTCTATTCCGTCAAGGTAGTACACATTTTCACTGGGCCCTCCTCCTCTGACAATGATATCATTCCGGTTGGCGGTTGTCCCTCCGGCCACTCCGGGAAGCACCTGGATTACCTTGGAAACATCAAAGTTTCCTCCCGGGTTTACTCTAATTTCTTCCGCCGTTAATTTCTGCGTCGCCAGTGGTGTTGTCATATCGGTAGCTCGCGCTGATTTCGCCAGACTCACCACCACCTCATCTAGTTCCTGCACTCCGGGGTTCATCTCAACCTGCACGACCAGCGCATTTCCGGAATTAACGTTTAAATTATACAATAAAACGGGTTCATAGCCAATGAATGTCACTTCCAGATTATATTTTCCAACTGGTGCTTTCAAATTAAAGTTACCATTCTCGTCCGAAAGCGCATAAATGGTATCTTGTCCACGAAGAACCAGTTTCGTCCCAATCAATAATTCCTGAGTATTCTTATCTTTGACCGTACCATTTATTGTCCCGATATTCTGGGAGAACAAAAGAAATGGTGCAAAAACGTACAAAAATAGGTAGATTGTTTTCATAAAATGGCATATTTTTGTACAAATCTATACTTTTATTTTTTATTTTAGAACAAAAACATACTAAAAAATAACGAATGAATAGTCTTGAGTTATTAAAGGTGCTGATTGAGAAGCTTGAACAGTATGAAAGCGGTGAGACAGATAAGAACAATTTGTCCCTAGAAGGGTATATCCAATCACTTGATCCGGAAGTACAACCGGATGCATATAAAAATTCACTGGTCGGAACTTATGAAAAGCCGGAAGCAGAACATTCGTTCCACATTGAGAATAATATTGAACGGGTAATTTCCCAGCATGTATTGTTTTTGTACCGTTACATTAAATTTTATTCAAAAATCGCTTTTTCAGATAGCAGAATTAAAACATTGGAGGAATTTAGTTTTTTGATTACTGTCATGCAACATGAGCGGATTTCCAAAACAGACTTAATCAAACGAAATGTATTCGAGAAAAGCAGTGGTATTGAGATCATCAATCGGTTGATCAAAGCAAACATGCTCATCCAACAGGACAACCCGGAAGATCAGAGAAGTCAGCTTATTTTGTTAACGGATACAGGGAAATTTGAACTGATCGGAAGAGC
>DHNG01000001.1:0-13289 GCA_002409405.1 Flavobacteriales bacterium UBA5422 | reverse complement strand
CAGGGAAATTTGAACTATTCGGAATTTTTGAAAAAATGAATACACTTGGTAAAATTGCCACCGGAGAATTGACACAACGCGAAAAAGAACAGCTGACAATCCTGTTAAAAAAATTAGACACGTTTCATTTCGACAATTACACCAACAAAACATTTCAAACACTGGAAGATTACCTGCCGCAACAATAAGCGTATTCATTTTGTTTCCCGGGGAAAAGGTCGAACGTCCGGTTAAAAAAATGCTTATATTTGAAAATGAGTTAAATCAGGTATGTGTTCTCATACAATTTTGCCTGCTTCGCTAAATCAAAACTTATGTTTTAATTAAACACTTCTACCATGACTTTACGATTATTTTTTTTAAGCATAGCAATTATGGCAAGTACCTCCGGTTTTGCTTCAGACACTACTCTTATATTCCGGCAATTGCCTTATTCCAAACTATTTGATACTGCGAAGGAAGAGAATAAAATTGTCATGTTATATTTCCATTTTGATGGCTGCGGAGCTTGTTTTCAGATGGAAAAAACGGCTTTCAGTGCCCCGGAGGTTGCTCGGTTTTACAATTCAAACTTTATAAATTTTGAAGTCAACACATTAAAAGAAAAGGGGATAGAGGTCAATAAGGTTTATACCATTAAAATGCACCCTACATTCTTATTTCTTGATCAGTCGGGAAATGAACTACACCGGATCGTCGGGGTGTTCTCTCCTGAAGAGTTTTTAGAACAGGCGCGGCATGTTATAACAAATGGCAAGGTGCTTTCCGATTACAAAAAACAATACGCCGCGGGTAACCGGGATTCGGATTTCTTATTTGCGTATTGTTACATGTTGAGGGATGCGTTTGAGCTTGATTCAAGTATTGTAATGGATTACTTAAATACAGTAGAACCTCACGATCTTTCTGAAGAAAAAAACCTGAAATTCATCTACGAATTCTGTGTACATAATTCACAAACGTTTATTCCTTTTGACAGTCCGTATTTTTCATTTCTGGAACAAAACAAAGAAAAATTTTATGTGTATTTAAAGAAAGACCAGGTCAATGCACGAATCGCACGGATAATAAACGAAGCTTGTTACATTGCTATAGAGCACAAAGATGAACCTGCTTTTAAAAAAGCAATACAGGCGTTGGAGGAATATGACACCGGTGAACCCTATTTGTTCAAAGAAACGGATGGAAGAATAACTGGTATCATGGGTATCCACCTAGTTTTACAGACCGCCCTTGCTTTTTATGACCAGATTGGTGATACTGTTAATTATAACAAAACATTAGAATCGTATATTGCCAAGATTTGGAATGATGAAAACAGCCTGAATTTCTATGCATGGGGAGTAAATTCACAGGCAAATGCGGGTGAAACAAATAAAGTAAAAATGGCTATAAAATGTTCGATCCGTTCGATAGAACTGAACAATAGCTATGCGAACAATGACACTTACGCTTGGTTGCTCTACAAATCAGGCGCTCAGCAGAAGGCCCTTACTCAGGCTGAAAAAACAATTGAAATTGCAAAGAAAAATAACGAAAATTATACAGAAACCCAGAAACTGGTAGACCTCATAAAAACAGGAAAATAAGGAGATTCCGTAGATTGTATACCTCAACGAATAGCTTTTTACCCGTTAGACATATATGACCCTGATTACATTCAAAACGTTCGACAATTCAGTGGATGCGCATCTTCTGAAAATTAAACTGGAAAGTGAAGGAATTACCTGCTTTTTGTTTGATGAACACATTGTATCGATCAATCCGCTTTATTCCAACCTGATTGGAGGTATCAAGCTTAAAATCAACGAAGAGGACGTTGCACATGCGAAAGAGATTTTGCTAGAACTGGAAGGAACTCCTTATACAACCGATGATGGAAAAGCCATCCATTGTCCGAAATGTGTATCCACTCATATTCAATCGGGGTATAAATCCATGAAAAACGCCGGTGGAATTCTGGCTGCTATTATGTCATTTCTATTATTTGTTTTTCCTCTGTATAGCAAAGATGTGTACAAATGCCTGGATTGCGGGGAGGAGTTTGATGGGAAGTGATAACGAAGTATTTCGCCAAGAGGGATTATGTTCTCAATCGTCGTTATTTGTCCATCCAAGCTTTAAATTTTGTGGCGCCTTCCCTACTCACAAAAACAGGTTCATCAAATTCCGGAATCAGCCGCAATTTTAGTTTCCCTTTGAACCACAACGAAATTTTAGATATGGCATTTATATGAACAATCATTTGGCGATTGATCCGATAGAATTGAATGGGGTCTAATAAATGAATGAGCTCATCTAAGGTGAATTTTATAGCGTAGCGATCGCCATTTTTTAAGACCATGTACGTATCGTTATCCTTAAAGAAATAGGAGATGTTTGCGATTGGAATAATTAATAATTCATCTGCTTTGTTGACTAAAAATCGCTCTTTATAGGATGGATTGATCGAAACGGACTTCAAATCTTGAATGAAGCTAGTGTATGATTTAGGAGGGCGATTTATACTTGACTTGTACTTCGTAATTGCCTTTTCGATACTGTTCTTGGAGATGGGTTTTAGAATGTAATCGATACTGTTTAATTCGAATGCTTTGATTGCGTATTCATCGAAAGCCGTTGTAAATACTATGGGTACTATTACTTCCACAGATTCAAAGATTTTAAAGCTCAAATCATCACTTAATTGAATGTCTAAAAAGATGAGCTCAGGAACATCATTTGTTTTAAACCAATGAATGGATTGTTCAACACTCTGCAACCAACATACGATATTAATCGCCGGATCAATTTCCAATAAGATGCGTTTCAGGTTTTCAAAAGCGCTTTCTTCATCTTCTATAATTAATACATTCATCCTATTATTTTCAGTAAAGGTAGTTTAACCGAGAACAAATTGTTGTATTCGTTGATTTCGATTGTTTTGCTTGTAAGAAAGGTGTATTGCTCGGTTAAAATCTGCAGTCCTTTTTTTGTAGAATCCACGCTGTTCTTTAGGTTGACTGTGTTCTCAACAAACAATGATCCTTCGGTTTGTTTAATCGTAAAATACATCGGACAATCCTCATCAATCCGATTGTGCTTGACAATATTCTCTAACAATAAATGCAGGGAAATTGGTGGAAGGACATAATCAAAATCGGTTACTTCTATGGAGTAATTGAAGTTTTTACCGAAACGTTTTTTGAGCAAACGGGTGTAGCTTTCGGCAAATTGCACCTCATCCATCAACGGAACAACCTCTGTTTCAGTTGTTTTTAAAATGTAGCGGTACATGTCTGACATTTCTTTTAAAAATTCATTTGCAATCGACTGATCCTGTCGGATTAATCCGGATAATGTATTCAGATTATTGAATAGAAAATGTGGGTTTAGCTGACTTTTTAATGCTCTGTTTTGAAGCTCCAATTCGTTTCGTTTTAATCGTTCATTTTCTTCGCTTTCAAGCCTCCATCGTTTGAAAAAATGGAGACTAAACAAAAGGCTCATAACAATAATTCCTTTTAACAGGCCTTCCAATGATGTAACTACAAGTAAAATCCAATTGAACAATGGAAATTCCGGGTATCTGATTGTAACGTAAATAGTCCTTAAGGTAAAGAAGATACATGCGTTTAATAGGACAATTGCTATCACACCAAAGAGGAACAATTGAATATTCATCCGCCATCCCCTTTTTATGAGTTTATTCAGTGTAAATTGAGAAAGCCACCAAATAACCCCCAATTGAATTGAAAGGATGAGTACCCCGATCCAATCGAAACCGTAATCAGCATCACTCATCATGGACATCATGAAAATTGTAGTATAGTAGATCAACCCAAGTAATGGGATGAATATCCAAGGGTAAATGCGAAAGCTGTTATTTTTAGCTGCGTTTGTCATTTAATGAGCATTAAGCAAAGATAGATTTTGTTTCTTTTCCACTTTAGATTTTTTGGAAAAGACCTTTTTTATTGGCAACCCTCACAAGCAAGAATACACAGATCCCAATGAATGGGCGTGTAACATCCATAATCCATGTTGGGAGATCATAAAACTCAATGCGAACCAATGCTCCCAATTTCCAATTTTCTCCAGCAAAGGAAAAACCAAACCAATTGATGCCGGTATGAACTCCTATAGCCAACCAAATGGAGCGAGAATAATAGTAAATCCCTGACAAGGCGTAGGACGTTATAAACAAGCTTATCGCAAAAGAGAAGCTGAAATCACGAACAACAAAATGAGCGAGTGTAAAAAGAACTCCCATTAGAATGAAAATGATGTGGGGATTCAGCTGCTTACGAAGTGTTTCAATAGGATAAGCCCGACAACTCAATTCCTCAATGAATGAGTTCCAGATCAACACCCCGAAGAAGAAATAGCTATAATAACCAAGATACGCAGGTATGGAACTATTGCCGGGAATTACAGATACAAATTTGACCTCCTGTGCACTTATTCCCAGTACCAGGTATTCCAATCCAAACATAAAGACGCCTACCAAAAAACCAATGAAGAAAAGGGTTAGAATTTTGGTTCTGAAGCCAAGATCAGCAAGTGTTCTTTTGTGCAGATATTTCTGTGCAAGCCAAATAATTGCAATCGAACAAGCGCCAAAAAGAAAGAAGAAAAAGACGTTGCCAAATTCAACCTTCATTCGAACATCGTGTGCTTTCATAAGATCTACTCCAAATAGCAGCGCGAGCTGAACGATGGGAATCAGTATCGCTAGTGAAGCCAAAACAACCAGGAATACGGTTATCAATTTTAGATATAGTTTCTCGTCGCAAAGTGTTCTGAATTTGTTGAGCATAGTATTGAATTTAATCCAACAATGCTAATGTAATCTTCCAGTTTGATAAAGATGAAAGCAGCTTAAGCCGTAGGATTTTAGGTTGAAACAGTAATAAATGGTAGTGAACGCGCACACTCATTCTCTTTCTGAAAAGAAGAATGAGCATAGTCCACCGCGGCGGAAAGACGGAGTCTCTGTCTCACAAGAGAAAAGTCAAAGGAAAGCTAAGAGTGAGTATGAGAGAAAAATACACTAATCCTTTATTTACATGTTGGTTTCAAAAAAATATTATAGTTGAACCAATTTATGATGAAGCTGTACATTATAAACACATTAATAGTTCATGAGAGCATACTCCATATCGGTAATCGTCTTATTGCTTGTGACTTTAACTCCTGTTGCAGCAGTAGGCCAAGATCAATATGAAATTAAGTTAACAATTGATACCGCTTGTATCTGTACTAATTCTTTAAACTCAAAATCGAAAGGTGAATTCGGAATTTATGCAAACGCTTCAATTCGAGGAAATTCAGGCAATTACATAGATACTTCAAGTAGAGAATTAGAAATTAAAAAAGAACAAACAATTACCTCAACACAAGGGAATTACAAATTCATGTATACACCTTCGGATTCACTAGAAAGTACAAATCAATTTTATTTTAGTATATATCCCTCTTATAATGAACCAATTCATTTGAATTGTTTTTTCTTTAATAAAAGGTATCTGCCTTTGTTGGAACAAATGAAGGAAAAGGATACACTTGTTATTACTTCAACATGGGATGGCAACTATTATGAAGGAATGTTGATTCCTAGTCATACAGTTGTAATTTTTAAAAACCAAAATAACTACTACGCTTCTTATATTAACAGTGAGTATAAGCAAGGAGATGTTCAATCTATTGTTACAACGAAATCATTTAAAATGCGTAAATACGAATCTCAACTATTACTTAATGAAGAAGGAATTGAAAAGATCAAAGAATTTGATGCTAATTTATTCATGGTTTCAATCAACAATAACTTTAATTACTATGATGGTGTAAAGAATAGCATCATGCTAAATGGCAAAACTATTACTTTTTACTCTAAGTGGTATTCTAGTCTTTTATTGTGGAATGAAATAACTAAAACCAATAAAAAATCGCAGTTTACCTCGTTTGGGGGTGAAAGAGGAGGGATACAGAATTGATAATGATGTCTTCAGGGATTAGTCCCTGATCCCAAAAAATTGACGTGCAGTGGATCAAAAGCATCAGTCGCTGCGCGCCTTGAAGTGCTTTTTTCGTTTATCGCTCACTTGAACAAGTTCAGTTCGCTTTAAACGAAAAAAGCACTCGCTTCGCGAATGCTTTTTATCAGAGTGATCCCGCTGGGATTCGAACCCAGGGCCCATACATTAAAAGTGTATTGCTCTACCAGCTGAGCTACGGAATCATCTATTTCAAGTGCGCATGAAAAAATTCAATTGCGGGTGCAAAAGTAGTGATTTTATTTCGTTGTGCAAATTTTAATGTGTTTTTCTTCATTTATGCTCCAAAAAAATTGGCTTGCATACGTTGTCGGATAACAAAAAGTAATATCTTAGATTCTCAAAAACTAATTCTATATGCCTAGTTCTGTTATCAATCCGCCGACTAATCATAGTCTTGCGCCGTACACGGGAGCGTGGACAAATGTGCAAGCATCCCATTTACTGCGCCGGTCGCTTTTTGGTCCGTCATTTCAACAGATCAATCAGGTAACGTCTGCCGGACTGGACGCAGCAATTACGCAACTGATGGCAATTCCGGCAATCGGACAACCGTTGACCTATGACCCGGCAGAAACAATTGCGACATTCGGACAGCCCTGGCAGAATTCACCTTACCCGACAGACATTGAAGCAGCGCAGGAATGTGATACAGCACGGGCGAAATCACTGGGAGCATGGCTGATGTACCGCATCAATAATGAAGGAATGAGCATTGCCGAAAAAATGTGCTTCTTCTGGCACAATCACTTTGCGGCAATCTTGTCATTTGACCAGCGGTCTTCTTATAATTACTTTGATTTAATCCGGCAACACGCATTGGGAAATTTCAAGACACTGATCAAAGAAATGACCAACAACACCAATATGCTGGAATTCCTCAATGGAGCAACCAATACCTTTTATTCGCCGAATGAAAACTATGCCCGTGAGTTTCTCGAATTGTACACCATCGGGAAAGGCATTCAGATCGGACCGGGAGATTATTCCAATTACACGGAAGAAGACGTAGCAGCCGGAGCGAAAATTTTTACAGGTTACACAGTAGAAGGATTGAGAAGTGATACCCACACCTCGGTAAACACGATTTATGTGCCGTTGTACCACGATAATTCAACCAAGCAATTGTCCTATCATTTCAACAGTGAAGTGATTGCAAGCGCCGGACCGGCGGAATACTCCAATTACATCGATGTGGTGTTTCAGCAGAATGAAGTTGCCTATTTCATTTCCCGAAAATTGTACCGCTTTTTTGTCAACCACGAACTGACAGAAGAAGTCGAGCAAAACATCATTCCCGCGATGGCTGCAATCATGATTGCAAGCGATTATGAGATTCAACCGGTTGTTGAAGCATTGTTGAAATCACAGCATTTTTATGATGCCAATCTGGTCGGATCAGCGATCAGAAGTCCGCTTGAGATGCTGTTTTCGATGTTCAATTGTACGGGAACAACAATCAATTTCGATTTGGCAACAACCTCCGATATGTACATCACATTGTATTACCTTGGAGATACCATGGGGCAAGGATACGGAACACCTCCTTCTGTTTCCGGATGGCCTGCTTATTACCAGGCGCCCAACTTTACAAAATTATGGGTCAATTCCACACACCTGAAAAACAGAACGTGGCTGGCATACTATTTCACCCTGGCAACCGGACTGGATGTCAACGGGGAGTTTTTGAAAATTCAGACCATTCCGTTCTTAAACGGTCTTTCAAACCCTGCAAATGCCAACAATGTGATTGACGATATCATTCGTGTGTTCCTGCCAAAACCGATTTCGGCTGCACAGCGACAAATCCTGAAGTTCATCCTGCTGGGAGGGCAACCGGATTTCGAATGGACGATTCAATACAATGAATACCTGGCCGCACCGACCGATCCGACGTACTATTTGCCAATTCAGCAAAAAGTGGAATTAACCTTGTTTCAATTATTTCAAATGCCGGAATACCATACGGTATAATTACAACTACTTATGATTAAGAGAAGAACATTCGTAAAAAATGTAGGTATTGCGGTGGCAGGAATGCCAATCGTTTTAAATAATATCAAGTATCAACCGATTCAGAAGAAGTTATTCAACTACAATAAAAGTGCTGAGGATCGTGTATTGGTGATCGTTCGTCTGAATGGAGGAAATGATGGGTTAAATACAGTCATTCCGATTGATCAGTACGACAACCTGGTCATTCAGCGACAGAACATTCTCATCCCTGAAAACCAATTGCTGGATTTGAATCAGAATAACCTGGCACTGCACCCCAGTATGGCCGGGATGAAAAACATGTTTGAAGGCGGACAACTTGGAATCATTCAGAATGTTGGTTATCCCGATCAAAACCGCTCGCATTTTCGTTCCATGGATATCTGGAGTACAGGGAAAATGGATCCGTTTGAACATTCCGGATGGCTGGGACGTTATTTTGATGAAAAATATCCCGGATACCCGGATGACTATCCAAACGAAGATTACCCGGATCCCTTTGCGATCAGTATGGGATACAGTGTTTCAGAAACCTGTCAGGGCTTGCTTTCCAATTTCTCCCATGCGGTTTCAAATCCGTTTGACGCTTACAACCTTACGGAAAATCAGGGACTGGACGACGGAACGTATTTTGGTTCGCACATGGCGTATCTGAGCAACCTGATCATGCAGTCAAATGCTTACGGAAGCCAGATCAATGCTGCTGCCAATGCAGGAAATACGCTGTCGGCATTGTACGATGACAATAACCCGATCGCTGTACAACTAAGGTACGTGGCACAAATGATCTCCGGTGGGTTGAAAACAAAAGTATACATCCTGAACCTGGATGGATTTGATACGCACAATGCGCAGGTATCTTCCACCAGTGTATTGACCGGAAGACACGCCGAGCTGATGAAAACACTTTCGGACGCGCTTGCAGCATTCCAGGACGACTTGAATTTACTCGGACTTTCTCACCGTGTGGCCGGATTTACGTTTTCTGAATTTGGTCGTCAGGTGGCTTCCAATGCATCCCGGGGAACCGATCACGGAGATGCTGCACCTATGTTCCTGTTCGGAGAATGTATCAGTTCACAGGTCATTGGTCCCAATCCGGTGATTTCCGATACAATCGAAAACCAGGAGGCTGTTCCGATGCAAATTGATTTCAGAGATGTGTACGCTTCTCTGCTAAAAGACTGGTTTCTTGTTTCAGAATCTGACATTGAGCCACTGTTTGAACACACTGTTCAATACATCAATCTCCTGGGTGCTTGCAACCTTGGTGTAGATGACCTGTCGAAAAACAAGGACGGATTAACACTGTTTCCGAACCCGGCAACTGACAAAGCAAATCTCCGGTTTGAAGCAGATGGAGATAGCTATACCCTGCAGGTAATTGATATGAACGGAAGAACTGTGATTGAACCATTCTCCGGAAGAACACTCAGTGGTGAACAAACCATTCCGATTGAAACGTACGCGCTGAAAGCCGGATTCTACACCGTTCGTCTCCATTCACGTAAAGCAGTGAAAGCAGTGAAGTTAATCATCGTTGACTAATTTTCGAACAGCATCGATTTATCAATCCGCAAGAATCAACTATCTTTGCAGGTATGGAAAATGTAAACTGGTTTGAATCCTGGTTCGACACAAGTTATTATCATACCCTCTATAAAAACAGGGACAACAAAGAAGCGGAACGGTTTATCGGCAATCTGGTTGACTACATTCAGCTGCCTCCGCACAGCCGTGTACTGGATCTGGCTTGCGGAAAAGGACGGCATTCGATTACCCTGTTTACCCATGGATACGAAGTGTTGGGCGTTGACCTGTCGCCTCAGAGTATCGATCATGCAGAATACTTCAGCAACGAACAGCTTCAATTTCGCGTACACGATATGCGTGAGGTGATTCCCGGAGAACGATTTGACGGAGTTTTTAATCTGTTTACCAGCTTCGGGTACTTTGATTCTTCAGAAGACAACAAAAAAGTATTACATGCTGTTCATAAGATGCTGAATCCACAAGGAGTTTTGCTGATCGATTTTATGAATGCATCCAAAGTGATTGCCAACCTGGTGAAAGAAGAAACAAAAGTAGTAGACGATATTACATTCCACATCACGCGCAACTACGACGGACAACATATTTTCAAACACATTCGTTTCGAAGCAGAAGGACAGGAACACAATTACATGGAACGTGTTCAGGCATTGCAGGTAGCCGATTTTGCATCCCTGCTCGACACCTGCGGATTTGATTTAATTCGTACCTTTGGCAACTTCGATCTGGGTAAGTTTGATGAAACGACATCCGATCGATTAATTCTTTTAGCACGAAAACGTTGATGGAAATTAGTCTAACCATTTTAGCATTGTTGGGATCTGTTTTCTCAGGGGCAATTCTTGTTGCCGTATTGGAACATGCCAACAAGCAGAAGATCATCAAGATGTTGCTTGCTTTCAGTGGCGGATTCTTGTTGTCCATTGCATTTATTCATTTTCTCCCGGAATTGTACCACCACACGTTTCACAACATTGGCTTGTACATCCTGCTGGGCTTCCTGATTCAATTATTGCTTGAATTTTTCTCCGGAGGAATTGAGCACGGACATATTCACCATCACCACGAAGGAAAAATTCCCTGGGGAATCCTGATCGCTTTGGGAATCCATTCGTTTCTGGAAGGAATTCCACTGGCAGCTCCGTTCACCGGATATGAACTGGCGACAACCCACCACCACGGAGCCGGAAACACCCTGTTAATGGGAATCATCTTCCACCAGATTCCGGTTTCCATTGCATTGATGACCTTATTGGTTGCGTCAAAGATCAAGAAAAGTACCATCTGGTTGCTCATGGTCGTGTTTGCTGTTACAACACCATTGGGATTAATCACAGGATTACTTTCAGAATCGTTGGTTGCATCCCTGAATTTTGATATCATTTTGGCAATAGTGGTCGGAATGTTCCTGCACATTTCCACAACGATTATTTTTGAAACGAGTGAAAATCACAAGTTTAATTTTATTAAGCTCATCAGTATTCTGGTAGGATTTATCGTCGCCGTATTTGTACATTGATAGAAGGTACTACTCCTTCACCAATTTCACCGTACTTTTTTCACCTTTTTCAGTCACAAATTCTACAAAATACATCCCTGAAGGAAGCTCCGCTACCGAAAACTGCTTTTCTGTCGGGTTGAATGTACGAATGCGTTTCCCCAGTTGGTCTGTGAGATACATTTCTGATAGTATCACATCTGTTTCAATAGACACAGTTTCTTTTGCCGGGTTGGGATAGATGGAAACACGTGCTTCCAATTTCGGTTGTTTCACTGAAAGCCAGTCAGGAAGAGTACTCAATTCCAATACATGGATGTAAGCTTGATTGACCATCCACAAGTTCCCCAGGTTATCCAGTTCGATGCTGCAATAAGTATCAAAATTCAGGTTGGCATTTCCCGTATCGTAATGGACATCCCAGTTTTTGGTTGCCTGATCGTAATGCGCGATGGATGTTGGTGTTTGTGCATCCGAACCAAACAATGCCCAAATGTTGTCATTGGCATCAAATTCAAAATCGAGGATAACTCCCGGAGGCATGTTGGTGGTGTTGTCCGGTGCAATGCTGTCAAAAAACGTGAGATTGTGGAGCAGGGACAATCCTTTGTTACCTGCAACGTAGAGGGTGTCATGGTGCGGAGAGAATTTGAAGTCATAATTGCCCGGATCCATTCTCAACGAATAATCAAAGCTGGATTGGATACCTGTTTGATTATATAAAGAAAGTCCTGAGGTCCCAAAATTTCTACCCATCCAAAACCAATTATTTTTTACAATTATTCTTCTTGCCGTACCAGTTGAAAACAAGTAGTATAAATTTTGATCTGTCCATTTTACCATTGGATTATTATTTCTAAGTATAAATAAAGAATCTCCATAAGTTGTTATTCCATTACATAATCCAGTAGTCGAATACAATACGGATAGTTCTTCATTTTCATACAAATAGATTCCATTGTATTCGTCCAGTATAAAAACTTTATTGGGTAAAAATTCAAATGTGACCAATCGATAAGGAGGAACAAGAATTGGAGTATTGGTAAAATGAAAATATTGTTTTG
Organism: Flavobacteriales bacterium UBA5422; assembly: GCA_002409405.1. GTDB lineage: Bacteria > Bacteroidota > Bacteroidia > Flavobacteriales_D > Crocinitomicaceae > Taishania. The sequence continues at coordinate 1,146 of DHNG01000001.1, read as the reverse complement.
TTCCATCTGATGCAATCGTTTGAATAGTATGTTGAGAAACCATCCACAAAGAGTTGTCATATGGATTGATCCGAAAATGACGTCCCGATGTCGTAATGTAATCGGGATCTGTCAAAGCATAAGCAAAACCGACATCATTTCTATGGTATTTATGCCATTCTTGTGTAAGCCCTACGCTGATACACATCATAAATAAAAAAGCAAATAACAGTTTCATAACTTGATCCATTTTTTTGTGAGTATTTTATTGTTGTCTAATTGAACGGTGACAGTATAAATTCCTGTTTCTAATGTATTAGTATCAATACGAACAGAATGTTCTTTTTGTATTTCTTTTTCTTCCACAATCTTTCCAAATAGATCCATGATATAAATGTGATTGATTAAATAATTTGAATTAGACTCAATAATTAAATGATTATTACCAGGATTGGGGGAAATCGTTAAATAATCATTCGGATCCAGAGAAGTAACAGCGACTGATTCATCAACAAGGTAATTCAACGAATCGCATGGAAAATCAACTCCTGTTGCCAGACTGTCGTAGAGGTAAATACTGTAAGCCATTTTTGGTGCTTGCAAATTGGGATTAATGGGATACCATATATTAACAGGAGTCAATTCTCCCTGAAAAGGTCCTATCTGATCTTCATAATAACCCAAAAACTGGTAATAATATCCTTCTAAGGTAATCAAACCCGTTACAGGATCAACTTGAATAATGTCAGCATCTGGTTCGATTTGAAACGTGTCAATAAAGAAGGGTATATTTTCCTGATCGATTGTATCTTGTAATTCCCGCAATGAATTGGTCTGGCTGTAACGTATCCATACATCGAGTAGTTCCGCGGAAGAGGAACTCAACGGTGGTTGCAGGTATTCTGAAAAATCATAGGTCAACTGGTACTTTCGTTTTTCTACTTTATAAGGTATTTCCAGCGCAGATACAAAATGAGTACCTATCGGACCATTCATGTCTGCATAAATCGGATCTTCCAAATAAACATGAATCGTATCGTGTTCAACGAGTTCAATTTGCGTCGGTGCGGATTGCGGGTGGATGATCTGGTACTTCGGGTATTCAATCAACTGCAGTGCTTTCAGGGCATCCAGTCGTCCGTGTCCGGAAGTATCATCATACCCCAC
>DHNG01000034.1:31481-31627 GCA_002409405.1 Flavobacteriales bacterium UBA5422 | reverse complement strand
TATCAAAGATCATTCTCAGGTCTTCCCGTTTGATCCCGATTCCATTGTCAGTCACTTCAATATAAATTCCTTTTTTATCATTCCAGGTAATCAGGGAAATTGCAGGTTGACCTTTGCAATACTTCACAGCGTTATCCAACAAGTTG
>DHNG01000034.1:30974-31310 GCA_002409405.1 Flavobacteriales bacterium UBA5422 | reverse complement strand
AGCATCTGCCTGAATTTTGTCGTTTTCCGCATTCAGTTGCAAACTGATCGTTCCTCCATGTGTCATCTGGTTGAATTCAAACATGTCTTTTGCTTCTTCCAGCAATTCATGCAAGTTGACCTGTTCGCTTTTCAACTCTACTTTTTCTTTGTCCAGCTTCGCAATATTGAGTACCCGCTCCACCTGATTTTGCAATCGTTTATTCTCTTTAAAAATGACTCCGGCATATCGTTTAATATCGTCTTTCTCTGAAACGGTTCCTTTCATGAGCATTTCACTTGAAAGTCCGATTGTAGAAATCGGTGTTTTTAATTCATGCGTCATGTTGTTAATAAA
>DHNG01000034.1:30150-30842 GCA_002409405.1 Flavobacteriales bacterium UBA5422 | reverse complement strand
TCATGCGTCATGTTGTTAATAAAATCGTTCTTGATATCTGACAAACGCTTTTGCTTAAGAATGGTATTAATGGAATAGGCAAAGAACAACAAGGGGAAAACTGCTACAAACAAGAGGTACCACCACGATGAAAGTCCTTCGCTTTCGATTTTATAAAAATCTGCTCCGACTGTAGGGAAATAGACCGTAAAATAATGTCCGTCTTTTTTCTTCCATTTCAGTGTTTCAGATGTTCTTCCGATCATTTCTTCATCCGCCGGATTGTAGAGGGAATCTTCTGAAAAAGTGATTAAATTTCCAAAGACAATTGAGTCTGTAAAGCAATCGTAAATTCCGTATTGAAAATTGCGTTTGAGGTTTTGTGTGTAAAACTCACGTTTCAGAAGTGTCTCCAGGTAATATGGATGTAATTCTTCATTGATCTCCACCGAATAATAATTGGTGCTGATTTGTTTCACGGCACCATATAAGTCTGAACTATCTGAAATATCCGTTGCAATCTGCTCCAGGGTATTGCGCAGTGCAATGTGTACCTGTCCGGAAAATTGAATGAGGTTTAAGCTGTCTTTCTTTTCCTGGATGGCAATGTTTCGTTCCTGAACAGAAATGGATTTTTTCACCCAGAAGAACTGCGTGATCATGATACTCAACAGGGAAAAAACCCCCAGAATGATTGTTACCCGTATGGTTCT
>DHNG01000034.1:18724-30051 GCA_002409405.1 Flavobacteriales bacterium UBA5422 | reverse complement strand
TATGCCGAGGTCATACAAAGGCTATGATTGTTACCCGTATGGTTCTCTGTCCCACGTTGAATCTTATTTTTTCATGACAATCCCGTCAGCTACGTATGCGAAAATGTATTTCGGCTGTGTGATCTGTTCAATTTCTTCTTTTGATTTTCCTTCTGCCACGGCATCTTCTTTCAACTGTGCTACAGGAATAGAATCCCAGGTAGCAACTCCGTGCATGTAGGCATGCGTATCCATTTTTGTATCCAACGGAATAGTGAAATGATCTTTGAAACGCACCATGAAATAATCGTTATTTCCGTCGTCTATTCCTACCCAACATCCTGCTTTCTGACACACCTCAACGATTTTCCCTTCAATTGTGTATTCTTCGGGTCCGTCTTTTTTCTCAAAATCAGTAAAAAATTCTTGTACCGTAACTGCTTTCGCTACATCTACTTTTGCAGGGCCATACGATTCACCTAATTCTATTTTTTCTTCGGTTGCTGCTGGTTGTTGCTGTGAGCAAGAAGCCAAAACGATACCGGCTAAACAAGAAACTAGTAATTTTTTCACGCTGTTAATTTTAATGGATTACCGTACAAAATTATGTTTTTTTAGCGTACAGAACACTTAAAATACTGTTAATTCAAGTGATTAAGCAATTGTACGACTTATTATTTCCCCATTTGTTCTTCCGGGAAATTGATCAGGTACACTTTCGATTTAGCCCGTGTAAGAGCGGTGTACAACCAACGGTTGTATTCTTCCGGATCGAGGTCTTCCGGAAGGTATCCCACATCAATGAATATGTGTTCCCATTGCCCACCCTGTGATTTATGACATGTAACGGCATATCCGTATTTGATTTGCAGGGCGTTAAAATACGGATTGGACAAAATTAACTCGTACCGTTTCTTTTTGTTCAACTCGTATGAATAATCTTTTTCAACCTCAAAGAAAAGGGTCTTCATCCGTTCGCGTGACAAAGAAGGTCCTTCCGTTGTAAGAGATTCCACATGTACCAATACTTCTTGTTCACCCAACTGTTCATAGTCCGGGAAAATAACCGAAAGGCGTGCAAATTCAAACCCATAGACATGCTCATACTTCATCACCCGTTTTACGACCATGGTTTCTCCGTTGGCAATGAATCCCATTTCCGGTTCATCTTTGAGCCAGTGGTAATTGTTCTTCACAACCATGAGTAAATCTCCATTGCACAGCTGTTCTTCATACCAGAATACACGGGCCCGGATTTGCCTGTTGTACTCATTACAACGTTTATTCGAACGGGTAATCACGATGGTTTCTTCCGTTCCGTAATTGGAAAAAGAAGATTCCAGTGCGTCTTGTAGTTCTCCTCCGTTTACCAATTCCACATCTCCGCCTTTTTGCAATTTCAACCGGGGTAATTTGTTTTTTTTCTTGCGCAATCCCGTTGCATTTACCAGAATATCCGAATCTTCCTGTTGACGCAGTACTTCACTCAATTTTGCTGCATAAATCTTCAAACGCGGAAAATAATTTTCCAGGTATTCCTGATTGAGCGCAGGAGAAAATGTTGCTCCGACCGGAGGTAACTGCCCGACATCTCCCAACAGGATCAATTTACAGTTGACGCCGCCAAAAACGTATTCCAGCAAATCTTCAAGCAGGTTCCGCTGGTTGACATTTCCATCTGTGCTGGTATAATCTCCGATCATGGATGCTTCATCTACAATGAAAATGGTATTTTTTTGCAGATTGGGAGCCAATTGCAGGGTATTGAAATCGTCGGTTTTATTTTTCCGTCGATAAATCATTTTATGAATGGTAAATGCCCGTTTCGCACTTTTGGAACTCAACACTTTGGCTGCCTTGCCTGTTGGTGCCAGCAAGGTTGTCGGAATTTTATAATGCGCCAGCGTCCGGATGAATGCTCCGAGCAAACTCGTTTTTCCCGTCCCTGCATATCCGCTCAATAAAAATGTACCAAACGGTTCTTTGTCTTTTAAAAACACTTCCAGCCGATCCACACAGCGGGATTGATCCTTCGTAAAATCGAAACCAAATTGCTGGTGGATTTGCTGTTTGAACGGACTCACGGCACCCATAACGATCAGATAAAAACGTTAAAGCCGGATACCGTAACCGGACAGGTTGCAAAGATCAACTACCGATTGCTCTTCTCCTGGCTGCAATTGCACGTGTGTTATTCTGAAACGGTCTCCATACTCAATAATCAGGGTTGTATTCTCCAGTGAACGAAGGTCGGCTCCAAATCGGTGTTGAAATTCCTGCACATATGCCTCCTGATTTGGAACTTCTATTGTCAGTTCATTGATACCTGTTATACCATTGGGATGAATCACCGCTTCTTCGACAGGTAATTTAGCCGGAGAATAATCCGACATAATAAACGGAAGTTCCATGTTTTCAGACACAACTAGTTTCCATCCTATTTTCGTCCCCGAATGATTGACCCGTTTGAGTTGGTGCATTCGCAATTTTTTATTGTTCGGTTTAGTACGTCTGTACATTTCTTCAATGGTTGCCGTATGTACGGAGTAATCCAAAAATTGCTCGCCGGAAGTCACATAATGTGTAATTCTTCTGAAAAAAGGGCCAAACAGATTCAGCACTCCTACCTTGCTCAAAAATGTCAACGAGGCAGGAAATTTCGAGGGATCAATCAGTTCAATGAAGGACTCATCCTGGAAATAAATCATTGCATGATGGCATTTTTTACCTGCATTTCCCGGATAAATGTTGAACCCCATTTCCCGGAAGTCAGTCATTGCCTTTTCCAGGTTGTCTACCCGGATTAAGATGTGATCCAGCCGCATCTGCTTTCTTTTATTTTCCAATTAAAAACATTGCCGGTTTTTTACTGAGATCATACGCTTTTTCTCTCCATTTTTCCACACTCATTGTCCAGACCGATTCATCCGGCAAGGTGATATTGGAAGCGATGCACAATTGCGTCGTATCTGCCAATTCGTTTAGCAGGTCATCCAATACATTCATATTTCTGAACGGTGTATCCATAAATAGATGTGTATGTCCTGAACGGCGTGTATCCGCTTCAAAATCTTTCAATCGTTTTACCCGTTCTTTTCTGTCTTTGGGAAGGTACCCGTGGAAAGTGAATTCTTGTCCGGAAAAACCACTTCCCATCAATGCAAGCAAGATCGAAGACGGTCCCACTAACGGTGCAACGCGAATGCCTTTTTCATGTGCAATTGCTACAATTTCCGCTCCGGGATCTGCTACTCCGGGGCAACCTGCTTCTGAGATCACACCAATGGAATGTCCTTCTATCGCCGGTTTCAGGAAGCGACTCAGGTCTTTCACTTCTGTTCGCTTGTTCAGCTCAAAAAAGACGGAATCATCAATCGGGAAATCCCGGTCAACGCGACGTAAGTACCGGCGCGCGCTTTTAATATCTTCAACAATAAAGTGGCGCAACCCGACAATTAATTGCTGCACACTTTCCGGAATAACATCATTTATCTGCTCTCCTCCCAATGTTGTGGGAATCATGTATATTTTACCTGCCATTTTTCAATTTGTTTATCACTACGTCGGTCACTTCATCCAACATATTAAATACATCTATAAATCCTTGTTCTCCTCCAAAATACGGATCGGGAACGGCCCGGTTTTCTTCCGGATACAACTCATTTAAAATCAGGTGTACCTTTGCCGTATCGTTTTCATTTCTGCTCAATGCAAGTATATTGTTGTAATTACTGGTATCCATCGCATAAATAAGGTCAAACTGATCAAAGTCCTGCACGGAAAACTGACGTGCACGCAATTCATCAATGGGACAGCCCAATTTTTTTGCTGTTGCTCTCATTCGATGGTCAGGAGCTGCTCCGATGTGGTAATCGGATGTACCGGCAGAATCAACCTCCACATCCAGGTTTTCTTCTTTTACTTTTTTCCGGAGCAATCCGTCCGCCATTGGAGAACGGCAGATATTTCCCAGACAAACCATTAATACTTTCATGTGGCAAAGTTACACATTTTAAAAGAAGGATACGGGAATAAGCTGTTGCTCCGGAATCAATTTTTAACCATCCGGTGATTGTTCATAAACAATCTGTTCGGCTGTCCGTTGTTTTCGGATAAGACACGATAAACATCAACAGTTGCTTCACGAATGAATAAATCATCTATGTTCCAGGTAATCTTTGAAGCGTCATCTCCTTTCACAAACAACTCAGATGTATTCGCAGCATCAGTGACCAAAAACCGGAGTTCAATCAGTGACCAATCACCGTTGACATTCAATCCCGCAGAAATATTTTCCATTTCCACCCATTCCAGTGCCCCGTCTTCATGATTCGTCTGGTACACAAAAAGTCCGTTAGGAACATCCTGTCCATGATTATTCCCCGCATTGTAAAACCAGAAGGAAGCGATGTACTCTGTATTGTTTTTTAATTCTCCCTTTCCGAACCTTTTCAGTATCGTATAGTCTTTTTTCGGAGTGGAAAGTGCACCTGTTCCATTAAAAGCAATAGGATTCGGGATGCTGTCATAATTTACAAACCAGAGATAACTTGAAGTATCTGTCGTATTCATAAAGAAACCCTCTTTTACTGTCATCTGCGATTTTTTCTCATTGAATGTTTCAAACCAGCGGGTTGTATTGGTGGAAAATAATTCCTTTGTTGAAATTTCCAGCAATGTAAAATCCTTGTTTTTGTAGATTTCCTTTCCACGGGATAATACATCTCTTTCACATTCCAGCAATTCTTCATTACTAAAGATAATTAAAAAAGGACGGGTGTCTTTGATGTCTTTTTCAATTTCTTTCTTGTAAAAAATCGGAGAAATCACCTCCATGACATTCTTTGATTCCCAAATACTTGTACGGGTAGAATAATTCGATACCAGCGGAAGATTTGAATGATAACCCAACAACATGGAAATGCGGTATATTTTATCGGTTCCTTCTTTCCCGAAATTCTCTGATCCGATGTGGTAAAAAGGAAGAGGAATAATGGCCTGGTAGTTTGAAAAATCGACTGTGCGCAACATTTTTTTCCAATCATTGTCCAACTGTTCCCTATCAAAATAATTAGGTGTTTTCGTTAATTCCTGTGCGATCATTTTGTGATAAGGAACTCCTTCAAGTACAAACGAACAGGCAATGAGTGCAACAATAATAAGCGAGGTTAATGATTGACCTGATTTAGAAAAACGCTTCGAGATAACAACTATTACAGCTGTTGTTATCACAAAATAAAACACCCATGCAAACCGGCCGATTCCTCTGAAATTCTTGATAATGGAAAATCGATCCAGAAGACCGGGCTTCCATTCGAACGGGTATCCGAAAGCGAGTAACAAAATAAGAACAGAAGCAAGCACAGCGACTATAAGTTCGTTCGAACGTCCGTTTTCTGTTAAGGAAAATCGGCGGTATCTGACAAGACGATACAACCAGAAGCCAAGCAATAGCAATATACTGACAACTGAACCTGCTCCGATGTATGCCAATCCTTCCCATGTCTGCTCTATTTTCATCGATGGCTCCAATAATGGTTTCAATGGTTGAGTATTGGGTAGAAAAACAGAATCAAAGTTGGATGTACTTTCCATGTAACCATACGGATTTTTTGTTCGTCCTGTATGTGTATCAGATAGAGTCGCATATCCCCAAAAAAGTACTAAAGGTACAAGTGTCTGGACGCAGGCCTGGCCAATGAACTGCCAATTGAGTTGTTTTTTGAAAAAGCGAATAATTGTATCCACCGCAAACATGGTAGCAATAAACGCCACAATCATCATCCCGAGATAGGCATGAACAAAAAACCAGAACAAGGCATTGCAGCACATCCAACAGGACCATTTCCATTTTTTTTCGCTGTCACAAAAACGCAGGTAGATGTACCAGGAAAGCGGTATAAAAAAACTGTAGCCAAGTGCCAGGTGTCCGGTTATCCGAAAAATCTGAGGAGAAAGAACCGCAATGGAGAATGCAGCGATCACCGCCAGAAACGGTCGAACAGAAAACCGCAGTAGGATCAGATAAAGTAACCAGGCTGTTATTCCAAAGGAAGCTACCATCAGAATATTAATAATTCCAACGCTATATCCTTGAAGAAAGGGCAACCACTTTAAAATGATCGTAAATACAGGCTGACAATCCAGGTATAAAAAACTTTCTCCATACGGATAATTCATAGCTGTTGACGCGGTATAAGAAGATGCCTTTATCTGATCAACGTATGTGAAGTAATTTTTCATTCCATCCCCGCTGACACTGAAGAGGTATGAATTAGGAGACCACATGACAGCTCCATAGAAAAATACTATAAAAAACAGGATAAGTCCTGTCAATATGATCTTGGGGTATTTTTCGGCAATTCTCATTCGCGCGATAAAATTATCAAAAAATCAATAACTTTACTTTTATTTAGTGAAAGACAGTATGATTCCATCACACGGACAAATATACCAATACAACGGCACTGAGTTGACAAAAGAAAAGTTCAATACCGAAGCGTTCATCAATGACTTTTCATTTCAAAACCTCCCGCAAGATCAAACGACTTGGGTCAATTTTTATGTACTGGATGATCTGGCTTCCATTGAAACATTTTGTAAAAAAGAAAATTACGATGCTTTGGTGTTTCAGAACATCCGCGAAAAGGATAACCGGCCGCAGTTTGAAGATTACGAAAATTACTTGTTTTTCAGTGTTCGTACTGCCATGCCTTCATCCGGAGGAAGTATCCTTCGCATTCATCAGGAGCAGCTGAGTTTCATTTTAGGAAAAAATTTCCTGATTTCTTTTCAATCCAAGCCTTCCGATTATTTCAGATCTGTGCGTGACCGGTTGGAAAATAAAAAAGGAATTATCCGGGATAAAGGAGCAGATTTTTTACTTTACAGGCTACTGGATGCCGTGATTGATAATTATTTTGAAGTGATGGATGCCAATTCTTCAACGATTGAGGAACTAGATGCTAAGATTACTAAAACCACTGATCCAAAAATGTTGACGAGCATCGAATTCCAAAAGCGGAAGTTGATGGAATTGCGAAGAATTGTCATGCCGTTGAAGGAAATAACCATTGCACTGGAAAATTCTGAAAGTCCGCTTTTTAAACGCAGTACAAAACATTACTTTACTGATCTGAAACAGAATTGTATCAGTATCATCGAGGAAATTGAATCCAATAAAAATGCATTGGAAGGTTTGACTAACTTGTACTATGCCGTACAGGGACAGCGGATGAATGAAATCATGAAAGTCCTGACCATTGTAAGTACCATCTTTATTCCACTGACATTTCTTGCCGGTATTTACGGAATGAATTTCGATAATATGCCGGAACTGCGAATGAAGTACGGTTATTTTATTACATGGGGAGTAATGATCGTTATCACAATCGCTTTACTCTTTTATTTCAGGAGAAGGGGATGGCTGAACAGGCGGTGAAAAGGGAATAATTATTAATGTTGAATTATGAATATTGAATTATCAAGTGGCGTTCGTAATGATGGATAATCAGTTGTTACGAAACTTTGACCATTCATAATTCAAACATCCAATTACACCAATGATTCGCCGGTCATTTCAATCGGGGCAGCGATGTTCATGCGCCGCAGAATTGTAGGAGCAACATCTGCCAGAATTCCGTTTTTGATTTCCACTTCTTCATCGGTTGTTACCAAAATAATGGGAACAGGGTTCAGTGAATGTGCTGTGTTCGGTGAACCATCCGGATTCAATGCATAGTCAGCATTTCCGTGGTCGGCAATGATGAGGAATTCATATCCGTGTTTTAATCCCGTTTCAACAACTTCTTTCAGACATGTGTCGACGGTTTCTACTGCTTTGACAATCGCACTATATACACCGGTGTGTCCTACCATATCCGGGTTGGCAAAATTCAGGCAGATAAAATTCGGTTGATCGTGTTCAATCGCGTTGCAAATTCTGTCTTTTACTTCGATTGCACTCATTTCCGGGAGCAAATCATAGGTTGCCACTTTCGGAGAATTGACCAAAATTCTGCTTTCCAATGGGAAGACTTCCTCCCGTCCACCATTAAAAAAGAAGGTCACATGCGGGTATTTTTCTGTTTCAGCGATCCGCACTTGTGTTTTGTCCATTTTGGACAGTACTTCGCCTAATGTATTTTTCAGGTTATCTTTTTCAAATACGATGTGTACATTTTTATAGGTTGCATCGTAATTGGTCATTGTAACGTAATACAAATCCAGTTTATGCATATCTAACTCCGGAAAATCCTGCTGCGTTAATACCGTCGATATTTCACGTGGCCGGTCGGTACGGAAATTAAAATTGATGACCACGTCCCCTTCTTCAATCATTGCAACCGGATTTCCTTCTTTGGTAACGATTACTGATGGTTCGATGAATTCATCTGTTACACCATTTTCATACGATTGTCCAATTGCTGCCTGCACACTTTCGTAGGGTGTCCCAACTCCTTTTACCAACAAGTCATATGCTTTTTTGACACGTTCCCATCGCTTATCTCTATCCATTGCATAATACCGTCCGATCACAGAAGCTACCTGCCCGACTGTATCTTTCAGATTGTTTTCCAATTCCATTAAAAACTGAAGTCCGCTTTTCGGGTCACAATCACGACCATCCGTAAACGCATGAATAAATACATCTTTCAATTCATTGGATCCTGCCATTGCACACAATGCGTATAAATGCTCCTGAGAGCTATGCACACCTCCTTTTGATACCAGACCAATGAAATGTACTTTTTTATTTTGCTGTTTTGCATATGTGAATGCATCCAGCAGTGTTTGGTTTTGAAATAATTCTCCTTCCCGGATGGATTTATTGATTCGTGTCAATTCCTGGTATACAATTCTTCCCGCACCAATGTTTAAATGTCCCACTTCTGAATTTCCCATCTGTCCGTCCGGCAATCCGACATTTTCTCCGCTGGTCAATAGTGTTGCATTCGGATACGCCTTTGTCAGGTGGTCCATATAAGGTGTTTTTGCGTTGAAAACGGCATCAGACTGAGAATGATCACCGATTCCCCAACCGTCCAAAATAATTAATCCGAAGTGACTTTTCATGGTGCAAATTTAATAGGAATTTAGTTTGTAAATAACGAATTGTTCACGATCTGAGGGATTATTTTTCTCCTCTTGCATTCCTTTCAGGTAGCTTTCAACTATTCAGGACGACTTCAAAAACAGCTCCTTTCGGCTGATTATCGTAATACCTGATCTGTCCTTTGTGCAGACGGGTCAATTCACGGGCAATGAACAATCCCAGTCCGGAACCTTTTTGGGTTCGGGTTTCTTCGTTTCCGACACGGTAAAATTTCTTAAATACTTCTTTCTGATCTGCCAGGGGAATTCCGGGTCCATTGTCTTTCACCTGTATCGTCATCCGATCCGTTTTGTTGAGTGCTACTGTAATTTTCCCTTCGGTTCCTGCATATTTAATTGCATTCTCAAGCAAGTTATTGATGATGGTTTCAAAAATAAAAGGGTCTATTTGCTCGAGGAGATTGGGTTGAATCTCGTTGTGAAACACAATCCGCGGATATTGCCGGGAATACCGGTCGTAGATACTGTTCAGAAAAGCGGAAACATTGGTTTCTTCTTTGTGTAAAATCAACTTCTTATTTTCCAACCGAGTTGCATTGAGGATATTATCAATCAGGCGTTCGAGTTGCTCATTTTGCTGTAACGTTTTGATGAGGATTTCCTGTCGTTTGTCTTCATCGATGTTTCTTTTTTGCAGCGTTTGCAAATACAATTTTGTACTGGCAATCGGTGTTTTCAGTTCATGTGTTACTGAAAGCAGGAAATTATTCTGATTGCGGGAAAACTCTAATTCCCGTTTGATGCTCTTCCGGATGCGGATGATTCCAAAAATAAGGATTGCCAGAAATACAACTCCTTCCCCGATGATCATAATCATTCTCCTGTCTCCTCTCGGGGTGTTACCAACCAGTTCTTCGGTCAGATCCAGAATATGGAACCCCCACCACACAAATTGAGCAATGACATAGATACTCAGAAAATAAAAGAATATGGTTGTGTTTTTTTTCATGATATCAATAGAAACAAAGATACATTTATTTCTCACGTTCAGATCCTTTTCTCTGGGTGTCTATCTAATTTAAAAAACAATTAACCACATAGAAAATATAGGTATATAGGGGGACGTGTAAAGCAGATCGAGGGACACATAGCAGCCAACTTTGTCAGCTGGGTTGATGACTATCTTTTGTTTAAAAATGTGATCGTTGTGTCTATCAATTAACATCCCGTTTCCGATATTCCTATGTGGTTCAAAAAAGCACTAACCATATAGGATATAATAGGAACGTAGAAGCAGATCGAGGGACGCATAGCAGCCAACTACGTTAGCTCAATTACTTTTTTTTGATTTGAACAACAGCATAACCATTGTGTACAAGATAAGTGTTCCTGCTCATTATTTAAATTTTGGATCTTCCTTTAATTATATTTTCTCCGATGTTTGAATAATTCATCAAAAAACAGTAATTTACCTCTCAAATGCATTAATTAAACTTCCCATGAATACGAAAAAAAACGGAGTTGTTTCGAAAATCGGAAAACTCTTTCGCGCCGTGCTCTATACACTGCTGGCGTTATTGATTATTGCCAATGCATTTATCCTGCTCTCAGGAAGAACCTATCTGTATAGGGGAATCATGCTTACCTATCTTTCGGGGGAATCGGGACCGACGATCTACGATCTGGACAAATTTCCGAAAAGAACGGTTGCAAAAGGAAACACTTCCATCAAATGGGAACGATCTGCTCACTTTTTGCCCCAAACTTCTGTTGATGGATTTGCTGCGTACAACAAAGATTTAAAAAGCACAGCATTCCTGATTTTCAAAGGAGATTCTGTCTTGTTTGAACAGTACTGGGGACATCACAATGAAAATACGGTCTCTAACTCATTTTCTGCCGCAAAGACAGTCGTTGCCTTACTTGTGGGAATTGCAGTAGAGGAAGGAAAAATTAAAGGACTGGATGAACCTGTTGGAAATTATATCCCGGAATTTAAACGGGAAGACTTGTCCATCATTACGATCCGTGATTTGTTGTTGATGGCATCCGGGTTGGACTGGACAGAGAGCGGAAAAAATCCGCTGTCAGACAATGCAGAATCATACTATGGAACTGATTTGTATGGCTTGGTAACGCATCAAAAACGGATTAGTGAACCGGGGAAAACGTTTATTTATCAGAGCGGAAACAGTCAATTACTCGGTTTTATCGTCCAAAAAGCTACAGGTTATACTATTTCCGAATATTGTTCGCTCAAACTGTGGTCGAAAATGGGAATGGAATCGGATGCT
>DHNG01000034.1:3911-18568 GCA_002409405.1 Flavobacteriales bacterium UBA5422 | reverse complement strand
GGGAATGGAATCGGATGCTTACTGGAGTCTGGATAAAGAAAATGGTGATGAAAAAGCATTTTGTTGTCTGTACGCAACGGCCCGCGATTTTGGAAAATTAGGGCAGTTGATCGCCAACAGGGGAAAATGGGGAAATGAACAATTGATCCCTTCCTGGTATTTTGAAGAAATGGTGAGCATTCCCGATTACATGACAACGGAAGAGTCGATCAAAAATTACCAATACGGCCTGCACATCTGGACATATCAGGGCTATTCCTCACCCGTTTATTATTGTCGCGGGATTTTAGGGCAATACATTATTTCAATTCCTGACGAGGATTTAGTAATTGTTAGATTGGGTGAAAAACGGACGAAAAGTATTCAGTTGGACGGAAAAGATGTATCTGATGAACAATTAAAAAAAGTAGGACATTCATCCGATTTCCTGAAGTATATTAATTTTGCCGAACAAATCAGAAAGGAAGCGGAAAAGAAATGAGAGAAGATTTATTAGGACCAAAGGTAGAAAACGTTGCAATTGTTGTAGCAAAAGAAGACGGAGAAAACAACGAAGCGATTTACAATGTCTACCTGGTGAATTTACGCGATGACATCATGGAAGGGATTATCATTACCAGCAAAGGATATGGTGAACACCCGGGTACAGGAGAAAAAATAAGAACATCCACACTACGTCACTGTCTTGAAGTAATGTTGCCGAATGAAGCAGCTAAGATCGAACCGATCATGGAAGAAGTATTTCACCTTGCCAATGAATACTGGGTGAGCTTCTGGGTAGAAGAGGTGATGTATGACAAGAAATTTGTATTTGTTCCGGGTTCTATTTCGGAAGACAATATGATCGAAATTCCGCAATTAGGAACGAAGGGAGTGATTATTAAGTAAGTATTGAATTCTGAATATTGAATTAGTAGTTATCAATTTCTGCATCATCAAATGATCGTGCATCTTTTGATAATTGATCATTAAACCATTGATAATTAAAAATGGTGTATAAAAAAAACCTGAGAACCGATTTTCCGCTGTTACACTTTCAATCCTTTCTCAGGTAATCTCTGCAAGAATATAAAACCTATTCTATAGACGCATGTCTAATTCGAAGGTTGTGTCTTTTTGTAAAATTTATTTACAAGCTTCTCTCTTTTTTTTCAATTCTTCGCCTCCAAGGAGTTCGTAAGGAGCACAAATACTGTCTTTTTCAGAAGTCAATTGCTTTAACTTAGCGACATCTTCATCGGTAATTTTATCCAGGGCAATGGAGCCGTATTTGGACGCTTCCTCATTGAGTTGCTCACTCACCGATAAGCATTCACAAAATTGCTCGTCCTTGTCGGAAGAACAAGCAGCCAGCAAAACAACAACTGCCGGGAGAATTAATTGCTTCATACTTCCGGAAAATTAGTCTCTGATCAAGAACTGGTAACGGTCGATGTTTTTCAATGCAATTGCTGTACCTCTTGCCACTGCTCTCAACGGATCTTCCGCAATGTGTACAGGAAGTTTTGTCCGCGCTGAAATACGTTTGTCCAAACCTCTCAACATGGATCCTCCTCCTGCCAGGTAAATTCCCGTTTTGTAGATGTCTGCAGAAAGTTCCGGTGGCGTCATTTCCAATGCACTCAGAATTGCTTCTTCTACTTTGGAAATCGTTTTATCCAATGCATGCGCAATTTCAGAATAGGTAACAATAATTTCCTTTGGAATACCTGTCATCAGGTCACGCCCGCGAACTGCGAAATCTGCAGGTGGATTGTCCAGTTCAGGCAATGCTGCACCTACTTCAATTTTAATTTGTTCTGCCGTACGTTCACCCACCAATATGTTGTGCTGACGGCGCATGTATTCTTCAATATCTGCTGTAAAGTCGTCTCCGGCTACGCGAATTGATTTATCACACACAATTCCTCCCAATGCGATTACAGCAATTTCAGAAGTACCTCCACCGATGTCGATGATCATGTTTCCCATTGGCTCTTCTACGTCGATACCAATACCAATTGCAGCAGCCATCGGTTCGTGAATCAAGTATACTTCTTTTGCTCCGGCGTGTTCTGCGGAGTCACGAACGGCTCTTTTTTCCACTTCCGTAATTCCCGAAGGGATACAAATCACCATTCTCAATGAAGGATTGAACAAACTTTTTCCCGGGTTGATCATTTTGATCATTCCGCGGATCATTTGCTCAGCACTCTGAAAGTCAGCGATTACACCATCTTGCAACGGGCGTACGGTTTCAATCAGTTTGTGTGTTTTTCCGTGCATCTGTTGCGCTTTTTTACCAATCGCAACGATTTTTCCTGTTTGTATATCTTTGGCAACGATCGAAGGTTCATCCACTACCACTTTGTCATTCATAATGATCAGTGTATTGGCTGTACCGAGGTCAATTGCAATTTCCTGCGTTAAGAAGCTAAATAATCCCATTTTTTTGGCGCCCTTTTATTTTTATAGGTATAATGTTAGTCAGTTTCTTCGAAAAATTGAACAAAAAGTTACATTTTTTCGATAAAAACCTATTTTTTAATGTTTAAAATGTCGGTTTCCTGTGAAAACCATTGCCAAACCGTTTGCATTACAGTAGTCTACTGACAAATCATCCTTGATGGATCCTCCCGGTTGAATCACTGCTGTAATTCCTGCGTTGTGTGCAATTTCCACACAGTCCGGAAACGGAAAGAATGCATCAGAAGCCATCACTGCACCTGTCAGATCAAAGTTAAATGTCTTCGCTTTGTGAATTGCTTGTTGCAGTGCATCAACACGTGATGTTTGCCCGGTTCCGCTTGCCAACAATGTTTTATTTTTTGCCAATACAATCGTGTTGGATTTTGTATGTTTCACTAATTTGTTTGCAAACAATAGATCCGTGATTTCATCTGCTGTCGGTTGAGCCGTTGTTCTCGATTCCAGTCCGTTTGCTGTTTCCGTCAACAAATCTTTATCTTGTTCCAATACTCCGTTGAGAATCGTACGGAATTGTTTTTTCGGCAACTCTATCTCTTTCTGAACCAGGATAATTCTGTTTTTCTTGCTTTGTAATACAGTCAATGCTTCCGCAGCATATCCCGGAGCAATGATTACTTCACAGAACAATTCGTTTACTAATTCAGCTGTTGCCAAATCAATGACTTTATTGGAAATCAGGATTCCACCAAACGCACTCACCGGATCTCCTGCTAATGCTGCCTCGTATGCTTCTTTGATGGTAGAACGTGTTGCAACACCGCACGCGTTGTTGTGCTTCAAAATTGCAAATGTCGGATCGTCGTTTTTAAATTCTGCCATCAATGCGACAGCGGCATCAACATCCAGTAAGTTATTGTACGACAATTCTTTTCCGTGCAGTTTGTCAAAGATCGCGTCCATATCCCCGTAAAACACCCCTTTTTGGTGTGGGTTTTCTCCGTAACGCAATACTTGTGAATTCAGAATACTTTGTTTGAACACGTCCAATTCTCCCTTGTTGAAGTAATTGAAAATGTGTGTATCGTAATTGGAAGAAACGTTGAATGCATCGCGTGCAAATGATTTACGTTCTTCCACAGTTGTTACACTTCCCGACGCAGTAATGATATCAAGAAACGCAGCATATTGCGCCTGCGAAGGAATGATCACTACATCCTGGTAATTTTTTGCTGCTGCGCGAATCAGTGAAATTCCACCGATGTCAATTTTTTCAATGATGGCTTCGTGAGCTGCACCTGAAGCAACTGTTTGCTCAAACGGGTACAAATCCACAATTACCAGGTCAATTTCAGGAATTTCATACTCAGCAATCTGTGTTTGGTCATCAGCCAGTGAACGACGGTTCAGGATTCCTCCGAACACCTTCGGATGCAATGTTTTTACACGTCCCCCCAAAATAGAAGGATAGGAAGTCAGGTCTTCTACACGTTCTACCGGAATACCAAAACTTTCTACAAACTCCTGTGTTCCTCCCGTGGAGTAAATCACCACTCCGTCTTTGTGTAATTGCTTGACAATCGGCTCTAAACCGGATTTATCAAAAACTGAAATCAATGCTGATTTAATCTTTACTGTTGCGCTCATGAATTGTATCTGAAAAGAAAGCGCAAAAGTAGCTATTTTTTCCGAGTGCAAAAACGGTTTTGCAGTAAAATATTTATTGGCAAAAAACACCATCAAAAATCACCAGATCAAGTAGTAAAATTTATGTTTTCTGATCCGTTTCCAATGCATTTATTTTACCAGTAACCTGGCAGTAGAAAGAACTTCATTTTGTCCATTCCGGAACACGGCAAACAGTATTCCATTTTCAGTTCCTGTCTCCTTGAGGAGGATGGTTATCTGCTGCCCATTGATTCCTTGTTTTAAAACAGTTCTTCCTGTCCCGTCAATCAATTCAACAGATGTGATTATACCTATTTGCTCCTCGCTCAATTGAATTACAACTGCTTCTTTTGCCAGATTTGGAAATACCTGCACAAACGTATTCGCAACAACTTCTTTTACCGCCAATGGATTTCCTTCCAGGTAATTGGACAGATAGAATGACAGATCTATTGTTGTAATTTTCGGATCCACCTGGATATTTCCTGTTGCAAACGCTTCATTGGAAAGGTAGTATGTCAATCCATCTGCAGAAGTAATCCCTTCCACCTGGTGATAGGGTAAATTGAGCATGATTTTTCGTTTGTTTCCACTGAAAAAGTCATCGTTTTCAAAATCGTACAACAGGTACACAAACGGTTGCATAACAATCGAATAACCGGACAAAACAATCAGTTGTTCCTCTTCCAGGTGTGTTGCTCCTGTAATCAATCCCTGCACATTCAAGGTTCCTTTATAAATTGCGACGTGCGTTCCGGGTGTTTTTTCCAGTTCGTATACTGATGTTTTCTTAGTCCCCCATTCTTTGGTGAACAGGTGTATTTTTCCGGCAGTAACGATGAATGCTTCGCAATCAAAATCAGTGCTGTTGGATGATTGAGGGATAAAATCCGTTTGGGTTTCGTAGCTGAATGAAATCGTATCAGCGACAGGATTGTTCATCAATTCAGATTTCAGGATGCGAAAAATCCGCAGGTTGGTCCGGTTTCCACTGACATTGTTACCAAAATCTCCAATGTAAATGTAGTTTTCATCTTCTGCAATATCTTCCCAATCAATATTGCTGGCACCAGTAATTGGCAAGGTCGTATAATCATCCGGATCGGAAGGATCAACTAAATACAGGTTCGTATCGGAATCATCGTTGTGTGTCAGGAGTTGATCATTGAACAACACTAATCCGGAGGTTTCACTCATGACTCCCGGCAATACGATTCCGGAATCAGGTACAATTGTCACATTCGCGTACGTACAACTTCCATCATTGAGCACAGCTAATGCGTTGTAATTCGTCGCTAACGGATCCGTACAACCGCTTAATTGTGCAGACAACTGCATTGTTGAAAGCAGGAATGTCAGTAGTAGTATTTTCATGGTCAGCAGTTGTCTTACATATTTTCGAGTTACATCAGTTTAAATGTGACGGGAATCGTATAATAAGATTTAACGGCTTTTCCGTTTATCTTCCCCGGCTCCCACTTCGGCATTTGCCGGATCAATCGCACGGCTTCCACATCGCATTCCGGACAATCTGTTATTCCTCTCATAACCATTACTTGCGTAGGCCTCCCGTCTTCTTCTACCACAAATCTGATGTATACTTTTCCCTGGATTTCTTCTTTAATTGCACGTTCCGGATACTTCATGTTTTTCGCAAAATAGTGATTCATTTGTGCCGTTCCCCCAACAAACGAAGGTGATTCGTCAACAATCATATACGTATCCTCCTGTTTTGAAGATGATTCTTTGGGATATGGGACAGGATCGTGATCTCCCATTTGGTATTTTTCTTCTTCTTTCGGGGCTTCAATCACAGTTGGCTCGCTCTGCTTTGAAGACGTTTTCGTTGTTTCTTTTTGGGAGAAAGAATTATAAGAACCCATAATTGCTATTGCTACTATCCATACAATCGGCTTCATTGTCATACTCATTGTTTTGTTAATAGTCTAAATCTACGTATATTTTTGTATGTAAATCTTTCAGGAGTTTATTTTATATCAACGATAAATAAGATTTTGTAGAAATCAAAAAAGGAATTTACCTTCCTTTTAGTGTTTTATTTGGGAACATTTTTAGGTTAACAATAAATAAAAGATCACACAAATCCTGATCGAATCCGGATACGTTTTTTGATTGAACAATACAATATTCTTGTCCTTTAATATGATTGAACCAAAAGTTTTTGTCTATCATTTTTTCAGGATACCATTGTAATTTCCCTTTATGGGATTCAAAAGGAAGATATATAATAATTATTCTTAAAATATTAAATTCAACATCATTATTCATTCTTTCATAAACAGATGGAATGACACGACCATCTATATCAGAAAATGATTCCTGATTCTTATCAATTAAATGTAACATTCCTGTAAAAAACATTCCTTTTTCTTGTGTTATATCAATATTTGAAAGAATAAACTGTTTTAGTCTACTCTCTCTGTACATTTCAAAATCATAAGAAAAAAGTGGATTTTTGATAGAATAATACACCTCATTTTCATCAATCATTAAAGTAAATAATTCAAAGTAAATTCCAAAACAATTTTGATAGTTGTTAATATTCTTCTTAATGTCAGCTTGAATCTCTTTAAAAAGATCTAGATTTCTCTTTGGCTTTTCCTTATGCTGTTTCAATATTTTATCCAATGATTCTAATTTTGGGAAATCAGTAAGAAAAGTATTCAATGCTCTAATTGGAGAATTAAACCAAGAAATATCAGCACATTGTACCTTTATCTTCCCTTCTTTTAGTTCTAATTGAAATTTATTTCTTATTAATAAAAGAAAATTCAAAATGTCTTTTGAATTTTGATATCTTTTTAATTCTGTAATTTTATCAATTTTACCACTAAAAAATTTATCTAATGATACCTGACAACTCTTTGGGAGTTCTAAAAAAATCTTAGTTACACTTATTTCAGCGATCGCAGATTTTAACAATTCAAACTTATACATTGAATTTGGTCGTTTATGATCTTCTCCGACCATAATAAAATTTACTGCCGGATTTTTAACTGCTAAATAAATTGAATCTGCTTTTTGGCAAAAAACAGATAAAAAAGAGCAATAAACAATTGAGAAAAAAAATAATTTCCACTTCATTGTAATCCTTAATACTAATCTTTATAAAAATAAATTTTCATCCAAAATAATTTGAAGTTAATACTAAATGACCATAATGGTATTTTTTCTGTTGCGACAGCAAAAGAATAATAATCATCAAAAATAAAGTTTGGTTTATGTGTCCCATTAACATACATTGTTATGGGAACATAATTATCTCCTCTTACCACAAACCCTGGATGAATCCCGAAACCTTTTGGAGATCTAAAAAATAACCCTTCAATTGGACGTACTAGGCGAAATGTCTTGTCATAGCCAAAATATGCTTTATTTCCTTGTAAATCTAATCCATCTTGATCTATTGTCCAAGAACTTCCTGTCAAAGGAAATAACCCATGAGTATTCGTAGCTACTTTAAATTTTCCCCCATAGTTTTGATTTGTTGTATAAGAAGTCCCCGTATAATAAGGTATTTTAAAATAATATTCATCCGCGTTATCCCAATCCCATCTTTTAAACAATTCAAGGTCAAAATTAATTTCTTTACTTTTGAGTTCAAAACCTATATGCCATTTGCTTTTTTTGTCATCATCATTTTTGTCATCATCATCTTCGTCATCCTCTTTCTTTTCTTTGGTTTTTGCCTTTTCAGTTTTTGGTAACCATTTAAATTTAATTCCATTACCAATACCTGTCCATTTATATCTTGTAAATCGAATGTCAATCTGTAATCTCCCTATTTTTATTGACTTCATTCTTTTAAATTTTGGAGGACCAAATCCACCACTACCTTTAAAATTAGCATTACTACTGTTACTAGCTTCAGAGCTTAGTCCTAATATATCTGTACATATAATTGGCCTATTGTCCATTGAACAATAAGGCGACTGCCAAGAAAACATCGAAGCCATTAAATCAATGCTCAACCAACGACCTACTCTTGGGTCAAGTTGTCTAAAAGAAGTTGTATAAGAGTTACCTCTGCCTTTGATTTCATTATCCTTCTCTCTTCCTTGATATCCATATCGATACCCTTCATCATTCTCCACATGCCGTGTAGGAAGGTACGATCCATACGGATAGTAGTCACTCCATTCCAGCTGCTGATCCGTTGTGATCACCGTAAACTCATTGCCATTGGCAACAGTCACCGTTTCCAGCACACGCATGTCTCCGATCACATAACGCACGTTCCCCAGGTGGTCACTGAGCTCATAACGTTTGTAACCAACTGCACGCGTAAGTACCACATCTCCTCTGGAAGCCATGATCACATGCGGCTGTACCGGTAGGTGCGATAACAACTCATATCCTGTCTGAACAGGCTGGGTCGGTAACACCGGAACTCCTGCTCCGTAGTTCGCCCATTCGTTGTACACCGCTGCTTCGCCTTCCGTTGGAACATACATCAGCTGTGTCTTCCCTCTTCGTACCTCCCAGTACTGGTGATCACCCGCTGCTGCTGCATAACCAAGGGTCTGCGTCAGCGGATCATAGTACAACATTTGCTTGGCAGAGCCATCCTGTTGACCAACCGTGTTGTTCTGTTCATAAATTCCATGCTGACTCACATACAAGCCGCCTGTAGCTGTAAAGTCCAGCGATCCCTTGCCATAGTTACCCGCATAGTCATTCGGGTTCATGATCGAGGAAAGCGTGGTCACCTGCGTGTGGCTGCCATCCAGTCCAAATACCTCTACAGACATGTGGCGGTGGGCAAAACCTGCTATGTTTTCCCTGTGGTTATAATACAGCAGCATCGTACCGTCAGGGGACAGTTGCAGCTCTCCTTCTCCCAGTAAGTCTGAGCTCTCCACTCGTCCCAGGTACTGCGGAAGGGATGCTCCCTGATCTGTGATCTCAAAGACAACCAACTCCACCTCGCCCAGACACGCCGCCGGGTCTTCTGAAGGAACATAACGTGTAGCGTAGACTAAGTTTCTTCCGTTCAACTGATCTTCCAACAGTGCCATGTGACTGCCGTAATGGTACGTGTCGTCCAAAAGGATGTTTCCTTGCGTAATTTCTCCCTTCGGGCTTGCAAGCGTTCCCCAGCCTGCTGCATGCATGTTCATGCGGTGCATTACCGGGTGGCGGTCTTCATTGAGGGAGTACAACTGGTAACGCCCATCCAAGAGCGAAGGATCCCGCCCGATTACCGGTTTCACATTCCGGTAAGGTGTATTCAACGATTCAGTGCCCTTGATCAACTCATTGTCCGTATTGAAGATCAGTGATACCGTCTGGTCCCCCAGGTAATGGCCCGCAACCGTCGAGTACACCTCCAGTTCTCCTGCCGTCGTCTCTCCTACCGTTACCCCATTGTCTGTCTTACCATAGTAGCTCACTGCTTCTCCACCATCTTTCATGCTGTACGTATCATTTGCAACATCGTGTTCAAAATACGTATGGCGGATCTCACACTGACACAGCGTCGCATCTCCGGATACCGTCGTCTTTAAAAGTGGCGTGATCCAGTTGGTAAGCTCCGAGAGGACCTGTGTACCGTCTGAGCTGAACTGACCGATGTTACTGCCGTTGAACTGCCAGGTGTGTAACACCTCTTCCCGGGTGTCCGTTCCCAGGCGTGCTGCTCCGTAGATCGGACGCTCCACCAATCGTAGGGTCGCCTGGTGATCAAAACCATCGCCTTCTTCTATTGTAATTTCATACACCCCCAATGGGTTCCCCTGCGCATCGTGCACATAACGGGTATAAGTGGCTGTGTGAAGCGGGTTACTCATGTCTGCAACATAGGTCTTCCCCACGCGGATCCCCATCGGATCGTAGTGGAACTTACTCGCCTCCTGGATCGTAGTACCATTAAAGCTCCGGGTCTTATTCACCTGACTCACCTTCTGATCAACCGTCCACTCAATGTCCAGCACCACATCCCAGATGTCGTTGTTGGCGCCAAGGCTTTCCTTACCTGTATCTTTGACCAGGTTCCCGATTTCATCGTACTTGTACTGGTGTGTGTGGATCAAATCTGAATGCTCTCCCTGAATGGGACTCGTACCCTGATCAGTAACCGATTTAAGGGTATTGGTCGTACGCGGTGTATAAGGTGTATTGGTAATCGCTACTCCGGTGGCATCTTGATAAATGTAATCCAGCTTATCCATTTGGTTACCCGCATCGTCATTTCTGTTCAAGGTCAACAGGTTTCCGTTGCGATCAAAACTGTAACTCGTCGCAAAATGGGTCGTTGCAGCATGCAGCTGGGAACCGATGTCATACGTATAGCTGTTCATCTCTTTGATACGCTGCAGGTTATCATAGCGGTAAGCCATCGTCAGACTCTGACTCGTAGCTGCATTACCTGTGGCCGTCTTCCAGTTCCACGAACTGATGTTACCATTGAACAGATCATTCGCTCCATAGATGTTACCGCTGGCAAGGTTCTCATTGGCCGTTCCCGCATTGTTGCGTGTAAAGTCTCCCTGGTAATACCCCAAACTCATTCCAAAGGCACTGCTCAAATAGTCGTGCTGAATAGAAGAACCTGTCAGGTTACTACTACTACTAGTTTGCGTAGTAACCTGGTTCGGGTTGTTGATACTCTTCATCCAACCCTGGATCGTGTAGGTGTAATCCACCTGCTGGATCTTGTCCTGACCGATCCGAAGTGAGCGCAATGGTCCATGGTCGTAATAGTCATATGCTCCATCCGCATCCCATAGTACTTTGTCACGGGATGTTTCTGCCAAAATCAACTGGTTGTCCTCATCATAACTATAGCGGTGGAAGAAACGATCCTTGCGGTGCTCGTTGTAAGCCACATCCAGTACATTACCACTCACCAAATCGTAGTTGTATTTGATGTAGTTCTCACCAATAATCGGATCCTGCTGTACCAGCCACTGAACATTGCCATGTACATCATAGCTGTAATAGGTCGTATAGATATCCTCTGTTGTTGATGGGTCTCCGTCCTCATCCCGCGTCACATATGATACCCGGTTCTGCAGA
The DNA here is from genome assembly GCA_002409405.1 of Flavobacteriales bacterium UBA5422. Classification (GTDB taxonomy): domain Bacteria; phylum Bacteroidota; class Bacteroidia; order Flavobacteriales_D; family Crocinitomicaceae; genus Taishania. The sequence goes on along the minus strand of DHNG01000034.1, from coordinate 7,456 downwards.
TACTGTTGCCCCTCTCCATAGTAATCCATTGCCGTCAGTGTACTGTAATACGTTTGGGTCACCTGACGCAGCGGATATGTTCCTGCATCCGGAAAGGATGGATTGTTGGCAAGCGTCTGGTTAACTCCTGCAAACACATTGGTAAAGTCAATACCTGAACTGCCTACTGCACTCTCCCCTGCTTCATAAGTCCTGCCCAGTTCGTCATATTTGGTGTACGAGAAGGTCCCCGCTGCTGCCTGGCGTGCATTCTGTGAAAAACGCAGACGCTGTAAACCGTCGTAGATAAATTTGCCTGTTCCCCCATCCGGTGTGGTCTGCTCTTTTAACTGGTTCAACGCATTGTAATCGTAACGGGTTGTCAAACGGTGATTCGGAACCCATGTTCCAGGTGCATCGTTTGCATCACCACTCTTACGATGGGTCTTGATGGAAGCAATGTCTGATTCACTTAAAAACTCAACTCCCTCCGGTGGAACTGTTTTCGTAAGATTCCCCGCACGGTCGTAATAATACAAGGTGTACTGCTCGTAGTTAACACCGTAACGAAGGGTCATCTTGTCTGTATAATGCTCCAGGCTCTGACAGTGATCCTTGTAGGTACTCATCGCAATGCCCGTCTGGTAGTTCATACACTCCGAAAGTTGTTCCAGAAGTGCGTCCGCTGCCTCGGTCATCGACTCTGACAGTAAATCGTTTTGCTTCGGGGTCGGTTCTTCTTCTACAGGTTCTGTCGGTACGTTACCAAACACAAAACTGAAACGAAGACCTGTAACAAGGTTCGCTCCCATTTCAAAATACGTATATTCTTCACTACACCCGTTCTGATCCGTCACCCGTACAAGGTAGGTACCCTCCGGAAGACCGCTAGTAACAAGACCACTTCCATGCGTAAAACCACTTTCCGTAAACGTGCTCCCGGAAAGGGTGCCCTGGATCCAGGTAACCGTAAAGGCTCCGGTGTTCATCAGTGCTGCAAGTTCCGAAGCGTTCGGTGAAGAAAGGGTAACGGTAACGTTACAACCCAGGTTGGCAACCGAAGAGATATCCCAGATCTTCGGGTTCTCAATAAGGGTGCTACCTGTTGCACTACATCCCGTAACAAGGTCCGTCACATTCACTGTATAGGTAACCTCGGCTGTGATGTCCTGACGAAGCGGGGAGTCGTGAGAAGGAAGATCATTCCAACTGTAGCTGTAAGAACCGCTACCTCCATTCACAAGTGCTTCGATTTCTCCCTCTTCCAGTGTCTGACAGTTGATTGGTCCCTGGCCGAAAGCAACGGTAAGACCCTGAGAGGAAGCAACTGTAAAGGTATGTGTGGTGCTGCAGCCTGAACTGTTGCCCGTAATGGTAACCGTATGGCTGCCTTGAGAAAGGCCGCTGAACGTAGCGCTGCTTCCGCTAATGGTTTGGGAAGAAAGCGTAAAGGTGTAATTTTCTGAAAAACCAGGGGTTTGTGCCGTAATCGTAACAGATGCCGGTGATGCCCCGCAGGTATAGGCCCCGCTGTGGCTCGCACTGATTGAATAGGTACCGATCTGGTGGTATTCGCTGGTCAACTGGCAGCCGTTCACAAGACCGCTCACGTGGTAAACTCCTGTAGGGAGGTTTGTCATGTTCGTTCCTGTCTGCGAAGCATTGTAGGCATTCGTCCAGCTCAGGTTGCTCACCGTACTCTGATCCGATGCACTCACCGAAAGAGAACCTGTTGAGCTGCCACAACCGCTGGCCTGAGTAGATACCTCAAGGGTTGCTCCGTCGTAAGTGATCGAGCCGTACCCTGTGTAGCTACACAACGGATAATCCGTGTAGGTAATCGTATAGGTAACCGTGCCTTCTGAAAGGCCCGTGATCGTATGAGTGCCGGCATTGTAGCTTCCTGAACTGCTCCACACATCAATGCCTGTGGCTAACAAGCCCGCAGAAAGATCAAGGGCGATCGAGCCGTCGGATGCTCCCGGACAGCTAACCCCTGTAATAACTGTGTTATCTCCCGAGGAAGGAACAGCTAAGATCGCTGCTGAATACGTCGCCTGGGCTGTATGGGAACAGGTTTGATCCGTTACCGTCAACTCGTAGGTGCCTGCCTGGTTAACCGTTACTGTGGAACTGGTACCAACCACTGTGTTCGTTTCCACGTGGCGCCATACATACGTATAGCTTGATCCGCTCAACGGGTTACTCAGTACGCCCTGAAGGGTCATAGAGCCGCTGCCGCAAATGTAGGGAGTGCTGCTCTGGATGGTCGCTCCCAAACCGCCTCCGATTGTAATATTTTGTATCGTCTGGCGGGTACATGCACCGTTCAGTGACTGAAGGGTTACAGCGTATGTTCCCGCTCCGCTGAAGGTATGCGTAACAGGGCTCGGGGTGATCGTGCCTTGAGAAACAGGTTCTGAAAAGGTCCACAAATAGGTAATCCCGGGACCACTTGTGGTGCTCGAAGGAGTGAATGTATACTCTGTATAAGTGCACGAACCGGTCAATGCGCTTGTGAAGGTCGCATCAATGGGTTTATAAACGCTGACGGCCTGGGTGTGGCTCGAGGTACAGCCTCCGTAAGTAACCGTAAGCGTTACGTTGAACGTGTTAACGGTAGAACTTGTGAAGTCCGTTGTAAAGTTGTGATTGATCAAATAACCCGTCGCATCTTCTGTGCCATCGGTAGTAAAATCCCAGCTGTACGTATCTGCCCACAAGGGAAGGTTCTGAGGTACAAAAGGGGTTCCCTCACACAGCTGAGGGGAACTGAAATAAGGGGTCTGGGGACCGGCCTGAACCTGCTGGGAAACAGTCGAGGTACACGTGCCGTTGCTGACGGTCAACGTAACGGTGTAAATGTCCGCTGATGCGTACGTATGGGAGGGGTTCTGAAGCGTCGAGGTCTGACCGTCGCCAAAATCCCAGCTGTAGGTGGCTCCTGCTGTCTGGGCATGAAAACTAACACTGGTGTTTGTACACGAACCATTCCAGCTATAGCTCGCCGAGGGGAAGCCACTCACCGTGACTTCAATGTACGAAGGACACACCGTCGGGTTTTCTGCATCCTGAAGTGTAACAATATATGTCCCGTTGCTGCTGTAAGTATAAAAAGGTGACGGATGCGTCGAATGAACGCCGTCTCCAAAACCCCACAATGGACTCGTAATACCTAGTGATGTTAAGTTTGCGCTGAAGGTATAGCTCCCGCAGCTACCTGCTGAAGCCGTAATAGAACCAGTTACAGGAGTACCGTAAAAAATAGTCTCACTTAACGTGAAGGATGGGGTTGTACAACCCGAAATACTGAACTCAAAAACCGCCTCTACAAATCCACAACCTTCACTCGGTAGATTTAATGGGGTAACTAATAAACCCATACCGCCTGCAGGAAAGGTCGATACGTCTAAACTGTTGTAACTGTAACTCTGTTGCTGACCCGTACTCCAATACAAATGTAAGGTCCCTGACTTCATAATCACTCGCTTGCCATCCAAATCAACACTCGAACCAAAGTAAAACTGATAGTCGCCGTTCAAATCCTCAACGCTCGTTAAATGATA
>DHNG01000034.1:2729-3728 GCA_002409405.1 Flavobacteriales bacterium UBA5422 | reverse complement strand
GTAAAGGTGAATAGAAGAAGTAAATAGAAGTAAGTTCTCATCCGATAAGCAGCTCTTTGTTAGTAGTAAATACAATCTAATTGATACTCAGCAAATCTAAAAAAAAATTGTTATCGAATAGTGAATTATCAATTTATAAATGAATAATTATTCTATACCTGAATTTTGAATAATCAGTTCGCATCCGCTTCATCTTCTTTCAGTAATCGATAGACTGTTGTCTGGCCGATCGCTAATTTATCTGCAACTGACTTGGTATTGTTATCAAAACGTTTCATGTAATGTTTCACAATTGCAATTTCATACTCGCGCATGGTCAGGTCGTGAAGCAACAATTCAGGCAGCATGTCCTTGGGATTGATCGTCAAGTCGTCTGCAGTAATTTCCTCCGTATCAGACATAACTACACTCAATTCAACTACCGATTTCAGTTCTCTGATATTCCCCGGCCAGTTATATGCCATTAGTTTTCCACGAGCATCGTCACGGATTTGTTTGACCGGGACTTTGTTTTCTTTACAGAATTCTGAAATAAAATGTTTGGCAAGCAACAATACATCTTTATCACGTTCACGCAGCGGCGGTAAGTGAATCGGCAAGCCAAACAGCCGATAATACAAGTCTTCCCGGAAATTCCCCTCTTTCACTTCGTGAATCAGATCCCGGTTAGTTGCTACAATTATCCGACAATCTATTTTTACCTGCTCGTTTCCACCGATTCGGGTAATTTCCCGCTCCTGGATTGCTCGCAGTAGTTTGGCTTGGAACGCAATGTCCATCTCTCCTATTTCATCCAGGAAAAGGGTTCCTCCATGTGCTTGTTCAAACTTTCCGATACGTCGGTTCTGGGCACCTGTAAATGCACCTTTTTCATATCCGAACAGCTCTGATTCTAAAAGATTTTCAGGAATTGCTCCACAATTAACCTTTATAAAAGGATTATCCTTACGAGGACTAAATTTTACAATAGTTTCAGCAATACCTTCTTTTCCGCACCCA
>DHNG01000034.1:339-2597 GCA_002409405.1 Flavobacteriales bacterium UBA5422 | reverse complement strand
ACTTCTTTTCCCGTTCCCGTTTCTCCTGTGATGCACACTGTAATTGTTGTTTTCACAGCCTTGGATACCATATTATGGACCGCTTTTACGGTACCGCTTTGTCCAAGAATTGAATTTTGAAAATCGTATTTTTTTTCTACTTCAGATTGCAGTATCTCAATCTTTTGTTTTAACCCGGCATGCTTTCTTACATGATTCACCGAATTCCACAAACGGTCACGAATGTCTTCTGATTTAACAAGGTAATCATAAGCTCCCAGTTTCAACAATTCTACGGCTGTAGTAATTTCACTTTGCTCAGAAATAATAATCACCTCTGTATTAGGGCTTCGTTCTTTTATTTTTTTAAGCAGTACGTCTCCCGTTGTATCCGGCAAACGATAATCCAACGTTACAACGTCTACTATATCAGACAGTTCTCTTAACATTTCTTCACCTGAAAAAAATGATTTAACTGTAAATTCCGGATTAAGGGAAAGTGTATGCACTAACAACTTATTGTACCACTCGTTGTCCTCTACCACATAAATATTAAAAGCCTGTTCGTGTTTCATCGGGCGCAAAATTAGTGAATAGTTCTCAATTCCTCGTTAACTGCCTGCAAAACAACTTCAGCTTCTTCTTCCAGCTCTTTCATTAATTGTTTTATTTGCTTCAAATCATTGTGTTCCCGTGCCTGTCTTTCGATGTCTTTCAACAATCCATGAAATTGCAGTGCTCCCAAATGGCGACAGGGAGATGCTATTTTATGTGCCTCATTGGCAAGAAGTTCCCAATCGGTATTGGAAAGTGCAACTTTCATTGTCTGTACACCAATCGATGTTGTTGAAATAAAAGTTGTAAGCATATCTGCATAGAATCCCTTATCACTTCCACTCAACGATCTTAGATTTCTAAAATCAACCGGGAATTGGTGACTCTCTTCCTGTTGCTGCTCCATTCCTGTCATCATTTGATTGTTTGCTCCACACACTCTGTTGATCTCATCAATTAACTGCTCTTCGCTAAAAGGCTTGGACACATAGCCATTCACCAGTTCCAGCAACTCTTCAGTTTCCGTTCCAGCTGCTGTCAATAAAATGACATTGGTACTTTTTCCGGATTGTTGCTCCATTTCACGCAATTTTTGAACCGTTTGCTTTCCATCCATAACCGGCATCCTGGAGTCCAGTAAAATCAGATCTACTTCATGTTGTCGCAATCGTTCCAGCGCTTCCTTTCCATTTGGAGCCTCCAATAAGGTTATTCCATAGGATTTCAGCATGGCCTTGAGTAGTTTTCTGTTATATTCCTCATCATCGACAATGAGAACAGAAGAACATGAAATTTGTTTTTTGGGAGGTGCTGTAGACTTTTCAGGGGGAGAAGTTACCTCTAGTTTTAGAAGAATTTCTACCGTCGTTCCTTTTTCTTTTTCACTTTTGATGCCTATTTTCCCCTTGTGAAGTTCAATTAATTTTTTCGTGATCGAAAGTCCCAGCCCTGTTCCAGATATTTTACTGTTTACTCCTGTATTAAACTGCTCAAATTCATTAAAAACTTTTTCCAGTTCACTTTCTGTCATACCAATACCAGTATCTTCTACGACAATTCTAATCGTATGTAAGGTATCACTTTTTTCATCGAGTGTCACCAACATCACCACACTTCCCTTCTCTGTAAATTTCACGGCATTACTCATAATATTGAGAAAGATCTGCCGCAAACGGTATGCATCTCCCAAATAAAAATCAACCAGAGAAGGATCAATATTTACTCTGATTTCCAATTCTTTTCCTTGTAGTAATTCCTTCGAAAGCACCGCTATATCCGTGATCAATTCCTTCAGGTTAAAGGAAGCTACATTGAGTTTTAGCTTTCCGTTCTGCAGCTTCGACAAATCAAGCACATCATTAATCAGATAGGTTAAATGTTCTGACGATTTCCGGATCATCGAGACGTATTCTTGCTGTTGGTTGGACAATTGTTCTTTGGAAAGTTGCTGTGCAAATCCATTAATAGCATGCATTGGTGTTCTGATTTCATGGCTAATTGTTGCCATTAATCGCTCTCGTGTTTTGACCAATTTTTCTGTTTCAGTCGTCGACCGCTTCAATGCCATCTTATACAAGTTATTTTTCTTAACATACTGAATGATAATGTAAGCCATCAACAACAATAAAATAGCTACAAACACACTAAAAACACCTATATATACATTTGTTTTTTCGTTCTCTTCTTCTGCATATTTAGTTGCTTTAACAATGTTGGCGTTTTCA
>DHNG01000034.1:0-189 GCA_002409405.1 Flavobacteriales bacterium UBA5422 | reverse complement strand
TTAACAATGTTGGCGTTTTCAATGAGCTCAAACTCATCAAAGACATTGGCGATTCTCAAATTCAGAACATTGTCCATCGAAATCAGTTCTAACTGCGCTAGTTTGATCTCTTTTTCTATGAGCAATTCTTCTGTACTGACATCTTCGATCCCCTTATAAATCTTATCGATGGTCATTTTTTTATCCTGC
>DHNG01000040.1:3853-11630 GCA_002409405.1 Flavobacteriales bacterium UBA5422 | reverse complement strand
ATTTTCAAAATCAATCGGATTCACTTTGTGTGGCATTGCCGAAGAACCAATTTCTCCTTCCTTGAGTTTTTGTTTGAAATAATCTTGAGAAATATAGGTCCACATGTCTCTGTTCAGATCCAGGATAATAGTGTTGATGCGCTTTAACGCATCAAATAATGCCGCAATGTTATCGTAGTGCTCAATTTGTGTGGTTGTCTGTGAACGGTTCAGTCCCAGTTTATTGTTCACGAAATCGTTTCCGAACGCAACCCAGTCATGTTGAGGGAAAGCGACATGATGTGCATTGAAGTTTCCAGTGGCACCACCGAATTTTGCAGAATAAGGAATCTGCTTTAACAAATCCAACTGACGTTCGATACGCTCTTCAAATACTTGAATCTCTTTTCCTAAACGTGTTGGAGAAGCCGGTTGTCCATGTGTTCTTGCCAGCATCGGAATGTCTTTCCATTCTTTTTTCAATGCGTTGAGCTTGTTCAATACGTGTTGTAACAAGGGCAGGTATTGTTCATGCACTGCGTCCTTCAAAGACAAAGGAACGGCTGTATTATTAATGTCTTGTGATGTCAGACCAAAATGCACAAATTCGAGGTGTGCTTCCAATCCGAGTTGCTGCATTTTTTCTTTCAAGAAGTACTCTACTGCTTTTACATCGTGGTTGGTTGTTTTCTCCGTGTTTTTAATCCACAGCGCATCTTCTTCCGAAAAATTCGTACAGATTGCTCTCAGATCGGCAAATTTGTCTGTTGGAAATTGTTGCAACGGCTCGATTCCTGCTTCTACCAAAGCAATGAGGTATTCTACTTCAACAATGACTCTGTATTTGATCAATCCAAATTCGGAGAAGTACGGTTGAAGTTCATTTGTTTTACGTTGATAGCGCCCGTCAATCGGCGAAATAGCTGTTAAACTGCTCAATTCCATTTTTTAGTTTCCGTTTAAATCTGCAACACCCAAGTTTGCAAAAAAGTAAGGTGCAAAGATAGAAAATTTAGAGGAATTTTTAACGGAAAGCACAAACCAATCACATTCACTTCAAAAATTGATGTACCTGGTTAGTTATCGCTTATTTCCTTTAGAAGTTTTTTATTGGTTTTTCTATTCACACCAGAATTCCTTTTCAGCAGGAAATGGTCGTAATAAAAAAGAGACCGCCGTTTTCACGTACGATCTCTTTTCAGTATTATTTTTTGAAATTAAAACATCCCAGATATGGATGATTATTTCTTTTACTATCCTTATAATTTTACAGAATAGTCGTCTGCTTTTCTGTCTTCACCAACGAATGCGGTTACTTTCTCTCCTGTACGAACTCTGTAGTACAATGTAAGACTTGTTTTTCCAGGTGCAACTTCAGATGGCTTTTCTCCGAATGAAGAATCGTAATCAGGAATTGAATAACCATATTCTGAAATCAGGTAAGGTAAGTTTACCCATGCTTTTTCAGTCTTGGAAGAGTTATCGATATCCAATTCTAATTTCACGAAGCTGTATCCTTCCATTCCAGGGTTTGCAGAGTGGAAATTTTTAACTTTGTCATCATTTGCATTGAAAGTCACGCTTTTGAATGTATATGTTTTCGTCATTCCGAAGAGGATATCCTCAATTGCATGAGAAGCGCTCAACGCAACTGTTTTTTCGGCAGGAGCTTCCATTTTCTTCAATGGCAACAATGATTCGATATTTTCTTTGCTCAAATCGATTGCTCCGTCTTTAGTACTTGCACCCAGGTACAGGTTATCCAATTTCGCATCTACCGGAACGCTGAATACTGCGTAACCTGTTTCGAAAGTAGACATAAGAGCCTGTAATGTTGGACCTGTAGCAATAGAAACACTTGCAGGATATGTTTTTTTAGTAGAAGAATCAAACAGTCCAAGATTGGTTTCCATCATTCCGATATCTACACTACCATCTGTTGATTGGATAGAGAACTCTACTTTCACTAATTTGTCATCTCCACTGTTCGGGCTGAAATCTTCTTTTCCATCCCAGTCGTCAGTCACTAATGATAAGCTGATCATGTTGAATACAGGTTCCCCTTCTTCATTATTTTTTGCATTCAGGAATCCTTTCACATTTGTAGTGTATTCCGTCTCTTTACTTTCAGGAGTTCTGGAACAAGAAGCAGCCAAAAGGGCTCCTCCGATAAACAAGCATAAAATTTGTTTTTTCATTGTACGGTATATTTGTTATGAGGATGCAAATATAGCTATCTGAATACGCTGTGGCGACATACGGTACGATAAATTAAGAATAAATTTATATTCGTCTAATTTTAACTTATAAGCGTTGGAAGTTGACGGATTTTCGATTTTTGATTCCTGAATAAGAAAACTAAAATTAATTTGCAATCAATATACTTTAAATGAGTTTGTTGTGAAGCAAGATGCAAAATTCAATATGATCTCCAATTTTCGGGAGATACGTTTTCATTGATTCATCCACCACAAAGTACCGTTGAGGACTGATGCAAAACTCACCCAGATCAGATACGGGATTTGTATATATGCTGCAGTTTTATCTACACGATGAGCTGTGACAATCATCCAAACAATGGCGATCCAGATAAGCAGAATTTCAATAAAAGCCCAACCCAATTGCTGTGCATTGAAGAAAATGAAACTCCAGGCTCCGTTTAGTACCAGTTGAATCCAAAAAATTCTCATTGCATATGAGCGTTCCGCACTGGATGGTTTCGTTAGCAAGCGGTAGATGGTAACTCCCATCAGCAGGTACAGAACGGTCCATACCGGACCGAACAACCAGTTCGGGGGATTGAATACCGGTTTTTCGAGATAGGGGTACCAGTCATCAATTCCTGTAGCGGTAGCCATTCCTGCTAAAAACCCGACTCCTAGTGGAATGATTGAAATGAGAATACGTGTAAAGGTTTTCATGATCAGCATTTTTATTAAAGTTACGATAAATTAACTTTGATCATTACACGAACATTAAAAAACAGATTAAAATAAAACCTGGTTGTAAACTTACTCTTCTTTCGGCTCGATCCAATCACCATGTTCAGCGATCAGCTCAATGAGTGCCTGAACAGCTTCCTCTTCGGGAACATTTTTCCGCACAACCGTTTTTTCTTTGTACAGGTTGATTTTTCCGGGACCTGTTCCAACGTATCCGTAATCAGCATCGGCCATTTCTCCAGGACCATTAACAATGCACCCCATGATCCCGATTTTAATTCCTTTTAGGTGGGCTGTTTTTGCACGAATTCTAGCTGTTGTTTCCTGCAAATCAAATAAGGTTCTGCCACAAGACGGGCAGGAAATGTATTCAGTTTTTGAAATGCGTGTACGTGTTGCCTGAAGAATCCCAAAACTAAGAGAGTTGATCAGATTCAGACTGTGGTTTCCTGTAATCCACACCCCGTCTCCGAATCCGTCGATGAGGTGAATTCCCAGGTCAGAAGAACTGTGTAATTGGAACGTTTCTTCATCGGAAGTGGTATAATTTGTTTTGAAAACAACTGGATTTTTAATGTTTTTTTTATCTAATTTCAATCGAAATTTGCGAAAAACAGGTGTTTTATGTCGTTTGCTTGTTTCAATGATAAAGACAGCATTGGGCCGGTTGGCTAATTCTTCTATTGCAATTACTTCATCTAAATCAATTGAAATAAAATGAACAATGGTAGGATCTATTTCATCTTTTTGAGTAAATGAAATCAGTGGTGTGTACTTCGGATCATTGTTCCAATTGTCGAAATCCTTTAGCAAACGCACTGTTCCCGGAACTTCAAAATCGATGGACTGTTTCCCAAGATATACAATGTCAGCAGCGAGGTCCATCAGATTCCATTTGTCCAATTGAACAGAATAGCTATAACCAAACCCGAAGAAATTAGCAGGAGTGATGCTTTCTTTTTTAGAAAGGTCAGCAACAACTACCGGTACGTGTCCACACCCAATGTTGGCGATTTCCAATGTTTTTCTTCTTGTATAGCTATAAGGAGAATAGGTCAACGAGAATGCTTCCGTTGTACATTCCGATTCAATTCCTTCAAATTTTTCCAGTAGTTTTTTTGCAACGGGAATTTCATGTTCTGAATTTTCCGTTAATGAAACGCGAATGGTGTCTCCTAAACCATCTTCAAGTAATGCCCCGATCCCCACTGCGCTTTTGATTCGTCCATCCTCTCCGTCACCTGCTTCGGTTACTCCTAGATGCAGGGGATAGTTCTGACCGTTCTCTATCATTCTTGCTACTAACAACCGATAGGCTTGTACCATAACGAGAGTATTACTTGCTTTCATAGAAATTACCAGATCGTAGTAATCGTTTTTTTCGCATATGTGAATAAACTCCATTGCGGATTGGACCATTCCCTCAGGGGTATCGCCATAACGGCTAAGAATTCTGTCGGAAAGTGAACCGTGATTGGTTCCTATACGCATGGAACGCTTCAATTCTTTACATTTGAGAACGAGTGGCGTGAATTTTTGTTCGATTCGTATCAACTCCTGTTGATACGAATTGTCTGTATAATCAATCTCCTCAAATTTCTTTTTGTCTGCATAATTCCCAGGATTGATGCGAACTTTTTCAATGTAATCGGCAGCAATTTCCGCTGCATTCGGAGTGAAATGAATATCTGCGACTAATGGGGTAGAGTACCCTCGGTCAAGTAGCCCTTGTTTAATACGTTTCAGATTTTCCGCTTCTTTTTTACTGGGGGCCGTTAAACGAACAATTTCACATCCGGCATCAATCATCCGAATGGATTCATCAATGGACTCCTGCGTATTCATGGTGTCTGCTGTTGTCATAGATTGTACCCGAACAGGATTTTTTCCCCCCACACCGACATTCCCGATCATTACTTCCCGGGTTGGAAAGCGTTCATAACTCAATAAATTGATACAGTACAGAGATTGACCCGCCATTACCATGCTTGTTGCGAATGCAAAGGTACAAAATACTTTAGATTGATCATATCTGGTGATGTTATCGCACTATTACGATATGAGCAAGAGTTTCTATGAATAGAATCCCTTTACGGTTTCACGAACCAACCCTTTAAAAAGTCCCCAATCCCAAAAAAACTAAATATCGGGTTCAGATTCTTTTTCTGAAAACGAGAGAACCAACTTTCTTTTGTCCCCTCATCCCATTCTATGAAATCGGATTCTTCTGTAATTGGAACGGTTGATTTTGCTCGTGCAATCTGGCGCTTTGAAATACTTACTCCGGATGCCTCGGTTTCCATTATTTTAAAATCATTTATCTTAAACAACCGTTTAAATGGGCGCCGTGTATAGTATACTAAGCGAAGCGGGTAAGAAATGATGCTGTATTTTTCTCTTAAGCGAAAACGTAGAAAAGAATTGAAGTTGGGTGTTGTAACGTACAAAAGCCCTCCGCTTCTGATAATTCGTTTGATTTTTTTTATTTCCTCATTTGGGTTGATGAGGTGCTCCAAAATATTTCGGGCGCAGACAATATCGAAGCTATTTTCAGCAAAAATCTCTACATTCATTGCTCCTTCGTACATCTCAAGTCCTTTATCTCTGCACAGTTCAAGCGCTTCTTTGGTATCAGCAGTACCATATACTTCCCAACCTCTTTCTTTGGCCATTTCCAAAAACTCTCCATGGCTGCAATCCAGATCAAGGATTCTTCCATTTTTTCGAAAGTGTTCAAAGCGATCTAATATGTGCGTGTAACGACGATATGCATCATCTGTGATATGATCTTTCCACTTTTTACTTTTCTGTAATAGTTCAATTTCGTTGGATGTCGGTTGTTGACTTGAAAACACAAGATGACATTTAAGGCATTGGCACAAGTGTGCTGCCTTATATCGTTCCATCGGGATTAATTCATCGTTTCCGCACAGAATACAATACTGATGTTCACTGCTTAATTTTGGCATCTCTTCAAATTTCTACGTGCTGACGGTAAAAATGTTCCATCGTAATCAGTCTGCTTCAGTAATTGAGAGGTATAGGATTCCTACAAAATTAATTTTTTTGAGAACACCATGAACGTAAAATAAAAAATCTACGTCTGAAAAGATGCTTGCCAGTTGATAGTTGGTTGAAAACCTGAGAAAAAGCCATCAATAACAGCACATTTTTCATTGACATCCAGATCAATTGTTTCATAAATTACATCTAAAAATCCCTGAATAAATTCAATGGCAGGTTTATTAATTCGATAGCGGAGACAACTTCTGTTGTCCCTGATTGCCAGTTTTGTTTTCACAAATCCGGCTTCAACCAATTGTTTTAAATGACGTGATTTACTTGATTGTGCCAGTTCTATTCCGTCAAACAACTCATTAAATCCGAGTTCCTCTCCTGCAGCTGCTATTAATTTTTCAAGAGCAGCAATTCTGGCAGGATGACTAATGGCTTTAAAAAATCTGGCTCTTAGGATTTGTTGTTGTGTGTATGCTTCATTTTTAGTTGCACCCATAATGTGTGGTTTTAAAAAGGTAGATAAATAGAATACTTTTCTTTAAGTTAAGAAATAATATTGAGCCAGGCAAACATACGGAGTCTATTTTTCTAATTATAAGGCAATTCTGGCAGTTCTCAAAATTGCGATATGACGTTATCTCAAAGTCAAAGAGTAATTGTTATTTCCTCACCTTTTCAACATCTTCACCCTAACAACTTTCCCTTGCTTTACATCTTTAATCTTTTTCATTTTTATACCTTTGTTTGTTTTACAAACAGCAACCAGTGAAAGTCAGAATCATTAATAAGTCGAAACATCCGTTACCGCAATACGAAACAGCTTTTTCCGCAGGAATGGACGTTCGGGCAAACATAGACGACCCCATACTATTAAAACCATTAGAAAGAATTCTGGTAAAAACAGGATTATTCATGGAATTGCCACAAGGGTATGAATGTCAGGTTCGACCGAGAAGCGGTTTGGCGTTAAAAAAAGGGATTACGGTTCTTAATTCTCCAGGGACAATTGATGCAGATTATCGAGGAGAGGTTGGTGTGATTTTGATTAACCTTTCCAATGAAGATTTTTTGATTGAAGACGGAGAACGGATTGCTCAATTGGTATTTGCAAAACACAAACAAGCTAAATTTAAAGTAGTAGAGTCCCTTTCTGAAACGGACCGTGGAGAGGGAGGTTTTGGAAGTACGGGTGTAAAATAAAATAGTAATACATGAATATAATCATTCCAATGGCTGGCCGTGGAAGCCGCCTGAGACCACATACATTAACTGTTCCGAAACCATTGGTTCCGGTTGGAGGGAAACCAATCGTTCATCGGTTGGTAGAAGATATTGCAGCAGTTTTAAATAATAAAATTGATGAAATAGCATTTGTAATCGGGGATTTCGGATCCGAAGTAGAACAAGAATTGATCAGTGTTGCCGAAAAGTTAGGGGCAAAGGGTTCTATTCATTACCAAAAAGAACCATTGGGGACAGCTCATGCAGTTCTATGTGCCAAAGAGCAACTAATTGGTCCAACTGTTGTGGCATTTGCTGATACATTATTCAAAGCCGATTTCAAAATTGATCCGAATGATGATGGTATTTTATGGGTAAAACAAATTGAAGATCCATCTGCTTTTGGTGTAATAAAGATGAATGAAGCAGGAGAAATTATTGACTTTGTAGAAAAACCGAAAGAATTTGTTTCTGATTTGGCGATGATCGGAATTTACTATTTCAGGGAAGGAGAAAAATTACGAAAAGAACTGGAATACCTGATAGATAATAATGTGATTAAAGGAGGAGAATACCAACTTCCGGATGCATTGAGACGTTTGACAGAATCCGGATAT
>DHNG01000040.1:0-3724 GCA_002409405.1 Flavobacteriales bacterium UBA5422 | reverse complement strand
CGGATATAAATTCAAACCGGGAGAAGTGATTGAGTGGTTGGATTGCGGGAATAAAGAAGTGACGGTTTTTACCAATCAGCGGGTATTGGAATACGACAAAGACAAAGGAAAATTATTTATTGCTCAATCAGCGGAGATTGAAAATTCGACGATTATTGCACCATGCTTTATCGGAGAAAATGTAGTGATCAAGGATTCCGTAGTAGGTCCGCATGTGTCGATAGGAGCAAATAGCAATATTGCGATATCGGTCGTTAAAAACTCAATTATCCAACATAATTCTTCCATCAAAAATGCCATCGTAGCCAACTCAATGATCGGCTCCAATGCGCATTTTGAATCTGTGGCGCAGGATTTGAGCATTGGTGATTATACAACAATAAAAGGATGAAATTTCTAACAGTCATAGTGCTTATTTCAGGGGTAATGATCGGTTCTTGCGGAACAAAAAAATCAGCCCAAAGTGATACCTCTTCTTCCAAAAAAGGGAAGAAGCAGGAACAACCCCATTCACAGGCAGAATTTCCGTATATCGAAGCATTTCACAATGGAATGCGTTTGAAGATCAAAGGAGATACAGATGCAGCAATTGAAGCATTTAACAAGTGTCTGGAGATAAAGCAAAATGACGATGCAGTATACTTTGCGCTGGCACAGTTATACTCCTTGAAAAATCAATATCAGCCAGCTATTCAGATGGTAACGAAGGCCTATGAAATTGATCCGAAGAATATTTGGTATGCAGAAGAACTCGCCATTTTAAACTACGATACACAGCAGTTTGAAAAAGCGGTCCCATACTTCAAAAAATTAGTTGAACACGAACCGACAAACCTGAGCTGGCTATATGGTTACGGAGATTGCTTACTGAGAACAGGAAAAGTAGATGAATCTATCCAGGTATTGAATAAGGCGGAAGATGTGATGGGGAAAAATCCAAGTTTGTCGTTGGAGAAATACAACCTGTACATGTCCTTAAAAAAGGAGAAAGAAGCGCTGGCAGAATTAGAATCTATTTTAGTGGAATACCCGAAAGAACCTCAGATCATTGCAACAATGGTCGATCATTACTTCAAAAAAGGAGACATGAATAAAGGAGTTGATTTTCTCAAGCAGTTGGTGGATGCCGATCCGGAGAACGGAAGAGCACACCTGGCTTTGGGTGAAATCTACCGGCAAAAAGGGAAAACAGCGGAGGCATTTACAGAATTCAAAGCAGCTTTTCAGTGTCAGGATGTTGATGTCGATACAAAAATGAGTTTGCTGATTAGTTTACAGGAAACACCGTTGGCATCCGCTAAAGAAACAGAAGAACTCATCGACTTGATGATCATGTTGCACCCGGAAGATGCAAAATCGTATTCCATCAAAGGCGATTATCTGATGGCGAAAGATGATGAGCAGGGAGCATTGGAGCATTACAGAAAGGCATTAAAATTTGAAAAGAAGCAGTTCCCGATCTGGAATCAGGTGATGTTATTAGAATACCAGTCGTCGATGTGGGAAGAACTGTACACAGATAGCAAGGAATGTCTGAATTATTTTACAACGATGCCGATCGTTTATTTACTCAACGGAGTGAGTGCCGTTCAGCTGAAAAAAGTAAATGAGGCAATTGATGTACTCACTATCGGGAAATCGATGGTGGTGAATGATAAAAAGCTGGAAGCGGAATTTCTCGGTCAAATGGGAGAAGCTTACTTTACCGCTAAAAATTACAAAGAGGGAAAACAATTTTATCAGGATGCAGTTAAACTAGACGCAGAAAGTAACCTGCTGAAAAATAATTTTGCATACCGGTTGGCGAATGCAAAAACCGATTTGGAATTGGCATTGAGTCTTGCCAATCAAGCGATCACAAAATCTCCTCAGCAACCGAATTACTATGATACACGAGGATGGGTCTATTTTAAGCAAGGAAAATATGAGGCAGCACTTACTGACTTTTTGAAAGCATTCGAACTGGATAATCAACAACAGGTAATTGCAGAACACCTGGGAGATGTCTATTCTAAATTGAACGACAAAGAAAAAGCAGTTGAATTTTGGGAGAAAGCGGTTCAACTAGGAGCAAAGGGAACAATCATTGAGAAGAAAATTGCAACAAAAACATACCATGAGAATTTGGATTAACATAGTAATTGGTGTGTTGGCAATCGGGATCCAGTCGTGTGCCAGGAAACTGACAGAAGGACAAGATAAACTTCCGAAAGTAAAAGAAGAAGAATTGGTAGCTGCATTGGACAGCATCAGCAAATCAGTTCCGCAGTTTTTGTCGACGAAAATTGATACAAAATATACAGATAATAAGCAAAATATTAGCTTCAAAACATCGCTGAAAATTCAAAAAGATACTGCCGTAAACGCATTGATTACGTATGCGGGAATTCCGATTATCACAGCGATGATAACAACCGATTCAGTAAAAATTTCCAACAAGAAAGAGAAATGTTATATTCTGGAAGACTTGAATTTTTTTAAAAACAGGTTTGGTGTAGATTTCTCTTATTTAAACCTTGAAGAATTGCTGTTGGGGAGACCGTTAGATTTCAATCCTGAACAGGAATATTACCTGATTCCCGATCCCTATAATTACGTTCTTTCAACACAAAAAAAGATGGAAGACGAGGGAAGGGTACTTATTTCGTACTACCTGAGTCCGGATTTAAAGCAGTTGAAAAAAGTAGAAATCACCAGTTTTAAAGATGAGGTAACGATTTCCGTTAATTATCCGGAGTATATGGCAGGTGATGTTTTCTCATCGCCAAAAATCATCACAGCAGAGATTAAAACACCAAAAAACCAGATCTTGTTGTCGATGACATACGATAAAGTAGAACTAAACGTTCCAAAAGAAATGATCATTGTAATTCCTGATTCGTATGAAAAGTGTAAGTAAGATCATATTGGGAATTGTATGCCTGATGACGGCTTCACAATCCATTGCGCAGTCTACCAGTGAAAAACTGAAGAGAGAACAGCAGCAATTGGAAAACAACATTGCGAATACCAAACAGTTGCTCGAAAAAGCAAAGTCGAATACAGAGTCTTCATTTAATGAGTTGAAATTACTGAATAATCAAATTGCATACAGGGAACAATTGGTTCGCAATTTTGATAACCAGATTCGTGGTGCGGAATTAAAAATCAAAGAGAAACAAAACCAGATTGAACAATTGAGCGAAGAAATGAAAACGCTCAGAGAACAATACAAGAAGTTGTTGATATACGCCTATAAACATCGGAATAAATATGGGAAAATGATGTATATTTTCTCTTCTGACAGTTATTATGAGGCCATCAAGCGAGCAAAATACCTGGAAAAAATTCAGGAAATGATCAAAAAACAGTTTTTGGTGATTGAACAACATCAACGGTTGATTGCAACGGAGATGAAGAACATTGAAAAAGAAAAGGAGTACAAATCTAAAATGTTGGATGAGAAAAAGACCGAGCGTGAGCAGATTGTGTCCGATCAACAGAAACAACAGGTAGTGTACCAGGAATTAAAAGCACAGGAAGGACAAATAGTTGCGAAGTTGAAAGAGGATGAGCGCAAACGTGCCAACCTGAAAATACAGATCGATGCGGCAATCAAAAAAGAAATAGCAGAGGCAGAGGCACGTCGTAAAAAAGCAGAGGCAGAAGCTAAAAAGAAAGCAGACGCTGCTAAACCAACTACGACAACCTCTCCGAACACAACAACTTCAACGCCATCAACGTC
>DHNG01000003.1:77643-97918 GCA_002409405.1 Flavobacteriales bacterium UBA5422 | reverse complement strand
TTTTGTTTTCGAAATTATTTTGCAGGTAATACTTTCGTACTTACTTCTCCGAAACCGATTCGGATACCGTTTTTTTCGGAATAACCACGCATGATTACCGTGTCATTGTCCTGGATGAATTTTCGTTCTGTTCCGTCTGACATCTGTAGTGGTTTTGTTCCTTTCCACGCCAGTTCCAACATCGAACCATAAGAATCGGGAGTTGGTCCTGAAATAGTTCCGGATCCCATCAAATCGCCACCGCGGATATTACATCCGTTCACTGTATGATGCGCAAGTTGTTGTGCCATGTTCCAATACATGTATTTGAAATTGGAGCGGCAAATCAGGTTTTCCTCTCCGTTTTCCGGTTGAATCAAAACCTGCAGATTGATATCATATGATTTTTCTCCGTTGTACTCCAGATAACTCAATACCTTCGGATCCTGAACAGGTCCGGCAACTTTATAAGGCTGAAGTGCATCCAGTGTCACAATCCAGGGAGAAATAGATGAAGCAAAATTCTTCGCAAGAAACGGTCCGAGCGGAACGTATTCCCACGTCTGAATATCGCGTGCCGACCAGTCGTTGAATAATACCATTCCGAAAATGTATTCTTCTGCTTCTTCAGTAGAAATAGAATCTCCGAGCGGTTTTCCGTCATACGTGATAAATGCGGTTTCCAATTCGAAATCCAGGTTTCTGCACGGAGCATAAATCGGGTTCTCTTCCGGATTTGGTTTGATTTGTCCTTTCGGGCGGTAAATCGGTTCTCCGGAAATGATCACAGAACTTGCCCGACCGTGGTAACCAACAGGAATCCACAACCAGTTTGGAAGTAATGCGTTGTTCGGATCACGGAACATGGTTCCTACATTCGTAGCGTGCTCACGAGAGGAATAAAAATCAGTATAATCACCGATTTGAACAGGCATCAACATGATTGCAGATGCAACGGGTACCAAAATCTGGTCAACATGGTGTGCATTTTTTTGCAAATCATCGTGCCCTGTCGAAAATAATTTTGAAAGCCGGTTACGCAAGTTTCTTGTTGCTGCTTTTCCTTTTTTCATCAATGAATTCAGACTGTTCGTGTCGAAATCTTCTGATGAGAATGGCAGATTTTCAAAGTAACCAAGAACAAATAATGTTTTCAGGTCAATGACAAATTCACCGATTCGCGATCCTACTCTCGGGGAGAGGGAGTCTGTTTTAAAAACGCCGAACGGCAGGTTCTGGATCGGAAAATCACTGTTGGCAGGAACTTCTACCCATGATTTTAAATTCGGATTATTTGCTACTATTTCTGACATATATTTTAGTTTAGATTCTAGAAGTCTAAAATTTAGATTTTTAGAAGTTATACTTTAGAGTTGGTCATTTTTACTGATGCAACGTACATTTCTTGTTATAAATTCAAGGTTTTTCCCGACTTTTTGAATGCTAGTTTTCTAAAAATCGAGCATTCCGGTACTCTAAAATTATCCTTACACGTTAAATCGGAAGTGCATCAAATCACCGTCCTGTACGATGTATTCTTTTCCTTCGACTTTAAATTTCCCTGCTTCTTTTACAGCAGCTTCAGAACCTAAAGATACAAAATCATCGTATTTCATGACTTCCGCACGAATAAATCCTTTTTCAAAATCGGAATGGATCACACCGGCAGCCTGTGGTGCCGTTGCTCCTTTATTCACCGTCCATGCACGTACTTCTTTCACACCTGCGGTAAAATAGGTTTGCAGATTCAGCAGAGAGTATGCAGAACGGATCAAACGGTTCACACCCGGTTCATCCAGTTCCAATTCATCGAGGAACATTTTTCGTTCTTCGTATGTTTCCAGTTCGTTGATGTCCGATTCAATTTTTGCACCGATTACCAATACTTCTGCACGTTCATTTTTCACTGCTTCTTTTACAATGTCAACGTATTTATTCCCTGTTTTTACAGATGCTTCATCTACGTTACACAAATAAAGAACCGGCTTGGATGTGATCAATTGAAAACGTTTGATAATCTCTTGTTCTTCATCATCAAACCCCAGCTCACGAACGGATTTTCCTTGTTCTAATCCTTCTTTGATCGCTGTTGCGAGCGTATTTTCTTTCACGGCATCTTTATCTCCCGATTTCAATACACGTGCCAGGGACGTAATTTTCTTTTCAATTGTTTCCAGATCTTTCAACTGGAGCTCAATGTCAATAATTTCTTTGTCACGGACAGGATCTACAGAACCGTCTACGTGAATGATGTTTCCATCATCAAAACAACGCAGCACATGGATAATTGCATCTGTTTCCCGGATATTTGCAAGGAATTGATTTCCCAAACCTTCACCTTTTGATGCTCCTTTCACCAACCCGGCAATATCTACAATTTCCATTGTTGTCGGAACAACTTTTTCCGGTTTTACGAGTGCTTCCAGTTTTTCCAATCGCTGATCGGGAACAGAAATGGTTCCTACATTCGGTTCAATTGTACAAAACGGAAAGTTGGCAGATTGCGCCTTCGCGTTGGATAAACAGTTAAATAATGTTGATTTACCCACATTTGGTAAACCTACGATACCACATTTTAAAGCCATGCTTGTTGTTTGATATTAATGTTTTTTGTTAAACGCCTGAAAAGGCACGCAAATTTAAGAAAAGAATTTGATTGTGGGGGTGTAGTTTTGAATTCGTTTTTAGCTCAATACCGGTACTTGATTTCTACCTGAATGGCACCATGCCCGTATTCTGTATAAGGTGCGTCAAAAAAATCGACTCCATCCTGTCCTTTGAGGAAAACCTGTAATTCCTGGCGCAATACGCCTTTCCCGAAACCGTGAATAACAATTAATTTGCGCATTTTCTTTTGCCGTGCTTTGTAGTAAACATCCCGGAACACTGCCATTTGCTTATAAAGGGTCTGGTCTTCCCGGCTGATTAACCGGTCACCATAGACATCCATTAAATCTTCATAGTGGAGATCAATTTCCCAATAATCTTTATAGGGTGTGTAGGCTTTGGGTCGATCTGTTCTGTTTTTTTTTGAGCCGTCAGCAAGTTGCAACAGTGCTGATTCATCTTCGGGTACGTGGTAATTCGTCCCATGTACTTTTCCTAAATCGCCGGATTGAAAGGGACGATCGAAGCCGGTTTCGTCTTCTACATATATTGTTTTCCCTTCTATTTTTCTAACAATTCCTCCTCCGGCTTCCTTTAAAAAGACAACCTTCTCACCAACTTTTAACTGCATATTGAACCCAGTTTAGATCCAGTAAATAATAGAGAATAAACGGACTTGTTAATGCCAGGATCCATAGAATGATGGTGCTTATTTTCAGAAACAGGTTGGCATCCTGTTTTACCGGTGTTATAAGAACGGAATTTACCTGAGAAGCCATCAGCATATCTACTTCTTCGGGTTCGGCGTATTGAATGTATTTATTCAATGTTGGTGTTTTGTCAAGAATAATCTGTTTGATCTTCCAGAAATCTTTGTTTGAAAGTTCTTTGTAAGTGGTGGTAAACGGAATTTCTTCTTCTTTTAATTCTTTGTGAAGGTGAAAGTTTTTTTGAAGTGCTCTTACGCGAAACCCCATGAAGAACCCAAAAAGCATCAACAAAAAGCTATTCAGAAAGAATCCGATACCAATGATCAACAGGGAAGAGGCAAAGGAAAAAATCATCAGGAATTTTTCCTGATTTTTGCTGACGAGCAGTTTGAATAACTGACCTCCGTCCAATGGATCCAGCGGAACGAGGTTGATAATGTTTAACATCAGAAATAACATTCCGGTTTGAAACATCAATGGAGAATTAGCGTGTTGTGAAAACAACATCAGGTTAAAACCTATGATCAGTCCCGGGAAAGGTCCTGCACCGACAACCAACAGACTTTCTTTTTGTGAATAGGTATCCTTTTTCCCGTGGACAAATGCTCCCATTAGCGGGACAAAGAGCATACGCACATTTCGATACCCGAATAATTTCATGAGCAGGAAGTGCCCCATTTCGTGAATCAGTAAGACAATGACCAATGCCAGAATGAAATTGATTTCATTGGAGAACATAAACATGAATACAAGTACAAACAGGACAATTGAAAACAGTGTCGCAGCCCAATTCGTCTTGCTCTCGCTTTCTATCAGTTCCGGCTTCGGCGGATAAAAATCAAAATCACTCATGCTATAAATGTAAACATTTATCTCCTTAAAAACAATAAATCAGAAACTTACTTTTCGATCCATTCAATGATTTCCGGTGCATCCGGGCTTGTTTTCGGAGAAATAACTTTTTCCAATTGCCCTTGCTCATTGATCAGGTATTTTTGAAAGTTCCATGCCACTTTATTATCTTCCAGTCCATTGTACCGTTTTTCAGTAAGAAAGGTGTACAATGGGTGCTGTTCTTTTCCTTTCACTGAAATTTTGGACATCATCGGGAAACTAACACCATAATTTTTCTGACAAAAAGTAGCAATTTCCTCATTGCTTCCCGGTTCCTGACTCATAAAGTCATTGGCAGGAAAACCGATGATTGTAAAATTTTTGTCTTTGTATTGCTGGTATATTTTTTCCAGTTGCTCGTATTGAGGCGTCAATCCGCATTTAGATGCTGTGTTGACAATCATAACTTTCTTTCCTTTTAAGGTCGACAGGTCAAATTCTTTTCCGTCTATATCTGTTACTTTGAATTGATAAATCGATTTCGAATCATCTATTGATACAGATGTTATACCGACTAATAATGCGAATAATATCATTTTCATCTTAAATTGCTTTTAACTTAATTGTTGTATAAAAGTACGTGTTTTTTTTACATCCGTCCCAAAATTTAGAATTCTTTAAGACATAAAAAAGGAGTTGAACCAATGGATCAACTCCTTTAATGATTTAATAAGTTCAGGATTAATTCCCTGTTATTTTAAATTCTGTTCTTCTGTTTTCCTGTCTTCCTGCAGCATTGTCATTACTTGCTACAGGTTTGGAAGAACCATATCCCTCAGAAGTCAGGCGATTTGCTGCAATTCCTTTTGTTTTCAAATATGTTACAACAGCTTCCGCTCTCGCTTTTGATAACTCATTGTTAAGGGTTGCAGACCCGGTATTGTCGGTATGCCCGGAAATTTCAATTTTAAGGTTTGGAACATCCTTCAGCAATTTAACCAATCGGTCCAATTCCGAATTCGATTCCGGTCGCAATGTGGATTTTCCTGTATCAAAGAAAATATTTCGCAATGCAATCGTACTTCCGATTTTAATGTTTTTCAACTCAATTGTTTTATCTACCAGGTTGTCCGCAGCTCCCTTGGGAATGTCGAAATTTTCAGAATGGAACAAATACCCTTCAGCTCTTACAAGGATTCCATAGTTTTTCCCGGAAGCAAGTGTGATGATGAATTTACCCGTAGCACTGTTTGTTGTGAACGTTTCAATAACAGAACCTGTTGCATTGTCGATGATGTCAATTTGTGCTTCAACAGCTTTTTTGGTAATGGCATCGATTGTTTTTCCTTTGAAAACGGTAAATGATTTTCTGTTGACGTCTACTTTTGCTTCCACCTGATTGTCCTTGATGGGCATAATTGCAGAAGCGAGCAGGTAATCTTCTGTTTCCAGGTGCGGTAATTTATCGTCACCCCAGAATGTCACCTTGTAAATGTCGTACCCTCCTTGTCCGCCATCACGATTGGAAGCAATGTAAGCGAATTTCCCATTCGCGGTAGAAGCAAAAAAGAAATCATCGTACGGTGTATTGATCGGGTAGCCCATGTTCTTCGGAGGAGTCCACTTTCCCTGGATTTTTTTGGATACAAAGATGTCGTATCCACCCATGGAAGCTCTTCCCTGAGATGCAATGTACATGGTTTCTCCATCAATGTGCAGGTAAATCGGCCCGTCGTTAAACCCTGTGTTTACTTCTGCCAGCATTGTTGCCGCTTTGAAATCTTTTTCCATTTTGCTCTGCATGGAAGAGTACATGATGTCATATCCGGTGCTTCTTGTTGAATTGTCGCGGGAGAAATAAATACTCCATCCATCATTTGAATAGGCTCCGTAGATTTCATTCGCTCTGTTGGATGAAATCTGGAAGTGTAATTTGGCAGGATCTGACCAGCTTGCGCCTTTCAATGTACTTTCATAAATGTCGATCTGTCCGTTGTCATCCCGGTGTAACAGCATTTTCGTGCCGTCGAAACTAATGTTGTTAGAGACGTCATCTGCAACGGTATTTACACCACCTTTAATGGCAACGGGTGTTGCCCATTTGAGTCCGGAAGAAGAAGACGTGTAGATGTCTTTATCGTATTCACCAACTTCGTTTGCCTGTTTTCCGTTGGGACGATTGGAAGTGTAGATAATTTCACCTCCGTCTGTTGAAATGGATGGTGCATAATCATCAAATTCACTATTGAGTTCCTTCACATTGTCTACCCATGCTCTTACCGGTGTGGCAATTGCTGTTTTTGCATTTTTACATTCATTGATGTGCAGGGAAACAAATTTTCCGAATTCATCAGCTTTTTTATAGTTTGTTTCGAATGTTGTGTATGCTTTTAGTGCCTCATCGTACTTTCCCTCCAGTTGCAGTGCCAATCCATAATAATACTCCATAAACGGATCACATGCTTTGTCCAGCTCATAAGCTTTTTTGATGAACGGGATTCCGTTGCCGGGATCAGTTGTGTACATATGGCAGGCCCCGATTCTGAAATTATTCAGTGCATTGTTGGGATTAAATTTCTGAGCGATTTCAAATTGCTGTAAAGCCTTTTTGTAATTCAATCCGGGACTTTGGGTTGCAAACACCGCATCGTTGGCAAGTTTAAAAGATTCTTCCCCTGCTTTAATGGCATCTGTTGCTTTTTTCAGTCTGTCTTTATCATCTTTAAAGTTGGCAGCTTTGAAATCTACACTTTGAGCAGACACGGCAAAGCCTGTCAATAAGGTAATGATTACTAGTAATGTTTTCATAGTCGTTGTGTTATTGGCAGTTCGCCGAGTAATACGTTTGTCCGTTTTCAGCACCCAGTTCACCTGCCTTGTGCCAGTCATTACATGCGCCTTCAAGATCGCGCAGCATTTCTTTTGCGTTCGCACTGTTTACATAAGCACCGGCGTAATTTTTATCCAGTTCAATGGCTTTTTTCGCATATTCGAGTGCCTTTTCATAATTTTTCTGCTTGAAATACAAAGCACTCAGATTAGAAGCTGCCGGCGCGTATTTCGGATTGATGGAGAGGACTTTCTCAAAATCTTTTTTAGCATCATCCAGTTTGTTATTCTCCAGTTGGGCCACTCCTCTGTTGTTGTATGCCAAATGAAAGTTCGCGTCAATGGAAATTGCTCTGTTAAACGCAGCCATTGAACCTGCAAAATCCTTCATTTTTTTCTTGGTTGTACCAATGTTGTTCAGTACAAATGCCAGATTTGGATTTTTTCGTTCTGCTTCCTGGTAATCCGTCAACGCTTTTGCATAGTCTCCCAACATTCTGTAACAGCTTCCTCTGTCGTTGTATGCAAAGGCGAAGTTTTTATCCAGTTCAATTGCTTTTGTGAAATAGGTAATTGCTGTTTTGTAATCCTGTTGAAGGAACCGCAATGTACCGTAATTGTAATACGCTTTCGGATTCGCAGGATCCAGAGCAATGGATTTGTCATAATCCTGTTCTGCTTTCAGGTATTCATTCTGCCCCTGGTAAGCTTTTCCACGTTGGAAATACGCTTTTGAATACGCCGGATTTTTTTCAATCAATTTGTTTAATGTCGTAACGGCATCGGAAAATTTACCCAGTTCATTTTCTGCAATTCCCTGATTGTAATAAGCAGCCGTGAAATTAGGATCAAAACCAACAGATTTTTTAAAGCTTTCCAGTGCTTTTGCATAGTTCCCCTCCGAGAAAGACTGGATTCCTTCGTTGTATGCTGTTTGGCTGTTTGCAATGGCTGCATTTTCAAGATTTAAAGCTGTAATGGAATCCCTGTAGCGTTTTTCCTGAGGTGTCAGTTCCTCAACTTGTGCAGTAACCGCCAGCGATGAAAAGCTCAGCAGCCCGCAAAGTAGTAATTTCCGATTCTTCATATTGTTTTCATTTCATTTTAGCGTCCTAAATATATATATAAACAAACTAAAACGGTTTTTAAGTTATCAACAAAATGAAAAATGTTACTTTAGCAAAAGTTTAATCAGAAAATAAAATAAAAATGCCCCAGGAAGTATATTTAATAGATGGTGTTCGTACCGCAATCGGTAATTTTGGAGGGTCGCTGGCCCCAGTCAGAACAGATGATTTAGCTGCAATTGCAATCAAAGGATTGTTGGAAAAAAATCCGGGACTTGATCCGCTGTTAATCGAAGATGTGATACTTGGATGTGCCAATCAGGCCGGTGAAGATAACCGGAATGTAGCGCGTATGTCCGGATTGTTGGCAGGACTTCCGTACCAGGTAGCAGGTGAAACGGTAAATCGTTTGTGTGCTTCCGGATTGGCAGCAGTGATCAATGCTTCACGTGCCATTAAAGACGGATCAGGTGATATTTATATTGCCGGAGGGGTCGAAAATATGACAAGAGGTCCATGGGTGATTTCAAAAGCATCTGCTCCGTTTGGAAGGGACTCCGAAATGTACGATAGTTCATTCGGGTGGCGTTTTATCAATCCGAAACTGGACATATTATACGGAACTGACTCAATGGGAAATACAGCTGAAAATTTAGCGGAATTGTATGCAATCAGCAGAGAAGATCAGGATCAATTTGCATTGTGGTCGCAACAAAAAGCGACAACAGCAAGAGACAATGGAATTCTTGCAGAAGAAATTGTTGATGTAGCGATCCCGCAGCGGAAAAAAGATCCGGTGATTTTCAACCAGGATGAATTTATCCGTTCATCCACCACATTGGAAGGATTAGCTGGTTTGCGTCCTGCGTTTTTGAAAACAGGTAGTGTAACAGCAGGAAATGCTTCCGGGTTAAACGATGGTGCCGCAGCATTGTTACTCGCTTCTGAAAAAGCAGTAACAGAGCAAAATTTAAAACCGATGGCACGAATTATTGCCGGTGCTGTTGCCGGTGTTGAACCCCGAATTATGGGAATCGGGCCTGTATATGCCAGTGAAAAAGTGCTGAAGCGAACAGGATTGACACTAGATCAGATGGATGTATTGGAACTCAATGAAGCGTTTGCAGCACAGGTATTGGCGTGTACACGTAAAATGGGGTTGGCAGACAACGATCCGCGCATTAACCCGAATGGTGGTGCAATTGCATTGGGACATCCGCTTGGAATGAGTGGTTCACGGATCTTACTTGCTGCTGCGAAACAATTGCAACGCAGTAACAAGCGATATGCCCTGGTAACGATGTGTATCGGAGTCGGGCAGGGATATGCTGCCATTATTGAGCGTGTGTAACCAACCAATCCGTGGTTGTATACGTTTTATGAATATCTAATTATTATGAAAGAAGCAAAATGAGTACGAACAGTAGGCAAAGCTACTCCGTTGCGAGAGCAAATAAGAAAGAGAATTTTCTTCTGTATTTTGTAGCCATTCCTTTTTTGCTGACTCTTTTTAGTTCCTGCCGAAAGGACACGTCATGGAATTCGTCATGGGTAGTGCCCTTGGTGAATGATACATTGGATATCAGCAAGTTTGTAAACGATTCAACCATTGAGGTGAATAATGGATATTATTATCTGAATTTAAAGCGGAATCTGTATAATTTCAGTTTGACGGATATTGTTTCAATTCCGGATACAACAATTGACAGAACGACTTCTCTGGCAGTTCAGTCATTGAATGTCAACCCCGGATTCCAGTTTTACAATACAATTGAAGAACATACGCTGAACCTTCAGGACTTGCAGTTGAAATTAATTCAGTTGAGCGGTGGAGCAATTGATTTTGAACTAACGAATCCTGTCGGGACAGGAATTTATATTACAATAGAATTACCCGGAGTTACGAAAAATGGTGTGATGCTTTCGAAAACCTTTTTTATTCAGGCAGGTTCTCAAAGCAGTCCGGGAAAGATCAATGAAACAATTCAGTTGTTGGATTACCAGATCGACCTTACCGGTCAAAACGGAACTTCGTATAACTTACTTCAGTCGCGGGTGAAGATTAAATCTGATCCGAACGGGGTTCCGGTGACAGTTACCAGCAGTCATGTTTTTAATATAAAAGCCAAGTTCCGGGATGTGAAATTGCATTATGCCCGCGGGTATTTTGGTAACCGGACATTACAGGATACGACAACGTTTAATTTAGCAGCGTTGAATAGTGTTGTCGGTGGAGCAATTGACATTCAAAATACTTCTGTAAAACTGATTTTGGAAAATGGAATTAAAATAGATGGATCAGGATCCATTCATTTTTTGAAAAACACAAATAGCCAGGGAAGTACTGTTAGTCTTTCCGGGCCGGGAATCGGGACTGCTTTCACGATTGATCAGCCGACCGGTAGCTTTTCTAGTATGCAACCATCTGCACGTGAGTTTATATTTAATTCAGGTAATAGTAATGTCGAACAATTTATTGAAAACCTTGGATCTGCAAATGAAATAGGTTACAAAATCATGATCAATCCATGGGGGAATACATCCGGGGGATGGAATGAAGTGTATCCGCAAAGCCGTCTTCGATTGGCAGTTGAAGCGCAAATGCCGTTATCAATTAAAATGGATGCATTGACAATCCGCGATACGTTTGATTTAAAACTGGAGCAAAACAAAGATAAATCACATGTTGAAAGTGGCGTATTGCAATTGGATCTGGATAACGCATTTCCATTTTCAGGACAGTTGAAAATTTTGTTTTTGGATGATAATGGCGCTGTTTTGGAGGTTGTAAACGGAACGCAGCCGATTGCATCTTCGTTGTATGGACAACCTAATTCTCAGGGATTGAAACACATGAAAAGTTCGGTGGAAGTTCCACTGAATACGTCTGTGGTAGATCAGCTGAATACCATTAAAAAAATTATCGTAGAGGCGGTATTTGACACACCGGATCCGGCAACTTCTTCCAACCAGATGGTCAGTATTCCTGCAGATGCGTACCTGGGAATTAAAGCGAAAGCAAAGTTTCAGTTAAAGGTGAAAGTATAATTTCTTTCCTTTGAATTTTTA
Source organism: Flavobacteriales bacterium UBA5422 (assembly GCA_002409405.1). GTDB lineage: Bacteria > Bacteroidota > Bacteroidia > Flavobacteriales_D > Crocinitomicaceae > Taishania. Next base: position 86,823 of record DHNG01000003.1, on the reverse strand, counting down.
CTTCTTTTTTACAAACAACCAGTCGTAAACTTCTGTTCCACGGAAAAAACGTTCCATGTCCCCATGGTCCAACCCCTTGTCAATGGTAAACGTCAGGTTGTCGGTTGTGTATTTTTTGATTGCATTTACAACTTTCTGCGATTCACTGACCGGTACAACATAATCTTTGTTTCCGTGACGAATCCACAACGGAACTTTCGATAAGCCTTCGGCCAAACGTATGTCACCTCCACCGCACATGGCAACAGCTCCGGCAACAATATCGGGATAGGTCCCTGTGAAGTTAATTGTTCCGTATCCTCCCATACTCATACCGATTACGTAGAGTCGTGTACTGTCAGAAGGATACTTTGCCCGCACCTGGTCCAGCACTTCTTTGATCGATTCCGGTTTCCAACCATTGTTTGTCTGTGGAGCAATTACAATGGCAGGGAAGTGTCTTCCCTTGATAATTTCGCTCATTACTCCATATTTTTTAAGGTTATCAAGACTCGACCCCGACAGACTTTTTCCATGTAGAAAAACCATTACAGGTGGATTACTGTTCAGGATACTGTCGTGCGGTAAATACAGGTAATACGGATAAGCTGCTTCTTTAAAATGACGTTCTATCTTTTGTCCAAATGAACCAAACGAACAACTAACGCAGATCAATAACAGGATGAATGTTCTCATATTGCTTTGAAATTAAGGAATCACAAAGGTAGGGAATTTCTCCTGCCCGGAAAAATAAAAAAATCCCCGGTCGTTTGACAAGGGATTTTCCTTCATTGGCTAATCTGAAGTTTATCTAATCACGATGGCGGTAGGTACCATCACTTCTTATTTTTCCGCGCTGTTCGTAGATGTCATCGAAGTCATCTTCGTCCAGAACCGGCTTTTCCAGATCGATCACTGCATCGGCAATTGAAATTGTTTTTCCTTTCGGTATGTAAATGTGCACCGTTATATCCTGGTTCCTGATTTTATCAGATTTCGGATAACTGTAAGAAACAGGCAGGGTGATTGTATCGTTTTTTATATCGTATTTGTAAACAATGTTCTGTGCTCTGCTTACCGCTTTCTCAAGTGTATGTGCATGCGCTTCTTTTTCTACCATTACATGATACAGACTGTCTTTTGAGGGATGGTATTTCAATTCAATTCCCGACTCTGTAATGGTATTGTCTCCAATGTAGATGTGCCATAAACTGTTTTCTTTTACCATGTAATCCGTATTCTTTAACTGTGTTTTTGCCTGTGGAATAATAACCAACTGATTGCTGCTTACTGTTGCAATTTCTTTTTCAATTTCTCCTGAAATAGCGTAATCTCTTCCTGTTCTTGAAAGTACGATCATGCCTATTGCAAATCCGATGATTCCGGTAAAGACCAGTAAGATATTTGTGTATCTGTACCATTTATTTTTTAAGTTGAACAATGTTGCAAAGCCACCTAAGAGGAAGAACACAACAAAGGAAACAGAACAAAGGTAGAAGCTGATCCATGCCAGGCGATGATCAAACGGGTCGTTGAAAATTAAGCCGGCAAGTGCAGAAACAGACAGAAACCCGTCATCGGAAGTTGCCGGTAAGAACTGAGCCGTTCCGAACACGAATGTAATCAGTGATATCAGTGCTATAAAACCGATGAACAATAAGAAGCATCCGACAGCAATACGTATGACTTTCTTAAAGACAGAAAAACCGTCTTTGATTCTGTTGTCATTTTTTAGTTGATTGGCAAATTGCTTTGATTTCTCAGAAACACTGTTTGCAGCACGCTCCACTTCTTCTTTTACCGTGTCCACATTAATCGGCTTTCCCCGCATTTTCAATCGTTCAATTGATGTGTTTGCTTTGGGAATGATAATCCAGAGAAGGATGTACAGGAATAACCCGACCCCACCGATGAAAAATGCAGCGGCCCAAATCAAGCGGATAATCGTCGGGTCAATATTGAAATACCCAGATAATCCTGAACAAACTCCACCGATGTATCCTGTTTCTGTGTCCCGGTACAACCTACGTTCTTTGTAGGTATTTGACTGGTATTCATAATACTCTTCAGAACGACCTGTTGTTTCTTCGTGCTCGGTATAATCGGACGGATCACCCAGTGTATTTAGCACGTCTACCACATCCTGATCTTCAATAACCTGCTTTGCTGCTGTTTTTTTCTCATTTAGCAATTCCGCAATACGAATTTCAATGTCTTCAATAATCTCGTCTGCTCCTTCCTCTTTTTCTAATGCACTTTTCAACCGCTTGAGGTAATTTTCCAGACGTGTATAAGCAATTTCCTCAATGATGAATGGAAATCCTTTAATGTGTATAGAAATAGTTTTTTTCATGATCTGTTTATTTAGTTATTTTTTCAACTGCGGAGTTAAGCTCACTCCAGGTTTGACTTAGCTTTTCAAGGAATTCCTTCCCCGAACCGGTGATGGAATAGTATTTTCTCGGTGGCCCTGACGGAGATTCTTCCCAACGGTAATTCAGAAGCTCTACATTTTTTAAGCGTGTGAGCAAGGGATAAAGTGTGCCTTCCACGACAATTAGTTTTGCTGCTTTCATTTCCTCTAAAATTTCAGAAGGGTAAGCCTCTCGTTTGTTCAGAATCGCCAGTATACAATACTCCAGAATTCCTTTCCGCATCTGTGCTTGTGTATTCTCAACGTTCATACCTATTAATGTTTTATGCAAAGATATATATAAAGAAAGGTATTTTGCAATACATAGTACTATAAAAATTTATTAATATTATTTATTTTATTGAAAATCAATAATTTGATTTTTTTAAAAAAATGAAATAAAAATACTGGTTAACCCGAATTGATCATTTGTAACGTAAAATATCTTATTTAGAACGAATCGAAACAAAGGGATTTTGTACCTTTGCAGGGAATTATGACAACACAGGAAAAAATAACATTTAACGTTGAGGAAATACGCAAGCAGTTTCCTGCTCTTCATCGCGAAGTGTACGGAAAACCATTCATTTATTTTGACAATGGCGCGACGTCACAAAAACCTCAAATTGTAATTGATACAATCAACCGGTATTATACTTCTGAAAATGCAAACATTCACAGAGGAGTTCACTTTTTGAGTCAGCAGGCTACAGATGCTTACGAAGAAGCCCGCCGGATTGTGCAGCAATTCATTCACGCAAAGCACGAGCATGAAGTCATCTTCACAAAGGGGACTACGGATGGTATTAACCTGGTTGCAACTTGTTTTGGTGAGTTGTTGACAGCCGGAGATGAAATCATGATCAGTGGAATGGAACACCATTCAAATATTGTTCCCTGGCAAATGCTGTGCGAACGAAAGAAACTGACGTTGAAAGTAATTCCTGTACTGGATAACGGAGAATTGGATTTGGAAGCATTTCAGCAATTACTTTCCGAAAAAACAAAATTAGTTGCAGTAACACACATTAGTAATACACTGGGGACAATCAATCCTGTGAAATGGATGATTGACCAGGCACATGCAGCAGGGGCAAAAGTACTGATTGACGGAGCGCAGTCCATTCAACATATGCCGATCAACGTGCAGGAATTGGATTGTGACTTTTATGTGTTCTCCAGCCACAAAGTATTCGGACCGACAGGAACCGGTGTCTTGTATGGAAAGGAAGCCATTCTCAATGCAATGCCACCTTATCAGGGAGGAGGAGACATGATCGAGAAAGTGACCTTTGAGAAGACAACCTACAATGAATTACCGTTTAAATTTGAAGCAGGAACACCCCATATTATTGGTGGAATTGCAACAGGAACTGCGTTACGTTATTTGTCTTCATTGGATCAGGAAGCAATACATGCGCATGAAACAGACCTGTTGAATTTTGCGCAGGAACAATTGTTAAAGATAGAGGGAGTTCGTATCATCGGGACAGCCCGTGAAAAGACGAGTGTTGTTTCATTCGTTGTCGACGGAATCCATCCGTTTGATATCGGAACCTTATTGGATAAACAAGGTATTGCAGTCCGGACAGGACATCATTGTACGCAGCCATTGATGGACCGGTTTGGCATTCCTGGAACGGTACGTGCGAGTTTCGCATTTTACAATACGAAAGAAGAAGTCGAAACATTTATTCAGGCACTGAACAGAAGTATTGGAATGTTGCGGTAATTACGGAATTAAGAATTATGAGTTATCAATGATGAATTATCAATTGTTTTTTTGCGTTGATAATTCATCATTGATCATTGATAACTGATTTATGACAATAGAAGAAAAACAACAGGAAATAATTGATGATTTCGCTATCTACGATGATTGGATGGACAAGTACGAGTACATCATTGAATTGGGAAAAGACCTGCCATTGATTGACGAAAGTAAAAAGACGAATGATCGTCTGATTGAAGGATGTCAGTCACGGGTGTGGGTAGCTTCTGAATTTAACAATGGGAAAATGCATTTTACAGCTGACTCGGATGCAATTATTACCAAGGGAATTATTGCGCTGTTAATCCGTGTGCTGGATGGAGAATCACCTGAAAATATTGCAAAAACAGATTTATATTTCATTCCGGCAATCGGACTGCAGGAGCATTTATCTCCAACACGTGCAAATGGATTGTTGAGCATGGTAAAACGATTAAAAATAGCTGCACTGGAAGTGCTGAAGTAACGAGGTTATGGTAGAGTTGGAAAATAAAATAGTGGAGGTGCTGAAGACAATTTACGATCCCGAAATTCCGGTAGATGTCTATGAATTGGGATTGATCTATGAAGTACGCATTGACGGAGAGCAAGATGTAACAATTGACATGACACTGACATCCCCGAATTGCCCGGTTGCAGAAACATTGCCGAGAGAAGTAGAGGAGAAGGTGAGTGCTATTGAAGGGGTTAACTCCGCAAAAGTTGTCATCGTATTTGATCCGCCATGGGATAAAGATATGATGAGCGAAGAAGCGAAATTGGAGTTAGGGTTTTTATAGAATATAGAAGAAGTTTAAAGTTGTTATTTGAATCACGGATTATTCGTTATTCCGGGAGACGATAGGTACAACACTTGGGTTTTGCTGAAGATCCGGAGACCTGAAAGTTGAAAGGTGCCAGATGAGGTAACCAATCGCAAGTACTGCACAAGTAGCAGCTACAAGAAATGATTCAAACACCGAAGAAGCGTTACTGTCGTATGTTAAAATAGACAACCCTGCACCAAACATAAATCCGCATTCCAATGCAATAAACAGTGTTCCCGACCCGACACCTCTGCGCAACGGATTGGAAAGATCGGCCATCCATGCCATTAGGGTAGGACTGGAAATGCCGGATGCAACACCATAGATCAGAGCAGCGCTTAGAAATAGAAAAACAGAATCAGACAATGCGACCATAATCATCGAGCAACAAAGAAGTGACATGGCAATAATCAATGTTTTTCTGCGCCCGATTATATCTGAAAGAGAAGCAGTAAATAAGCGAACAACCAATGTGCTCATCGTGTAAAACCCGAAGAAAATCCCTTTGTTGTCTAGTCCGAGGTAACCGGAAATATCAGGAGTGATGACAAAAATATAACCCGAACAAGTTGCTGATAGAAACATCACAATGGCTGACGGACGTACAGAGGGTTCTATAATGTCATTCCAGTGTAATTTCAGTAATCCGGGAGAAAAGCGAACCAATTGTTGGGAAGGTAATGTTTCCCGTACTTTAATGAGCAGAATTCCTGAAACAACGGCAAAACCAGATGCAACAATAAATAAAGCATCATAACCAAGGTAACTGATCACAGCAGAAGAAAGCATTTGCCCGAATCCGAAACCTACGGAGACAAATACTCCCCAGATTCCCATTCCCTGTCCCCGTTTGTTTGGAGGTAGCAAGTCCGTTACCATAGCAGTTGCACCTGTGGGATGAACTCCGGCACTAAAACCGTGAGCAAGTCTCAGCAACAGGAAGAGAAGAATACTTTCAATATAAGGGTACAGCATACAGGTAATTGCTCCGATCAGAATACCAATGTACATAACCTTTTTTCTGCCGATGGTATCCGATAATTTTCCTGAAATGGGACGCGAAATAGCAGCTGTGATAGAGAAAAAAATAAACACAAGTCCTTTCTTATCTCCCGCACCGAGTCGTTCCATCATGGTGTTCAACTCGGGAATCAGAAGGTTGAAACTCGTCATAAAAAATAGCACTCCCACCGACAACAACCAAAAATTTCTGCTATAACCTCTGAACATGATGGTGCAAAATTACTTAATTATCATGGGTTGAATTGAAAACAGAGAAATAAAATTTTATCTGTCGCAAGCTAGGATTTCATGTTTTAAAAATTGTAAATTCGCCCCTTGTAATAAGTAGCTATTAAATCGAAAAATAATGTCTAAAACACTTGTAATCGGAGCCGGAGGGCAAATCGGAACAGAATTGGTTCTTGCACTGCGTCAGAAGAAAGGAAGTCATGCTGTGGTTGCTGCAGATATCAAAGAGCATCCTTCAGAAACACTCGCAGACGGCCCCTATATTCAGATGGATGTATTGGATCGAACGTTGGTCAGAAATTACATCATAGAGAATGAAATTACTGAAGTTTACCTGTTGGCAGCCTTGTTGTCTGCAACAGCTGAAAAAAATCCCGATTTTGCATGGAAACTGAACATGGAAAGTTTGTTTACAATCCTGGATTTAGGGAAAGAAGGATACGTAAAAAAGATTTTTTGGCCAAGCTCCATTGCTGTTTTCGGACCGACAACCCCTAAAACAATGACTCCTCAATATACGGTGATGGAACCTTCTACAGTATATGGAATTTCCAAACAAACAGGTGAGCGTTGGTGTGAATATTATTTTAATAAATTCGGCGTGGATGTCAGAAGCATTCGTTACCCGGGATTAATTTCATATACGTCTTTGCCGGGAGGAGGGACAACTGATTACGCCGTTGATATTTTTTATCAGGCAAAAAAATATGGTACCTACAACTGTTTTCTATCGGAAGATACTGCACTTCCAATGATGTATATGGATGATGCTATTCGTGCAACACTTGAATTGATGGATGCACCTGCAGATAAAATCAAAGTGCGGTCAGCATATAATATTGCAGGATGTTCATTTACTCCTGCGGAATTGACAGCCGAAATCAAAAAACACTTGCCCGATTTCTCGATTTCATATCAACCCGATTTTCGTCAGGCAATTGCAGATACCTGGCCGGATTCAATTGATGATGCGAAGGCACGCGCTGATTGGGGGTGGGGAGAGAAATACGCTGTAGAAGAGTTAGTTGCAGTAATGCTTGAGAATGTGGATATTGCAAAAATAGACTGATTTTTATCGAAAAAAACGACATTTTTATCGAAAAGTGGTGCGAAATGAAGCAGGGGATAAAAATTAATCTATACCTTTAGATTGGAAAGCAATGCGTTTTGTTAGTTAAAACAAATGTCTATGGAACTACGAAGAATACTTATACTAACTTTATCGGGAATCTTATATAGCGGATTGTCTTTCTCTGGAGTCTTAAATGAGCAGGATGGTAGAACCAACCAGAAGGATAATGAGGGGAGGAAGCAAGGCAAATGGATTTTTTTCGGTAAAGACAGACCAAATGAAGGGTTCCCGGTAGAAGGGAAGGTTGAAGAAGGTAACTATAAAGACGACCGGAAAGAAGGAACCTGGATTAAATATTACAACGATGGTATTACTCCAAAGTTAAAAGGAGAATACAAAAATAACAGACCTGAAGGAGAATACGTTAAGTTGAGCCCGAAAGGTATTGTGATTGAGAAAGGAAACTTTACAAAAGGAAAGTTCATCGATTCGTTAACACGCTATAACGCCGATGGGTCCCTTGCTTATCAGGGGTTTTATAACGATCAGGGAAACGAAGAAGGGAAAATCAAATACTATTATCCTAACGGGCAATTGGAATTTGAATATACTGCAGAAAACGGTTCTCCAAGAGGAAAGGCTGTGAGGTACTATGAAAATGGTGATACGAAAGAAGTGTTGCAGTTTGGAGACGGGGGACAAATGGTCAATTCAGAAAAACGCGAAATGATCAATCCTGCTATCAAAGTGAAAGATCCTTCAGCTTCAAAAGAACAGGCACCTACAGTTGGAACACCCAATACAAAAGGAGCGAAATTTCTTCCAAACGGATACAATAAAGTATACAATGCCAATCAGGAAATCTGGCAAGACGGAGAATTTAAGAACGGACGTTTACACGATGGTAAGGTGTATGAATACGATCGCGACGGAATATTATTGAAAGTCCGTGTATTCAAATCAGGTGTTTATCACTCCGACGGACAATTGAATTAAAAAAATAATAGAATATAAAACAGGAAGCCTTCTGAGAAATCGGAAGGCTTTTTTCTGTTCAGGAAAATTTGTTTCTCCTTGTTTATTCTTTTCGTTTTCCTTTCGACTGCTTTATATAAATCACGTCACCTTCCAACGTTACAGGGTGAGAAGTGAGATAGATACTTTTATTCCAAGGTAAATCTGTTGCTGTGTTGATGTGAATCGTTTTTTCCTCATATTCATTATAGGGAGAAAGAATGACTAAGCGAAGAGATTCGTTTGTTGTTGCAGGAAGATTCATATTAAAGTTTCCATCGATGTCCGTGTATGTAGATACAATGATGGTAGTGTCGTCAAAAAGTCGGAGTTTCATATTCGGAAGTAACTCGGAAGTCAACGAATCAACCACAGTTCCTTTTATTGTATTATGCGTCTCAGCATCTTCCGGTTGCCGGACTATTTGCCCCAATATGAGATGTGGTTGTTCAGGTTCTGTTACTTGTTTTTGTGTAAAATTACAGGAAGGCAAACTCAGTAGCAATAACCCGGATAACAAATAGGGAAGCGGGGAAAACGTTGATTGAAAAACGAGTTCCCCTGAACTGATTTCCCTGTTTAATTGACCTGTAGTCACATGGCCACAGATTTTTGAATCGGAGTTTTCCAGCAACCGTACAATCTGATGGTCACTCATTCGGGTAAAGTCAATCACCGTTTTTGAGCATTGTGCACAAAATCTTCCCTTGTCATCCGGTGTCATTGTATTCCAGTTTTCATGACAAGGCTTCGGAATGTCAATGATGTATGTGTCGGTGTTCTTTTTCATCGGATTCGTTTTTAATGTTACATTTTGATAAGATGAATAATAAGTGAAATTCCATAAATCAGATATTACGATATTACGATATTA
>DHNG01000003.1:77257-77488 GCA_002409405.1 Flavobacteriales bacterium UBA5422 | reverse complement strand
GATATTACGATATTACGATATGATTATATCTACTGTACAAATGACTGTTTAGAACGTTCATTTTGATCGATCGAAATCAGCATTTCCTTTCTGTATCTATGATAGTTGTGATTCAGTCAAAAAAATATATCTTTATCAAAAATTAATCAACGGAATGAGAAGTACCGTAAATAAAGCTGAACCAATCGATTTTTCTCAATCACCCAAAGTAGATAAAGTAGGAGTGGAGGA
>DHNG01000003.1:76784-77138 GCA_002409405.1 Flavobacteriales bacterium UBA5422 | reverse complement strand
GTAGATAAAGTAGGAGTGGAGGAACGGGTAGCCCGTTTTCAGACACGCAGCCTGAAAGGCGAATCTAAAATGCAGGGATTGAAACTCGCACTCAACATGATTGACCTCACTACATTGGAGGGAAAAGATACGCCGAATAAAGTGCGACAAATGTGTTATAAAGCAGAACACCTTCACGATTCGCACCCCGGATTACCAACAGTTGCTGCTGTTTGTGTTTATCCGTCAATGGTGAAAATAGCAAGAGAATCATTGCGAAATCCGGAGGTTAAAATTGCATCTGTGTCAACAGCATTTCCTTCGGGGCAGGCGGATCTGAATATCAAACTGACAGACACCAAACTGGCATTGGAT
>DHNG01000003.1:75078-76646 GCA_002409405.1 Flavobacteriales bacterium UBA5422 | reverse complement strand
GGCATTGGATAATGGAGCGGATGAAATTGACATGGTTATTTCCCGCGGGAAATTTCTTTCAGGAGAGTACAATTTTGTATTCGATGAGATTGCAGCGATCAAAGAAGCCTGTGGAAAAGCACGATTGAAAGTTATTTTGGAAACAGGAGAGCTTGTTACATTGGACAATGTTCGGAAAGCAAGTGATATCGCGATCTATGCAGGTGCCGATTTTATTAAAACATCGACGGGAAAGATTCAGCCGGCTGCAACAATGCAGGTAACCTATACGATGTTGATGGCCATCAAAGATTATTACGATAAAACGGGAATCATGATCGGAATGAAGCCTGCCGGAGGAATTTCCAATGCAAAATTAGCATTACACAACCTGGTCATGGTCAACGAAACCTTGGGAGGAAAATGGCTGAGCAATGAGTGGTTTCGTTTCGGGGCAAGCAGTCTTGCGAATGACGTATTGATGCAAATAATAAAACAACAAACAGGAATTTATCAATCGACGGATTACTTTTCAATCGATTAATGCTTGAATGATATGGCAAAGAGTAAAAAAACAGAAGGGATTGAATGGAATTATTCTTCTTCTTTGGAAGGAACAGCTCACATTCAACTTCAAAAAAAATATGATCTGTTCATCGGAGGTAAATTTGTAAAACCACATTCCGGGAAGTATTTTGATACAATTAATCCTGCAACAGGAGAAGTATTGGCTTCGATTGCGCAAGCAGATGAAACCGATGTGGATAAAGCGGTAAAAGCGGCAAGAAAAGCATACAATGAGACCTGGAAAAATATGTCCGGGAAGGAACGCGGAAAATACCTGTTCCGCATTGCCCGATTGATTCAGGATCGTGCGCGTGAATTTGCTGTGATTGAAACATTGGATGCAGGAAAAACGATTCGCGAATCCCGTGATGTAGATGTTCCACTGGTTGCAAATCACTTTTTCTACTATGCGGGTTGGGCGGATAAGCTCGAATATGCATTTCCCAACCGAAAAGTAGAGTCATTGGGAGTTGCCGGGCAAATTATTCCGTGGAATTTTCCATTATTGATGGCTGCCTGGAAGATCGCTCCGGCATTGGCGTGTGGAAATACAGTGGTATTGAAACCTGCTGAGACCACTCCGCTGACAGCATTAAAACTGGCTGAATTGATCCGTGATGCAGGATTACCTGACGGAGTTGTGAACATCGTTACCGGATATGGAGATACCGGAGAAGCAATTGTTCGTCACGAAGGTGTTGACAAAGTTGCTTTTACAGGATCAACACCTATTGGAAAACGCATCCACGAAATTGCAATGGAAACGGGCAAAAAATGCACATTGGAACTGGGAGGGAAATCCGCCAACATTATTTTGGATGACGCGCCGATTGATCAGGCTGTAGAAGGAATTGTGAATGGTATTTTCTTTAATCAGGGACATGTTTGCTGTGCAGGATCCCGTTTGTTTGTGCAGGAAAATATTGCAGATTTGGTGGTGCGTAAGCTCAAGGATCGAATGCAATCATTGATTGTTGGAAATCCGTTGGATAAAAATACGGATATCGGAGCAATTAACTCTG
>DHNG01000003.1:74421-74971 GCA_002409405.1 Flavobacteriales bacterium UBA5422 | reverse complement strand
GGATATCGGAGCAATTAACTCTGAGAAACAATTGAAAACAATTAATCAGTACATCCAACTGGGAGTGGAGGAAGGAGCAGAACTGTACCAACCTGAATGTACTGTCCCTGCGAATGGTTTTTATTGTCGTCCGACATTGTTTACCAACGTGGCACAATCGAGTCGCATTGCCCAGGAAGAAATTTTTGGTCCCGTACTGACAATTCAGACATTCCGTACTGTTGATGAAGTGATTCAGAAGGCAAATAATTCACCGTATGGACTGGCAGCAGGAGTTTGGACAGATAAAGGCTCCCGTTTGTTTAACCTGACTGCTAAGTTAAATGCAGGAGTCGTTTGGGGTAACACGTACAACCGTTTTGATCCGTCGTCACCGTTCGGAGGATTCAAGGAAAGCGGATACGGAAGAGAAGGAGGATTGCATGGATTGAGTGCTTATTTGAAGTAAGAACTGAATTATTAATTACTAAATTATTAATTATCAAATGGTAGGAGTGAGATACTAGCATTGAATACTTGATAGTTCAACACTTGATAACTGATAATTCAA
>DHNG01000003.1:73957-74303 GCA_002409405.1 Flavobacteriales bacterium UBA5422 | reverse complement strand
ACACTTGATAACTGATAATTCAAACATTGATAATTATTAAGCATAAGACCTTGATAACTAGAAATTATTGATTAACTTAAATGGAAAAGGAACCCATTATGAGTCAATTCAATAAAGATATAAAAGAAAGAAGTTTCGATTTTGCATTAAACACGATAAGAACCTGTAAGTATTTGAAAGAAAAGCACAGAGAGTTTATTATAACAAATCAATTATTTCGATCTGCAACCTCTGTCGGAGCAAATATGAGAGAAGCGAAAAATGCAGAAAGTAAAGCTGATTTTATACATAAACTGGCTATTTGCCAAAAAGAATGTGATGAAAGCGTATATTGGATGGAATTACT
>DHNG01000003.1:73540-73795 GCA_002409405.1 Flavobacteriales bacterium UBA5422 | reverse complement strand
TGATGAAGAGAAAGAAATACTGCAACCGTTGCGTCAGGAAGCTGAGGAGTTACTTAAAATCATCAAAACAATTAGTATTCGTACGAAAGAAAATGTGAAAAGAAGTAAAAATTATAAATGTTGAATGAGTCAGTACTGAATGATCAATTACTGAATTATCAATTATCAAATGATAGGAGTGGGATACTGGTTACGGAGCTTTATAATTCCACACTTGATAATCGATAATTCCACACTTGATAACTGATAATTCAA
>DHNG01000003.1:69298-73343 GCA_002409405.1 Flavobacteriales bacterium UBA5422 | reverse complement strand
AACCATTGATAATTGATAATTAAAAAAACTATGAGTCGTTTGGAAATAATAAAAACATACAAGATTTATATCGGAGGGGCATTTCCGAGAACGGAATCAGGTCGTTATTACGTTCCTTTAAATAAAAAAGGGGAGCAGCTGGGGAATGTATGTTTGTGTTCGAAAAAGGATGCTAAAAATGCAGTGGTTGCTGCACGGAAAGCAGTTGGTTCCTGGTCGGAGCGTGCAGCTTTCAACAGAAGTCAAATTTTATACCGGATCGCTGAAATGCTGGAAGGAAGAAAAGCACAATTTGTAGAGGAATTGGTGTTACAGGGATCCACTTCCAAAGCAGCGCAGCAGGAAGTTGAGGCAAGTATTGATCGCATTGTATACTATGCCGGATGGTGCGATAAAGTTTCACAGGTGACAGGTAGTGTGAATCCGGTGACATCATCACATTTTAATTTTTCGGTGTATCAGCCAATGGGAGTGATTGGAATTGTAGCGGATCAGACAACTTCTCTGATCGGATTGGTTTCTCAGGTGATTCCTGTAATTGCAAGCGGAAATACGGTTGTTGTACTTGCAGCTGAAAACTTACCCCTGTGTGCGGTTACTTTTGCGGAAGTGATCAATTCTTCGGATGTTCCCGGCGGAGTGGTAAATATTCTCACAGGTAAACCGGACGAACCAGCGAGCGTATTAGGGACACACATGGATGTTAACGCAATTGTTCTCGGATCGGATGCAAAAGAGTTGAATGCTTCTCTGCGAAAAAGCAGTGCGCTGAATTTGAAACGCGTAATAGAAATGCAAGCTGATTGGAGCAAAGCGGATGAGCAAGGACTGTATCACATCACTGATTGTATGGAACTGAAAACAACCTGGCATCCGGTTGAAAATATCGGGGGAAGTACTTCCAGTTATTGATGCATGTTATTTAATGGAATGTTGTACTGATTGATAAGAAAGTATCACAGTAATTGTTTACTTTTGCACCCATATCAGATTTTAGTTGCAATATGACAGAACAACGCGTACAACAGATTTATCAATCAATAGAACCACTACGACAACAGATTATTCACCACGAATTGTATACATCCGTTAAAAGCCTGGATGATCTTAAGGTTTTTATGGAGTACCATGTATTTGCCGTATGGGATTTCATGTCTTTACTGAAAGTATTACAAATCAATCTGACGTGTACAACTCTTCCATGGTTCCCCGTTGGTGATGGAACTACCCGTTACCTGATCAATGAGATTGTTGCAGGTGAAGAATCCGATCTGGATCACGAGGGAAATCGAAAAAGTCATTTTGAATTGTACCTCGAAGCGATGCAGCAATGTGGAGCTGATACAACAAAAATCACAACGTTTTTGGAAATACTGAAACAAACCGGAGATTTTGAACAAGCATTTGAAGCTGCAAATGTAACTCCGGCGATCCGTGATTTCATTAACACGACCTTTGAAGCGGTGAACAGTGGCAAACCGTATGTGCAGTCGGCTGTATTTACATTCGGACGCGAAGACTTAATTCCTGAAATGTTCATTTCCATCGTAAAAGATATTGAACAAACATTTCCGGAAAGTGTATCTATTTACAAGTATTACCTGGAGCGTCACATTGAAGTGGATGGCGATCACCACAGCCACCTGGCGCTGGATATGACCTCTAATTTGTGTGGTGAATCAGATTCCAATTGGAGTGAAGCACAACATGCAGTAAAGCAGGCATTGCAGCAACGCATTAACCTGTGGGACGGTGCTTTGAACGAAATCAAAAACAGATAGGAATTGCTATCTTGTGCGAATTACGTTGAGAGTTTACTTAAAATTTCAGGTGCTTAACCGTATCTCCGTTATTGATCAATTGTTTTAATGAATCAATTCCGATTTTCACATGATCTTCTGCAAAGTGAGCCGTTACTTTAGTGTCACTTTCAGATGTTTTTACACCTTCCGGAATCATGGGTTGATCGGATACAAGTAACAGTGCCCCTGTAGGAATTTCATTGAAGAAACCAACACTAAAAATAGTTGCTGTTTCCATGTCAATGGCCATCGCACGGATTGTTTTCAGGTAATTCTTGAAATCTTCATCGTGTTCCCAAACGCGTCTGTTGGTCGTATAACAGGTTCCTGTCCAGTAATCTCTTCCGTGATCGCGAATGGTTGTTGAAATGGCTTTTTGCAAGGCGAAAGCAGGTAGCGCAGGAACTTCAGGTGGAAAATAATCTGAACTGGCACCTTCTCCTCTGATTGCTGCAATCGGAAGAATTAAATCTCCAACCTCACTTTTTTTCTTTAATCCGCCACATTTCCCCAGAAATAAAACGGCTTTCGGATGGATTGCAGATAGTAAATCCATACAAGTTGCCGCAGAAGCGCTTCCCATCCCAAAATTGATGATGGTGATTCCATGGGCTGTTGCACATTGCATCGGCTTCCCGATTCCTTTGATTTCAACACCAAATTGTTTCGCGAAAATATCTACGTAATTGTGAAAATTACAGAGTAAAATGTATTGACCAAAATTTTCTAATGCTTCTCCGGTGTATCTTGGTAACCAATTGTTGACGATTTCTTCTTTTGTCTTCATGTATTGTAAATGTAAAAATGTAAGTTGTTCTTCTGTTTCTTAAAAATATAAAAAACTACTGAGACCACGATTTATTGTTGGATGATAAATCTTAATAATTGTGAAAAGGAGGCATCAGCGATTGACAACCAGTTGTGTACTTTGCCCATCAATCCGAATGAGATAAATTCCATTTTTTAATCCTGTCAGTTCTAGCTGTTGTTTCCCTTCTTTCAGTTGTCCTGACAGAACAATTCTCCCGACCTGATCACAAATAAGATACGACCCCGTAGATTTCATCTCAACTGTCAGCAGACCTTCATCAACAGGATTCGGGTACAATAATATATTCGGAAAAGAAGAAATAGTTGCCAGCGATACGGTACTGATGGGGAAAATTCCAAAACCTTCCCGGATATAATCGTTGACAGTCATTGCAGTAAAACGTGAATCCCAGTTATTCTTACTAAGCTGCTTGCGCAACGTAATGAATTCTTCCAATCCGCCGGATTCTCCGATGCTTGCCAGATATGTAGAAATATTCCGTTCAGGATCAGGATAGGCAACATCCAACTGTGACGATCCTGTTTCTCCGCTGGCTGTTATCCAGGAAGTATAATTTCCGGCAGCAAACCAGTCCGGTGCATTCACGACATTGTGATAGCGGTTGCCACGGAAAGTAAGATTGGTAAACGAACCATTGGTGTTGACACAGTATGCCTGCGAATTTTCCAATTGAATGTCATTTGAATCAATGAGCATTACACCTTGCTTATTGGTGCCGAATTGAAGTCCCGTTGCAAAATCAAATCCTGATGTCTGATTGTTTCCCCAATGGTAAACAATATTTTGACGGATCGTTACATCTTCAATGTGATCCAGACCAATAGCTGTGTTGTAGGTTCCAGTTTCTGTAAAGTGAGCAACGATATTTTCACTGATTTCAACATCCCGCACCCGGTCAATCGTAATTCCATTTCCGGGGTCGTAGGGTTCTATCCGTGCACCGAGAATGACATTGTGTTTTACTTCTCCTGACACACCTTCTGTGGGCCAGTTAATCTGAGAGGGATCAAATGATCCGACAAACAGGTTGCGGGGATTGGATAGTGCCAGGTTGTTTTCAATCATTCCGCCACAGCGTGCACCGATTCCTACAGCCGAAGCACGGGAAACAATATTGTCTTTAAATGTCAGGTTCCTGCAACTGGATTGAAAATAGGTGTTGTGACTGAAACCTGTTGCATCTGCTCCAGAAATCGATGTACTCCAACCGTTGTGATCAATCAGGTTTTCTTCAAAAAGAATATTGTCAATGTGGTGCATGTAAACACCTCCGCCACCACCTCCGGTTTTGTACCCGTTGACAATGGTATTTCTTCGGGCGGTAAATCCTGAATGACTGTAGGAGGATGATCCATTGTAATCTTGTACGACAATGTGAATACAGAACAGGTTAAAATAACAATCTTCAACG
>DHNG01000003.1:67455-69232 GCA_002409405.1 Flavobacteriales bacterium UBA5422 | reverse complement strand
GGGGGGGGGGGGGAAAAGGGGAGGGGGGGGGGGGGGGAGAAAAACAAACAAATTCTAGACATAAAAAAAAAAAAATTTTTTAAATAGGGAAACGAATTAAACGGTGCATTGAGAATGTTGATCGCACTTGGTTCATCATTACCTGCACGTGTATGAGGTTCTGCATACAATCCGGAGATGGCAATGTGTGAAGCAGCTCCGGTAAATGAAATCAGGTTATTATTGCCTGTCAGCACTCGCGGACGTTCTGAAGAACTCCCGTAACTTCCGATCAGTATAGGTTCAGAAGCATTTTTTCCATTGATGTTCATCAATCCAAAATACTGATCGGTAAATGTATCTCCTTTTTTTAATAAAATCCAGTCGGGAAACCCATTTCGGAGTGCTGCTTTGGCAGCATTGATTGTTCTGTATGCCTGAACAGTTCCGGATGGCAGGAATGGATTACTTCCTACCTCGCTGTCTCCCGGAGCATAGAATTCCGCTGTGGCATCGTTCCCATCGGTATCACTCACATAAATGATCCGCGTATCTGAACTTGCGGTAAATTGAGTCCATCCGTTTACAATTGGAAGTTGGGCAATAGCTGGCAGGCAGCTTAGGAATAGCAGTAAAAGTGTAGCATTGATTTTTTTCATAGTAATACCCGTGAATAATTTATTAACACATTGATTACTGTAAAGTTAGTGTATTTGTTGTGACAGTTTTACGCTTCCGGAAGATTTATTTTTTGTCAGCAGACGCAAGTGCTTTCATTTTTTCTTCTGTCAACCGGTAAACTGTCCATTCATCTAATGGGAAAGCTCCCAGGGATTTGTAAAATTCAATGGAAGGTGTATTCCAATCGAGTACAATCCATTCCATACGGCCACACTCTTTTTCGACGGCAATCCGGGCCGCTTTTATCATTTCTTCCTGCGACGGAAAGCCCAGCAGCGTGCGGGCGTGCCCCGCGGAAAGCTTTCCCTGCTCCAAAAGCAGAAGCACAGGCTGCGGCAGATTGAGCAGCCGGAGCGCATTTGCGACGGCCGGCCGCGATTTTCCGACGGTTTTCGCCACTTCTTCCTGCGTGAGCCCGTAATTTTCCATCAGCATCCGGTAGCCGTTTGCTTCTTCCAGCGCGGAAAGGTCTTCGCGCTGAAGGNNATCCGGGCCAGTTCGATCAACAATTGTTTCCCATATCCTTTCCCTCGGTGCTGTGGTTCAATGAAAAGATCTTCCAGGTATAGTCCGGGTTTTCCCAGGAAAGTGGAAAAATTAAAAAAGTAAAGCGCAAATCCGATGATTGCCTCATTTTCTTCAACCAGTAACACATGTGCATATTCGTTCTCAAACACATTTTTTTCAATGAGTTCGGCAGTCATGACCGCTTCATGAGAAAGTTTCTCGTAATCGGCCAGTTGTCGGATCAACTCTACAATGACTTGAGCATCAGTTTTTGTTGCCGGGCGAATAGTACCGTTTTTCATATTGTTAGTGTTTTAACGAAAAAGCCCTCGTTTCCAAGGGCTCTGATTGTATTGTCAATGCGATTTATTTAATCGATGATTGTAATGCTTTCAATGGCATCTCCCTGACGGATATCATCCACTACGTCCACTCCTTCGATTACTTTTCCGAAACACGTATGGTTTCCGTCCAGGTGAGCAGTATTATCACGGGAATGACATACAAAAAACTGTGAACCTCCTGTATTTCTTCCGGCGTGTGCCATGGAAAGAACTCCTCTGTCGTGGTATTGATTTCCACCTTTCAATTCACAGTCAATTTTATAACC
>DHNG01000003.1:16081-67328 GCA_002409405.1 Flavobacteriales bacterium UBA5422 | reverse complement strand
TCACAGTCAATTTTATAACCAGGTCCACCTGTTCCTGGAACTCCGCTAGCTCCGTCACGGGAATTCGGGCATCCTCCCTGAATTACGAAATTCGGAAGTACGCGGTGCCATTTCAAACCGTCGTAAAAACCGTCTTTTGCCAGTTTCGCAAAATTTGCAACGGTATTTGGTGCATCTTCGGTGTACAAATCCACCTTCATTTCACCTTTGTTTGTTTTGATGATTGCTTGCATTCTATTGGATTAAATTTATTATTTCACTTTATTTTCGAGCATGGGTACAAAACTGAATACGCCATATTGCTGAATGTCTACTTCTCCGTCCGGGAGTTTTTTGATCTTTAACATCACCTGGTCTTTTCCCTCTCCGACGGGAATGACCATGATTCCACCTTCTTTGAGTTGATCAACCAATGCGGCAGGAACTTCAGGAGCACCACACGTTACGAGTACTTTATCGAACGGAGCTAGCAAGGGTAATCCAGCGTATCCGTCACCGTATACCAATCTAGGATTGAAATTGAAATGCTCAATGATTTTTTTTGCTTTCAGAAACAGTTCACGTTGCCGCTCAATGGAAAACACTTTCATTCCCAGTTTACATAAAATACAGGTTTGAAACCCTGAACCTGTCCCGATTTCGAGTACTTTTTCACCTTTTTTCAATTCCAGTAAATGTGTCTGAAATGCAACGGTGTACGGATGTGAAATGGTTTGACCTGCTCCAATTTGGAACGCCTGATTACTATACGCTTGTTGTTCGAATACCAAATCGAGGAAAAAATGACGCGGAATAGCATCAAATGCTTCTAAAATCTGTTCGTTTTCAATTCCCTTCTCCCGCAGCTCATTGATCAGCTGCCGTCTCATACCTTTGTGCTTGAACGTATCCTGCATGCTACAAAGTTAGTAAAAGATTTGCTTTATCAGGGGAAAAGGATACAGATAGTTGTTTCAATTTTTTAACCGAATAGTTACGCATGTACCTTTTAGTGAAATCAAAAAAGCCGCAGTAACATGTATGTCACTGCGGCAGTTATCTTTCAGAATGGAGGCTTGTTATTCTCCTTTAAATACAGGCGCTCTTTTTTCTAAAAATGCGTTTACTCCTTCGTTGAAATCGTATGTTTGTCCGGCAATGGTTTGTAATTCACCTTCTACTGCTAGTTGTTGCGTTAAGTTATTGGTTAGGCTGGCATTGAGCGCTCTTTTTGTCAATCCCAATCCTTTCGTCGGCATTTGTGCTAATTTTTCTGCCAATGCATATACTTCAGTTTCGAAGTTTTCATCCTCAACAGCCTTGTAAATCATGTTCAGAGAAACAGCTTCTTCAGCAGAAACTTTGTCTCCGGTCATCATCAGAGCTGCTGCTTTTTGGAAACCAATAATCCGGGGCAAGAAAAAAGTACCTGCCGAATCCGGAATCAGACCTATTTTTGAGAAAGCCTGGATGAACGCTGCACTTTTCTTTGCAATGGTAATGTCACATGCCAGTGCGATGTTTGCACCTGCACCTGCCGCTACACCATTTACAGCGCCTATTACCGGCTTTTCAATGTTTCTGATACGTTCAATAATCGGGTTGTAATGATCTTTTACGATGGATGGTAAATCCGGTCCGTTGGGATCCGTTACTTCCGCTAAATCCTGACCTGCACAAAACGCTTTTCCTTCACCAATGAGTACAATTGCACGCACCGTTGCATCCTGTTCCGCAGCATCCAATTCCTTGTGTAATGCAAATGCCATTTGCTGGTTGAATGAATTAAATACTGCCGGACGGTTGAGTTTTAGTGTCCGTACGCCTTTATTATTTGATACAATGATTTCCATTTTAATTTTTTGAGATTAAAGATAGCAAAACTTACTTGCTGTTTAATATTCTTCGAGACAATTCCTGTAATATGTAGATGACAGTAAACTTATTAAATCATATACTGTCAAGTTATCTTCCTTTGTTCTGGTATTGAAATTATTGAAGATAGTTTCATACTCAGAACAGTTGGTAAAAGCATCTTCCCAATGTGACACATCGTTTGTTGACAGTGAAATACGAGTAACCTTGTTCTCAATACAAACGTAGTAAGACTTACCGTTGGGCTCAGCATAGGAAAAAATTAAATTCCCATTTTCATGGACTAAAATCGTATAATATCTGTTCCCTTCTACCAACCGACCTTTCGTTATTTTCCCGGAAAAAAATTGTCTGCCGTTAAAACCAATAAATCCGGATGCAACTTGTTTTGAAGGAAAAACCTTTTCCACTACACCATTGTTAGAACAATAATAACGAGAGAGTCCCTCATTAATATTTTCGTAGTAGTGAAATGTTCCACTTAAATCTTTAATGTAATACGGACGTTTTGCTTTATCATCCGCCTCTTCTTGCGCATTTATAAATTGACAACTAATGACGACGGTTACGAAAAATAAAATGGACTTTGAAAGTGTTAATACATTCATTTGAAACGATTATTTTAATTGATGTTAATTTATAGATAGCGCGAATTACATTAATCCCAGACACAATTTCATGCGGATTACCCGTTTAACGGATTCATCTGCTTTTGCTTTAAATGCAGTATCAGCCTGGTATTTCTTTAGAATCTCTGCATGCGCTTTTTCAGCATCCAAGGGCATCAATAAAATATCACAACCTGCTTCAATTACTGCCACATTGGCTTCGGGAACTTGTGTTACACCCCCCATGTTCATTGCATCTGTCACAACCAGACCTTTGTAATTGAGTTCTTTGCGAAGCAAATCTGTAACGATGACCGGAGAAACCGTTGCCGGAAGTCCGTTGGTATTGTATTTAGGATTGTTTTTTACTGCTAAATGTCCCACCATAATAGAAGGAACATTTTTTTCTGCCAATTCCTTGAAAATAGAAAGCTCTTTCAATTCCCCGTCAATCACCTGCAAAGCCTTATGCGTATCTCCGGATACCAATCCATGTCCCGGGAAGTGTTTTGCTGTTGAAACAATATTTGCTTTGCTTGATTCTTCAATAAATGCCCATGAGAATGGAACAATATTCTTGGGATCTTTTCCAAATCCACGGTATCCGACTGTTGCATTGGAAGCCATGTCGGAAACCGGCGCGAAGTTGTAGTTGATACCAATATCATTGAGGTCTTTGGAAATTGTTTGAGCAACTGAACGAACTTCTTCTTCTGTTGCCAACTCAGCCGCTTTTTTCACTACAGTTGAACCTGTAATTTTTCTATTCACTAACGAAGGTTCTGCATCGGCGCTGTATAAGAACGGTAACACGCCCAATTCCGTGTTTTTTGCATTGATATCTGTGATCCATTTGGTAAACTGCTCTTTCGTTCCGTTAAGCATCAGTACCCCGCCGATTTTCTTTGCTGCTACCAACTTCATGATTGTTTCTTCTGTTTGTCCCAAACGTCCCATTGCCGGCATGATCAATTGTGCAACTTTTTCTTCATCACTTAGTTTTGAAAATAGGTTGTCAACACGTTCATCAATGTTCTTTGACGTTGAAAAATAATCGCCGATGGTTAGCGTATCAGCCTTTTCTACCGGAGCAGGCTGTTCTTTTTTGTCAGTTTTTGGCACTTTTTGTGTGACCAAGTCATCATTTTGTGTACAGGAAACGAATGAGATTCCCGCAAATAAAAAAAGGGTGAAAAGTTTATTCATATTTTGCAAATATATTGTTCCAATAAACGTCAAAGTTAAGTTGAGAAAACGCTCCTCTGTTCCTGATTCGTTCTGTTTTTTCCACAATTCCATTGTCAACAATCAAGCCAAAGCCAAAAACAGGTGTTGTTGCTTTACCGTTTGTGAGCTTGGTTGCTGTTCCGAACCGCAAATCATAGAAATTGTACAACGAATCTTTTCTTTCAATGGTATAATATCCCTTGGAAATAAATTTTAACAAATCAGCATACCCTTCTTCTCCTTTTTTCCATTTTAATTCATCGAGCAACTGATGATTTTTCGGAATCACTTCCAGATCCGTTGCTTTGTAATTGCCAAAAACGGACTTGTATGTTACGTAATAGTTTTCCTGATTTTCTCCAATAATGGTCCAATAAAATGTTGTGGCGGGCATTGCAGATACCATTTTACGATCCACTTTAATTCCAGATTGAGCAAAATAAGCATCGGCCTTGTTTTCAATCGTATATTTTGCCGCAACTCCCCACAACAGGTAGAGCGAAGAATAGATAATACCAATCCAATTGATCCGATTGCGCCATACAGCTGTCCGCTTCATGGAAATAGCAACCACAACACAGATCAAAAACGGAACGGTATACAACGGATCAATCACAAAAACAGAGTCCAGTGACAATCGTTCCGGTGATGGCCACAACAAGGAAGTTCCGTAATTTGTAAAGACATCCAGCAAGGGATGCGTAATGATACCGAAGAAAAACAAGAGGAGCCATGTTCTGTATTCATACTTTCGTTTGTAAAGACGGAATAAAATCCATGCAAAAAGTGGAGCAAACAGGATCGCAAATAAAATGGAATGTGAGAATCCACGATGAACCAATGCCGCTTCTATCGGATGGTAAAAACCATTGAGAAATACATCTAAGTCAGGAATGGTTCCTGCAATCGCTCCCCAGAATGCAGCTTTTATCCCCATTTTTTTCCCTCCGACCGCTTCACCTACAGCAGCCCCGAGTACAATTTGTGTCAACGAATCCATACAAAAAATTTCACTGCAAAATTAAATAATAAAACCAGTTTTCCGGATAAAACCAACAGGGAATCATCAGTGAGGGAAAAGTTGCTAAAAATGTGGGAGAAAGGTTTTTTCCCAGTAATTTTTTTGTATCTTTAGTTGTAAACCTATCTTTTAAATCATGGAATTAAACCGAAGTATAAAAAACTGGGCGGAAGATGATCGTCCAAGGGAGAAAATGCTCCTGAAAGGAAAAATAGCATTGTCAGATGCTGAACTCATTGCTATTCTATTAGGTTCAGGAACTTCATCCCGCTCAGCGCTTGATGTTGCTCAGGAATTACTACAAAAGAATGAAAATAATTTACATCTTTTCGGGAAGATGGACATCAATGAACTGAAAAAAATAAGAGGGATTGGCCCTGCAAAAGCAGTAACGTTATGTGCAGCCATTGAACTGGGTAAACGCAGGCAGTGCGTCACGCCGAAGAACCGACCGAAAGTAACGTCATCTCCTTCCGCGTTCGATTTGTTCAGCAATGATTTGCAGGATTTAAAACACGAAGAGTTTCACGTACTTTACCTCAACAGGGGAAATTATGTTCTTCAAAAAAAACAAATTTCAATCGGAGGTATTTCAGGAACGGTTGCCGATGGGAAGATCATTTTTAAAACAGCTCTGGAATTAAATGCCAGTGGAATCATTCTGGCACATAATCATCCCAGTGGAAGATTAAACCCCAGTGAACAAGACCGGAAATTGACCCAACAACTTAAAGAATTCGGTAAATTAATCGATATTGATATTCTTGATCATTTAATTATATCCGAATCAGGGTATTATAGTTTTGCAGATGAAGGAATGATTTAGAGCAGAAGATAATGGCACAAATATTGTAATTTCGTTTTCAATTAAAAACGAATTATTAGTGCTAATGAAAAGAAAATTACTTAAACCTTATTTGTTTGTTCTTCCTGCGGTATTAACCTCTATGCTTTCTTTCGGACAGGAAAAGATTTATTATGCGAATCAAAAGCAAACAGCTGAAAATTACTCAGTTGAAATTTCGAACATTGTAGGTCTTGCGACAGAGATTAAATTCAAGTTGGAGATTGAAAACACCAGTAGCGAATTTTTATTGTTCGATGCATCTAAATGTATATTTACTATTAATGGAGCTACTGTTACGCCTAAAGATAAATTTATCATTATTGAGCCGTATAAGAAAAAGAGTAAAACAATTGTTGCACTTGGAAGTGGTTATAACAATGTGCGTGACTTTAAATTTGAATTAAACGGAGTACAACGAGTTGTTCCTACAGAAGAAAAGTTTCCCGTTTCAGCGTTCACATTTCCTCCAAGTAAAAATGATTTTTCAACAGGTGATTTTTATGTAGAGTTGAAAGGATTCAAAAAAGAAACAGGAGCAACTACTTCCAAGTTTAATGTACAATACAAAGGAAAAAAGATTGGTTTTGTTTCTCCGTCTAAAATTTCTGTATTGATGCCGGACGGAAAAGAATATGCGAACGGAAAGAAAACAGATCCTATTTTGCTGTTTCCGGGTGGAACAGATAGTTTCAGCGCCAATTGGGAACGTATGCCCGGAGGTAGCTTAAACGATATGCAAAAAGTAGAAATGAACCTGAACTTTACAGATGTATTTACGGAAGCGGTTACGGTTGATTTATCTGCTCAATCGTTCAGTTTTTCATGGGACGAAGCATTGACGAAAGAAAAAAATAAATAATGGATTACCATTACAGCGCTTAAATACCACCACCATATACTGATCACAAAAAAGCCCTCTTCAAACGAAGAGGGCTTTTATTTTTATGTCATTGTGAACTAAACCAATTCCATACTTCGTTCAACAAAAGCATTTAATGCTTCTCCTGTGAGCATTCCCTGAGAAAGTAATGCCAGGTCGGTTAATTGTTTTACCTTTTTACTTTGTTCTTCTCCGGATGCCGCGAGTATTGCTGAAATTTTCTCGTGATTGCTGTTAACAACAATGTTGTAACGCTCCGGAAAAGCTCCAAAGAAGCCACCACCTCCCATGCGTTGTTGTTCCATCATCCTGCGGATAAATTCCGGTTGTGTAATGATGACAGGTGATTCAGAGGGGCTCATGCTTTCGAATTGAACAGTGAATTTTTCTTTTTCTTTCAATGCTCCTTCAAACACCGGTTTTAATTTTTCTTCATCCTCCTTTGATAATTTGGAAGGAATCTCTTCCTCTTTTTGGATGAGTTTATCCAGGGTGTCAGCATCAACGCGAGCGAATGTCAGGTTCTCAAACGTTTGCTCCATTTTACTGATCCAGTGTGGTGTCAAAGGACTTTCAAAACTTAGTACATCATATCCTCTTTCGTTTGCTTTTTTTACAAACCCATACTGTAATTCTGTGTTGTTGGTATATAATACAACCGTTTTCCCATCTTTGTCGGTCTGTAATGCAGCAATTTTATCTTTGTATTCCTCTACTGTAGAATACGTGCCATCTGTTGATTTTAACAGGCTGAAATTTTTTGCTTTTTCAGCAAATTTCTCTTCAGACAGCGTTCCATACTGAACAAATACCTGCAGGTCGTCCCATTTTGATTCGAAGTCAGCACGGTCATTTTTAAACATTTCTGCCAGTTTATCTGCAACTTTTTTAGTAATGTGTGCAGAAATTTTCTTCACGTTTCCGTCACTTTGTAAATAAGAACGTGATACGTTTAACGGAATATCCGGAGAATCAATTACACCATGTAACAAGGTCAGGAATTCAGGGACGATGTTTTCAACGCTGTCGGTAATAAATACCTGGTTGGAGTACAGGTTAATTTTATTGCGTTGTACTTCTACATTTTCTTTGATTTTCGGGAAATATAAAATTCCTGTCAGGTTGAATGGGTAATCAACGTTCAAATGAATGTGAAACAACGGATTTTCAAATGTCATCGGGTACAATTCACGGTAGAAGCCATCGTAATCCTCCTGTTTCAGATCGATCGGAGCTTTCGTCCACGCCGGAGCTGTATTGTTGATTTGATTTTCAATATCTATGGAAACACGTTTCACCTTTCCGTCTTCATCTTTTTCTCCTTCCGGTGAATCGATGTATTCTGTTTTTGTTCCGAAGACAACCGGAACAGGTAAGAACTTACAATAACGGTTTAAGATTTCATCGACGCGGTTTTTTTCTAAAAATTCAATGGAATCTTCAGCGATGTACAAGACAATGTCTGTTCCTCTGTCTGTTTTTTCGATATCTGTAATTGTGAATTCTGGAGAACCGTTACTTTCCCACTGTACAGCTTGCGATCCATCCTTAAAACTTTTTGTTCTGATTTGTACTTTCTCTGCAACCATGAATGCCGAATAAAATCCAAGTCCGAAGTGACCGATGATGTTTTCTGCTCCTTCTTTTCCTTTGTATTTTTGTACAAATTCTTCTGCGCCTGAAAAAGCAATCTGGTTAATGTATTTGTCAATTTCTTCGGCTGTCATACCGATTCCGTTGTCACGAATAGTCAACGTTTTTTCTTCTTTATTCAGGATTACTTCCACTTTTAAATCGCCTAGCTCTCCTTTGAATTCACCATTTTTTGCAAAGAATTTTAGTTTCTGTGAGGCATCTACAGCATTGGAAACCAATTCACGCAAAAAAATCTCATGATCTGAGTATAAAAATTTCTTGATGATCGGAAAGATATTTTCCGTTTGTACATTTATTTGTCCTGTTCTCATGAATGTTATTTTTTTGAATTTCTCTTTTCAATTTTTGTACCACAGGGGAAAAACTGACAAAGTGTCAATAATGTGCTTTGTTTGTGTCAGGAAAAGATGGAGACGAATGGATCATCTTCGTCTTGACAGCGTGTTAATTAACATTCATGTGTTGACCACTTTCCTTTATTATCAGGAATAAGTGGAATAAAATAGCGTTTCTTCGTATACTAGAAAAAGTAGATTATGACGCGTTTATTGTTGATTGGATTGATTGGATTGTTTTGTGGAACAGTAAGTGCACAAACTCCGGCTTTTGACCGTTTGGAGCTCTATTATTCACAAGGGCATTATCTAAAAGTGTATAAGCAGTCCGGGAAGTTGCTGGACAAACCTGAGTATGATTATTCCAGAGTTCCTGCATTTTACCGTGCGTTGAGTACGTTTCAGCTAACAGAAAATAAACAGTGGTCACGCACACGTCCCCATGCTTTGGAAGATGCGAAGGCATTGTATCTAAAATTACTATCAACGAGTGACGGACAGGAAGTAATCGAAAATCATTTGAATGATGTCGCGGCTTTGAAGCAGGATTTATTGAACCGAATCGGAGATTTGAAACGGGAGGGAAGTCAAAAAGAATCAGATGAACTTTCCTTGATTGTCGCTGAATTGTTTGAGCAAGTTCCGGTTATTAATGACGAAGTGCCTATTGAAAAACCAACACCTTCGGAGGAAGTAGTCCGTGAGTTTTCATTTGACTCAAAGAACAGGGACGAAATCGTTGAATTTGCCAAACAACAATTGGGGAAACCGTATGTTTATACAGGGAGTACGCCGGCAGGATTTGATTGTTCCGGTTTCACCAGTTATGTTCTGAGTGCATATAAAGTCAACCTTCCGAGACGTTCCAGTGATCAATATACAAATTCTAAAAAGTTGAAGGAGAATAAAGTCCAGAAAGGAGATTTGGTATTTTTTGACAACGGAAGTGGTGTGAATCACGTAGGAATGATCGTTTCCGAACAAGGAGAAGCTCCGGTGATGATTCATGCAAGTACTTCCAAAGGGATTGTCATTACTGAAATTCACAATTCTGAATACTGGAATAAACGCCTGAAAGGATACGGGACGTTTTTGGAGTAAGTTTTTTTCTTACAACAAGATACTATTTTTTACAACAGAACTTTCGTTATTTGAACCACATAGGGCATAAAGGTACATAGGGTTAATGTGTAGGTTAGCTTGAGTGGCACATAGCAGCTTACTTCGTTAGCTAATTCTCCATTTATAGTTGCTTGAAATTAATTTTGACAAAAAAGAATTGATCTAATCTTTTAGTAGATCCTCTACCGATTTGGGACGAAGTGCAAAGTTGGTTGAAAAATGCTGGATAAATTGTTCTTCTTTATTGATTTTATCCATCGGGTAAAAGACCCCGTCGGGTTGCTCATAGTATGTAACGCCAACGACTTCTCCACTGTCGAGGTATATCTTGATTTCGGAAGCATAAAAACGGTTCATTCCCATTCGTTTGATCACAACTGGTTGTTTGAAAATCAGTGAATCGGTAGGGAGTGTATCATTCATTGTGACCAGAGTGTCGGTAGAAGTTAATTCCAGTTGAAGTGAATCGGTTTCTGTTAATGTTGGTAACGAATCAATCACAGGCGGGGAGATGGAGTCCAAATTCGGGATAGTTGTTTTGGTCGAATCGATCAGTTGAAGACTATCAGGTTGACGGGGATTCTTATCTTCATCTTCCGGAAAATAAATGGTTTGTGCATTTCCGATAACTTTAGCACTGGTCATTTCATTTTTAACAAAATAGGCAAACATTTCTTTCCCCCCGATCTGGTTGTAATACTTGCCGGAATCGATTTCCATAACTCCCGTTGCTTTCCCCCAGATTCGCGCTTCGTGAATGGTCGAGTCGTTCATGTAGACACGCATTGAATCGCCTTTCAGTTCTCCTTTTTGAGCCCAAAGGATCGGCTTCTTATAAAGTTCCATATATCCGTCGGCTTTTGCATAGGAAAGGCTATCTCCGATGCCCTGGATTTTTGAACTGAATATTTTTACGCCATGGTATCCGAGTGTCAATACACGGTTGTCGAGCGAATCATTCTTGTTGTATAGTGTGTCCGCATGAATGTGCAGCGTATCTTCTTTCTGGTACTTAATAATCATCGCATCATCTGTCAGAAGTGAATACTTCAGGGAATCATCCATAATGGCATATTGTCCGTAAAATGCAATGCTGTCTTTGGTGTCGTGAATAAATACGTCGCAAAAACCTTCCGCAATTTTTGATTTGGGTGAATACAACAACGAGTCTCCTTTGATAATACGTGATTCCTGTTCGATAACGGCATTTTTAATCAGGCTACCGTCTTCGGTTTCCATATTGTACCACCCTCGTTCACCTTCCATAAATGCATCTTCAGTTGCGATACAGGTCGGACCATAGAAATAACAGGTACTTTTCTGGTATTTGTACTGTAGCGAATCAGTTGTCATCCGTAATTCTTCAGAAGTATACACCACATTGGTACGGAAGAAAAAGTTTTTAGAGTTGGGGTAGAAATAACCGATTTTACTGGTGAGTACTTCCGGCTTCAACATGTTTTCTATTTTTCCTCCGTTGCGGTAAATTCCTTGCTCATTGCGGGTATTGTAGGTCATGGAATCGGTTGTCAACCGGTATTGAGAATCGGTTGCCCTTACATTTCCCCAGAGCGTTGCCAAACCATTGGAAGAATAGTAGCAGAGTGAATCGCAAAATAAGTTGACATTATCGGTTTTCCGGATGTGGACATTTCCATAAGCGCGGATCGTTCTGTTTTTTTCAAAATAATATGCGGAGTCGCAATACATGGTATTTCCCTGGTACACAAAATTGGCGCCATTCAACAGTTTGTGGATACCGGTGCGTTCATCGTAAATCAATGAACTGGAACCAGGGAGCAATTCCCCGAATTGTGCATAAATGGTAGTACACAAAAAAAATGCGCTCATTACAAGCGCAAATTTTCTGAATATGTTGAAAATCGAAATCAATTCTTTGTATTCAATGTTTGCGTTCTGTCCGGTCCAACCGAAACTACTGTTACGGGCACTTCCAAATTTCGTTCCAAATATGTCACATAATCTTTCAATGCTTGCGGAGCGTCGGCAAAATTAGTCAATTTTGTCAAGTCTGTATTCCACCCTTTGATTTCTTCATATACAGGTGTTACTTCCGCATCGTTAATGTCAAACGGGAAATAATCCATTTTCTCTCCGTTGATGATGTAATGTGTACATGCTTTAATGGTTTCAAACTTATCCAGTACATCTGCCTTCATCATTGACAGTTCCGTTACACCATTGATCATGATTGCATAACGCAGTGCCGGAAGGTCAATCCATCCTGTTCTTCTCGGACGTCCTGTTGTCGCGCCGAATTCATGTCCTTCCTGGCGAATGAATTCACCAACCTCATCGTCTAATTCGGTAGGGAAGGGGCCGGATCCTACACGTGTACAGTAGGCTTTGAAAATACCGATGACATTTCCGATTTTTGTAGGAGCAACTCCCAGACCGGTGCATGTTCCCGCCGTCACAGTATTGGATGAAGTAACAAACGGATACGTTCCGAAATCAACATCGAGTAATGTTCCTTGTGCACCTTCAGCCAGGATTTTCTTCCCGGATTTTAATGCTGTATTCATGTATTGTTCACTGTCAATAGCCGTCAGTTCACGCAATACTTCAATTCCTTCAAACCATGGCTTCTCCAATTCCGGCAAATCGTATTCAAAACCTTCAAAATGCTTCAGCATTCCTTGATGTTTTTCAACCAGTGCATCGTACTTTTCTTTGAAGTTAGGGGAGAAGATATCTCCTACACGAAGACCGTTTCTTCCTGTTTTGTCCATGTATGTAGGGCCGATTCCTTTCAATGTGGAACCAATCTTATTTTTTCCTTTTGAGTGTTCGGAAGCTGCGTCCAGCAATTTGTGCGTTGGCAAAATAAGATGTGCTTTTTTGGAAACGAGCAGTGTCTTTTTGTAATCAATGTTAAACGGAGCCAGTTTTTCCAATTCTTTCTGAAAAACTACCGGGTCAATTACCACACCGTTCCCGATGATGTTCATCACGTCATTTCTGAAAATTCCGGAAGGAATGGTGTGCAACACATGCTTGATTCCTTCGAACTCAAGTGTATGCCCTGCATTTGGTCCTCCCTGGAAACGGGCAATGACATCATATTTGGGTGTTAATACGTCAACGATTTTTCCTTTTCCTTCGTCGCCCCATTGTAATCCTAAAAGTACATCTACTTTCATTTCTTTGTGTTATGTATTGTTAATGCTTCTTCTATTGTTTCAGTCATTGTGAAGACCTCGTTCATTTTTGAGACCTGTACAATTGTTAAGACACTTCCCTGTGCGCCGCTCAGAATTAAATCTCCGTTTTTTACACGTGCTTTGGTGAGTGCTTTGATAAAAAAATTGATTCCGGTTGAATTGATATAATCCAATTTTTCAATGTCAATGATTAATTTTCCTTTTACATCCCCCAGTTGGCGATCAATATCTGAAAGTAACTGCTTCAGAACAGATTCTTCCAATACCTTTCCTTCAAGGGAAACAATAAGAACCGTATCTTTTACAGATAATTCCGCTTTAAAGTTCATGACAGGAGTTAATCTTCTTTTTTCTTGACTGCGTAAAAATACAGGGAGTGGTGCTGAATCTCAACACCGAACACTTCTTCAATCGTTGATTTGATTGTTTGAATGCGCGGGTCGCAAAATTCAATAACTTCACCGGTATCTGTGAGAACAACATGATCGTGTTGCTTATTCCCGTGTGATTTCTCAAATTGGGCAATGTTTTTACCGAACTGGTGTTTACGGACTAAATTACAGGCAAGAAGTAATTCGATGGTATTGTACAGTGTAGCTCTTGAAACCCGGTAATTCTGGTTTTTCATTTTAATGTACAATGTTTCTACGTCAAAGTGTCCCGGGTAACTATAAATTTCCGCAAGGATTGCAAAACGTTCAGGTGTTTTCCTGTGTCCGTTTTGTTCAAGGTATGCTGAAAATATGTTTTTTACGACTTCTTGTATGTCCTGATTGCTCATAACGCTTGGTAAAGCACAAAGTTAGTTAATATACTTTAATTGAGGGGTAAAAAAACAACAAGTTTTACACGTCTTGTTCACAATTTTTTGATCGTTGGGTAAAATACGCGTTACCTTTAAAAAGAGCCCGGCTATTTCGATTCAAGCAGGCAGCGTACCGCAATTTTTGCTGAATTGAGTGCCAGCGGAATACCTCCTCCGGGATGGACAGTAACCCCTACAAAGTATAAATTTTTGATGTGTTTTGAGAAGTTGGGGTGCCGGTAAAAAGCTGCAAATTTACTATTGGAAGAATTGCCGTAAATAGAACCTTGCTTCCCGCTGTACCAGTCCTCAATCAATACAGGATTCATTACTTCTTCAACTTCGATGTACGGACGGATGTCTTCTCCTAAAAACCGACTGACTTTGTCGATCATATTGGTACGAACCCGTTGGGTGTATTCCTGCCAGTCCTGTCCCGTATTGATCGGCGCGTTGATCATCAGAAACCAGTTTTCTCCGTCAACAGGTGCATCGCCGGGAACTTCTTTTGAAGTAATGTTCAGATAAACGGTAGGGTCGTGATAGACTTCCTTTTTGTGAAAAATATGTTTGTATTCTTCCTTGTAATCCGCAGAGAAAAAGATGTTGTGCACTCCCAACTGGTTGAATGTTTTTCGCACCCCCAGGTAGAATACAACTGCTGAGCTCGATTTTTCCTGTGCTAAAATCTTCCGGGGATGCCGTTCGCCTGGCAAGAGTTTGGTATACGTATAGGCAATGTCCATGTTGGAGAATACCACATCCGCGTGAAAAGTAGTACTGCCATATCGAACACCGACTGCCTTTTTATTGTGTACAATGATTTCGTCTACTTTCGTATTGAATACAAATTCAACGCCCTGTTCAATTGCCAGTGCTTTGATTTTTTCAGTAATCTGAACCATTCCGTTTTTTGGAAGGTATGCTCCGTCATTTAGCTCCAGGTGAGAAATCATGTTGAGCATGGCTGGTGTTTCAAACGGACTGCTTCCGTTGTAGGAGGCAAAACGGTTGAATAATTGTACCGTTTTAGGATTTTTAAATGCGTTACGGTTTTCCTGATCCATTGTTGAATTGAGCTTGTAGGATGGAAGGTTCCACAAAGCCTTCAACAGGTTCTTATTGAGCAGGTGCCCCCATTTGTGCAAGGAAGATTCAATAAACAGCGGAGCAATTAGTCGGTAGTTCTTTCCTGCTTTCTGAAGGTACTTTTCGATGGTACTCCGGTCTTCACCCAATTCGTTGACCAATATATTTAATAAGTCTTCCCGGTGATTCGGGAGTTTAAATTGCTGACCGTCGGGAAAGAAATACGTAAATGTTTCGGGAAGTTTTTGGTATTCGAACTCCCGGAAATCTTTTCCACACAGATCGTATAATTCTTTAACGTATTCGGGGCATGTAAAAACAGAAGGTCCCATATCAAACCGATAGGGACCCAGTGTTCTTGAATTTATTTTTCCGCCTGCAAAACCATTGGCTTCAAAAACAGTTACTTTGTAACCTGCTTTTGCCAGACGTACAGCTGCGCCAAGTCCACCGATACCGGCACCAATGACAGCGGCTTTTTTCATCTTTATTTTTTATAGAAAGGAGCTTTTACCACTTTTGCTTTCAGTTCTTTGTCACGGACTTTGATAAAAATTTCAGAATCCAATGCAGACAATTCTGTTGGAACATATCCCAACCCGATTCCCAGTTTCAAACTCGGAGACATGGTTCCTGAAGTTACTTTCCCGATGACCGTTCCGTTCCCGTCTGTAATTTCGTAATCGTGACGGGGAATCCCTCTGTCAACTAATTCAAAAGCTACCAGTTTTCGGCTCACACCTTCTTCTTTTTGTTTTTGAAGGTTGTCAGAATTAACGAATTCTTTTGTAAATTTTGTTACCCAACCTAATCCTGCTTCCAGTGGAGAAGTTGTGTCATCAATATCATTTCCGTACAGGCAGAATCCCATTTCCAGACGCAACGTATCGCGGGCAGCCAATCCGATCGGCTTGATTCCGAAGGATGCACCTGCTTCAAATACTTTGTTCCAGATTTGTTCTACTTCACTGTTTTTACAGTAAATTTCAAAACCACCGCTTCCGGTGTATCCTGTTGCTGAAATAATGACATGGTCAATTCCTGCAAATGGAGCGACCTCAAAACTGTAGTAAGGAATTTCATCCAGTTTTACACTTGTCAATGATTGCATCGCTTCTGCTGCTTTTGGTCCCTGGATTGCCAATAGTGAATAATCATCTGACAAGTTACGCATTTCTGCCCCGATGTGCTCGTTGTATTTACTGATCCAGTTCCAATCTTTGTCAATATTGGAAGCATTGACTACCAGTAAGTATTTTTCAGCATTGAAACGGTAGATGATTAAGTCATCCACAATTCCTCCGGTTTCATTCGGCATGCATGCATATTGTGCTTTTCCGTCCGTCAATTTAGATGCATCATTAGAAACGACTTTCTGAATCAGATCAAGTGCTTTTTCACCTGTTACTAAAAACTCTCCCATGTGAGAAACATCAAAGACTCCGACACCTGAGCGAACCGTTTCGTGTTCGATGTTTACCCCTTCGTATTGAACGGGCATGTTGAATCCTGCAAACGGAACCATTTTAGCTCCTGATTCGATGTGTTTATCGTTTAGTGTTACGTACTTCATGATTAAATTTTTGTGCGAATATAACAATTATGTAGCGATGTTGAAACTACCGTGTTTTTTTGCCGGTTCATTTACTGCTTTCCGGTTGCTGAAGTCTCTTTGGTTAAAAGGGGAGTCAAACAACTTTTTGACCTTTCATTACGTCTTATGCTGAAAATAATCAGATGATTAACAATCGTTTTAACCTGCTTTTATTCGTTCTGCTATTGATTCCGATCAAGCTGCAAGCACAGCATTTTGAAAAAGCGGATTCACTTCAAAAAGGTGCTTACGGGGCAGCGGCCTGGGGTGATTTTGACAATGACGGACGAAAAGACATTGCCTACATTACACAAGCAAATACACAGCACGATTCGGATATTTTCACGATTTATAAAAATACACCGGGAGGATTTATTGCTGCAGCTTCTTTTCCAATGTTGCATACACCGGCTCTTGTCTGGGGAGATCTGAACAACGATGGATTCCAGGATTTAATTGCATCCGGATTGAATTTAAATAGCGGAGAACCGGAACTCAACATTTATATCAGTCATGGAGACGGAACATTTGATGTGATTGATACGCTTCCGGGACTTTCGACGGGAAGTATTGCAATAGCAGATTTTGATGGAAACGGATTTCAGGATTTTGTGGTGTCGGGCTACAATTCTGTTTTTAACAACCAGGTTCTTTTATTCAAAAATGAAGGAAATCTGAATTTTACAAGTGTGAATCAATCATTTGAAGCATTGCCTGCCGGTGAGATCAAATGGTGTGATTTTAATAATGACGGACTTCCGGATTTGAGTTTGACAGGTGATGGAACGTTCTCAAGAACGTATTTGTATAAAAACATCGGTAGCGGACAATTCATACTGACAAACAACTATTTTTTTGGTGGCCGGGGAACGATTGACTGGGTTGATTTCAATAACGACGGATGGGACGATTTGTTTGTTTCGGGGGTGGATAGTACGAGTGCAGCGAATTATACGATTATTTATTTCAATAACGGAGACGAAACATTTACAGAGACGCAAACCAATTTTCCTGTATTCGGAGAACCTTCCGCAGCAGATGTTGCCGATTTCGATCAGGATGGGATTCCGGATGTTTTTATTGCGGGTGTGAATGAATTGTTCCTGGAGCATTTTTCAACCTTGGCGATCACCAATACAGATAGTTCTTTTGTTTTGTCGCAACCCATTCATGCGGATATTATGAATTGTATTGTCGAAGCAGTTGATTTCGATAACGACGGAGATATGGATTTATTGGTGAGTAACATTATCTGGCGAAACGAAGGAAATCCGTTGGGACTGGAGAATGCGAAGCAAGAGCTCGTGCAGGTTTACCCGAATCCTGCAGGAATGTACCTGATGGTAACAGCTCCCGCAGGTGAATCGGTTGTGCGCCTACTGGATGCGACAGGTAAGCAGGTGCTCCGGTCAGTGATGACGGAAGGGGTAAACACCATTCAAACAGCGCAACTGATGCAGGGACAGTATCAGGTTGTCATTATTCATGAACAGTTTATCCGCACCGAAAAGGTGACAATTGTACATGAATAAATGATTCAAAAATGTATCAGAAGGTAATAGATACCGGTCGTTTTTCTTCGTCTACAGCAACAAATGTAAATTCCCCGCTGACAGCTTTTTCACGCTGTTCCTGGTACATTTGCTCGACATAAATATCGACCTTCACTTTCAGGCTGGTATTTCCCAGGTAGCTCACTCGCCCGACCAATTCGATAATCGTTCCTGCCGGAATCGGTTTTTTAAAGTCAATCCGATCACTGCTCACAGTCACCATCCGCTGCCGGGAAAAACGTGTTGCCGAAATAAATGCAACTTCATCCATCAGCTGCATGGCCGTTCCACCGAATAGTGTATCATAATGATTGGTTGTGTTGGGAAAAACAGCTTTGAAAATACGTGTCTCTGATTGTTTGATTTTTTCTTCTGTTGTCATGTCGATTTAATTTAAATGGGTTAAATTTTAGATAATTTACGGGTGATTGTTTCATTTCCATTCCGGATTACTACCGTGTATATTCCTTTTTTCAGGTGTGCTATGCTAATTGTCCGGACATCAAATGTAATGATTTCAGTTTGTAGATTTCGCCCTGAAGCATCATAGATCGAGCATTCCACAGGGTTTTTCTGTGCCTGTGGAGTCCGGATTGTTAATTCGTCCCGGGCAGGATTGGGATATAATTCAACGGATAAGAAAGGAAGGTCAACAGTACGGATCTCGCTGTAGGAATAGGTTCCGTCACAATGAAGACCTTTTAACCGGTAATAAGCCGTTTGCCCGGATACAAACCGGTCTGTAAAGTTCATTGTAAATGCACTGGAAGAAGTGGTGTAAATGGACTCAAACGTATATCCA
Source organism: Flavobacteriales bacterium UBA5422 (assembly GCA_002409405.1). Taxonomy (GTDB): domain Bacteria; phylum Bacteroidota; class Bacteroidia; order Flavobacteriales_D; family Crocinitomicaceae; genus Taishania. The sequence continues at coordinate 48,750 of DHNG01000003.1, read as the reverse complement.
TCCGTACTTTTTTCAAGCGTATAGGAACAATTTTTATCGTGATCAGATACTTCCCATCGTATGTCAACCGTTTTATCACTGTTAACAGACACATCAAAGGACGTGATGGGAATGGAAAGCGGTTCGATTTTTTCCACGGTAACATCATCAATGTAATAATAGCAACGTGTCAAACCACCGTTTCCAATATCCTGAAGCGCGCTAACATTCCAGGGTTTGAAATACCCGATTACAATGTATTCTTCTCCTCCGAGTGCAGTATACGTTCCGGAAATAGCTGTCCATCCGACAGAATCCGTTAAAAACAAACCGGCTGCTTGTACTACTTGTGGTACATGTGTTAAGACGGGACCGCTAAAGCCACTGTAACACCGGATTTCAGAAGTGGAAAAATAAATTCCCAATGCATCTGCTGCATAGCGTACTTGTTCAGCCATACTGACATAAAAGGATACCTGGTAAACTTCTCCGCTGATGAGTGGTTGTGTCAGTTTAACCCCAATATATTCATACCAGCTTCCATAGAATCCTAATCCCATGTAATTTGTTCCTGTTCGTGCTGTCTGATTGCCAAACCAAACATCCGGGACGCTTGTATTGGCATTTGAACTGCAATTGGTCATCGGATCGGGACTGGCGCATGTAGCTGAATACCAGTTGTGCATAAACGTTTCTACCTGGGCAGGAAACCCTGTATACCCGGTCGGGCAGTTCACCTGCTCAAAACTGGGATTCGGTACCAGGTTTTGTGCAAACGAACTCATTGATGTAATTAAACAGGTGAAAAGGGTTGGGAACAGATTCCGATTGTAAAAAACACGCATTGTCTTCAATTTTAACATTCATACTCGTTGATGTTTCAATTTGATTTTTCCGACAATGATTTCACTGGAAAAGATAAAAAGAGATACTTCCGGAAGGAAATTCCCACCGGTAATTATAAACCCACTTACTTCAGATCGCGAAAGCATTATGTCAAATAAAGAAAAGGCAGGTATCCTGACTTGTAACGGTTATTCATCGCTCTTCCCATTCGTCAAGTGACAAACAGTGGGCATAGTTGATGAAACCTTTTGTTACTTACAGTTGCGCGACAGTTCGTGATTCTCACACGATTCCCTTTTAATACACGGCTAAGTGTAACCAATTCCGGTTGATGAAATACAAAAAGAACGTGGGGCAAATGTAGCAAAGTTTGAGATATGTGTACTACATTGTGTGGAATGTTTTGATTTACCTGTTAAAGAAATAATTGACCGGTAGAAAAATGGAAGCGATTTTATTTCTTACTTTGCAGTCTAATTCTTAATTATGCTGATCGATAAAAACACGATAACCAATTATATTCCACAACGTTTTCCTTTTGTGATGGTTGATAAGCTGATCGCTGCCGATGAAACATATTTTGAATCAGAATTTGAAATCGCTGCTGATAATCTTTTCCTGAAGGAAGGAATTCTGTCGGAATCTGCACTTATTGAAAACATCGCACAAACTTGTGCTGCCGGATTTGGTTATGTGAACAGCCAGAAGGGAGAAGCTGCCGGAAAATTAGGATTTATCGGGTCGGTTAGCCGGCTGGAAGTCAAAAAAGCAGCAAATCAACACGATACAATCACCACAAAAGTGAATGTGATCAGTACATTTGATACCATCCATTTAATTGAAGGGACTGCGTTCAAAGGAGAAGAGGAACTGGTAACTTGCCAGATGAAAATTGTAGTCGGGTAGGAGGATAATTCCTTTTTTCAGGAATGAATTGCTGTTACTAATTGTTCGAAATAAGCCGGTGCTTTTTCCAAACGTGAACCATACCAGCTAAAGTACTCACCATCTACCAGAAGAATCTTCGCCGCAGGATACTTATCCCTGAAAAATGCCACATGACTTTCATTGAATGGATAAGGCTCTGTACTGAGTAAGATCACATCAGGAGAAACTGGTTGCGAAAAATCCCATTCCGGGTAACGGGTTGCTGTTTGCAGGTTAATTCCTCCGCATGACTGAATCATCGCATGGATAAAGGTGTTTGTCCCAACGGTGAAATAGGGATCTTTCCACATGAAATACAGACATGTCCATTGGCGTTCAATTACGTGTTCCAGCTTTTCAAAATTAATACGCGTTGCCTGAACAATGCTGTTGCTTTCTGTTTTCCGATCGGTTAATTTCCCAATTTCCAGAATCATTTCCAGCGCTTGTTCGAGTGTATCGATGTCGCTCATCCACACGGGAGCAATTTTCCGCAACTGTTCAATATCAGATTGTGTATTTTCTTCTTTGTTTCCGATGATCAGATCCGGTTGTAATTCGCGCACCTTTTCAATGTTCACATTTTTTGTCCCGCCGATACGTTGTTTCCGTTGAAACCAGGTATCCGGATGAATACAGAATTTAGTAATTCCCACAACCGCTTCATCCAGCTGAAGGTCGTACAATAATTCTGTTTGAGAAGGCACCAAAGAAACAATCCGGACAGGGTTGGTTTCCAGCCGGATTGTTATATTGAGTTGATCTGTTGATTCAATCATTACAGTTAGTAATCTTCACCTGTGAGCAGGATCTGAATGCTTTCTTAGCTTAATGCAGAAATAATGTCAAACTTAGTGATAATATGAAATTTACCATCTTTCTTCTCAACTAAAACAGCATGCGTTTCTTTGTTGATCAGTTTTGAAACTTCTTCCAATGTTGCCGTTTCTTTTACAACTGGAAATGGTGCGTTCATCACAGACGAAATCGAAGCATCGCGTAGTTCCGGGTTATCGATCAGTAAAGAAAACAAGGTGCTTTCATCAATGGATCCGGCAAACGTACCGTCCTTGACAACAGGAATTTGAGAAATATCATATTTGCGGATACTTGCGATGGCATGAGAAACCAATTCTTCTGCATACAAGGTTACCAATGGCTGATCGGAATGTTTCGCAATCAGATCGCCGGCCGTTTTAATGTCTTCTTCCAGGAATCCTCTTTCACGCATCCAGTCATCGTTAAATATTTTTCCAACGTATCGTGAACCATGATCGTGAAACAATACAACAACCACATCGTCTTCTTTCAGTTCATCTTTCAATTGCAATAATCCTCCGATTGCAGCTCCTGCCGAGTTTCCTACAAAGATTCCCTCTTCACGTGCAAGTCTGCGTGTGTAATTAGCAGCATCTTTGTCTGTTACTTTTTCAAACCGATCGATGATGTCAAAATCCACATTTGCAGGTAAAATATCTTCACCGATTCCTTCCGTAATGTACGGGTAGATTTCATTTTCATCAAACACACCTGTTTCTTTGTATTTCTTGAAAACAGAACCGTACGTATCAATTCCCCAAACCTTGATGCCCGGATTTTTTTCTTTCAGGTATTTCCCAACTCCGGAAATCGTTCCACCTGTACCGACTCCAACAATAAAGTGTGTTATTTTTCCTTCTGTTTGTTCCCAAATCTCAGGTCCTGTTGATTCATAATGCGCTTCACGGTTCGATAAGTTATCGTATTGATTTACGTACCATGAATTCGGGATTTCAGTTGCCAGACGTTTTGAAACGGAATAATACGAACGAGGATCAGACGGTTCAACGGCAGTCGGACAAACAACAACTTCAGCTCCTACAGCACGCAGGATATCCATTTTTTCTTTGGATTGTTTGTCGTTTAGTACACAAATCAATTTATATCCTTTGATAATACACGCCAGCGCCAATCCCATTCCCGTGTTTCCGGAGGTTCCTTCAATCACGGTTCCTCCCGGTTTTAGCCAGCCTGCTTTTTCAGCATCTTCAATCATTTTTACTGCCATCCGGTCTTTTACCGAGTTTCCCGGGTTGGTGGTTTCTACTTTTGCCAAAATAGTCGCTTTCACGTCTTTTGTCAATCTGTTGAGGCGCACAAGCGGCGTATTTCCTATTGTTTCAAGAATGTTGTTGTAAATCTTCATGTTGTTATAAAATTCTGAAAAACAAAAGTAGGGAATACATTTTGAAATGAAGGAAGGAGGAGGGAAAAATTATGAATGTTGAATTATTAAATACTAACATCTCCTAATCAGCGGTCAATCCCATTTCTTCTCCCAATTGTAACATATAGGCATATGCTGCATCGTACTCATTGGGGATTTCTCCCTCAAGGATTGCGTCTTTGATCCGGGTTTTGATATCACCAATTGCCTGACAAGGTTCCAGGTTAAAGGTTTTGATAATGATTTCTCCACTGATCGGTGGTTGAAAGTTCCGCACCTTGTCTTTTTCTTCGACAGCTTTGAGTTTTTCCCGTACCAATTCAAAATTCTGACGGTAGCGCTTTACTTTGAATTCATTTTTGGAAGTAATATCCGCATCACATAAGATCATAAGATCGTCGATGTCGTCTCCTGCTTCAAACAACAAGCGTCTGACCGCAGAATCAGTTACATTTCCTTTGACCAATGCTATCGGACGTAAGTGAAGACGTACCAGTTTCTGTACGTATTTCATTTTAGCATCCAGCGGTAATTTTAATCGCGTGAAAATTTTCGGAACCATGCGTGCTCCCAAATCTTCATGTCCGTGGAACGTCCAGCCTACTTTGTCGTCAAAGCGTTTCGTCGGTGGCTTGGCAATGTCGTGCATGATAGCTGCCCAACGCAACCAGAGGTCATCGCTGTTCCCTGCTACATTGTCCAGTACCTCAAGGGTATGGTAGAAGTTATCTTTGTGTGACTTTCCGTTTTTTGTTTCAATTCCTTGCAAAGCAACCATTTCCGGAAAAAAACGATGTAAGAGCTTCGTTGAATAAAGCAATTTAAATCCCCTGGAAGGTGTTTCGGAGCAAATAATTTTGTTCAATTCATCCATGATCCGCTCATTGGATATAATGTCCAGGCGTTCAGAATTATGAAGAATCGATTCAAGACATTTCGAATCGATTTTAAAGTCAAGTTGGCTCGCAAACCGGATGGCACGCATCATTCTCAACGGGTCGTCGCTAAACGTAATGTCAGGATCCAATGGTGTCCGAATGATTCTTTTTTTCAGATCTTCTTGTCCGTTGAACGGATCGATCAGTGCTCCGAAATTGTGGGCTTGCAGTGAGATTCCCATGGCATTAATCGTAAAATCCCGGCGATCCTGATCGTCTTTCAGGGTTCCGTCTTCTACAATTGGTTTTCGTGAATCACGTTGATAGGATTCTTTTCGCGCCCCGACAAATTCCACATCCAGATCTTTGTATCTGAAAGAAGCAGTGCCGAAATTTTTGAACAACGATACTTTTTTGACGCGTAAACGTTCTGCTGCTTTTTCTGCAAGATCCATTCCACTTCCCACCACAACAATGTCAATGTCCTTGCGGTTTCTTTCCAGAAAAATATCCCGCACAAAACCACCAATTACGTATGCTTCAAGTTGCTCTTCTTCGACAATTTGCCGAACAACCTTGAATACGGGATGCGTGAGATATGCTGAAAAATTCTCCATTTGGACCGCAAAGATAGTGAATTGCTATAATTTGTAGCAACCAAATTTTATGGAATTGCCCCATTTTGTAGCAACCCGGAATTTTGCAAGTGTGAAATCAAACAGCTTTTTTTAGATGATGCGGAGAAAAGAAAATTCTTTTATCTATATTTACGCTCTGCTAAATAGCTTATGAATATGAAAAAAGTAGCATTACTTCTCTTTACACTCCTTAATTACAGTCTTTATTCCCAAACAGTTTCACTTTATTCGGATGATTTTGAATCCGGTGAAAACTTTACCTACGTGCAAACAGCAGTGAATACATGGCGTGTTGCAACATGTGCAGGGAATGGTGTTTCAGATCCGGGAACCAATGCGTTGTATGCTTCTAAAGGAGGAAGTACACCAGGGTGCGGAACAGACGGAATGGACCAATATGCTTTTTCAGCTGCACCTCCAAGCACAACGGAGCGAATGACTGCTTATGTACCTGTAGACGGGAAGTGTACCAATAACCATGCAGTAACGTTTGATTATAAATTGAATCCTGCAGGTGCAAGTAACCGTGCATTTGTAGTGTACAGTTTGAACGGAGGAGCTTTTTGGTTTGTGCAAGATACATTGGCAAATGCAGCCAGCTGGACAACAATTACCGTTCCATTGGATGAAGCTACTTACAACCAGGATTTCCTGGTAGGAGTGAGGTTTGAATACAGTAATGTCAGTGGAAACGGAGATCCGTTTGCTGTTGATAATTTTGAAGTAAACGGAATTGCAGCAAAAGCGAACATTCCGCTGGATACCATGGCGGTATGCGGACAAACGACAATCGTTGTTACAGCAGATCCGTATCATGGAGGTACAGGAAACTGGTTTTTGTTGAGCGGACAAGGAACATTTAATAATGCAGCTGCAAATCAGACAGGGGTCAACAACCTGGCAATCGGTCAAAGTGTATTTACCTGGACGGTTACTTCTCCGGACTGTGGAAATTCAGTTGATACAATTGTGATCATTAATTCATTGGCGCCTTCCAATGCAAATGTACAGGATACGTTTTACGCATGTGTCGTTCAACAGTTGAATATTTCTACTTCTGCTCCGATGGCAGGCACAGGAACATGGACTTCACCACAGGGAGCAACGATTGCAAATCCGAACAGCCCGGCGACAGTGGTGACGAACGTACCAAATGGATGGAGTCAGCTGATCTGGACAATTTCGTCTCCCGGATGTCCGTCAAAAGCAGATACAATGGATGTATTCAAAACAGGAGGACAATCGATTCTTACAGCGGATACAACGATTTGTTTAGGAACAGATCCGGAGTTAATCATTACGGCAACACCAACTGATTCATTGCAAAGCGTTAGTTGGTTATTTGGAATGGGGAATGGAATGATCAACGAACTGAGCGCTGACTCTGTGGAAATAAGTGGACTCCAGACGGGAGAAAACCACCTGATTTATGAAGTAACACACGCTTTGTGCCCGAAAGAATCAGATACATTGAGAATTTATATCATGCCATGTGAGGATTTCGAACCGGTGTTTCCAACGGTCATTACACCGAATGGAGATGGTAAAAATGATTTATTTATCATTAACAACCTTGAAAAAGTATATCCGGAATGCCAGATGACGATTTTCAACAGACATGGAAGTATTGTTTATGAATCGCCTGGATACACCACACCATGGGATGGAACATTTAAAGGAGAGAAATTACCGATGGGAACTTATTTCTTCAAGTTGGAATTGAACGATGGTTCAAACACAATTTATAACGGCCCAATCAGTATCATACATTAATCATACCAATGAAACTTACAATGAAAAATAGCATTGTCATCGCATTATTGTTCTGCAGTGGAGCACTCTTTTCACAGCAGGAAGCTCAGTTTGCATCCGGATTTCAGAATCCATACATCTATAATCCTGCTGCCGGAGGATTGTCCAGTGTAACCCAGATTGACTTGGTTGCGCGCCTTCAATGGGTCGGATATGGTGGCGGACCGAAAACGATTAATTTCAGCGGACATTCGATTGTTGGAGCAGGGAATAGCGCGCGACTGCAGGAATACAATCCGGAAGGGAAATTCATGCATGCACGTCCGGCTGTTACTGTTGGAGCATTGAAACATGTAGTGGGGGGACGGATCATGAGTGATGAAATCGGTGTATTCAACAAAGTTGGAGTGTACGGTAGCTATGCGATTCATCTTCCCGTAACGAAAGAATTTAATATCGGTGCAGGAGTTGGTTTAGGTTGGGGAAATCACCGGATTAACAGCAACAGAGTGATTTTGGCGGATGCAATGGATGATGCATATGCAGCAGCGCTCGGGAGTACGGCTCAACAGCATATTTTTGATGCCAATGCGGGATTGGTTTTCTATGGAAAAGGATTGTTTTTTGGTGCAAGTATGACACATGCGTTGAAAAATAAAGCGGCGTTTAACGGTGTTGAAACACAAAGTTTTTACAACCGGCATTATTTCTTGCAACTCTCCTATGGGTTGAAGGTTGGTAAAAGTGTATTGGAGCCAGGGGTGATCGCAAAATTTGCAGATAATTCACCTGTTAACCTGGATTTCGGAGCACGTTTCATTTATAAAAATGCAATGTGGCTCGGGATATACGGAAGAACAAGTAACAACCTGGTATTCCAGTTCGGAACAACAGTCGTTGAGAATATTTATATCAGTTATGCGTATGAACACAGCATGGGTAAAATTCGAAATGCTGCAAGCGGGACGCACGAAATTCAATTGGGAATTTACATTGGTAAACGGGTTAAAAAAGTGAAGGAAACGGATACCGAAAAGACGGAACCGAAAAAAGAAGAGAAATCTACTACCGGAACGGAGGAAAATAAATAATCGGCTACTGCGTCAAATCATTCTTCTGATCGCAGAGAAGTTGTGCGTATAGTATTCGCCGGAGTAGTGTAGAATTCCTTTCTGGTCGTATTGATCAATTCGTACCTGTCCGCTGGCGTGAATGATTTCGTTGTCATCTTTGACGATTCCTACGTGAATTACTTTCCCTTTATCGTTGCTGAAAAACAGTACATCTCCCGGAAGTCGCTCTTCAAAATCAATAACTGTCCCATATTCAATTTGTTGAGAAGCATCCCTCGGCAGGTTAATCTCTAAAAAACGGAATACCTGCTGGGTAAGACCCGAACAGTCAATTCCAAAAGGAGTTTTCCCACCCCATAAATAGGGAGCATTGAGGTATTCAAGTGCAATTTCTACAGGATTTCCTCCCACTTTGTTGTCCGGTTCTACGGTAATAAAATACGCATCGTTACCGATTGAAAAAGAATCTTTCACCTGAAACGGTACAAACGACCCCTTGAAAATGAGTTGTTTTCCCCAGGGGGTAATCAATTCCGTAATTAAATGACGTTGATAAGATAAACCGTCCAACCACCTGCCTGCTTCTTTTTTTGAGAGCTTTCGCAATTGTTTTGGATCAACCCAACCAACATAATTGTCCTGATAGGTTCTTATTTTCCACCATTTTTCCTGTTCTTCTATCACATCCACCATTTCACCGAATAACAGCTGTGTAACCATTTCACTGGTATCCTTTGCGTCTTCTCTGACGGGAGCAATTGCTACCTTGCAATAGGCGGATATCGCACTCATGACCGAGGGAATTTAGGGTGTTTGATTAAGTTGATGACCTGCTGAACATGACGCTGGTTGTGGTAAACAACGAGTAACAGCGTATCTCCAAACCGGAATTTGATAACGTTGTTGCCAACCAGCCGGATTTTTGCTTTTCGGATGTTAATGGTTTTTGCACGTTCCAATATATTCAATAATTCTTTTTGGCTTGCCAGAAAATCAGAAATAACATGTTCTGTAACGATTGATTTAACGATCAACGGATTGTATAACCGTGCCGCTTTCATTTTTCGTTTTACATTTCGTGCATTTCCCAGTTTCATCGAATTCCACATACTTTTTCCCAGAGGGGATGACAGGAAAATATCTTTCGGTTCCCGGAATTTAGTCGTGTCGATCTTTTTCGAAAATGCAGAATGATAATACTTTGCATGCTCATAGATGTGAGCGATAACCTCTTTTACATTCCAGACATCCTGACGCGGCTTCCAATTGAGTTGTTCAGGAGTCAACGACAAGACATTTTGTTCCAGATCGTGTATGTTTTCTTTTATAACGTTCTCTAACTCGCTGAATAATGCCTCCGTTGTCATGGTGTGGGGTTGTTTATAACGGATAAAAATATAAAAAATTTTTTTTGAAATGAATGACTTGTGGAGAGTTTAACGATAATTTATCGCTCTCTATGGTTTTGGGGGTAAAAAATACGTGAATTCAGAACTTATATCTATTTTTGTGCTTCATAGAAGAGCTGAACGTTATGATTTTAAGCATTACAGGTTTTTTTAAGATGGTGTTGATGATCATCGGAGGGTTAATTATCCTCAGATTTATTGGTCAATTGCTGATTGCTAAAAGAAACATGGAAGAAGAGCGAAGAATGAATCAGGCGAACAGACAGTTTGAAACGGAAAAGAAAGAAAAGCTAAAAACATTCGGAAGAACACGGATCGTGAAAAAGGAAGAGGTAAAGGGAGGTGTCCAGGATGTCGATTATGAAGAGATCAATTAATTGCTGTTTACACTCTTGTTCTGACAGGAAGATATAAAAAAGCCGCTCTCTAATCAGGAGCGGCTTTCTCATTCTATCAACACGAATATTCTTATCGTACTTTAAACTCTACACGTCTGTTCTTCGCTTGCTTGATATCATCCTCATCGCTGGTTGTGATTTCAGAACTTTGTTCTGCACTTCCTTGCGGAGCGGCAATCAGGCGCGTTTCACCGATTCCTTTTTCCGTCAGATACGTGAAAATAGCATTCACACGTTTGCTGTCCATTCCCTGGAAGAACTGTTGGTCTTCAGCAGCCTGGTCTTCAGCAGCATCCGAGAACCCGTTGATTTGTAACTTCATATTCGGATTGTCCTTCAATTGCTTCACGATGATGTTCAATACATCTTCTCCTGCTTTTGTCAAATCTGTTTTTCCGAACCCGAAGAACACCTGAAGTGATTCGATTTTTTTAGCCGGAGCCATGTCTTCAGAAATGTTGATCGCTTTTTGATAAACCGTTTTTGAATACCCTTCCGTTGGATCAGTTGGTGCACAATCACATGGATTGTTTTCGTCAATGACTGTAACAGAGATGTTGTCCACATAATAATAAGCGGCTGCAATTACAGCAACTTTAGAACTTGAATTTTTCTTGTTACGTACATTCTTTGTGTTCTCATTGGATGTGAAGTTACCGATAGTAATGTATTTTTCACCACCTTCAGCTTCAAAAACACCACATACACGATCCCAGCCGAATGGAGCATTGAACACTTTATTTTTTTCATCCAGTACATGTGTTTTCTCAATGATGCTTTCTTTTGCTTCTGTTCCGAACGCTTTCTTTGAAAAGTGAACACCAATTTGGTTGGAAGCATACGAAGAAGCTTCAGCCATAGAAACATGGAACTGAACACAGTATTTTTCACCTTTTTTTAACGGAACTTCCAACTTGTTTGCAAGATACGTACGAGGTACTTTATTGTTGTGTGAATATGTAACAATTCCTGCGTAATTAGAGCCGTCTTTTGCTTCCTCCGTCCCATAAATATTGGATGGCGCATCAATTTCAGGTAATTTCTTATTCGGGGTGAACAAATCTGCCCTTGCCCCGGTTGGTGAGTACCACCCGATTGCACTTTCGATACTTCCTAGTTTTTTAGGTTGTTTGTCAACAGATTCAAAGCTTCCGTTGGAAACAAGACTTTCAGCCTGTTGTCCCATGGCAGCTGTAGTAGAAAGGCCTATCAGTGCCACTGCGATTGATCTTTTCATGTTATTAGTATTGAATTTCATAGTTTTTTACAGTTTTAATAAATGTTTTAACCTTCTCAGGATCAACATCCGGATAAACTCCGTGACCCAAATTTACAATATGTCTTTTACTTGTAAAGGTATCCAACATACTTTTTGTTAAATTTTCCACATCTTTATGAGAAGCATACAGCACACAAGGATCCAGATTCCCTTGTAATGTTCTGTTTTCTCCCACATGTGAGCGGATCTCTTTTACATCCATATTCCAGTCCAAACCGATCGTGTTACAGTTTAAGTCCGCAATGTTCTGTAAAGACGTGTACGCTCCTTTTGAGAAAAGGGTTACAGGCACATCTGTTATTGCATCCACAATTTGTTTCAAATAGGGCAAACTGAATTCCAGATACTGTGCGTGTCCCAAAACTCCTGCCCATGAATCAAAAACCTGGATCATGTGTGCACCGGCAGCAACCTGGGCTTTCAGGTAGGAAACAGTTACCTTTGTAATACGTTGTAACAACTCATGTGCCAAAGTCGGATTGGTGTATAGTAACTTGCGTGCTTCCGAGAATGTTTTTGATCCGTGGCCTTCTGTCATATAGCAGAAAATGGTCCATGGAGCTCCTGCGAACCCGATGAGGGGAACACGTCCGTTTAATTCTTTATTGGTGATGCGAATAGCTTCTGTAACGTATCCCAGGCGATCTTCAATGTCAAAATCAGTCTCGGCAAGTTTTACCATATCATCCATTGATTTTACCGTATTTTCAAACCAGGGACCTTTTTTCTCAATCATTTGGTATTCGCATCCCATTGCTTCAGGAACAACAAGGATGTCCGAAAAGATAATGGCTGCATCTACACCGAGAAGATCAACAGGTTGAATGGTTACTTCTGCTGCCAGTTCAGGTGTTTCTACCAGTTCTTTAAAGCCGGAAAGACTGTTTCTAACGGCCCGGTATTCCGGTAAAATTCTTCCGGCCTGACGCATTAACCATACAGGATAGCGCTCAATCGCCTCTCCTTTTGCTGCTCTTAATAGTAAATCGTTTTGAATCATTATGATGTAAAGATATATATTCTGTTCGTTATAGAGAATCGTCCGTTTCAATGATGGTGAGCGGAATCTCAAGCGATTCAACGAATGTCTCCACTTTTTTGCTGTATACGTTGGTTAGTAATACCAACTGTGTTTTCGATTCCAGACTTTCAATTAGTCGTTTTAATTCTGCTTGCTTGTGGTTGGACAAGCATTCGTCCAAATCATCAACGATAAATAAATCCAGTAATTTGAGATTGATTCCGTTTTGCAGGTACAATTCAAAAATCCGTTTCGGATTGCCAATGATAATTTCTGTTCCGTCAAAAATATCATTGCGTTGCTGGATGCTGTTGCCTTTGTCGTGAATCAAGTCGGCAGTGACGTCCAGTTTCCGGCAGACAGGTGCAATTTTTTTGTGAAGAGTTTCTGCTTTCTCAATTGTGTCGGTCAATAAAATGGCACGTGGAGAACCTTCGTACTCCTGATTTACTTTGTTGAAAATGGAAACCAGTGCCGTTGTTGTTTTCCCGGAAGAAACAGGTGCTGAGATCAATACGTTTTTACCCGATTTGATGTTGGAAAAAAAGGTATTGGCAGTAGTAGTAAGGGATTCGATCGGTATGGTTTTTAACGCTTCAACAACTTCCGGTTTTAACTTTTTAAACGACATTTCTTAGGATTTTACGGCTAAATTAATGGTTCTTTTACAGAATCTGAAGTTATTGATGCATTGTTTTCTGTTTTTTTGAAGCGATAAAGCTAGATTTTTTTCTTTTTTTGTTAAAAATATTAACAGTGTTAATTTTTTGATTTATTTTTGGCCTCATGAAGTCAGAAGATAAAAAAACAAAACGAAAAGAAGATGTGAAGAAAACGATCCTGGACGCTGCAAAAAAATTGTTTGTGGAGGAAGGGTATCAATCTGCATCAATCCGCAAAATTGCTGCAGAAATAGGTGTTAGTCCCACAACAATTTATTTGTACTATAAAGATAAAAGTGACATTGCTTATGCATTGCACCAGGAAGGGTTTTTATTATTAAAAACACTGTTCTCTTCGCTTATTTCTGTAGAAGATCCTTTTGAGCGATTAAAAGCCATTGGAAGAACATATATCCGGTTTGCTTTGGAACATCCGGATTTTTACGAATTGATGTTTATGATGAAGGAGCCAATGGATCATCTGGATTCTGAATCGGAAGAAGAATGTTGGGAAGAAGGAAAGCAAGTCTTTGAATTTTTGATGTATACAATCGGAGAGTGTCAGCAGAAAGGGTATTTTGAAGGGAGTGATTTGAGTTCTACCGCTTTGCAATCCTGGGCTACGGTTCATGGATTGTGCTCGCTGTTTATTTCAACGCATTTGCAAAAAGTAGGAGAAGAGTGCTTGTCTCAGGAAGATACAGAGTTGCTATTGGAGACAGCATTCAAGACATATGTTCATTTTCTGGAGCAGACAAAAAACAACCATAAATAACACTGTTAACTATGCGTAAAATAACACAAAAAGCAATTTTCCTGATCTCAGTGTTGCTGCAGTTGCCGGTTTTTGGACAAAGTGAGGTTCTGGAAGGATACATTCAGGAGGGATTACAAAGTAACCTGGTGTTGCAGCAACGCAATCTATCGCTTCAAAATGCACTGTATGCATTGAAGCAGGCACGTAATCTGTATATTCCGTCTCTGGATTTTCAGGCAGGATACACCACTGCACAAGGTGGTCGTGACATTCAGCTTCCGGTCGGAGATATGTTGAATCCTGTCTATTCTACATTGAATCAGTTTATGGGACAAAATGCATTTCCATTGATTGAAAATCAACAGATCAATTTCTTGCCGAAGAATTATTACGATGCACGTATTCGTTTGTCGGTGCCGATACTGAATATGGATATCATCCACAATAAGCGAATTCAGGAAAAACAATGGCTGATCAAAGAAAATGAAGTAGAGATTTACCAACGTGAATTGGTGAAAGAAATCAAAACAACGTATTACAACTACCTGAGTGCATTAAAAGCGGTAGAAATTCATCAAAATGCCATTCAACTTGCAGAAGAAGGAAAACGAATCAATGAAAAACTAATTGATGCAGGAAGCGGGTTGCATGCTTATGTGTTACGCTCTGAAACAGAGATTGCACAGGCAACAACTAAGTTGAATGCCGCAACGTTACAACTGAAAACGATTCAACGGTATTTCAATGCGTTGTTGAACCGGGAAGCAGACGCGGCCATCGATGCTGCGGGAACAGAACAAATTATTCCATTTGTTGAAACAACCACTATTTCTGCACAAGGCAGAGAAGAATTGGAGTCAATGGAGCACATGGTCACGTTGCGGGAAGATGTGGTTCGGATGAATAAACAAGTATTTGTTCCTAAACTGAATGGATTTGCAGATGCCGGATCACAGGCAGAAGGGTTTAAGTTTAATGACCAATCCCGCTATTACATGGTCGGATTGCAGCTGAACATTCCAATCTTCAACGGAAACCGGAACACACTAAAAGTAAAAGAAGCGAAAAATGAAGTGGAGATTGCAAAGCTTCAAAAGGCATATGCAGAACAGCAACTGGATGTAGCGGTTACATCGGCTTACAATGAAGTGCTTGCAAGCAAAGTGAATTATGAAACAACATTAAAGCAACTGGAAATGGCAGAGACTTATTTCCGGTTGATCGACAAAGGCTATGCGGCTGGTGTGAATACGTACATTGAAACGGTTGATGCTCGCACACAACTGACGGCTGCAAAACTGGCCACTTCTGTTTATTACTACCAGTTTTTGACCGCGTTGGCCAAATTGGAACGTGAGGCAGCAACCTACCCCATATCAACATATCAACAATCAAAATGAAACGCGTTATGAAACGAACAATGAAGACAATTACTAATTATTTACCGCTTCTTTTGTTGGCTGTACTAGCTTCATGTAGCCACGATGAAACGGATACAAACGGATTGAATATAGAAGAATCAATTCCTGTTTCAATCGTGTCGTTAAAGCAAGGAAAAGGAGAGTCACTGACGGAAACAACGGGATTATTCTCAACAGATGACGAAACCCTGCTGTCGTTTAAAAATGGAGGAATCATTGAACGGATATACGTCAAAGAAGGAGATCTGGTGAAAAAAGGACAGTTACTGGCCATTTTAAATATGACGGAAATAAATGCGAAGGCAGCGCAGGCAAAACTGGGGTTGGAAAAAGCGGAGCGAGATTTT
Organism: Flavobacteriales bacterium UBA5422; assembly: GCA_002409405.1. GTDB lineage: Bacteria > Bacteroidota > Bacteroidia > Flavobacteriales_D > Crocinitomicaceae > Taishania. The sequence continues at coordinate 33,157 of DHNG01000003.1, read as the reverse complement.
AACCGTGCTAAAAAATTATACAAAGACAGCGTTGTGACATTGGAGCAGTTTGAAAATGCAAAAACAGCTTATGAAGTTGTCCAGCAGGATTTGAAAGCGATTCAATTCAATCTGCGTTATTCAGAGATTCGTGCAACAACTGATGGGTATGTTTTATTGCGTTTGGCAAATGAAGGTCAGATTGTTGGTGCCGGAACTCCTGTCGTGCAGATCAATGGTGCCGGAAAAGGCGACTGGATTGTGAAAATAGGTGTATCCGACCGGCAGTGGGCAACAATTCAGGAAGGAGATTCCGCAGTAATTACAACAGATGCGTTTCCGGATAAAATTGCAGCTGTTGTTTCCCGGAAATCTGAAGGATTGGATCCGAATTCAGGAACTTTTAGTGTTCATGTAAAACCAGTTTCATTGGGCAAGCTGTCCATTGCTTCGGGAATGTTTGCAAAAGTTAAAATTTACGGACAAGCAACAGATTCCTGGTTGATTCCATATGAAGCGTTATTGGACGGAGATGCGGGACGAGGATATGTGTTTGTAACCGATGATCAACAAGTGGCGCGGAAAACAGAAGTGAAAATCGGAGCGATTCAACGGGATAATGTATTGATCAACTCAGGATTGGAAACCAGTAAATTTCTAATTGTATCGGGAAGTCCTTATCTGAAAGACGGAGCGAAAATCAAGGTGATGAACAACTAATCTGACGAGCATGAATATCATTAAATATCCCATTAAAAATTACCAGTTCACATTGATTATCGTGTTGATGATCATCCTTGTGGGAGGAAGTACATTGACAAGCATGCCACGAGCGGAAGATCCGGATATGAAAGCTCCGAGCTTTCCTGTTGTTGTGGTATATCCGGGAACCAGTCCTAAAGATATGGAACAATTAGTGGTAAAACCACTGGAGTCCAGGTTTTATGGATTGGATAAGATCAAGCGGATTAAAACAAAGATTACAAACGGATTGGCATTTGTCTTTGTTGAATATGAACACGGATCGGACTATGATGCCAAATTTCAGGAACTCATTCGGGAATTGACTGCGGCACAACAGGAAGACTTACCGGAAGGAATTTACAGTGCCCGGGTACTGGAGATTGATCCGACAGGTGTAAACGTAATCCAGGCAGCATTGATCTCGGAGAATGCATCCCGTGCAACCATGAAAAAACTTTCGGATGATTTGAAGACAGAGCTGGAAAAAGTAAAAGCCTTGAAGGAAGTTACTATTCATGGATTATCTGAACAATTGATCCGCGTAGATGTACATCCCGACCAGTTGGCACAGATGAATATTCCCCTGACACAAGTAATGGATGCGATTGGAAGCGAAGCATCAAACATTCCGGGAGGAAGTGTACATGCGGGACAGAAGTCATTCAGTGTAAAAACAAGTGGAAATTATCAAAGCGTGGAACAGATTCAGAACACGATTGTTTCCAGCTACCAGGGAAAAAACGTTGCATTGAAAGATGTGGCAGAAGTATACCCGGACTTTGCTCCTGATAATCACATCACCCGGCTGAATGGATACAGGTGCTTATTTGTTACGGCTGCTCAGAAAGGAGGGATGAACATCAGTGAGACTCAGAAAGGATATCAAAAAGTACTGAGTGAATTCAAGAAAACATTGCCGGATAATGTTGATCTGGTTGTCAACTTCGATCAGGCAGAAAATGTCAACAAACGCTTGAGCGGGTTGGGAGTAGATTTTATGATTGCAATCGGTTTGGTGTTGATTACATTGTTTCCGTTAGGGACACGTGCGTCCATGGTGGTCATGATTGCGATTCCGTTGTCGTTAGCCATTGGTATTGTGATTCTGAATGTGTTCGGATTTTCACTCAACCAGTTGAGTATCGTCGGGTTTGTTGTTGCTCTTGGATTAGTGGTCGATGATAGTATCGTAGTAGTAGAAAACATTGAACGATGGATGCGGGAAGGATATTCCAGAAGGGATGCGGCAATTATGGGAACAAAACAAATTGCATTGGCTGTTGTTGGTTGTACGGCAACATTAGTGATTGCATTCATGCCATTGATGTTCATGCCTGAAATGTCGGGTGATTTTATCCGAAGCATGCCTTCTGCTGTAATTGGTTCCGTAGTGGCATCTATGTTTGTTGCATTGCTGGTTGTTCCGTTTCTTTCCAGTATCATATTGAAACCACATGCACACCCGGAAGGAAATGTGGTCTTGAGAACATTTCAACGAATCATTCATGCAACCTATGCTGTTTGGTTGGATAAAGCATTGAAACGACCGGTTGTGACGGTATTTATTGCGCTGGGAGTTTTTATCGGAGCCTTGGCAATGATTCCGGTCCTAGGATTCAGTTTGTTCCCGGAATCCGAAAAACCGCAGTTCATGATTACGATTGCGCCACCGCCTCAGTCCAATATTTTTCATTCGGATAGCCTGGCACGTATCATTGAGAATGATTTGAGTAAATACGATGAAGTGAAGTTTTACGCAAGCAATGTCGGGAAAGGAAATCCACGGATTTATTACAACCTGGATCAGGCAAGTGAGCGGGAAGATTATGCCGAAATTTTTGTGCAATTGCATGATAACGTCAATGCAAAAGAGAAGCTACAGCTAATCGATAGCCTGCGCAAGAAATGGTTTTCGTTCCTGGGGGCGAAGGTGGAAGTAAAAAACTTTGAACAAGGGGTTCCGATTCTTTCTCCTGTGGAAGTCCGCTTGTTTGGTGATAACCTGGACACACTGCGCAACCTCGCTGCACACGTGGAAACAATGTTACTGGATACCAAAGGGACAGTATATGTCAACAATCCGGTTGCCAACAACAAGTCAGATTTCAAAGTAAACGTAAACAGGGAGAAGGCATTGGCACTGGGAGTTCCGACGGTATCTATTGACCGGACAGTACGGATGGCACTTGCGGGACTGGATGTAGCGACTTATTCAGATCCTTCAACGGATGACAACGATTACAAAATCAGGGTGAGTATCCCCCGAAACAGCTATCCGGATTTATCCATCTTCGATGAAATTTTTGTGAATAACGTACAGGGAACAGCAGTTCCGTTAAGCCAACTCGCAACAATTGAAATGGAAGCTTCCCCGTCGACGATTAGTCACATAAACAGAACACGGGTTGTATATGTGAATTCATTTGTACAGAAAGGTTTTACAAACGACAAAGTGATCAATGACGTCATCGGGAAAATGGAAAAAATGGAGATGCCTTCGGGGTACCATTATGAAATGGGAGGAGAAGTGGAAAGTCGTCAGGAATCGTTTGGAGGTTTCGGTACCATTATCGTAATTACAATGTTTCTGTTCATTGCTGTACTGATCCTGGAATTTAAAACATTTAAGAGTACATTGATTGTGTTGTCGGTGATTCCGTTGGGAATTGTCGGTGCGGTCATCGCATTGTGGTTCACAGGGAATACGCTTTCCTTTGTTGCAACTATCGGTCTGGTGGCATTGGCCGGAATAGAAGTGAAAAATACGATCCTGCTGGTAGACTTTACCAATCAACTGCGACGGGAAGGTATGGAATTGAACGAAGCCATCGAAAAAGCAGGTGAATTGCGGTTTTTGCCGATTATCCTGACAACGCTGACTGCCATTGGAGGACTGTTGCCGATTGCATGGTCGAGTAACCCGATGATTTCACCGTTGGCCATTGTTATGATCGGAGGATTGATCAGTTCTACTTTGCTTTCAAGAATTGTAACCCCTGTGGTGTATAAGTTGATTCCGCCAAAGATTGAAGATACTACAAAAGAATAAAAACAATTCATTAAATAGTAAGAAGCGCTTCATAGTAGAATCTGTGGAGCGCTTTGTTTTTCTATCTTCTTTCTTAGCTTTGTTACAGATACCATACAACTATGAAGAAAAAAGCGGTTTTTAACTGGAGTGGAGGAAAAGATTCTGCACTGGCTCTCAATATGATCCTGGGCGGAGATGAATTTGAAGTCATAGCGTTGATGACAACGGTATATAAAGACACGTCCAAATCGTTGATGCATGGGATTCCGTTGGAATTACTCAATAAACAGGCGGAAAGTATTGGGATTCCATTACAGCCGGTTTATTTAGATTCCAATGGAAGGTCTGAACAAATGGAAGAAATTGTCTTGAATTATAAAGAACAGGGAGTGACACATTTTGTGTTTGGAGATATTTTTCTGGAGGACATCAAAGCGTACCGGGAAAGTAAATTACATCCATACGGAATCGAAGTGGTAGAGCCCTTGTGGGGAAAGACCTCAGAAGAGGTAATGGAAGGTTTCTTTGCGTCGGGAATCCGGTCGAAGATCATTGTTACAGAAGCCGACAAACTGGATGAAACGTATATTGGAAAAGACTTGTCTCCGGCATTAATCACAACTTTTCCGGAAGGAGTCGATTCCTGTGGAGAAAATGGAGAATACCATACATTTTCCTACGAAGGAGCATTGTTTAAAACGAGTATTGTGCATTCAATCCGGGATGTACTGAAATTATCTTACGATCTGCAACTGGATACCGGGGAAAAAAGAACCATTGATTATTGGCAGGCTGTGGTGACTTGCTGATCATTAAGCAGAAACTTAGATTGAACACCGGAAGTTAAAAAATGTTGAAAACGAGTTTGCTATCGTTTACGGCGTTATTTTTGTTAGCGTAAACTGAAATTTTAACAATTACAACAATATGTTAAACTTGAAACAATGTATGTTGGCTATCGGCTGTTGGGTGTCTTTTAGCAGCCTTTCGCAACTTAAAAGTGGTTTTGATGCTGCTGAAGCACGCGACATGATCCGGATTTGTAATAGTTTCGGATATTTGGACTTGTATGGAAATGATGCCGACATCTTACCAGCCGGTTACAAAAAAGTCTATACATCTCCCGCGTATGGAATGGATAATAAATTCCAGGTGTATACCAATGGAACGACCGCTGTTATCAATTTCAGAGGATCAACTTCTAAACAGTCCAGCTGGTTGGAAAACCTGTATGCATCGATGATTCCTTCCAAAGACAAAATTGTTGTCAACGGAAAAGAGTTTCCATACCAGGTAGCGGAGAAAGAATCCAGTCGTGTGCATGCGGGGTATACATTGGCAGTTTATTTTTTTAAAGATGATCTGTTGAAGCAACTCAATGACCTGAATAAAAAAGGAATTTATAATATTTACATTACAGGACATTCACAAGGAGGCGCACTTGCACAGGTGGTACGTGCTTATTTGGATTATTTACCGGAGAAAGAACTGAGTAAACAAAATACATTCAAAGTCTATGCATTTGCAAACCCGATGGTAGGGAATGCTTCTTTTGCAAAAGAATATACAAAGAAATACTGCGATCCGGGAATGAGCTTTTTGCTGCACAACCCGACAGACTTTGTAACGAAATTGCCTGTAAGCTATAACGATAGCACGTTCTGGCAAGCCAATCTGACAGAGTTTTTAATGAACAGCAATGAATTCTCGATGTCCGGTGCTGCGATGGAAGGCGCATTGTACTTTTTTAAAGACAAAGTGAATGAACTGGCTAAAAACATGTCAAAAAATATTGAAGCCCAACTGTTAAAAGAACTGGGAGAAATCAAAATGCCAGCGTTTCATGAAGACATTAACTACGTTCATACCGGTAATCTGATCAAAATTTCTGCGACAGAGTATCCGTTAGAGTTAAAAGATTCAACCATCCTGAAGAACGACTCACTGATGAAAATTTACAAACGGGATGCAAGTGGTGTATTCGAAAATAAGAGTGTGTATAAGAAACAAAGTTTTACCGATCAACATAAAGCGTACAATTATTACACAGCCATTCTCAAAGACTATTTCCCGGATGATTACAGCGGATTGAAACAAAAGTATTTTGTACTTCCGAAGAGCAAGAAATAAACGTTACCGGGGAGGGATGACACACTTTTCTTCTTTCAATGTAAACCAGATGACAGGTTGTTCACGATTTGGATCTGTAACAACAAGAACAGGGAAGTGAAGAGGTAATTCCGATCCGGACGTCCGAACGCATTCACTCATTAATAATTTTCCTTCTTTGAACGAGTACCACTCAATCAGGTAGTTTGTATTGCTTTTTAACCCTTCGATCTTCAACCTGCTTTTTACAGGAGGCATGTCCCATGAAATGTCCGTTAGTTTTGAAACCGTGGGATCCTCATTCAAATTAAGCATACATCCGTAGCTGTCGTCGACACGTTTGGTGTATACATTGTATGAGCGATTGCGTACATATCCTGCGGAACTACTGCGGTCGTGAGACAGGTAATATTGTAATTCCAAAGCAGCTTTGTTTTTTTTGTTGCGGGTAATCCGAGCTTGTTGCCTGCCCTGAATCCATTCTCCATTGTCATTTTCGAGTGTTCGGATTACATCTGTACTGTTCATGTGCTGTTGCGCAGTGATTGTTGAAGTCCATAGAAAGCTATCCCTGACAACTCTTCCTTCCCACAGGTGATATCCGCATATTCCCGTAAAGCCGGCAACCATTGCATCAACATAGCTTCCGATGAATTGCGAACACTCATGAGCACCGTCTCCGTCACCAAATTCAGATAAAAAAACAGGTTTCCCGGACCAACTGTGAAAATCGTAAATAGATTTTGCCCGCGAATTTTCGCCAGGCTCAAACAGGTTGTTATTTTGTGATTTACTGATCACATATTTATTGAATTCCCTGGAATAAAAATTAATCCCGATGATATCTACATTTTTTAAATGAAGACTTTGATCCATGCGAATTGCTGCCGGATCAGTTCGCCACACATACATCGTATAATCAACTCCGATCAGGTGCTGGGTGTGATTCATTTTCTCTTTGATGTATGTACTGAGGCGTTGCTGGTAATTCTCAATGGCTGCAAATACTTTTGCTTGAAGCGGATCCGTATCATCTTCATACGGCTTTGATTTCTTCAGTGGATTGATGTTGACATTAAAGGGTTCACTCAGCAATTCAAATTCATAAATAGATGTTGAATAACCATACCTTGAAATGTAATAGCGGGTTCGCTGTTCATGGTACTTTAAATCTTCTTCTTCCAGAAACGTTTCATAGGGTTGTTTTCCTCCGATTTTTTGCGGACGATCGTTGTAGCAATAAACCGGGTAGGGGCTATCCGCATAATATACCGTGTCATTTTCCCAGATTTCCCATTTTTCCCAATCCCAAAGAGACATACGGTATACATCATAGACACAAAGCGGGGTGTGTATGAGCATGTTGAACATGACGAGAGCATCGTGTTTTTCACATAGATCCATTAATTTATCTTGCTCCCATGCGTAATGCAGGCGATCGTAATAATTTCCTTTTTTCTCAAACTCAATTAAGGTTGCCCAGGGAGATTGAATGGTACGAATGTATTTACCACCCCGTTCCAGGTAATCTTCAACTTTCTGCAGGTAGAAATCCCATTCTTTTGTATTGGTCGCTTTAAATGTCGTTTCCGGACCGATCAGGTTGTTTCCCAGGTAATCTGTTTTTAATCCCCATTCCAACCCGTGTTCATCCGGACCTGCGAAATTGTGTCCGACAGGAAAGATCAATTCTCCACCCCGAACCAGGTTCTTTTTATTCGGGTGAACGGAAACATATCCCGGATGACCACTTTCTGTAACATGAAAGATAAACCAGGGTGTTTCATAGGTCGTTTCCCCTTTAATTTTGATCGCTGTTCGAGCCATCCATTGACCGTTTTCCGGTGGTGCAAAACGAATTCTGAACGGATAACCGGTGCCGATATCATCCCAATCATCAGTATGTGGGTTTTCAAGGTATTCCCGGTGATAGTATCCATCAATTGTTTTTAGTACACCCGTAGCAGGATGATAGAAATACGTTTCAATGTCCACATCCCACTCCACAAAAGGATTCAGTTGATCTCGATAACGTCCTTCGGAGGCTAAAAAACGATTGATACGTTGGAGTACTTCGTGTGGAACTTTTACTCCCAGTTCCAGTTTTTTATATTTTAGGATACTTGTCGTGTTCGGGTAATTGACCAGCACCAATTCCATTCCATGTGCTGTTTTTGCCAACAAAGGATATGATTCCTGGTAATTGTGAACGGGAAACGGATGAATTTGTCCGCATGTTATCCAGGTTAATAATGTGTACAGAAAAGAAATGAAATACTTCATTGTTTTGTTAAAAATAGAAACCAGCGGGTGAAACTGATTTCTCGATTGCTACGAAAGATACCAAAATTATTATAAACTCCACAATTCCCGGAATCGAATGGCTTGTCTTCTGGATATTTCTATTTTTTCACCTGTTTTTAACTCTACAATTAATCCACCATTGAACCAGTTTTCAATTTTGTCAATCCATTTGAGGTTGATGATGAATTTACGGTTGGCACGAAAGAAATGATCCGGATCCAACCGTTCTTCAAAGCTGCCGAGTGAACGTAAAATCAATGGACGGAACTGGTCAAAATGCACTTTTACATAATTCCCTTCCGACTCCAGCATCCGGATGTTGGAGAGTTCAACAAACCAGCATTTTTCTCCGTCTCGTATAAAAACAGAATCAGTAGCAGACCATGTTTTTTTAGGTTGCACATCAATGAATTCTGTTTCGGAGGGAATATTATCTTCCACAAACCGCGCAGTTATCTTTTTTAATGCTTCGTTCAGCCGTTGCGGGTCAACTGGTTTGAGAATGTAATCCAGGGCATCTACTTCAAACGCTTTGATGGCATATTCATCATAGGCAGTAACAAATACGACCAATGGAATTTCGTCCAGTTGCTTGAGCAAATCAAAGCCTGATAATCCGGGCATATTGACATCCAGAAAAATCAAATCCGGGTTCAACTCGTTGATGAGCCGAACACCTTCTTCGCCGTTTTTTGCTTCTGAAATGATTTCAATTTCAGCGTAATTTTTCAGCAAGGATTTTAATTCTTCCCGTGCCAGGCGCTCGTCGTCGATGATGATTGTTTTAATGGTTCTCATGTTCGAATTTTAAAGTTGCAATTACAGTATTGTTGTGTTCTGAAAGCGAAAAATCTGCTTTCCCTTTGTATTGAATGGCTAGTCTTCTGCGGGTATTGGAAATACCGATTCCCGTATCGGGAGAATTTCCTAATTTTCCTGTATTTTCAACAGTAATAATAACTGTATTCTCTTTTTTGCGACTTGTAATTTTGATGGATCCGCCTTCAATCCGGTTGGAGATTCCATGCTTGATCGCATTTTCAGCCAGCATTTGAATCGAAAACGGAGGGATGGGGAAGGAGTCCAGTTGTGTATCAATGTCCCAGATGACGTTTAACCGTTCTTCAAACCGGATTTTTTCCAGGTCCAGGTAGTTGTGTACAATTTCCATTTCTTCGAATAACGGAATCAGGTTTTCTTTCCCCGAAATAAGCGATTTACGAAGCAGGTTAGAAAGTGTTGTCACAGCGGATTTAGCATGCTGTGGCTCCATATCAATCAGTGCCCGGATGGAATTAAGAGAATTAAACAGGAAATGAGGATTCAGTTGTGAACGCAAGTTTTTTAATTCAATTTCGTTTTTTGAGGATTCAAGCGACAGGTTGTCGAGTTCCTGCTGCCGTGATTTCTGAAAAAAATGATAGGTGAAATAAATTCCATTCCAACAGACAACAAGCATTGTCAGTGCCAGTATATTGATAATGACCCTCCCGAAGTTGGAATAAGCGTCCGCTTCGCGTAATAAGAAGTGTTCAACAAAAGTGAGACTGTATTCAATTAGTACGGAACAGGAAAGTGAGATCAGGATCAACCGGGGCATCAGAGCAACCAGGCGTTTGTTTAACCATTCCATTCGCAACATAAACCACCGCATCAGGTGCGTGTAAGAAATGCTGAAAAATGTCACGAAAAGCAATTTTATGAGCAGTTTATATGTAATTTCTTTCGGACGGTCTATATATGCCGAAAGGTAAATCAGACAAGAATAACCTGTCCATCCCAACAATTGCGCTCCCCAATACATTTTTTTACTTGTCTGCATAAAACAAATGTAGGAAGGATTTTAAAATTTCAGACAGAAACTGGATAAATGGCGGAAAAGGCAAACTGATCGGATATATTTCAGGAAAATGATGCCTGTAAATCCATGATTGCGGTGAGTAATCAGTTACTTTGTTTGAAAATCAATGATGAGGTTCTCATTGTATCGTTTTAAGCGATTCAGAAATTCAGGGACATCCGAAACAAGTTGATGCATGTGACGGACGCCTGAAGATGATTGTTGTTCAATGAGCTGAATGGCCAGTTCTGTTGCAACATAGGCTGTTACTTTTCCTTCTTTATTTCCGGATACACTGTACGCGTTGTAGGCTGTTTCTGCTTTAACGGCAAACAAATCACTTCCGACATTCAACCGGTTAAAGGCAGTTATGAATAGATGTTGCATGCGCTTATTTTTAAACAAACGTGTTATTCCCGTTTTTCGCAGAAACCCGATCATGCAGGTAATGAACCTTGAATCAAATGCCATCCGGGTAAAAACCTGAGGCGAGGAAGTGGTTTCGGCCAACGTATGCTGATCCGAAAAATTGAAGGAATAAAATGTTCTCTTACCGATCAATACTGTTTGCTTTGGTTGAGTGAAGCTTCGAACCGTTTTTGTGCGTCCGCCCTGAACAACAGGATAAACCGTATGGATATTGTCAAACGTCCAGCGGTAAGCGGCATCTCCGTGTTTTTCTCCGAGGCCTAGTAAAACAAACAGGTCAACGGGAGTGCTCGCAGGGGCCTGCCGGATACAATGTTGCGCCAATAAGTTGGTAATACCGGGTGCAAGACCGACACTCAGTGCGATCGTGACATCCCCGGCTGTTGCCTGCTCATTGAGTGTTTCAATCTTTTGTATTACTTTCTGGCTGGCAGTAATATCGAGGTAGTTAATTCCCCTCGCGATACACTCTTCTGCCAATTTACTGTCCGGCAAATCGATGCATACGATGACCAATCCTACTTCGTCGAGTAGTTCATAATTGCTACTTGTTGAGGCATCAAATTGATAAGGTATAACTGTATGATTTAATTCTTCTGCTAATTGGTGTGCCTTATTGAAACTTCTTCCGGCAACCATCACGTTGTTGGGAAACTGTTCTGCCAGGTGGCGGGCAATGATACTTCCTACGGCACCGTATCCACCTATAATTAAACTCTTTTTTTTCATGGCACAAAGTTCCGGATCGAATACAAAATACCTGTTACATTATTTCAGTGATATATTGTAATTTTTCAGGACATTCCACCATTTGCACCAATGGTTTGCCCGGTAATCCACTGTGCTTCCTTGCTTGCGAGAAAGAGAATTACAGGCACAATGTCTTCCGGTTCTCCAATTCTGTTAAATGCCGAAAGGCCAGCAATTTTATCAATTAATTCTGTTGATTTTCCATTTCTGAACAATGCTGTATTAATAGGACCCGGTAAAACGCAATTCACGGTAATATCCCGGTGACCAACCTCTTTTGCAACAACTTTTGAGAGTTGCTCAACAGCTGCTTTGGTGGCTGAGTAGACAGAATAACCAGGCATCATCAACCGGGATGTTGAACTGGAAATCGTAACGATACGCCCGCCGTTTTCCAGTTTCTCAACAGCTTGTTTTAATACCAGAAATACGCTTTTTGTATTGATCGCAAATTGCCGGTCAAAATCTGCTTCTGAAACATCCTGGAGTAGTTTGGTAATCATGACTCCGGCATTGTTGATAACGATATCAATTTTTCCGAATTGACGGCTTGCTTCATCAAATAAACGTTCAACATCTGCAGCGTTGCTTACATCTGCCTGAACGGAAATCGCGCGACCTCCCGCTAGTTGAATTTCGTTTACGACTTTTCCCGCTTCCTCTTTTGCGGAAGAATAATTGACGACAACAGCAGCTCCTTTTTTTGCAAATTCTAGTGCAATTTGTTTTCCCAAACCCCTTGATGCTCCGGTCACGATGACGGTTTTATTCTCAAAATTTCCCATGATGTACTAGTTAAAACAGAACAAAGTTATGGGATATCGGTTTTAAAAAATGGTGATAGTTTCAGAATTGTTCTGCAATAGCATTGTTCTGTATCGGGAAGGAGTTAATCCTGTTCTGTTTTTGAAGTATTTAGTGAAATTAGAAGGGTCGTAAGTGAGCATCGTTGCTACTTCTGCGATGCTTAGATTGGAATTTGCCAGAAGTTCTTTTGCTTTTTTGATCGTCATGTCATGACAAATTTCACAAGGAGACTTCCCTGTTGTTTCTTTGATTGTATTACTCAAATGCGTCGGGTGAATAAACAACTTCTCTGCCGTGTCTCTGATTTCAAGAAATGTATCTTCATTTCCTGCTACAATTTCATTCAGATGTTGCTCCAGAATTTGAATGAATTGTTCGGTTATTTCTTGTGGACGTTTATGCATTGTTTTCCGGATTTAATTAAACGGTTACAACAGCTACCCGATCACTTTTTGCCGCGGCTTCTTTTCCCCATTCAGCTATTCCTTTTAAGAGCGGAATGAGTGTCCTTCCGAATTCAGATAGTTCATAATCAACTTTTAAAGGTGGCTTATGTGTATGAACAGTTCGGGTAATTAACCCGTCGGCTTCCAATTCCTTTAATTGCAGACTCAATGTCCGTTCGGTGACCATCGGAAGTTCCTTGCGTAATTCACTGTACCGCTTTTTTTTAATCAGATGAATGAGAATCACAGCTTTCCATTTTCCACCTATGTATTTCATTGTCAGACTAGTGCTGCAAGGGAATTGTTTGTTGTCGATGCAATACATGCTACTATCTTTTTTGACCGTTATTGCAAAGATAAAATACTATACTTAGTTTTGCAACTATAATTTTTATAGTATAACTTAAATAATAACACAATGAATTTTTTAGAATTGGCACAAAGCCGTTACACTACAAAAAAATACGATCCGAATGCACGTGTTTCAGAAGACAAAATACAGCAGTTAAAAGAGATTTTGAGCTTAAGTCCCTCATCTATTAACAGTCAGCCGTGGAAATTTACAATTGTTTCTGACGAAGTGATGAAGCGTTCATTGGCAGGTGTTTCCTATTTTAATGAACCGAAGATCAACGATGCCAGCCATGTAGTGGTGTTCAGTGCGATTGACTCCGTTGAATTGTTTGAGGAGCAGATCCGTGAGAATTTACCGGAAGGTGCTGTGCAATATTACATGACGTTTATTAAGCCAAAGCCGGAAGCAGAAATTAAAGCGTGGTTGCAACATCAGGTATATCTTTCTCTTGGAATGTTTTTGTCAGCTGCGGCAAGTTTAGAAATTGATTCGACACCAATGGAAGGTATTCAGGCAGATAAGTACAGAGAAATCTTGCAATTGGATAATTATCAACCGCTGGTAGCTGTAGCATTGGGATACAGAGATCAGGAGGATGCAAATCAGCCGTCATTGAAAGCTAAAGCGCGATTGAAAACGGAGCAAACCATCCAATCCATCTGAAAATAAAAAACAGCCTCAAAGAATTGGTGTTAACCGACTTTGAGGCTTGTATTGTATTTTTTGAATCACAAAGAAAACAGAAGGCAATAAATTACGCACAATTCTATTTTCAAATAAAAGAATAGCAATCAATCAGCTCATGAAGTGAGCGACTATGTGTCACTATATCTACTACATACAACACCTATGTATCTATGTTCCGAAAGTATTCGGAACTATGTGGTTCAAATTTTTCTCTGTTTCAATAGGAGGAGTGTCAATCAACGTATTCCAGAATATCCCCCGGTTGACAGTCCAATGCTTTGCAGATTGCCTCCAAAGTTGTAAAGCGCACTGCTTTTGCTTTTCCTGTTTTTAAGATCGACAGGTTGGAGAGCGTCAGATCCACTTTTTCGGATAATTCGTTCAACGACATCTTCCGTTTTGCCATCATCACATCTAAATTTACAATAATCGGCATAATTTAAATAGTTAAATCGTTTTCAGATTGCAGTTCCATTCCCCGTTTGAAAATTTGAGTAATGATAAATAATGTGATGCTCATAAATAACCAGACATCTGCACCTGCCAACCGCATTTGTTCAAGGGTAGGCATGATTACGTTCTTACTGGCTAACCATTCGCTGTAGTTGCCTCCGCAATACGAAAACAACCCGATTCCCAATGTGAGGTAGGAGATAGAAGAAAGAAAACGATGTAATTCACTACTGAAAGGAGAAGAAAAATTCAACCCTTTTTTGCTCAATAATACAATGATAAGGTAAAAAATAAGTGTTTTAAACACTGCCGCGATTGTCATGATGCATGTGATCACAAGAAAATACCCGGGGTCGTGCGTGAGTAGTGGTAACAAATTGGCTCCTTCCCAAAAATTTGCTGCGGCTGCCGGATTCCAGAAAAAGGCATACAAACTATTACATAAAATTCCTCCGGTCTCGACACACAGGCTGATAAATAAAACCCAGGAAATGACGTGTACTACTTTTAGTAGTTGTGAGGTGGTGATTTTAATTTCCATAATTACTTAATTTTAAAACAATACACCAAAAGTAATGAATATTTATTGAAAAACAATAAATAATAGTCCTTTTTCAATAATTAACAAACTGATTTAGTGCATGGGTGTACACACTTCAATCAGGAAACCGTCAGGGTCGCGTAGATAGGCAACAACTTGTCCCCATGGTTTTGTTTTGGGGGCTTCAACAATTAGAGCGCCTGCTGCTTGTGCTGTGTTTACAGTCAAAGCTACGTCATTTGTTGTAAAACCGATTTCTATTCCGAATGGTTTGTTACTTCTGTTACTTTCAATAAACCCGTCTTTCAGATTGGACTTTGCCAATGTAATTGCAGCGAATGAAAGTGTTGTTTCTCCGGTGGAAAGTTCTCCGTAATCATTTTCGGGAGTTACAAATTTTCGGGTCAATCCGAATGCTTCTTCATAGAAACGAACAGCTTTTTCTACATCCTGAACGTAAAGGATTGTGTATGCGAATTTGATCATATTGATGATGGTTTTTAAATAGTGACCTTTAAATAGAATGATAGCTCTGGTTATTTCATTTCAACTTCAAAAATACCCTGGCCGTCAACGCCTAAGAATTTTTTCAAGACGGGTTCAAATGCAGCTGTTCCGTTGTCTGAATTAGTGAAAATCAACAGCCCGTTTTTGGTGTGTGGAATCAGGAAAACAATGGTGTGAACACCAATATCATTTCCTCCGTGCACCAACGCAAAGTCATTTTGAGAATTGATATTTTCATCAATGCACCATCCCAACCCAAAATGTTTGTATGGATTGACGCGAACCTGCTCAGCAACCATTTCGCGTTGCAACTGATCGGATAATCCTGCTCCGTTGAGGATGTGTAGCATGAATTTCAGATAATCTTCTACAGTTGTCAGTAAGTCATCAGCGGCATTAGGTTTCTTGTTTTTATAAGTAGGGTATCGTTCGCCTGTTTTTGTATGCCATTTGGCAAATGCTGTTTCGTCTACCTTACTATTCCAGAAAAAACATGTGTTTTTCATTTTTAATGGTTTGAAAATTAGTCTATTTGCTAACTGATCGAACGATTTTCCAAATTTACTCTCCAGTGCTTTTCGCAGGTACTCATATCCTTCTCCCGAATAGTGATAGCTCGTTCCCGGTTCAAAATTAAATGACAAGGTATCTGCTCTCCAGTTGGGAAAACCTGTCTGATGACTTAATACCATGCGAGTTGTCAGTTTTTTCGAAAAGGGATTTTCTGCAATGTCAGGATCAGTGTAATAATTGGAGAGCGGCTCATCGAGGTTCCATTTTCCTTTGTTGATTAGTTTTAACGCCACCAGAGCGGTAACGGGTTTTGTCAGAGAAGCGACGTTCCAGATCGTGTGTTGCGGAGCCGGTTTACCCGCTTCCAGTTCCCCGAATACACTTAATTGTTTCAGTTCTCCATGTTCAATGTCTCCGATTCCTAAAGCAAGGATGTGTTGTTGTTTGAGCCACCGGTTTGTTTCATTTGCATCGATAAACAGCAAGGTTTCATCGTATGATTCTTCCATGTCTTTATGGTCATAGCTGAGGCAACGACTCAACATCCATTCACCGTTTTCAAGCAACCACAGATGACTGAATTGGGCAATTCCGGAGAGGTGTTCAACCGTGTTGTCGTTTTTCTCATAAAACTGATGAATCCCTGTTTCAACAGCGCCGTATAACACACCGTTTCGTTCCATCGGGAATACGTTCAGACTACTGTCAATGAGTTCTCTCCTCGATTTGTAAGGTGACAAGCAAAGTCCGTCCTTAATGCTGGCTATAAAATCTTGCTTTGAATGGGTGATACCTCCTTTGTCGTGATAGAATTCAAAATCTTCACTGACCAATTGTTCAAATTGGCGAATGTCACAAGTGTTGAAACCAATGTCAAAGAGTAGACTGTCTTTTTCTTTAATTGTTTGAAAGAGTTCGGATGAACGTTCTACCTGGGAAAAAGTATGAAAGCCGATAAGAAAAAAAAGGTATTTCAGGTGTGTCATTTGATCTGCTGTGTTTCAATTTTTGACAGTCATTTGTATGTTGAAAAACAATCCTTCGTTATTTGCTGGCGGGAAGTCGTTCACAGGAGGCTAAACTACAAAAACATTCTGAATTCCTTTTTCTTTTTCCTTCAACCCGTATTTGTTTAAAAGTAAAACCCCTTTCATTCTCAGTTCTTGATAATTTCCTTATTTTTGTGTCGCGATAAAAATTTATGGAAAGTACAACACAACAATTAGCAACGGTAGAGCAGGCAGTAGAACTGGGATTGCGTGCAGATGAATTTGAAATGATCAAGGAAATTCTTGGTCGCACGCCGAATTTTACAGAAACAGCAGTGTATTCTGTAATGTGGTCAGAGCACTGTTCTTACAAAAACTCAATTTACTGGTTGAAGCAATTGCCAAAAGACGGACCACACATGCTGGTAAAAGCAGGTGAGGAAAATGCCGGATTGGTAGATATCGGTGACGGATTGGGGTGCGCTTTTAAAATTGAGTCACATAATCACCCGTCGGCATTGGAGCCATATCAGGGAGCTGCAACAGGAGTAGGGGGAATTAATCGGGATATCTTTACAATGGGAGCCCGTCC
>DHNG01000003.1:0-15968 GCA_002409405.1 Flavobacteriales bacterium UBA5422 | reverse complement strand
TACAATGGGAGCCCGTCCGATCGCTCAGTTAAACTCTCTTCGTTTCGGTAACATTGACAGAGACCGAACAAAGTGGCTGGTAAACGGTGTGGTAAAAGGAATTGGTGATTACGGAAATGCATTCGGTATTCCGATTGTCGGAGGAGAAGTGTTTTTTGATGATTCATACAATACAAATCCATTGGTGAACGCATTCTCTGCGGGAATCGTAGATGCGAAAAAAATTATTTCAGCAAAAGCGAAAGGACCAGGTAATCCGGTATTTATTGTCGGATCTGCGACTGGAAAAGACGGAATTGCCGGAGCTGCATTTGCTTCGAAAGATATTACTGAAGAATCCGCTCAGGATTTACCTTCTGTACAGGTTGGTGACCCGTTCATGGAAAAATTGTTGTTGGAAGCAACCATGGAATTGATCGAAACAGATGCTATTGTCGGAATGCAGGACATGGGTGCTGCCGGAATCACTTGCTCTACATGTGAAATGAGCGCTGGTGGAGGTGTTGGGATGGAAATCCAGTTGGACAAAGTACCGACACGTCAGGAAAATATGTTGCCATACGAGATTTTGCTTTCCGAATCACAGGAGCGTATGTTGGTTGTGGTACACAAAGGAAAAGAGCAAGTTGTAAAAGATATTTTTGAGAAATGGGATTTGCACGCAGAAGAAATTGGTGTGGTGACAGATACACAACGAATCCGTTATTACATGAATGGTGAGTTGGTGGGAGATGTTCCTGCTGAATCGTTGGTGTTGGGTGGCGGTGCTCCGCAATACCAACGCGAATATAAAGAACCTGCTTATTACCAGGAATTCAAGAAATTCTCCATTGATAATGTAAAAGAACCCGAAGATCTGAAAGCAGTTGCAGACTTCTTGTTGCAACATCCGAATATTGCTTCTAAACGTTGGGTTTATGAACAATATGATTCAATGGTCGGAACAAAAAATATGACAACCAACAGACCGGCGGATGCAGGTGTGGTAAATATCAAAGGGACGGAGAAAGCGTTGGCAATGACGGTGGATTGTAACTCCCGTTATGTAAATGCCGATCCTGAAATTGGAACAATGATTGCCGTTTCCGAAGCTGCTAGAAATATTGTCTGTGCAGGAGGTGTGCCAAGTGCAATTACAAACTGTCTGAACTTTGGTAACCCGTATAACCCGGAATCATACTGGCAATTTGTCGGTGCGATCAAAGGGATGTCTGCCGCGTGTATTAAATTCCAGACTCCGGTAACAGGAGGGAATGTTTCGTTCTACAACCAGACGGTTACAAACGGAGTGGAAGTTCCTGTTTTCCCGACACCAACAATTGGTATGATTGGAGTTGTGGAGGACAAAAACAAGATCATGACACTGGATTTCAAACAAAAAGGGGATTTGATTTTCTTATTGGGAGAATGCATGAATGATATCGCGTCGTCCGAATACTTATATTCGTATCATGGAATAAAAGCATCACCAGCACCATATTTCGATTTGGAAAAAGAATTTGCAACACAGGAAGTTGTAAAAGATCTGATTCAAAAAGATTTGATTAATGCCGCTCACGATGTTTCTGATGGTGGATTGTATACTTCACTTGTTGAAATGTCTATGCCGAGAGGACTTGGATTTGATGTGGAAGCTGACGGTGAAGTGCGTCTGGATGCGTTTCTGTTCGGAGAAGGACAAGGACGTGTTGTTGTTACTGTAAGTGAAGATGCGGAGGATGAGTTCATCGAATACCTGGCAACAATTGATGTCGCTTCTACTTTATTGGGGCACGTAACCAAAGGTAAACTGGTCGTAGACGGAGAACACTTCGGATTCATTCACGAAGCAAAAGAATTGTTTGACAACGCGCTGGAAAAAAGATTGAAGTAAAAAGTTAACGTTCGATCTTAGAGAAAAGACGTGAGGCTTTAGTATATAAAAATAAGATTCAATTCGAATTGGAAAAAATAGTAGTTTAGATGATCAGATGAATGATGTCTGTGTCTAAATGCTAAAAATCGAAGTGATTCTAAATAGCTAAAAATGGAATACAACACAACCAGAGGACCATTATTGTTGCCCGAATACGGTAGAAATGTGCAGAATATGATTGCGCATGCAATGGAAATCGAAAATAGGGATGAGCGCAATCGTGCTGCACAGGCAATCATTGAAGTAATGGGGCAATTGAATCCTCATTTGCGGGATGTAGACGATTACCGCCATAAATTATGGACACATTTATTTGTGATGTCCAATTTTCATCTGGACGTAGATTCTCCGTACGAAATTCCGACACAGGAAGTGTTGAATGAACGTCCTCAATTGATGGAATATCCGAAAAGCAAGATTCGCTACGGACATTACGGACAATACACACAGAAAATACTGGAAACATCCAAGGATGTCAGTAACCCGGAAGAAAAGGAATACCTGAAGGGTACCATGGCGAATTTTATGAAATACCAGTACCTGGCACACAACAACGGTGCGGTAGAAAATCACGTCATCGCTAACCAGTTGAAAGAATTGTCGAAAGGAGAACTAGCCCTGGAAAACCCGGATGAGTTGGTGAGTACCAATTCATTGCTGCGTCAGATGGGGGGGACAAACTCCAATAAGCGCAATAATAACAACGGGAAAAAGAAAATGAACCAGAACCAGAATCAGAAAAAGAAATTTAAAAAATAAGACAATATGGCTTCTTTTGAAATCTACGGAGGTAAACCTTTGAAAGGAGAATTGGTTCCTCAGGGTGCAAAGAATGAAGCGTTACAAGTACTTTGTGCGCCACTTTTAACAGCTGAAAAAGTAACGATTTCCAATATTCCGGATATTATTGATGTCAACAAACTGATTAATTTGTTGCAATCAATGGGGGTGAAGGTCGAAAAAGTGGAGACGGGAACGTTCATCTTTCAGGCAAAAGACATTGATCTGGATTACCTCAAATCGGAAGATTTCAAAAAACGAGCAGCATCGTTGCGGGGATCGATTATGATCGTAGGGCCTTTATTGGCTCGCTTTGGTCAGGGATTCATTCCGAAACCGGGAGGAGATAAGATCGGACGTCGTCGTCTGGATACACATTTTGAAGGATTTGCTGCACTGGGAGCAAAATTTAATTACGATGCCGGAGAACATTTTTATTCGGTAGAAGCAAAGAAATTAAAAGGAGCATACATTCACCTGGATGAAGCTTCTGTTACAGGTACGGCAAATGTTGTGATGGCTGCAGTAATGGCAGAAGGAACAACAACAATTTACAATGCAGCCTGTGAACCTTATTTACAGCAATTGTGTAAGATGTTGAACTCAATGGGAGCAAACATCACCGGAATCGGATCAAATATGTTGCACATTAAGGGTGTGAAAACGTTGGGAGGATGTTTCCACCGGATTTTACCAGACATGATCGAGATCGGAAGTTTCATTGGTTTGGCGGCAATGACCAAATCGGAAATTACAATTAAGGATGTCAGCTGGGATAATCTGGGAATTATTCCAAATGTATTCCGAAGATTGGGAATCAAGTTGGAGCGAAGAGGAGACGATATTTATATTCCCGCTCAGGAATCGTACGAAATCGATACATTTATTGACGGTTCGATTCTAACCATTGCAGATGCACCATGGCCGGGATTTACCCCGGATTTGTTGTCCATTATTTTAGTCGTTGCGACTCAGGCAAAAGGTTCGTGCCTGGTTCATCAGAAAATGTTTGAATCTCGGTTGTTCTTCGTCGACAAACTGATTGATATGGGGGCACAGATTATTTTATGTGATCCGCACAGAGCAACAGTTATTGGTTTGGATCGTAAACATACATTACGTGGAATCTCAATGACTTCACCGGATATTCGTGCCGGAGTGTCGTTGTTGATCGCAGCACTTTCTGCAGAAGGAAAGAGTGTGATTCACAATATTGAGCAAATTGACAGAGGATACCAGAATATTGAATACCGATTGAATAATATTGGTGCGGATATTCGTAGAATCGGTTAATCCGGCAATTGAAAAAATACATGTTTTAACACCTGATTTGTGAAATTTACTCTGTTAAAACACTGTTAATAAAAGTTGCAATTAAAAAAATGGTTCTATATTTGATAATGTAAACTAAAAACGAAAAGCAATGAAAAAAGTATTATTCTCAATGGTAATGACATTTATGGCGGCATTCGCTGTAAATACAGTTGTAGCACAAGAAGTTGGTGCTGACGGACCTAAAATCGAATTTAAAAAAGATACACACGATTACGGTGATATCAAGTATGCTGCAGATGGTACGTGTACATTTGAATTTAAAAATACAGGAAACGCTCCTTTGATTATCTCTAACGCAAAAGGATCTTGCGGATGTACAGTTCCTGAGTGGACAAAAGAACCAATCAACCCGGGAAAAACTGGTGTTATTACCGTAAAGTATGATACAAAACGCCCTGGAGCGATCAACAAAAGTGTAACGATCACTTCAAATGCGGTAAATGAGCCAAATAAAGTGTTACGTATTAAAGGAAACGTAGGTGCTAAACCAGAATCTGCAACTCCGGTAAATACTTCAGGAGCTCCTGCGAACTAATTAGAAAATAGAAATTAATAGATAAAAATCCTGCTTATTTGATGAGCGGGATTTTTTTATGCCTCGATTTTCGGATTTATACCTGAATCCATGTTAAAATATTTCTGCTAAAATCGAAAGTATATCAGACCGTTTAGCAGATTAAAGCAGTTCATTGATGGATGAACTTTTGAAACAGAAGCGCTTTTTAACAGAAGAACTATTCCATTTTGTTAAAAGTGTTATAAGTCCGTTAACCCGTTGTTAAATGAATTTTTTCAGTCTGTTCAGTCACTATTTTTGAATGTAAACAATAAATAACAAGGTAATGAAAAAAGGAATAATCGCATTAGCAATGGCAATAGGAGCTGCTTTTTCAATGAATCAGACAATTGCCCAGGAGGTGGTAAACGGACCTAAAATTGAATTCAAAAAAGATGTACATGATTACGGAGAATTAAAATATGGTGCAAACGGAACGTATACCTTCGATTTCAAAAATACAGGAAATGCACCGTTGATCATTTCAAATGCAAAAGGTTCTTGTAATTGTACTGTACCGAGCTGGCCCAAAGAACCGATTAATCCGGGAGAAACAGGTAAAATTACCGTTCATTATGATACGAAACGTTCCGGAGTAATCAATAAAAGTGTAACAATCACTTCCAATGCAGCCAACGATCCGTCCAAGATCCTGCGCATCAAAGGAAATGTAGGAGATAAACCAGAAACTGTCGCTCCTGTAAAAACAGCAGGTGCTTCAGCAAACTAACACCGTGAATTGTGAAGAAAAAATCCCGTCTTGAATGAGACGGGATTTTTTTGTTTATTGTTTGATAATTTGTTTGAAGTAATCCTGCTCTCCGATGCGAATTTTTAATGTATAATGCCCTTTCGGAATTTCATTTAACAATACTGTGTGTGCATCGCTGTTAATCACCGTTTCAACAAGAACTATTCTACCCGTCAGATCCAGTAGCTGAATTTCAGTCATTGCAGTTGCCCGGACCTGTAATTGGTCATTTGTTGGGTTCGGATAGACCAGAACAGTTGTGTTTTCCAGGGATGGAGTAGCAAGGGTTTGAATTACAATCACTTGTTTAAGTGTGTCCGTTTGTCCGCAGTGTCGTGCAATTAATGTAACAGTATAACTACCTATGGCAGTGTATAGATGTGTCGGATTTTCTTCTACCGAGGTAAATCCGTCTCCAAAATCCCAGGTATAATCAGTTGCGTGCTGCGAACTATTGACAAATGCCAACTGTTGATCAGTTTGAGAAGTATATGAAAAGTCGGCAACAGGATCAGATACACCAATGTTCCAGTGAGAAAGAGAATCGTAGACAATTAATTTTGCGGCATGTTTAATCTGATCTGCAACAGTTGCTGTAATTCCGGCATTGAAGGTAATCAATTCCGGATTTTTACGGAAGATGGCCGTATAAAAAGCGCAGGCTGCAACGTATGAGCCTTCTAACGTCGGGTGACTTTCATCAGACTGATAAAGCTCAATTCCCGGGTGGTTTGCACGCAGATAGCGCCATACTGCTCCTACAGGAGAAACCAATGCATTGTTATCATTGGCCATCATCATGTACCGCTCCCGCAATAAATTATCCATTCCTTCATAGGTGCACAAATCAGGGAGAAATTGGCAGTTGTTGGCGTCTCCGTTTTTTCTTCCCCAGGTCATGTAAAAAAGTGTTTGAGCACATGGAGTTGCCGCGTGAATCATACTATCCAGTTTTTGTGCGAATGGAAAGACCTGGTTTTGTGCCTGCTGAATCGGAAATGCCGGTAATTGACTTTGTTCTTGTAATACAACAAAATCCCATCCGCCAGCTTGAATTTTGGAAGTGGTCTGACTGTTGGTGAAATGTCCCTGGAATGTTTGTCCGCCAGGTGTGTTGCTGTCAAAAATCAATGTATCACCTGTTGACAAAGCTACATTGGCTGTTAGCTGTGGTAAGTTATTATAGGCAGTATAGCTGTTGCCGATAAACAATACCTTCTTTTTTTGTTGCGCAACAGTTATCTGCTGACAAGAGAAAAGAAGCAGTGCTGCCAATGTGTATTTTTTGAGAAGGGAGATAATAACAGACATATTTCTTAAATTTACGTTTGATTCAATTAATCTCAAAACGAAGAAAGGGTAGAGAGGTTGCTTGTTTGGAATAAAGTTTGTGACGTAAAAAAAGAACCAATTAGTAATCTTAATAATTGCGAGTGATGAAAAAATATGTGTTTAGTTTAATAATGAGCATTCTAGCTGTTAGTTCGATGGCGCAAGCACCAAAATTTGAGACAGATAACGCCCTGTATAAATTTCCGGACACACGAGAAGGAGAGTTGTTGTCACATACTTTCACAATAACAAATACAGGCGATGCACCATTAATCATCAGTGAATACAAAGTTGCCTGTCCCTGTACAAAAGCAGAATTGCCAACAAAGCCAATTATGCCAGGGCAATCATACAAGATGAAGGTAACATTTGATACAAAAGGGAAGACCTATCTTCAGGATAGAGCAGTTTTACTGCAGACAAATACCAAAAAGAAAGAAGAAAAAGTACGGTTCAAAGTGTTTGTCATTCCGGAAGGCGAGTAATCTTGTTCTTTGCGTTGTATTCCCGGCTTTAATCGCTAAATTTATACCGCATTTAAAATTAATTGTCAGAATACATGAGATCACACATTGAAGCAGCATGGGAAAACCGTGAATTGTTAAAAGAAAAAGAAACAATCGAAGTAATCAATCAGGTAATTGAAGACATTGACAAAGGACTGTTGCGCGTTGCAGAACCATTGGAAAACGGAGAGTGGCAGGTGAATGAATGGGTCAAAAAAGCAGTTGTAATGTATTTCCCGATTCGTCAGATGGAAACCATTGAGGTTGGTCCGTTCGAATTTCATGATAAAATGGCGCTGAAACGCAATTATGCCGAGTTAGGTGTACGTGTCGTTCCTCATGCAGTGGCACGCTACGGATCATTTGTTGCTCCCGGTGTGATCATGATGCCTTCCTATGTAAATATCGGAGCATATGTAGATTCAGGAACGATGGTCGACACTTGGGCAACGGTAGGTTCATGTGCACAGATAGGAAAGAATGTACATTTGAGTGGCGGAGTAGGAATCGGAGGAGTATTAGAACCCTTGCAGGCAGCTCCTGTTATTATTGAAGACAATGCATTCATTGGTTCCCGGTGTATTGTTGTGGAAGGAGTACGCGTGGGAAAAGAAGCAGTTCTTGGAGCAAATGTAGTACTGACCAAATCGACAAAAATTATTGATGTTACAGGAGATGAACCGGTAGAGATTAAAGGATATGTTCCGGAAAGGAGTGTCGTGATTCCCGGATCTTATACAAAAACATTTCCGGCAGGAGAATTTCAGGTACCTTGTGCATTGATCATCGGAAAAAGAAAAGCATCAACGGATTTAAAAACATCGTTGAACGATGCGTTGAGAGAACACAACGTGGCGGTATAATTTTAATTGGAAACACTTGTGATAATAATCGGTATGTAGGGGGTGAAAAATTTCTGTACCTGCATGCCGATTGATCATTACAATAGATACATCAAATGATTTTATTGTGAAATTCACGGGTTAATTCTTTATACATTTCCGTATATGAATTATCAACGTTTCGAACAATGAAGCGATGTTCAATTACCTGCTGTTCCGTTGTTCCAAACACCAGTATATTTCGCTTGGGGAGTTCCGGTTTTCCAAAAATGACAATCCGTTCAATAAGGAACAATCCGATAGATGCCCCGAAAGCAGACCACTTTTCAGCGTTAGAACACGGAAGAATAACCCGGAAATGTCCATTTTTACAAAGCAATGCTTTTACCTTGATAAACAGATTTTCCAGGGAGAAATCAATCGTGTGCTTTGTTCTGTTGACAGATTCAGATGCGGATAATAATCCGTTTTCATAATAGGGTGGATTGCAAACAATGCAATCGAATTGTTGGTGTAGGGGAAGGGTAAACACATCTTGATTCCGGCAGTTCAAATCGTATTTCCAGGGAGAATTCTCAAAATTAAACTGACAGTCAATCAATGCAGATTCATCAATGTCAATTGCCTCAACTGTTGCGTTCGGATTTTGCTGTTTTGCCATTAAAGCCAGAACCCCGCTACCTGTCCCGATATCCAGAATCGATGAGTAAGCGTTTTCGGGAATAAAGGCTCCCAATAACATCGCATCTGTACCCACTTTCAGTGAACTGTTGGATTGTTGAATTGAGAAATATTTGAATTGAAAAATACTCACAAGAGACAGGGCTATCCTAAGTAGAGCTCTACCAATCCCGGAGGTGCAGCAACTTTCAGGAGTTGATTTTTCCGGTCAACTTCCCGGATAACTCCTTCTTGCAGGGGAAGCAATAATTCTGTCCCATCTTTATCAATCTGAATCAATGGATTTACTGAAAGATCAATTACCTGGAGAACTTTTCCGATATTTCCATGTTCCTGATCTTCTACAGTGAACCCGATAATTTCATGATCATAGAAATTGATGCCGTCCAATTCAGGGAGAATAGAGGCCGGGAGATATACATTCTTTCGCAACAGTAAACGCGCATCATTTTCAGTATCGATGCCTTCAAACTTTGCTGCTGCAAAACCTTTGTTTTTTAATTTGAATGACTCAATAAAGAAAGGAGTCAGTTGGCCGTTGAGTTCTAAAAAGAGAGCATCCAGCGAAGCATAATCTTCCGGATTGGTAACGTCCAAAAACAGCGAAACTTCACCTTTAAATCCGTGAAGTTTCGCTACATATCCTAAATGAAAGCAATCTGCCTTGTTCATTTAAAGACGTTTAATTACTCAGCAGAAGTTTCTTCTTCAGCAGCCTCAGCTCCTTCAGTCGTTTCTTCAGTTGCTACTTCTTCTGTAGCTTCTTCAGCAACCACTTCTTCAGCTACTTCCGGCTCTGGAGTATTCTTTGCTTCAATTGCTTTCGCTTTTGCTTCGTTTACAGCAGTTTCAGCTTTCAATGCAGCAGCTTTTTGATCAGCTTTTGCTTTTGCAAGATTGTCACTTTTACCTGTAATTTTTGCATCTTTCTCAGCCAACCATACGTTGAATTTTTCTTCAACTTGTTCTGCTGTCAAAGCTCCTTTTGCAATCCCTTTGATCAAGTGATTTTTGTAAAGGATTCCCTTGTAAGAAAGAATCGCACGTGCTGTATCCGTCAATTCAGCTCCAACTTGTACCCAGTGAAGAGTACGATCAAAGTTGATGTCGATTGTTGCCGGATTTGTGTTTGGGTTGTACGTTCCCAATTTTTCGATGAATTTACCATCTCTTTTTGCTCTGCTGTCTGCAGCTACAATGTGGAAGAAAGCATGTCCTTTCTTCCCGTGTCTTTGCAATCTGATGCGAGTTGCCATACTGTTTTGTTTATTATTTGGAGTACGAAACCCCGGTTAATAATTAAATTAATTGGGTGCAAAGATAGTGTTTTTATTGATACGTGAAAAAAAACACTAAAAAAACCTGCCAGTTTTCTGGCAGGTACAATAGCATGTTTGGATAATACGGAATATCAGAAGTTAAATTTCACTCCTAAAGACACACCAAATTGACTGAAGTTCGTTTTTGTAGCAAGTTCTTCCTTCGCAACACCAGCCGAATAATTAGGATTTGTAGAACTGTTGTTCGATGTAGAATTCAACTCTTCAACATAAGTTGTCTCTTTGTCGTATGTATTCATTGCTGATGTGAAATCTTGTCCTGCAATGACATAGGAATCTACGCTTCTTGATTTTGGTTTGATTGTCAGACTCGTATGAAAAACTTCCAATTGTAATCCAATCAACTCTGAGATGTTGTAACCAATCCCGACAGACCCTCTAAAGCCTAATGAAACGTTTCCTTTTGTTGTTGTTTCTATTTCAGTAGTAAGCGTTCCTAAAGGAGAAGGAGCAGATCCTTCACGTAGTCCTTTTGTATCGCCGAAAATTGGAATTGCTAATCCTGCTTTTGCATATGCATACAATTTGTCTCCTCCTGTACTCACTACCAATGAGGGCAACAAGCGCAATTGATTGGAGTGAGCTGTCGTTTTGTCTGTTGCATTAACGGAAGAAGAAGCTTCTGAGATCACTGTTTTAGATCCCAGGAAATAATTGATTCCTAATTCAACTCCCAGGTGCTTATTAATCATATATCCCGGAGTTAATGTAAGGTTCAATCCGCTTCCCAATGTTCCATAAATTGGTTTTTGATAGGAGCCGTTTCCAGAAAGGTCTGCATAGCTTTCCGTCCCCAAATTGCTGGAAGGAATTCCAAATCCATATCCAACGTTGAATTCTCCATAAAACCCCTGTGCCTTCAAACCGAACCCGGTAAAAAGAACAACTGCCAGTAATACAATTTTTTTCATATTTTTTGATTTAGATATAACATAAACATACGGATATTTTTATTATAATTTAATAGCATCCTGAAATTAAATGCACTCATAAAATAATTCTTTTTCAAATGAATTGATAATTAGTTTGTTAAGTTTATTTTATTGTTGTTAAAAAGTAGTTGCTTCAAATTAAGTAGAGCAGCTGACTTGTGTAATCAGTTCCTGTACTTTTTTGATAAGCATGAAAAAGAGTATCTGTTATCGCATGGTTGGATAATGATAGTAGCATCAGAAGTTAAATTTCACCCCTAAAGACACGCCAAATTGGCTGAAATTCGTTTTTGTTGCCAATTCTTCCTTTGCAACACCTGTTGAATAATCAGGATTTGTGGAACTGTTATTAGATGTTGAATTCAACTCATTCTTGTAGGTTGTTTCTTTGTCGTACACAGTCAACATGCTTGAGACATCCTGCCCTGCCACTGTGTATGAATCGATCATTCTTGATTTCGGCTTGATTGTAAGACTTGTATGAAAAACTTCCAGTTGTAATCCAATCAGTTCAGAAATGTTATAACCAATCCCTACAGAACCTTTGAATCCAAGTGAAACATTGCCTTTTGTTGTTGTTTCTATTTCTGTTGCAATAGATCCCAATGGAGATGGAACAGATATTTCACGCAATCCTTTTGTATTTCCGAAAACAGGGATCGCCAGACCCGCTTTAGCGTATGCGTAAAGTTTGTCCCCTCCAGTGCTTATTACCAATGAAGGTATTAATTGTAACTGGTTAGAGCGTGCGGTGGTTTTGTCCGTTGCATTAACAGAAGAAGAGGTTTCCGAAATCACTATTTTTGATCCCAGGAAATAGTTGACTCCCAACTCAACTCCCAGATGCTTGTTGATCATGTATCCGGGATTCCATGTGAAATTCAGCCCGTTCCCTAGCGTTCCGTAGATGGGTTTTTGATAGGACCCGTTTCCGGAAAGATCCACATAGCTTTCTGTCCCCAGGTTACTGGAAGGGATCCCAAAACCGTACCCAACGCTCACCCCTCCCGAAAACTTTTGCGCCCTCACTCCGAATCCGATAAAAAGAACAGCAGCTAATAATACAATTTTCTTCATATTTTTTGTTTTAGATATAATTAAACATACGGATATTTTTTTAGGATTTTAATGCTCCCTGAAATTAAATACACTCAGAAAATAAGCATTATTTGAAATGGATTGATAGTGAGTTGATTAAATAGTTTTTGTTCTTGTTAAAAAGAGGCGTTGAAAATCAATAGAGAAATATCTTTCAGATAAAAATCAGTTTTGAAATTTCCTGACTAACTTTGTGCAATGTTTTCACCATTTGATGCACAAACGTTAATAGATCTGGAATTTCCGGCCATTAAATCATGGTTGGAGAAATATGCCATTGGATCGACTGCGATTGAGCGGATTCAACAATTGGAGCCAAGTAATGATTTTCAATTAGTGGAGCAGGAATTGCTGAAATCGAATGAATTGATGGCAATTCGGAAAACGGGGGAGACGTTTCCACAACTTGATTTCGAGGAATTAGCGGAAGAACTGAAATTACTTCCGATTAAAAATTCAGTGCTGTCACAAGAAGGGTTTTACCGATTGAGCAAAGCATCCGATTTGTGTAATCAGTTGTTGTACTTTTTTGACAAGCGCGAGAAGGATTACCCGTTACTACACAACCTGTTTTCTGAGATAGAATACACAAAAGAAATCATCGAAAAGATCGACCATGTCTTTGATAAGACGTGGAAGGTGAAAGACAATGCATCTCAATTATTGTCAGAGATTCGAAATGAAATTAAAGTCCTCCGCAACCAGATCAATCGCAATTTTGATCGGGAAATGAAGAAACTGATCCGGGAAAATATATTGGGTGATACCCGGGAAACGTTTTACAACGAAAGAAGGGTGTTGACGGTGTTAGCTTCTCATAAACGAATGGTCTCGGGAAATGTTGTAGGGTCGAGCAAAACCGGAAGTCTTGTATATATTGAGCCACAGGTAAATGTAGAGTTGAACAACGAGCTGGAACTTCAGATTGACGAAGAACGGAAAGAAATTTACCGGATACTGAAAATGTTAACGGCTGAAATAGCTGTTTTTCTCCCACTGATTACCGCCTATCAGTCCGTTTTAACGGAACTTGATTTTGTTAATGCTAAAACACGATTGGCGCTCGAATTGGATTGTCATCTTCCTGGGATTGTTCGCCAGATGAACGTGGAGTTGATTGATGCTTATCACCCGATTTTGTGGAAAAGTAATAAGTTACTGGGTAAACAGACCTTCCCGCAACGGATTCAGCTGCATCAGAAATCACGTATGTTGGTTATTTCAGGACCAAATGCCGGAGGTAAAAGTATTACGTTGAAAACAGTAGGATTGTTGCAGGTCATGTTGCAGTCAGGATTGTTGATTCCGGTACATCCGAATAGTAAAATTTGCTTCTTTCAACAAGTTTTATCTGATATTGGAGATAATCAGTCGATTGAAAATGAGTTGAGTACCTATTCGTATCGCCTCAAACGCATGAAGCACTTTTTAAAGGTAACTAACCGGAGGACGCTCTTGCTCCTGGATGAATTTGGTACAGGGTCTGATCCGGATCTGGGTGGTGCGCTGGCAGAAGTGTTTTTTGAAGAATTATACAAAACGGAATGCTTCTCAGTTATTACAACGCATTACGCAAACATAAAATTAAAAGCGGATCAACTGCCACATGCAGTAAATGGCTGTATGTTGTTTGATACAGAAACATTGGAACCCTTATACCGGTTTAATCTTGGTCAGCCCGGAAGTTCATTCACGTTTGAAGTAGCGCAAATTAATGGTATTCCACAACGGATTATCAGCGAAGCGAAACTGCGTTTGGATGATCGGAAAGTAAAAATGGATCACTTATTAAATGAGTTGCAGAAAGAAAAAAATTACTTCGAGCGACTAAATAATGAACACCGGGAAGCGCAAGCTGCGGCGGATGAAGCCAGAACTTATTTTCTGGAAAAGAAAAAACACCTTGAGAAACGACTGCTCACACAGCAAGAATTGACTGATAAGAACAACAAATGGCTGATTCTTGGAAAGAAGATGCAAACATTTATCGATCGGTACAATTCGAACAGTAAAAAGAAAGACATCAATAAACCACTTCTGGATGATGTCAGAACATTTATTGCAATGGAGAGCGGGAAGACAGAAGAAAGTAAGCGAAAGGAAAAGTTAAAAGCAGCAACAACCGCAGTAGCCAAGCCAGCAAAGAAGAAAAAAGTAATTCCGGAAAAAGATGAGTTTCAGCAACAGAAAATCAGTGTAGGATCTACAGTTAAACTAATCGCAACAAAGCAATCGGGAACGGTGGAAGAAGTAACAGGAAATCAGATCACCGTCGAATTCGGATTCTTGCGCATGAAAGTCGAACGGGAAAAACTAATGTGGATTAAATAATTTCATCTACTTAACCAGAAGTTCGTTTCTCTTACTCTTATTAATGTCGGTTATCACAATAAATATACACTTCCTCGTCGTTGGGATTAAGGATAGTGATGTATGGACAACTGAATGAAAAGTATTGAAATCCAAAAATAACAGGATCCATCCCTTTAAATAATTTACCGGTCCATTGGTAATCGGCATATTCATTTTCTTCTCCCTGAATATTCAGCGAAGCAAGTCCGGTTCCTTCCCATTGATCATAGATGCGCTCACAGACCAGTTTTTTTGTATCCGTATTCACAACAATTAAATGCCGAACAGATAGTTCATTATTGCTGTCAAACAAATTTTTGATGTAGTAGCTGTATCCTTCCGACTCATATGTATAAATATCACCAACGGTATAATCAGTAATTTCCCGATCAGTAAAAAAAGAATCATCAGTAGGGATAGTTGCCAGTAGTGCTTTATCTTTTGTTGCTGCCCGTTCCCAGGTAATCGGTTTCAATAATCCTGAAATAAACGGATTCTCCTTACCTATATATACAAGGACATCAAAGTAATTTTCGTTAAAGTCGGCGAACTGACTGTTGTCGATCTGAAATCCGATCATATAATCATATTGAGAAAACGGCCAGTCTTCTACCGATGCATAGAAATTTAAGAGTGCAATAACCTGTATGTCTTTTGCCTTGAATGTTTTTAACTTGTTTTCGGCATAATTATAAATATAGACATTGTCTGACTCGGAAATTCCTGTACCGTTAAAAAAGCGTTGCCGGTATTCTTTATCTAATACGATAGACAAGGATTGATCGACTCCCAGTTTTTTGATGTCAGGGACGGAACTTGAATCCGGATGCTCGCTCAGTGTATATACATCCGACAGGGAAATAAAGCCAATGTTATTGTCTTCGATGTACCAGTAATTAAACAAACGAAGTTCCTGTGAATAGGTGATTCCTTTAAATAGGGTAAAGAACAATAGGAGGGGAAGCAATTTTAGTCTCATTTCAGGTACATTAAATATGTAGAACGAAAATACATATATTTTGACAGCAATAATACGTCTCGTCACTCTATTTTTATCTAAATTGCAGGGAGAAGTTATTTTAACGAGAGAATTAAATGATAGCTTTATATATAATATAAGTATAAAAGAAACATTTTATATGAAGCCCTGGTAGAACTATACCGGGGCTTTTGTTATTTATATATTGTCTAATGGTTGATATTGTTAGTGGGTTGATTTAATTTTTTTTGCAGGAAATCTATTAATAACATTAAGTTAATCAGTGTTTTGGTTGTTTGGGTATAAAAAAGAATAAAAAAAGATAGAAAAAATGCTTGCAGAAATAAAAAAAGCACCTACCTTTGCCGTCCGCTAAGGACCGAACGAGGTCTGAGGGAAGTAGGAGTAAGGGAGTCTTTAGCGAAAAAAAAGATTTAATTTTTTTTCAAAAAAGGTTGCAGGAATAAAAAACCTGATTATCTTTGCACCCCGCTTAGAGCGATAGGCGGAAAAGGGAAATAGGTTGTAGAGTTTTTGAATAGACGGCAACGGCAAAAGAGAAGTTCTTT
>DHNG01000046.1:18186-19195 GCA_002409405.1 Flavobacteriales bacterium UBA5422 | reverse complement strand
AGTTTACATCTACAAGAAGGGATCGAGTAACAAATTAAATTATTCTTTATGGATAATAAATTCTTGATTCCTTTAAAGGAATTCAAAAGCAAAACTATACAACAAAGTAAGATATGTTTTTGAAAATTTAATGTTTTATTGTTATCATTGTTCGAAATCGTATTACTTCATTAATATCCTTTATATTAATGAAGTAAGTGCCTTCTGATAAGTCTTTTACTGGTAAAGATATTATAAGTTTCGAATTAAACTCATAGACTCCAACTACTTTTACTCCTAAAACGTTGATTACTTCAATCGAATTTATCTTTGGGATATCATTTCCAAGATTGATAAATAATTCTTCGTTTGTTGGATTTGGATAAACGGTTATAATATTCCAATTAATTTGTTCAACTTCGGCGCATCCAACAACTACAATTTCTGTTAATGCAGTATTTTTGCAATTATTCGAATCTGTATAAGTATAGCTTAATAAATGAGTGCCTAATCCAGCAATATTTGGATCGAATTCAGCACTATACACCCCATTCCCTGAATAAGATCCTCCTGTCGGAGTGCCTCCTGAAAGTTCTATTAATTGGGCATTAATACAGATGGTATCGTTGGATATATCTCCAAATGTAACGTTAACTTCTGGATATATTTGGATTGTTATCATTTGAATTGAATCACATCCATTTGAACTTTGTAAAGTGTCGTAATACATTCCTGCTGTGCTTGTGTAATTATTGAAAATAAGCAGACTATCATGACTGCATATTGAAGTTATACCAAGGTTAGTGATAGGAATTGATGGAATCACTATAAGTTCCTGATATATAATTGAATCACATCCAGATGGTGTTTGTAAAGAATCGGTATAAACGCCTGAGCTAGTTCTGTAAGTACCAAAAATTTCCATACTATCTCCATCACAGATAGTAACTAAAGGCAGGTTTGTTGTAGCTAGATGATTTTGAGTACTTATAGACTGCTTAATTATTGAATCACATCCAAATATTGATGA
>DHNG01000046.1:5965-18066 GCA_002409405.1 Flavobacteriales bacterium UBA5422 | reverse complement strand
TATATTTGTGAAATTACCGAATACTTGAACACTGTCGCCATAACAGATATGGACTTCACCAAGATCTTGAATTGGAATGATTGGGTGTACTAAGAGTTCTTGACTTATAATGGAATCACATCCAAATATTGATGATAATGTGTCATAATATACTCCAGATATATTTGTGAAATTACCGAATACTTGAGCACTGTCGCCATAACAGATATGGACTTTACCAAGATCTTGAATTGGAATAATTGGGTGTACTAAAAGTTCTTGACTTATAATGGAATCGCAGCCCCAAATATTTATCAATGTATCAGTATATATACCTGAAATAGATTGAATTTGTCCAAAAATAGTAATTGAATCACTTGGACAAATAGCGATTTGGTTTTGCACCTCAACAAATGAACGTGGTTTGATATTAAGAGTAATTGTAGTATCAAAAGAGCAGAAATCATTTGACTTATTTATCGACAACTGAAAAACACCTGAAGTATCTGCGGCCCAATTAAGCTCATGACCTAATCCAGAAGTAATTCCATTAATAACCCAAGTAAACTGTGTTGTTGATACAATGTCGGTAATTGATAAAACTTCGCCTTCACATAAAACTACAGTATCATGAATATTATTCAAACTTGGGTCACAATCATAAAGTGTAAGAATTTTTGTGTTGGTTAGAACTTCAGGGTTTGCATCAAAAAAAATTTTCGCTGAGTTATAAAGATTAGTACCTACTACAAGGTTAGAATCTAGGTGAATTCGGTATTTAACAAAGCCCTGACTTCCTAGGAAGTTTGTTGAACTATCAGGTAAATAAATATCATCGAAAGTAAACTTTATTCGACCTTCGGGATAGTAATCCATATGTACATCATGGCTATAGGCTAATACATTAATTGAATACCAATTTAAATTTTGGTCCAATTGATCTTCTATTCTAACAACCATAGCAGTATCATTCCCCGTATTTTGAAATCTTATTGTATAATCAATGTAATTGGTTGAAGGATCAATAAAACCTAAGCTATCAACTCCAACAGGATCTGAGATCTTGTCATTTGGATCGTATGAACAAACAATATTTGCTACTAAGGAGGTCGAATCTGTATAAGTGATATTGGATAATCCATCAATGACTGTGCTGATAACATGAGATTCTTGTGGTGATCCAATGGACAAGAAAGAACCAGTTGAGATTTCTATACCAAATAAGTTGTTAGAGAAAAAGAATATTGAATCATAATGCCAATAAATATTTTGCCCTATGATAGAGTCCGGAATAAAGGTAGAGTTCACAAAAGTTAAACTATCAGCTAATATCAAATGAATAATTCCTGATGGTAAAGTAGTTCCGTAATTATTAAGCGAAATCGTAAAACTTATTGTATCGTTGCATCTTGGAAATCCACTTACTAATTCAGTATGAATTGAATCTATTAATGTTGTTGGGTGCATTCCAAAGTCTAAAGAGTCTGTAAATATAAAGTTTGGATCCACTTCTAAGGTATAGCTTACCGAATCTGAAGTTATCATCCAGTTTGCTGAAATATCAGGTTGCAACACAAAAAAAGTGTCAATTCCTGTTGGAAAATTAACAAAGTAATTCCCATTGGAATATGTATAAGCAAAAGTTGAATTTGGATTAACAACTATGGGATTAAAACCTAAACCTTGTTCTTGCGGATCCATTAATCCATTCTGATTAGCATCGAAAAATACTTTACCTCTAGCTTGTAGGGGACTTAAATCTTGGTTAACAAATACAAGTACTGCATCTTCTTTGTCATTTACAGAACTTCCCCAAACTCCAATGACCGCATCTTGATCACCATCACCGTCAACATCATCAATTACAATAAATCGACAACCATACATGTTTTCTCCTATGAGTTGTTCAGAACTAAAATTTCCTCCTCCTAAATTTTCAATCCAAAATGCATTATGATTATAATCACTTGCTACGGCGATATCAAGGTCTCCATCTCCATCAATATCTTTAATATCCATTGATCGCGAATAGTCGGCTTGAAGTGAAAGTACTATTTGTGGTCCAAAATTACCACCTCCAAGATTTTCATACCATGCGAGTTTGTCATCAAGGGCAGATATAGTTACAATATCTGTATCACCATCTCCGTCAAAATCACCTGCTTTAGTTACTTTGAGGAAATCAACTGTGGCCTGTATATTTTGTAAAGGGCCAAAATTTCCCTCACCTAAGTTTTCAACCCAATTAACAGCATTTATAGACCCACCAACAGAACAGATGACATCTAAATCAAGATCCCCATCTAAATCAGCTGTCCAAACGTGC
Organism: Flavobacteriales bacterium UBA5422; assembly: GCA_002409405.1. Taxonomy (GTDB): domain Bacteria; phylum Bacteroidota; class Bacteroidia; order Flavobacteriales_D; family Crocinitomicaceae; genus Taishania. The sequence continues at coordinate 15,761 of DHNG01000046.1, read as the reverse complement.
CCAGGAGCATTGAAACTAACTATTATTTGTTCAGTACTAAAGATACCGCCACCAAGATTTTCGAACCAAGCAATATAATCATTATCGCTTGTTGCGAATAAAATATCCTCATCTTGATCCCCATCTAAATCTGCAGTGTGAACATTTCCTAGCCATGGAGCATTAGAAGTTAGTAGATTCGGATTGCCAATTGAGTCTTCTCCAAAGTTTTCGTACCAGTATATATTTCCATCTTTTGAACCAGAAACAATATCAAAGTCACCATCTCCGTCTAAATCTGCTGCACAAATACTTTCAGGATTATCAACTACCTCATTTATTATTCGTTGTTTCCCCCATTTTCCATTTCCAAGATTTTTATACCAACCAACTTTGTCATCCCGATTTGATGTTGCTAATATATCCTTCAAACCATCCTCGTTTAAATCTGTCGTAAACACTGACGTGACTCCATCTATAGTATTGTAAAGTTCTTCAGGAGAGCTAAATAACCCTCCGCCTTGATTTATGGATATAATGCTATTTCTTCCATTTGAGTTTTGTCCTGTAACACAAATATCTAGTTGGTCATCATTGTTGAAATCATTAACACATAAAGAAACGACATCTGCAAATCCTTGAAATATTATTTGTTCATTCGCAAAAACTCCATTACCATCATTCTCAAACCATACTACTATACTATCAATTAATGAACTGGATATAACATCTAAATCTCCATCGTTATCAAAATCAATTGTTATTACTTGTTTCACTTGGTTTTGCCCATTTGCAATTAGTTGTTCTCCACTAAATATCCCTCCTCCCAAATTTTTATACCAAACAACTGTGTTTTTAGAGTATGAAGCTGATACAATATCAAAAAAACCATCACCATCCATATCTCCGGTAGAGACTGTGAAGACACCCATAAGTGAGTCACTAACAACAACAACCGTATCATATGTTCCATTTCCAAGATTTGGATACCAAACTACATTATTCCCATCAATAGCAGCAACTATATCTGCATCACCATCGTTGTCAACATCACTTGCTGATATTGAATTTGGTGAATACACTGATGGTGGCATATTAAACCCTGAAGAGAATTGCCCATTTCCATTGTTTGAAAATACAGTGATCTTATTGTTGTTTTTTGCAGCAGAAGCAACGTCTAAATCTCCATCTCCATCAACGTCAAAAGATAATATATCAACTACTCCACCTTGTGTATTTGAAATTAATTGTTCGGGTCCAAAAGTACTGTCTCCGTTGTTCCGAAACCAAACAACCTTATTGCTATACATACAGCTAACAAGTACATCCAGATTACCGTCCCCATCAATATCACATCCAATACTACGATCTGAATTTGTTAGATTTTTTGAAATAAACTGAGGGGCTGTAAACACTGCGTTTCCAATATTTTCTCTCCAAGCAACATTTCCAGCTCCGTTGCAGATTATTAAATCTTGGTCTCCATCACCATCCAAATCTGCACTACTTATGTTTTCTGTAGTGTAATAATTTGAATGAGCTACACTATACCCATTTCCAAATTGTGAAGAAGAAACGAACGATATAAAAAATATTACTAATGTTATTATTGTACGTGTGAGCATAAATGATTAAGTTATTGGCGTAAAATTAAACATTCATTTTATAATGAACTAAAATGATTTGAGACTATATAAATTTTGACTTTTTCATGGTATTAAATTTAAACTATTTAATAAACTCCAATACCCGAAATCTTCTACATTCAAATTGCCTGTTTTTTTGCGGAGAGTTCACATCCAATACAAGATAATTTTTTCATTGTACTTTACTTAGGATCGTTTACACCGCCTGGTTCACTTTTGTATGTTAGAAGCCTCTTTTAATCAAATCATACTCTTCTCCAGCATGGACGTATTTCGGAAGCTTTTATATTTATCGTCCAATTTTTGATTTTTTAGATTTGGGGAGTATACCACAAGGTTATGTAATATCAAATGCGACACTTTATTTATTTTGGAATACAGCTACGACTACACCCGGACATTCATCTATATCGGGTTCTAATGTAGGTGTCATTCGTCTTGTTAGAACCCATGGGATGAACATATTGTAACATGGGATAATCAACCTGCAACGTCTTTAGTGAATCAAGTTACGATTGCGCAGAGTACAAGTGAACAGCAAAATTATACACTGGATATTACAACGTTAGTTTAGGATTATGTTGATAATCTGTCTTCAAGTCATGGTTTTCTCATTAAATTGGTAACCGAACAAGTGTACAGAATCTTGGTTTTTTCCTCAAGAGATCATGCTAATCCAAATCTTCATCCACGTTTATATGTAGAATATACTTGTTCCGGTTTAGGGATTGATGATATTACAAAAAATGACATTTCAATTTTCCCCAATCCAGCGTCTGAATTCATTAGCATAGAGATTCCAGATTCTTGTAGCATAGAAGTTTTTGATGTTTCAGGAACGAAAATTTCAGAGGAATTGTTGAGCAACGCTAGGATGAAGCAAATTAATGACTCCAATTTAATCCAAGGAATGTATATTTCAAATTTGACTCACGAGAGCAAATTTGAAAAAAATATTGTTATTGAATAATAAGAGATTCCATAGACTCTCTTAAAAACAAAATCCCCGAGCGTTTGAAACCCGGGGATGTAAGTTTGTTACATTCTATAAACAAGTCAATCAGTTACAGAATACCATCAATCGAGGATGACTTTTATCACCTGAGATTGTGTGTTGTTGGAAAGCGTTGCGTAATACATACCACTTGTTTGCTTCATATCGACCACATGGTTTGATCCGGATACTGTTGAACGGTATACCATTTTTCCAGTCACATCTGTGATTTCGATCAGCATGTTGTCAGTCTCTTCTCCCCAGTTGATTGTGAAGTGCCCATTCGAAGGATTTGGATACAATGTAGTACTCCATCCGTTCAGTTCTTCCAGTCCTATTGTTGCGATTTGAATACAAGTAGATGTGTCTGAGCAATTGTTTTGTGTAATGATTACTGCATAGTTGCCATTTGCTGTTGCAATATACGTACGCGCTGTGGCTCCTGAAATCGGTGTGTCAGATGTACAGTCGATCCATTGATACGTTGCTCCTGTTAACTCCGCTTCCATTGTTACTCCTGAGGTGGTGATGGTTGTATTAATCGTTGGTATCGTCAGGTTCAGTGTTACAACACTGTCACACCCGTTTGCTGCTCCACCGATGATCGTGTGTGTAGCTGTACTGTTCGAAGCAGTATAGATTGTTCCGTCAATCCATGTGAAACTTCCACAAGCTGTTTGTGTGTCTGTTCCGGTAGTTGGTTGGTTGATGGTCAGGTTCAGCGTTACGATACTGTCACATCCGTTTGCTGCACCGCCAACAATTGTGTGTGTAGCTGTCGTGTTTGAAGTAGTGTAGATTGTTCCGTCGATCCATGTGAAACTTCCACATGCTGTTTGGGTGTCTGTTCCGTTGACAGGTGTACAGGCATCTGCATTTAATCGCGCAACACGGCTAATGGTCGTTCCATTGTAGGAAGTGAATATTCCTCCGATAACCAGCTTCTCGTCAGTGGTCTCGGCAATTGCGAAAACCAGGTCGTTTGCTCCTGTACCTCCGGTGTTGAATGTGTTATCCAATGTTCCGTCCGGATTCAGGCATCCGATTCGTTCGATAGTGGTACCGTTGTAGGAATTCACAATCCCTGAAAATACGATGCGGTTATCCGCCAGTAAGAGCAGGTCAAACACTGGATCCGAAGCTGAAGCACCACCCGGGTTAAATGTATTGTCAACACTTCCGTTGGTATTCAGACGAATCAGGTTATTGAGCAGGGTTCCGTTGTAAGAAGTAAATGCACCTCCGACAACTATTTTTTCATCCGGTTGAATTTTCAGCTCATACGCGGTTATGTAACCTCCGCCGTTCAATCCTGTTCCACCGGGATTAAATGTAGCGTCCAATGTACCGTCAACGTTTAACCGTGCCAGGCGACCTACCGTGGTTCCGTTGAATGATGTAAACGTACCACCGATAACAACTTTACCATCTGTTTGAATAGCAACCGCATCCAACGGGGAGTTTGCACCTGCACCACCTACGTTGAATGTATTATCCAAAGTGCCGTCTGCATTCAGGCGGGTAATGTTGTTAACGGTTATTCCGTTGTACGTCATAAAATCACCTGCAATCAGAATCTTTCCGTCATTCGTAACGGCCATTGATACAACCAACGGTGTTGGGCTGAGCGGCTGAGCGATTCCGAAACCTCCGGGATTGAATGTGTTATCGAACGATCCGTCTGCGTTCAGACGAGCGATTCCTCTTACTGTAACTGTTCCGGATGGCGTTATACAATTTGCAAAACCACCTGCAACAAGAATCTTTCCGTCCGGAAGGATAATGATTCGCCGAATTCCGTTGTCGAACTCGGTCGTAAATGTATTGTCAAGACTTCCGTCCTGATTGAGGCGCGCCAGGTACTTTTTAGGTTGTGACTGGTAAGCAGTAAAGATCCCTCCGACAAAGATTTTTCCGTCCGGTTGAACGGTTAACGCGTAGACGTCACTGTTTGGACCATTTCCCGTTGCAGTAAAGGTTGGGTCTAATGCGCCAAACTGGGCAGTTACGGTTCCCGATAAGATCAAAGCCGTAAACACAAATAAAATACAATTTTTCATGATTAAATATGCTAGTGTTAATATGAATGAAATTGCAATAAAAGTATACGGACTCTAAGAAGATGGCTTTAAACCACGATTAACTTGTTATTAAAGTTCAGTAGTCACATTTTATGTTGTTGACATTCAGTACGATAAAAGAGGGCATCAGCTGCCGGATGACGGTATTTTACCGACCCTTCAATAAGTATTCCGCACGACCCGGTATCCGTGTTGATCTTGCACAATCCGAAAACGACTGAATCCGGTTCCGGACGGAGCAGATGAAATGTAGGGCGTTGCTCTAACTGTTGAACCATCGTTGAGTGTGAGAACAGCTGTTATGGCTGTCAGTAGCGATAATTCCCGGTCGGGGGCCTCCCATGTTTGATTGGATGTGACGGCATATGTATTTTTTAGAGAAGAGGTCAGCATAATGATACCAACAGCTGAATGCGGTGTTTCGTTGGTGATTTTTATCCTGGAATAGCCCATGATGCCGGTTGGTGATGATGATGAACGGATGGATGACAAGTTGCTTCGTTTTGTCATCCTGTTTGAAGTGTTTGTAGTGTGGGTGTTATCCATGTGTTGTATGTTTATAATGACACAGGGACAAAGTTCAGCAGGACAATCGTTTCCGGCGTAGTTATATTTCACTGTTTTTTTTATTTTATACAGGTATTTATACTTGCTTTTGAGGCAGAAGCTGGAAACAGCCGATAAAAGCATCTACATTTGGAGGAATTCCTGCCAACAGGAAGAATATGAATATATAACTTAAAATTATCGCTATGAAAAAATCTTTTTTAATCGGATCACTGCTATTGAATGCCTTACTTGTTGTATTATTGTTAACAATGAACAGAAAAAAAGATTCCTGTCATCTGATCAATTTTCAGGGGGAAAGTTTCACATCACGACAAGAGAATTTTAAAACGGCACATACGGATGTAAAACGTTTTTATGACTCTATTGTCAAACAAGACGTCAGTCAGCGTGATTTTGTTCGCGCGTTTACCATTTCTGCAATCGACATGCTGGAAGTGATGGGGTTGGATTCAACAACAAAATGCAAGTATAATCAATGCAGGGCTTATTTGGGATTGACAGCAGAAGATCAGTTCAAGCTTTACCTTACCCCGATCAAAGACAATAAGGATGTTTTTCTGAATTTTAAACCTGCTACGGGTGCAACAATCGATACAAATGAATACAGTTATGTGCTGGATCTGATTGCTCCTTGTCCTAATACATGTGATAAGAAAAGCCCGTTGTATAATTTCTCAAAACCTGAGGAACAGTAACTGTTTTTTTAACCTTTATATATGAGTATAACCAAATTCATTCTGGTATTTTCCCATTTCCCCATCTTATTCGTAATGATGTATTCAATGGTTATTTATACCCGTTTGAGAAAAGAAATGAAACCGCTTGCATGGTACCTGATTGCTACGGGGATAATCTATGCGGTATCACTCTTGTTATGGTTTCTTCGTACAAACAACCTTCCCTTGTTGCACGTACTTGTCCCTTTGCGATTTGTTTTACTACTATTGGTGTACAAAGAAATTTTAAGAGGATACATCCCTTCATGGGTTCTGTACATGCTGGCAGGGGGCTTTGTGCTGTATTCAGTCATCAATACATTGTTTGTAGAATTCTGGTACACTTTTAATGCGACTGCGATGACTGTTGAAAGTACATTGCTGATCATCTTGTCCTTGTCAACGTATATTTTTTTAATGGACAAACGCATGACGAAGCACTTGAATGATTACATTAAATCTGTTGAATGGATTAATTCGGGAGTCTTTCTTTATTTCACGTCTTCACTCACCCTGATGTATTTCGGAAACTATATGATTCAATTAATTTCTTCAGAATTGAGCCGTTATACGTGGGTAGTGCATTCGTTTTTGCTGGTTATTATGTATTATTGTTTCTGGAGAGCATTATGGAGACAGGGAGCCACATCACATTTGTAGGAACACTTTTACCGGTTGTAGGTATTGTTTTCCTGATAGCAGTGGGGGTAATTATCCTTACACAGCAGTTCCGAAAGAACTTGTACAGGGAACAGTTTGAACAGGAAGAATTGAAAAGACGGCACCAGGCGGAGCTGACAAAATCAACGATTATGGTACAGGAACAGGAACGAAAACGGATTTCGCAAGACCTGCACGACGACCTGGGAGCTGTGTTGTCAATTATCCGGATGCACTTGCTGCAGGCAGAGCGGAAATACCAGGAGGTAAATGACCAGTTGCCCGGTGAATTACAAAATGTTCGTAGCCTGACTGAAAATGCCATTGAAAGTATGCGCCGGATTAGCCATGAGTTAATGCCTCCTCAGCTGGAACGATTTGGTGTCTTGGAAACACTGGAACAAACCTGTGAGCAATTAACAGCAGCAGGGAAGATTAACTGTGAATTCAACGCAGAAGAACAGGTTGATGCGTATATCACCGACGAGTTGATGAGTTTAACGTTGTACAGGGTGTGTATGGAATTAATTAATAATACGATCAAACATGCGGGGGCGACACAGTTGCAACTGGATATTTCCGGATCGGATAAAGAAATAATTGTCAATTACAGGGACAACGGAAACGGAATGGTTCCCGAATATTCAAAAAAAGGATCCGGATTAAGGAATATGCACAACCGGATTCATTTTATGGGAGGAAATGTGATCATACATAAAGAAAAAGAACAAGCCGGTTTCTATAGTACAATTTTATTTCCGGTTAATTTGTAACGGTATTGAAATGTGAATGAGTGTTATGAAAGAAAAGATCACCATCGGATTAGTAGAAGATCAACTGTTGTTCAGAAATGGCATACATGCTATTTTAAGTGGGTGGGAAGACCTGGAAGTTATTTACGAATCGGGAGACGGATATTCTGTGATAGAATCGTTGGAAAAAGCAGAGCAGATTCCAGATGTGATGTTGGTGGATTTATCGCTTCCGTCGAATGGAGACAAACCCTACTCGGGGGAACAGTTGACAATTGACCTGGCAGAATATTTTCCGACAGTGAAGGTTCTTATTTTATCGGCACACCAGGATGAGAAATTTATCGCACGCCTGATCGAAATCGGGGCACATGGCTACCTGGTGAAAGACAGTGATCCGGTTGAGGTATATCAGGCCATTACGACTGTTTATGAAAAAGGAGCGTATATCAATCAAATGACATTGATGGCGATCCAGCGAAATATTGGTAAACGCACACAATCCATTCTTCAGCCAACATCTGATCTGACCTCCCGTGAACTGGAAGTGTTGGGGCTTGTGTGTCAACAATATACCGCCGAAGAAATAGGAGAGAAATTATTTATCAGTGTGAAAACTGTAAATGGACACCGTGCAAACCTCTTGTTAAAAACAGGATCCCGTAACGTTGCCGGGTTGGTTATGTATGCGATCAGGAATGAGCTTGTCAAATTTTGATGAGAGGAGACAGTTTATGCAACGAATTCATTAACAATTAATAAATCAATTGATGGAGGATGTAATTTTTTCAGTGATTGTTTTGAAATGCAAAAAATAATCCTACTTTCGCTTCCAACATTTAAAATAACGAACTATGAAAATTAAAACTGTATTCTTTGTTGCGCTGACAATCGGAGCGCTTACAAGTTTTTCGTTCCGTACAAGTACAACGGGAGGATTGAAAGTACAAATTGAATTACCGGCAGGAGTGAAGGCAGATCTTTCGGATACCCCTGTTGATTTGTACAAAACAATGGAAGATGTCGAAAATGAAAAATCAGTAAAATCCATTTGGACAAATGCATCAGGTGCAGGAGATTTTGGTCAGGTGCCGGCGGGTAGTTACTATATGGACGGAATGGTGGAAAGCGGTGATCATGTTTACTACGCTGTTATGAAAGTAGATGTTGTTGCAGGAAAAGCAGGATCAGTTGTCTTGAAACTGGTTCGCAATTCAGATATGGAAGGTGATATGGAGTAACTGATTGTCTGGTATTTTAAAATCCGGATATTATAATATATGAGAAGAATCCTGGTCGATTGGCCGGGATTTTTTGTGAAAAGATTTTGTTTTGATGAGGTGTTGGTATAAATGAAATCTTCTTTTTTAACAAAATGTGATTATTTCATCTGAAAAACCAGTATACACTTGATGGCTATCTCTTTTAGCAAGATCAATAAGGTCATTTTTTTTCAAAAAAAAATACCAAATCACTTGTGAAATGAAAAATAACTTCTAGCTTAGCCGAACAATTACCGATACGAAAAACTTGAAATAGCTACAACTTAATAATTACTGCTTGAAACATGAATTTTAACACTGTTTACAACATAAGAACTGCTGCTCTTCTGACAATCATTTACCTGTTATTTCTAGTCCCGCAAGGATCTGCTTCCGAGCTCTTTTTGGATAAAGACAGTTCATTTCATTCTATTCTTTTTCTTGATTACGATGGAAAAGCCGGTGATGGCAGATGTAATCCGGGTGATTTTACCTCTAGTAATGGAACTACAAATCCGGTTGAATACAGTAGATGCAACAATCCCCAGATCGGATTTGGAAACACAGGATTGATTTATTCCTGGTCTCCTCAGATAGGATTATCCTGTTACAATTGCCCCAATCCGACATTGTTACAATCAGCAATTAATAATGGTACGATTCCAGCTACTTACGAAATTCTTGTGTATGCTTCAATAGAAGATCAACAAAAGGGGGATTATTGTAGCCGCATTAAAATTGACACACAGCAACGGGATTGTAAAGAAGGAGAAAACCCATGCAACCCTGGAGAATTTATGTCCAGTAATGGTACTACAAACCCGGTTGAATATAGTTTGTGCAATAACCCGCAAATCGGATTTCAAAATACAGGACTCATCTATTCCTGGTCTCCGCAGGTAGGATTGACATGTTATGACTGCCCGAATCCGACATTATTACAGTCAGAGATTCATAACAATACAATTCCAGCTGCTTATGAGGTTCAGGTATATGTCTCATTGGATGATCAGGCAAAGGGTAAGTACTGTGTACGTTATATGATTGAAACGCGGAGGACTGATTGTAAAGAAGGGGAAAGTCCGTGTAATCCGGGTAGATTAATTGCTAGTAATGAAGATAATCCGATTGAAGAT
>DHNG01000046.1:4948-5804 GCA_002409405.1 Flavobacteriales bacterium UBA5422 | reverse complement strand
ATAGCCCATGTAGTGCGCCAACGCTTCAATTTGAAAACGCAGGATTGTTTTATTCCTGGTCTCCGCAAGTTGGTTTGTCGTGTTATTATTGTCCGAATCCGACAGTTCTGCAATCCGATATTGATAATGGACTCATTCCTGAAGGATATGAGGTGCGGGTGTATTTGTCAGAATCTGAAATGATGAAAGGAGGCAAACCGTGTAACATCTATAAAATTAGAATGACTAAAAAGGATTGCGAAGGGGGAGAATGTGATCCGGGTAAATTTACTTCCAGTAATGGTAATACTGAGCCGGTTTATTATAGCTCATGTGACAATCCGCAGATGCAATTTGAAAACACAGGGTTGATTTATACTTGGTCACCACAGGTGGGGCTATCCTGTTACAGTTGCCCGAATCCGACACTGTTACAATCAGCAATTGACAACGGTACAATTCCCGATTTTTATCAGGTGAGGATTTATGCATCTCCGGAGGATTACAAACGAGATAATTATTGTAAGGAGCTTAGTGTTGAAATGAAGAAAATGGAGTGTCAAGGTGATCCTGTATGTGATCCGGGGAAATTGGTTTCCAGTAATGGTAGTTATCCTGTTCAATATAGTCCGTGTAATATCCCTCAGCTGTCATATCCTAGTTCGTCATTATTGTATTCGTGGTCTCCGCAAGTAGGGTTGTCCTGCTACGATTGCCCGAATCCAACACTTCTGTTGGCAGATATAGAGAATAATATGATCCCTGCCGTTTACACAGTTGTAATGTATGCATCGGCTTTGGACAGAGAACAAAATCGACCATGTCATACGGAAGAAATTGAGATGTTGAAAAGATTTTGCGCAAAAGAATGTAAGTA
>DHNG01000046.1:0-4818 GCA_002409405.1 Flavobacteriales bacterium UBA5422 | reverse complement strand
TTTTGCGCAAAAGAATGTAAGTATGATCTAGTGATATCTGGTAATAACGGACCAGATGTCTGTGAGGGAGATGTTATAGCATTAACCGGATCCGGTTCAGGACTTAGTTTTGTATGGACATCTTCTTTAGGAGGATTGAGTTGCGAGAGTTGTCCGCAGACCTTTTATACCGTACAGCCGGGAACTACCTTGTTGACGATTGCTGTTTATAATTCTGAGGGGCAACAGTGTGGGGAACGTTCAGCAGAAGTAACGCCGCTTAATAACTGTTTTACAACGACAGGTATGAGCTATAACAATTATGGTGTGAATACCCATGTTATGAAAAGTTCGGCGAGCGATACATATTTGAATATTTATGGGAATGTGATTAATGAGGTTGTTACCGATGCTTCGAATGTGCTCGTAAAGGGAACATTCACAAATACAAGCCATATCTGGGTGAGTAAGGACTGGGTTAACAATGGATTGAACGGAATGTTTACCAACTATCAAAGTGAAGGATTCAGCGTGTTAATGGGAGGTTATCAGCGAATCAGAGGGAATTCCCCGACGAAGTTTCATATTTTGGCACTTGGAGGACAAGGAAAGAAAGAACAGTTTGTGGATGCCCATGTGCATAAATTCCTGCACTTATCTGTCAATGAGCTTGCAACCCGCGATAATACGATGTATGTAGAAGATCCGGATGTCAATGCAATTGCACGAATGACTGGTTTTGTAAGTAGTAACCTTGTAGGAGGAGGGTTGTCCCGAAAAATGAACTCGCTTCAGACATATTCGTTTCCTGTAGGTTCTGCAATAGGTACGATGCGCTATCGTCCGGTTGATGTAAAAATGGAAGATGCAGCGATCCGAACAATGAAAATACGAATGGTGAATTACAATCCGGTATACGATAACCTGATCGATCTTGCTCCGGATGTTGCTTCAATCAACAGTAAATTTTACCATCAGTTGACACCTTCCAACAATCAGGATGAATATGATTTGACGTTTCACTACAATGAAAGTCAGGATGGAACGTATCAGCATATTGCTCAGTATGAATCACAGATTATACCTGAGTACTGGCAAAAAACAGGAGCTATCACATTAGGAACTTCAGCACAAACACCGAATACAAAATTTGTAACAACAACATGGAATCATTTTATCAGTGAAAACTATAGCTTGGCGAATGCGGGATTTGTGATTGATTGGGGTGATTTTGGAAATCCCGATGGTGGAACACCAGGAGGTTCAGGAGGAACAGGAGTGGTGGTAACGGTTACAGGACCTCCGGGATCAAATGGAGGGAACATAGGTAATACATTTCCGGTTGGAGATGAAGGAAATTCTACAGGTGTATTTACTCCCTCACCGATAGAAGGTACATATACAATTGAGATTGATGGAGGAGAGTGTGTAACCAGTGGGTCTATTCTGTTTGATGTCGATGCGGGAGGAAATATTGTGGAAGGGTCTATTTACTTTGTTTCGAACAATGTGCAGCAACCACTTGCTGAAAGTCTGTATAATTTAAATTCAACTTCTCAGTTTGGAAACAATGGAATCTTTGACCTGAATTCCGTACCTGATCCGTTATTCCCTGATTGTACGGATGATGTGAAAATCCAGCTTTCAAACGGAATTGCCCTGACACCGGGAGCGCCGTTTGTTGTCGATGTTTCAACCGGATCAGAATTACAAGTAGCAGAAATTATCATTTCTAACAGTACCGGTATTGTTGCCAACGTATTGGCAAATAACACATGGCAATCACAGCTGACAGATCCTCAGGGATTGTATAAATACGAACTCCATTTATTGAATACAACAACCAGTTCAACTATTATCTTAAAAGGTCAATTTATCTTAACGAATTAAAATTCATGAAAAAAACGCATTATTTCCTGATCGGAGCCGTAATCATTTCTACTTCTATTGCTGTTTATTCTTTCTTTGCTACACCTAAAATTGCAGTTGTCGATTTTAAGCGGTTGGTCAATGACTACCAGGGAATGAAAGATGCAACACTTGAATACGAAAAGAAAATGACGGGCTGGAATACGACCTCCGACAGTTTGACTGATGCAATCAAAAATGAACTCTCGGACTATTATGCGGATTCAGCTTTTTTGTCAAAGCAAGAGCGGATCAACAGGGAAACAAAGATCATCAGCATGCGAAATAAATTCATGGAATTTTCCAAAGGACTGGAAGAAAATGCAATGGCAGAAGACCAGAAGATGACCATTGAAGTGGTTAACCAGGTACTCTCCTTTGTTGAAAAGTATGGAAATGAAAAGGGGTACGATGTAATTCTCGGAAAAAATGAAGGGGATGAGGTCCTCTACCGAAAAGCAAGCATGGATATTACAAATGACTTATTACAGGCACTGAATCGCAACTATGAAGGGTTTTAAAATATATACAATTATACTACTATTTCTTTCTTTAGCCTGTTCTAAAAGTGAAGTTTCACTGAAAGATTACTACGAATGGCAGGAAGACGAATCGAATGGTGTGCACAAAACTAAAACAGTAGGAGAAATCGCATTTGATATGAAATTATTATCACCGGATTACCTGACGTATTTGGAATTGAAAGGAGAAGGTACTGTAACTCCGCAACTGAAGGATAGTATCATGAAATTCTACGAAAACAATTTAACGTTTGTCCTTACGATCGGTCCTGCAGAGGAATCTCATTTTGATATTACTTCCGTAGGCATCAAAAACTACGAAGAATATGCAGAACGAATGAAACAATTGAATTTTGAGATGGCAGAATTACTGGAATTACGCAGTGACGGGAAAAAATGGAAGCCTGCCATTGTAGAAATGGAAAATATTTACGGACTGGAATTTCACCGGAAATTCAACATTGTTTTTTCTCCTGAAGAAAAAACAGACGAGTTGGTGAAACTGGACAAGTTTACAGTCATGTTTGATGATGAGATTTTCGATACCGGAACATCATCTTTCGGATTCTTAAAATCATCATTAGAAAAAACACCTGCAATCAAATTTTAACTATGTCAATTTTTAGAAAATATCCCATAGCAACGAAAGGTACAGCCTTGTTCTTAGCGTTTACAATCTTCGGGGAAATCTTTTTTCCTACGATGTCTTTAGCGTTAACTGCAGGAGCATCTTCTCCTGAATTCAGCAGTTTTGAACCTGTTGCGACGACAGATATGGTAGACCCGTTTTCCGGAGATTTTACCTACAACTTACCGGTGTTGAATATCCCGGGGGCTGACGGAGGTGGTTATGCGATGTCCTTATCCTATCACAGTGGTACTTCCGCTGAAGAAGAAGCTTCGTGGGTAGGACATGGTTGGACGCTGAATGCAGGAGCGATCAATAGAGGCAAAGTCGGTTATCCGGATGAGTTTAAAGGAGTATCTGTACGACAATTCAACAAGGTTGTTCCCAATTGGACCGTATCAGCAGTAGCGAGTCTTGGAATAGAGTTTTTCAGTGATGATTCACAAAAGAAAAAGAAGGAAAATTCAGACATGGCGAAAGAAGCGAAGAAAATTGACAAGCCACAAATGAATTCAGAATGGGGAGGAAACGGACCATTGAATAATATGCATGATGTAAGTTCTGATTTTTCGGTTACAGTATCTCAAAGTATTCGGTATAACAATTATTCCGGAATTATGAAATCAACAGGATTCTCTGCTTCATTTAAGGGAATGGCATCACTGAATATGAATTTTGCAGGAGGAAACTCAACGATGGGATTTTCTGTGAATCCGTTGGCATTGATACGACACCTTAAAAAACAAAAAGCAATTAAAAAATTAGAGAAAGATAAGGCTAGCGCAGATTGTGATGCTGAAAAAGAGCTTGAAAAAGAAATAAGACAAAGAAAAGGATTTGAAGATAGAGGACAAAAGCAAAATTTCTTTAGATATATGTTCAGAGGACTTTCAGCACCCAATATTGCAGGGTCGGCAAATACCATGTACCCGGGGCTTTCTGTTCAAAAAACACATGGGAAATCATATAATTTTTCGGGATCAATTAAGATTAATCCACTAGGACCAATAGGACTTGAGCCTGGGTATCAGGGGAATTTTAACGTGTTTATTCCTGAAAAGGAAACAAACATTGAAGCTTATGGATACCTACATCGTAAAACATGGGATGATGCATGGGATGACGAAAAAGACGTATTTGAAGCACAGGATTTTTTTATTGAAGGAGAAACTACCCTGTCTAAGACAGATAAGACGCTTGGGATTCCGTTTAGTGGAGCAGATGTTTTTTCTGCAACCGGTGAGGGGATTATGGGAGGATTTCGTTTGAAAAACTCACGAGTGGATCATTACTATCCATCTAAAATTACCAACAATGAAGTCATTCAAAACATCGGAATTGAATTCGGAGTTGGGCAAACGATTCAGGTAGGTTTGGATGTCGGATTCGGATTTCACCGTACGGTTGTCAGTAACTGGGAAAAAGGTAAAAGAGGCTCTACAGGAGATGATATGTACCAGGCAAATGCAAGCGATGCTGCATTTTTTGAATTCATGAATGATCCGGGAAAAGTATTCCGTTATACAACGACAGACGATGTGGTATCAATGGTGTTGGATGGAAAGGACATAGATGATAATGATGCTGCTGATTATATTTCCGGACTATCCTCTACAAATGTGAACCTTGGTCAGGAACGTAGCTCAACAATTGAATATACAACATTCTCTACAGCGCAAAATGCATCAAGTCGATTGGATAAGATGCAGGAAACACAAAGTTTTTATACGGGTGTTTCAGGTATTTCAGAGTTGGACGATTTTATCCGGGAATTAAAAATTA
>DHNG01000037.1:68633-68761 GCA_002409405.1 Flavobacteriales bacterium UBA5422 | reverse complement strand
TCTGCATTAGGAGCTTTGAACGGAGAAGCACAATGGGTTGAAACAGTAAACGAATTGATGAACGCTGTTGATACTTGGATCGAATTGCCTCCACGTGATATTGAGAAGCCTTTCTTGATGCCGGTTGA
>DHNG01000037.1:53045-68476 GCA_002409405.1 Flavobacteriales bacterium UBA5422 | reverse complement strand
ACAGGTCGTGGTACAGTAGCAACAGGACGTATCGAAACAGGTGTTATCAACTCTGGAGAGAGTGTTGATATCTTAGGAATGGGTGATGAGAAATTGTCTTCTACTGTTACTGGGGTTGAGATGTTCCGTAAAATTTTGGACAGAGGTGAAGCTGGAGATAACGTTGGTTTGTTGTTGAGAGGTATTGAAAAATCTCAAATCAAACGAGGAATGGTTATCTGTAAACCAGGTTCAACTAAACCGCACAAAACATTCAAAGCTGAGATCTACGTTTTGAAGAAAGAAGAAGGTGGACGTCACACGCCGTTCCACAACAAATACCGTCCTCAATTCTATTTCCGTACAACTGACGTTACAGGTGAAATCATCTTGACTGACGGACGTGAAATGGTTATGCCAGGTGATAACGTATCTATCCAGGTTAACTTGATCGTACCAGTTGCAATGGACAAAGGATTACGTTTCGCTATCCGTGAAGGTGGTAGAACTGTAGGAGCTGGTCAGGTTACTGAAATCGTTGAATAATCAGTGAAATATAAAGAGGAAGTTTCGGCTTCCTCTTACTTATACACGGGCGTAGCTCAGCTGGTAGAGTAGTGGTCTCCAAAACCATTGGTCGTGGGTTCGAATCCTACCGCCCGTGCAACTTTAAAAAGAAAAAAGTGTCAAAAGTAAAAAACTATATCAACGAAACAGTTACGGAGATGGTTCACAATGTGTCGTGGCCAACTTGGAAAGAGTTGCAAAGTAACACAATCATTGTGGTCATTGCTTCCATCATTATATCGTTGATCATTTTCTTGATCGATTATTTAGTTGGAATCGTACCTGTTGATGCAAATGGATTCTGGAAAGGCCTTCTTGGCTTCATTTACAGTGGATTTTAAATAGTTCTTGGAAATGGGAGAAATTAAAAAACGTTGGTACGTTGTAAGAGCTGTAAGTGGGAAAGAAAAAAAGGTAAAGGAATATCTTGACCTTGAAATTTCCCGTTTAAAGCTGGGAGATTATGTGGATCAGGTATTGATCCCTACTGAAAAAGTATTTCAAATGAGAAACGGGAAAAAAGTAAGCAAAGAAAGAGCTTACCTTCCCGGATATGTGTTGATTGAAGCAGCGTTAGTTGGTGAAGTTTCTCACGTTATCAAAAGTATCCCGAATGTCATCGGTTTCCTTGGAACAGAAAAAGGAGGTGATCCGGTTCCGATGCGTCTGGCAGAAGTAAACCGAATCTTAGGAAAAGTAGATGAACTTTCTGAGACAGAAGAAGAAATGAAAATTCCTTATGTTGTCGGTGAATCCGTGAAAGTAATCGATGGACCATTCAATAACTTCTCCGGTACAATTGAAGAAATCAACGAAGAAAAGAAAAAATTAAAAGTGATGGTGAAAATCTTTGGAAGAAAGAATTTACTGGAACTAAGCTACATGCAAGTAGAAAAAGAAATTTAATCGTTTTTTTAACCCGTAGGAGTGAGTGACGACTAAAGCTTCCCGTCTTATGCTCATGTTTGACTACATAA
The DNA here is from genome assembly GCA_002409405.1 of Flavobacteriales bacterium UBA5422. GTDB lineage: Bacteria > Bacteroidota > Bacteroidia > Flavobacteriales_D > Crocinitomicaceae > Taishania. The sequence goes on along the minus strand of DHNG01000037.1, from coordinate 66,953 downwards.
TTTAAATACAAATGGCAAAAGAAGTATCAGGCTTGATTAAATTGCAAATCAAAGGTGGTGCTGCCAATCCTGCTCCTCCGGTAGGACCTGCATTAGGTTCTAAAGGAGTTAACATCATGGAGTTCTGTAAGCAGTTCAATGCCAGAACACAAGATAAAGCAGGAAAAGTGGTTCCTGTGGCTATCACTGTATACAGTGATAAGTCATTTGATTTTGTATTGAAAACAGCGCCGGCAGCTTTTCAAATCATGGAAATTGGTAAATTCAAGAAAGGATCAGGAGAGCCTAACCGCTCTAAAATCGGTTCAATTTCTTGGGACCAAATTCGCACGATTGCAGAAGACAAACTACCGGATTTGAATTGTTTTACAGTTGACTCAGCAATGTCTATGGTTGCAGGTACTGCACGAAGCATGGGAGTTACAGTAAAAGGTGGTGAAGAACCTAAATCTAAAAACTAGTAAGTTATGGCAAGAGTATCTAAGAAAAGAAAAGAGATTTTGGCGAAATACGATTTCTCCAAGTCTTACAACTTGGCTGACGCTAGTGATTTGGTAAAGGAAATTTCAACTACTAAATTTGATGCGTCTATTGATGTATCCGTTCGTTTGGGTGTAGATCCACGTAAAGCGAATCAAATGGTTCGTGGAACAGTTGCTTTACCTCACGGAACTGGTAAAGATGTAAGAGTATTGGTATTGTGTACTCCGGATAAAGAAGCGGAAGCTAAAGCAGCCGGAGCTGACCACGTTGGTTTGGATGATTATATCGAAAAAATCAAAGGAGGTTGGACAGATATCGATGTGATTATCACAGTTCCTTCTGTAATGGGTAAAGTAGGTGCTTTGGGACGTATTTTAGGTCCTAGAGGATTGATGCCAAACCCGAAAACAGGAACGGTTACTATGGATGTAGCTAAAGCTGTTGAAGAAGTAAAAGCAGGAAAGATCGATTTCAAAGTTGACAAATTTGGTAACATCCACGCAGGAATTGCACGTGCAAGCTTCAGCGGAGATAAAATCAAAGAAAACGTAAATGAATTGGTCCAAACGCTTATTAAATTGAAACCGTCTGCTGCAAAAGGGACTTATATCAAAAGTATTTATTTGAGCGCAACAATGAGCCCAAGTGTACAAGTTGATACAAAGTCTGTTGTTGCTTAAAACTGATTTATTATGAATAGAGAAGAAAAAGCAAAGTATATAGATGAATTGACAGCTCAGTTAAATGAGTCCAATATCATCTACCTGGCAGATACGGCAGATTTGACTGTTGATGTTGTAAACCAGTTGAGAAGAAAATGCTTTCAGCAAAACATCGGTATCCGCGTTGTAAAAAACACGTTACTGGCAAAAGCATTCGAAAAAGTAGAAGGGAAAAACTTCGGTGAATTACCAACTGTTCTTAGTGGAGCAACTTCAATCATGTTCTCCGAAGTAGGAAATGCTCCTGCGAAATTGATCAAAGACTTCCGTGCGAAAAACGCAAAACCTTTGTTGAAAGGTGCGTACATCGAAGAAGCTGTATTTATTGGTGATAACCAATTAGATGCACTTGTTGCGATCAAAAGCAAAGAAGAAGTTATTGGCGATATCATCGGATTACTTCAAAGTCCTGCTAAAAATGTTGTTTCCGCTCTTAAAGGGCAAGGAGGCAAGATTGCCGGGATTCTTAAAACGCTCGAAGAAAGAGCATAAAGCTTGCACCATAGCATTGGCGACGGTGTAGTTAATTAAAATTATTTTTGAACCTTTTTAAAATTTAAATAAAATGGCAGATTTAAAACAAATCGCAGAAACGTTGGTTAACTTGACAGTTAAAGAAGTTAACGAATTGGCTACTATCTTGAAAGATGAGTACGGAATTGAACCAGCAGCAGCAGCAGTAGCTGTAGCAGCAGTTGGAGGTGGAGCTGGAGAAGCAGCAGCAGAAAAAACTGAGTTCGACGTAATCTTGAAAGCAGGTGGTCCAAACAAATTGGCAGTAGTTAAATTGGTAAAAGAATTGACTGGTCAAGGTTTGAAAGAAGCGAAAGAATTAGTAGATGGTGCTCCTGCAACATTGAAAGAAGCGGTTTCTAAAGACGAGGCTGAAGGTCTGAAAAAGTCTTTGGAAGAAGCTGGAGCTGAAGTTGAAGTTAAGTAATTATTACTTTATAACACAGGAAGGCGTTCGTCATTTGACGGATGCCTATTCCTGTTTTTAATGCGTAGAGACGCAGAAATGCCCATATTCATATACAAAAACGTTTGACATTGGCAACATCAAATAACATATCAACAAGAGTGAACTTTGCATCTGGCAAAGCTCAATTTGATTATCCTGACTTTTTGGATATTCAGTTAAAATCTTTCCAGGAATTCTTCCAGTTGGAAACAACTCCGGAAAACCGTGAAAGTGAAGGATTATTTAAAGTATTTGCAGAAAACTTCCCGATCACTGATACACGTAATCAGTTTGTATTGGAATTCCTCGACTACTTTATTGATCCCCCTAGATATACAATTGAAGAGTGTATCGAACGTGGGTTGACGTATAGTGTTCCACTAAAAGCGAAGTTGAAACTATACTGTACGGATCCTGAACACGAAGATTTTGAAACAATCGTGCAGGACGTATATTTGGGTACTATCCCATACATGACTCCGAAAGGATCATTTGTTGTGAACGGAGCAGAACGTGTGATCGTTTCTCAGTTGCACAGATCTCCGGGTGTGTTCTTTGGCCAAAGCCGACACGCAAACGGAGCAAAGTTGTATTCAGCTCGTGTTATCCCTTTCAAAGGATCATGGATTGAATTCGCAACAGACATCAATAATGTAATGTATGCTTATATCGATCGTAAGAAAAAGTTACCTGTTACAACTCTTTTCCGTGCGATTGGATACGAAAGCGATAAAGATATATTAGAAATTTTCGGGCTGGCAGATGAAATCAAAGTTTCAAAAGCAGCATTGAAAAAATTAGTCGGAAGAAAACTGGCTGCACGTGTATTGAAATCATGGATCGAAGATTTCGTTGATGAAGATACAGGAGAGGTTGTATCAATCGAACGTAACGAAGTATTGTTAGATCGTGAAACAGTTCTGGAAGACGATCACGTTGACCTGATCATCGATGCAGGAATTAAAACGGTTATTCTTCACAAAGAAGATTCCAACAGTGCTGATTTTACAATCATCTACAATACGCTTCAAAAAGATACTTCCAACTCGGAAAAAGAAGCAGTTGAACATATTTACCGCCAGTTGCGTAATGCAGAGCCACCTGATTACGAAACGGCAAAATCTGTATTCGAAAAATTATTCTTCTCTGACACACGTTACGATTTAGGAGAAGTTGGTCGTTTCAGATTGAACAAAAAACTGGGTATTGATGATTCAGAAGAGTCCCGCGTATTGACGAAAGGAGACATCATCCTGATCATTAAATACCTGATTGAGTTGATCAACTCAAAAGCAGATGTAGATGATATCGACCACTTGTCTAACCGCCGTGTAAGAACGGTAGGTGAACAATTGTATGCACAATTCGGAGTTGGTTTGGCACGTATGGCCAGAACAATCCGTGAGCGTATGAACGTTCGTGACAACGAGGTCTTCACTCCTATTGACTTGATCAATGCGAAGACATTGTCTTCTGTGATCAACTCGTTCTTCGGAACAAACCAGCTGTCTCAGTTTATGGATCAGACCAACCCGCTTTCAGAGGTAACTCACAAGCGTCGTTTGTCTGCACTAGGACCTGGTGGACTTTCCCGTGACCGTGCCGGATTTGAGGTACGTGACGTTCACTACACGCACTATGGTCGTTTGTGTACAATTGAAACACCGGAAGGACCAAACATCGGTTTGATTTCTTCCCTGTGTGTATTTGCGAAAGTGAATAAACTAGGATTCATCGAAACTCCATACCGTTCGGTAGATAAAGGTTTTGTTAACTTGAAAGACGAGCCGATTTACCTGACAGCAGAAGAAGAAGATGAGAAAACAATTGCTCAGGCAAATGCGAAAGTAGACGACAAAGGACAATTCCTTACTGAGTTCGTAAAAGCACGTTACGAAGGAGACTTCCCGTTGGTAAACCCGGATCAGTTGAACCTGATGGACGTAGGAGCCAACCAGATTGCATCCATTGCAGCATCTTCCATTCCATTCCTGGAGCACGATGATGCCAACCGTGCATTGATGGGATCAAACATGCAGCGTCAGGCAGTTCCATTGTTAAAACCTTCTTCACCGATCGTTGGAACAGGAATTGAGCGCCTGGTAGCAAGAGATTCACGTGTATTGGTAAATGCAGAAGGATCAGGAGTAGTAACGTATGTTGATGCCAACGAAATCGTAATTACATACGATTGGACAGAAGACGATAAATTAGTAAGCTTTGAAACAGAAGAAAAACGTTACGGTCTTACGAAGTTCCAAAAAACCAACCAAAGTACATGTATCAACCTGAAACCAATCGTTAAGACAGGTGACAGAGTTGAGAAAGGACAGGTACTGTGTGAAGGATATGCAACACAGCAAGGAGAACTGGCATTGGGTCAGAACCTGAAAGTTGCCTTCATGCCATGGAAAGGATACAACTTTGAGGATGCGATCGTGATTTCTGAAAAAGTGGTACGCGACGATATCTTTACATCCATCCACATTGATGAGTATACATTAGAAGTACGCGATACAAAACGAGGAATGGAAGAATTGACTTCCGATATTCCAAACGTTTCTGAAGAAGCAACAAAAGACCTGGATGAAAACGGATTGATCCGTATCGGAGCTGAAATCAAAGAAGGAGATATCCTGATTGGTAAAATTACTCCGAAAGGAGAAACAGATCCTTCTCCGGAAGAAAAACTATTGCGTGCGATCTTTGGTGACAAAGCTGGTGACGTAAAAGATGCATCCTTGAAAGCAGGACCTTCATTGAGAGGTGTTGTAATTGATAAAAAATTGTTCTCAAGAGCTGTTAAAGATCGTAAAGCGAAAGCACAGGATAAACCATTATTGGAAAGCCTGGATTCAGAATACGAAAAGGATTACGCAGTATTGAAAAAGCAATTGGTTGACAAATTATTGAAAATCATCGGTGAAGAAAAATCCGCAGGTGTATTCAATAACTTCCGTGAAGAGATCATCAAAAAGAGCTCTAAATTCACAGAAAAGAACCTGTACGCTATTGATTATACAATCATCAATCCGACAAACTGGACAGCAGATGCACGTTTGAATACATTGATCGGTCGTGTGTTACACAACTTTACCATCAAGTCAAACGACATTCTTGGAGCATACAAACGCAAGAAATTCCATATTTCCGTAGGAGATGAGCTGCCAGCAGGTATCATTAAAATGGCAAAAGTATACGTTGCGAAAAAACGTAAACTGAAAGTCGGTGATAAAATGGCAGGACGTCACGGTAACAAAGGTATCGTTGCCAACATCGTTCGTCAGGAAGACATGCCGTTCCTGGAAGACGGAACTCCGGTTGATATCGTATTGAACCCGTTAGGGGTACCTTCCCGTATGAACCTTGGACAGATTTACGAAACTGTACTTGGATGGGCAGGAGAAAAACTGGGCGTTAAATTCGCTACTCCGATCTTTGATGGAGCACATCCTTCAGAAATTGATGATTACTGTGAAAAAGCAGGTATCCCGAAATCAGGTAAAACATACTTGTACGACGGAGGAACAGGAGATCGTTTCCACCAACCTGCAACTGTAGGAATCATTTACATGTTGAAATTATCACACATGGTAGATGATAAAATGCACGCACGTTCAATCGGACCATACTCGTTGATCACGCAGCAACCTCTTGGAGGTAAAGCACAATTCGGAGGTCAGCGTTTTGGAGAGATGGAGGTTTGGGCATTGGAAGCATTCGGTGCTGCAAACATCCTGCAGGAAATATTGACAGTGAAATCTGATGACGTGATGGGTCGTGCGAAAGCGTACGAAGCAATCGTTAAAGGAGACAACATTCCTGAACCGGGAATCCCTGAATCATTCAACGTATTGTTGCATGAATTGAGAGGATTGTGTCTGAACGTATCATTGGATTAATTTTGAACTAAGAAACAAGCATTATCATGGCTTTTAGAAAAGAAACACCAAAAAAACAAAGTAGCTTCAACAAAATAACAATCTCTCTGGCTTCGCCGGAGGTGATTTTGGAGCAGTCTAGCGGGGAGGTTTTAAAGCCGGAAACGATTAACTATCGTACATATAAGCCGGAACGTGATGGTCTTTTCTGTGAACGAATCTTCGGTCCTGTAAAAGATTACGAATGCCACTGTGGTAAATACAAAAGAATCCGATACAAAGGAATCGTTTGTGACCGTTGTGGTGTTGAAGTAACGGAGAAAAAAGTACGCCGTGAGCGTATGGGACACATCTCTTTGGTGGTTCCTGTAGCACACATCTGGTACTTCCGTTCACTTCCGAATAAAATCGGTTACCTGTTAGGGTTGCCAACAAAAAAACTGGATCAGATCATTTACTACGAACGTTACGTAGTGATTCAACCGGGGATCGCATCATCTGTGGATGGTTCGGTATTGAATAAAATGGATTTCTTAACGGAAGAAGAATACCTGGACATCCTGGATTCGTTGCCGAAAGAAAACCAATACCTGGAAGATACAGATCCAAACAAGTTCATCGCAAAAATGGGTGCGGAAGCATTGCACGATTTGTTGAGAATGTTGGATTTGGAGCAAACATCGTATGATTTGCGCCACCAGGCAAACACAGAAACTTCAGTTCAGCGTAAACACGAAGCATTGAAGCGTTTGCAGGTTGTAGAATCCATGCGTGAATCTCAGGAGCGTATTGACAACCGTCCGGAATGGATGATTGTAAAAGTAGTTCCGGTTATTCCACCAGAACTGCGTCCGTTGGTTCCATTGGATGGAGGACGTTTCGCAACATCGGATTTGAACGACCTTTACCGTCGTGTAATTATCCGTAACAACCGTTTGAAGCGCTTGATCGAGATCAAAGCTCCGGAAGTAATCTTGCGTAATGAAAAACGTATGTTGCAGGAAGCTGTTGACTCATTATTTGACAACTCAAGAAAATCTTCTGCAGTTAAGACAGAATCAAACAGACCATTGAAATCCCTTTCTGATTCATTGAAAGGAAAACAAGGACGTTTCCGTCAAAACTTGTTAGGAAAACGTGTCGATTATTCAGCGCGTTCTGTAATCGTCGTTGGTCCTACATTGAAACTGCATGAGTGTGGTTTACCAAAAGACATGGCTGCTGAGCTTTACAAACCGTTTATCATCCGCAAGATGATTGAGCGTGGAATTGTGAAAACAGTAAAATCTGCGAAGAAAATCGTTGACAGAAAAGAGCCGGTAGTTTGGGACATCTTAGAAAACGTATTAAAAGGACACCCTGTGTTACTAAACCGTGCCCCTACTTTGCACCGTTTGGGTATCCAGGCATTCCAACCAAAATTGATCGAAGGAAAAGCGATTCGTCTGCACCCGTTGGTAACAACAGCATTCAACGCCGATTTCGACGGTGACCAGATGGCGGTTCACTTACCATTAGGTAACGCTGCAATCCTGGAAGCACAATTATTAATGCTCGCATCTCACAACATTCTGAACCCTGCGAACGGAGCACCGATTGCCGTACCTTCACAAGACATGGTCTTGGGTCTGTACTACATCACAAAAGGAAAACGTTCGACAGAAACAGAAATTGTAAAAGGTGAAGATGGAATCTTCTACTCTGCTGAAGAAGTAGAAATTGCTTACAACGAAGGAAAACTGGATCTGCATGCACACATCAAAGTGAAAGTGTACGATTTGAACTTCGAAGGTGAATCTGAATTGATGTTGAAAGAAACAACATGTGGACGTGTATTGTTCAATCAGGTTGTACCACGTGAGGCGGGATACATCAATGACGTAATGACGAAAAAAGCATTGCGTGATATCATCGGACACGTATTGAAAGTTTCCGGAACAGCTCGTTCAGCGAAATTCCTAGATGAAATCAAGGAATTGGGTTACGAAATGGCATTCAAAGGAGGTCTTTCCTTCAACCTGGACGATATCATCATTCCAAAAGAGAAAGCAATTTACGTTGACAAAGCGGAAGAAGATGTAAAAGAGGTGATGATGAACTATAACATGGGATTAATCACCAATAACGAACGTTACAACCAGATCATTGACATCTGGACGCATACGAACTCCCGATTGACGCAAACATTGATGGATCAGTTAAAAACTGACCGTCAAGGATTTAACTCCATCTACATGATGTATGATTCCGGAGCCCGTGGATCAAAAGAGCAGATTCGTCAGTTATCCGGAATGCGTGGATTGATGGCGAAACCGCAAAAATCAGGAGCTTCAAGTCAGGAAATTATTGAAAACCCGATTCTTTCCAACTTTAAGGAAGGTCTATCGATTTTGGAGTACTTTATCTCTACCCACGGTGCACGTAAAGGTTTGGCCGATACGGCATTGAAAACGGCCGATGCAGGTTACCTGACACGTCGTTTGGTGGATGTTGCGCAAGACGTAGTTATCAATGCAGAAGACTGTGGTACTTTGAGAGGATTACATGCAACTGCACTGCGTAAAAATGACGAAATCGTTGAACCATTATACGACCGAATTTTAGGACGTACATCTGTACACGATGTATACGAGCCTGAAACAGATAATCTGATCGTTGCTGCCGGAGAACTGATCTCTGAAGATGTGGCTGCGGCAATTGACAATGCAGGAATTGAGGAAGTTGAAATCCGTTCTGTATTGACATGTGAAATGAGAAGAGGAGTATGTTCGAAATGTTACGGACGTAACTTGTCAACTCATCGCCTGGCTCAGCACGGGGATTCAGTAGGTGTTGTTGCTGCACAATCCATCGGGGAACCTGGTACACAGTTAACACTACGTACATTCCACGTTGGGGGTACCGCATCGAACATTGCTGATGAATCAGATTTAAAAGCAAAAATTTCAGGTAGACTGGAAATCGATGAATTGAGAACGATTGTATCTAAAGATGCAAACGGAAACAGTGTGGAAATCGTTGTAGGTCGTTCAGCTGAATTGAGAATCGTTGATGAGAAGACAGGAATTATAGCAATGCATGCAAACATCCCTTATGGTGCAGAAATGAAAGTAGCCAACAACACGAAAGTGAAGAAAGGTGACGTCATCTGTAAGTGGGACCCGTATAACGCTGTAATCGTTTCCGAAGTTGCCGGTAATGTTGTATTCGACAGTATCCAGGAAGGTGTAACATTCCGTGAAGAAGTCGATGAACAAACAGGATTTACCGAAAAAGTAATTACGGAATCAAGAGATAAGAAAAAGAACCCTGCAATTCATATCGTTGACAAGAAAACGAAGGAAATCTTAAGAGAATACTCGTTGCCTGTTGATGCACATATTGCAATTAAAGAAGGTGAAACAATTGAAGCTGGTAAAATCCTCGTTAAGATCCCGCGTAAAGCAGGTAAGACAGGGGATATCACCGGAGGTCTTCCACGTGTAACGGAATTATTTGAAGCACGGAATCCTTCTAACCCTGCAATCGTTTCTGAAATTGATGGTATTGCAGAATACGGTAAAATCAAACGTGGTAACCGTGAGATTTCGATCACGTCTAAATCAGGAGAAGTTCGCAAGTATTTGGTGCCGCTTTCCAAGCACATTCTTGTGCAGGAAAATGACTTCGTACGTGCTGGACAACCGTTATCAGACGGAGCGACTACGCCAAACGACATTTTGAATATTCAGGGACCTACGAAAGTACAAGAATACTTAGTAAATGAGATTCAGGAGGTTTACCGTTTGCAAGGGGTAAAAATCAACGACAAACACTTTGAAGTGATCGTTCGCCAGATGATGTTGAAAGCGGAGATTGTTGACGCAGGAGATACACGTTTCCTGGAAGGTCAATCAATCCACAAAGCAGACGTTATGGAAGAAAACGATGCAATCTACGGTAAAAAAGTTGTTGTTGATGCAGGAGATTCTACAGAATTGAAAGCAGGACAGATTGTTTCCGCACGTAAATTGAGAGATGAAAACTCACAGTTGAAACGCTCAGACAAGAAACTGGTAGATGCAAGAGATGCAGTTCCTGCAACTTCTACTCCATTGCTTCAAGGTATCACACGTGCTTCCCTTCAGACACAATCGTTTATTTCTGCGGCATCGTTCCAGGAAACAACGAAAGTATTGAACGAAGCTGCTGTTGCCGGGAAAGAAGACCACTTGTTAGGATTGAAAGAAAACGTGATCGTTGGACACTTAATCCCTGCAGGTACCGGAGTTCGCAGATTCCAGAAAATGGTTGTTGCCGACAAAGAACAATACGAAGAATTAGTTGATAGAAAATAATCATTCGTAAATGATAAAGAAAAGGGATCTGTCAGTTGGCAGATCCCTTTTTAATATTCAGTAATTTCATCAGAGGTTTTAACGAAGCGGAGACACCTCTTCCAATACAACCCATTGGTAGGGACAACTTGATTTTTCTTTTGCCGTTACAGCTGTATAATCAAACCGGAGACGCATACCATTTACCTGGAACCGCTCATCCAGGTTAGCGGGAACGATGTTTAGTTGAGTCGTATCCTGTAATATCGAAATATACAGTGCGCAAGTTCCATTCTCCTTTACAACTGTACCTACAACACGAAGCTGTTTTTCGGCAGTATATACAACCGGTGCCGTTACTTCACTTTTGGCTGTTCCACATGCATGAATAATCATCAGTAAACAACCTGATACTATCAATCGTTTTATCTTCATTTCTAATAAATGTACTGGAAATCATGCTCATTTCCAGATCGGAATACCTGTTTTCTGTTTAGTTCAATATTATTTTTCTCGTAGCAGATAAACCATTATCGTACACTGTAACAAAATAAACACCTCGTGAAAATTCATCAGTTTGGATGCGTTTTTTCATACCTGTATTTGTCTCAAATTGTTCCGCATACAGCACTTTTCCTGAAACATCCATCAGTTCAATCTGCGCTGTTGACGTAGTACTGTTCATATAGATATCAATGAAACCGGATGCCGGGTTTGGAGCAATGGTAAATAAATCAATGGATGAAGATTCAATTCCCAACGGGCCATCTCCCACCTGGATCGTTCCCCGGTAGGGTCTGTAGTTTTGTTTGGTTGCTGTTACTGTTAAGGGGAGATTGGAAGCAAGTACCGGAAAATGAATCACAGCCAATCCTCCGTTCACGGTTCCCGTTCCCAGCAATTCACCATCCTGAACGATAGCCACAAGTGCTTCTTCCGTATTACAATTTACAACAACAGACGTTGTAGTTTGAGGCACATTTGGAACATGGCTGGCAGTGAGATCAAGTGTCGCTTTCGTACGGAAAACACAGGAAGGATCTCCGAACAACACCCACGTCTGCATTACTTCGCGCGCGGTTGTGCTTGCACTGTATGCTTCCAGCATACTCATCTGACTGTTGTAAAACAAACCTCCAACTGTCGTTTTTCGATTTGTTGAATAACTTTCAGCTATCAGCTCTGCTATCTCGTCTTGCGTTTGCATTGGTTCTGCCCAGGCCATCAGAATAGAAGATCCGGCTGCTGCGATCGCACCGGAAGGCATCCCTGCATGTGTTGCCCGAAGCCAGGATTCAGCAAAACAAGTGGCAGACACAAATGTTCCGTTGTTACATGCTACTGAAACAACAAAAGGATATTTTCCATTATTTTGCAATTGGTTGACAGAACCATTGGTATAATCACCTGTTGATATACCTTCTGTCCAACCATGTCCTGTATAGTTAAACAGCCCGATCCCACTATCCACCGCTGCATTGATCATAACCGAATTGGGATTTCCCGGAGCATCCAAACCTCCCTGTGATGCCTCATAAAATTCATGTACATCAACATATCCGAACTCCATTAATTTCGTGCGGATATTACGTAAATGTTCCCAGTCCGCCTCACCGTCATCTCCATATCCGTATCCTTCATTAGATCCCACTCCCGCAGCGTTCATCATCCAGTTCCCGGATGCAGGATTTTTTTCATACTCCAGTGTTCGTTCAATTTGTGGTACCAGTTCCGCAACCGATGAAGCAGAAAAGCGACCAATGAATACTTCCGGGTAATAATCATCCGTTCCTCCTGAGAGTTGTGCATAATACGAATCGCTCCATAACTGTTCGGAACCACTGTTTCCATAAGTATGAGAAGGAATTTGCTCATGATCACCGACCAACAGTATGTATAATAAAGCGGGATCTGCTGTATAAAAACCTTCAATGTATTCTTTAATGTCAGTATCCGTAGTACCAGTTATATCCGTCGTTACAAGTGTTGTTTTAATTCCTTTTTGAATTTTCCAGTCAACAAACGGTTGCATTTCATTTACAAAAGCAGGATGGGTAATGATCAGTAAATCACCTGACTCTTCTAACGGCGTATATCGTTTCAAAGCATCTTGCGAATTAATGTAATGATCCATGTATAAGTTGGTAAAGCCATCTAACTTACTTCCTGTTAAATGAAGTTCATTCATACCGGGAACCTGTTCATTCACAACAACGCGGACACGGATATTTTCATACACCCGTAGTACCTTTGTAACAGGATTGTATTGATACGGGTTTACCCTGATCGTGACACCCCGTGTTTTTCTCAATATAAACGGATGATCCATGTATGCGATTTCAGATGGATAAAATGCATCTGTGGAGTACGCTTCACCAAAAGTATATTGAATTTCCGAAGGATTCTGATCACGTTTCAGTGCTCCTTTTGAAGGTGCTACCCTTACATCCGGATAATCGACAAAGCCGTCATGTTCAATGTCCAGTTGTACATCTCCTACGTCCGGCAGCAATACCGATTCTGTAAAGAAAGGCAAAGCAGGGGCTCCCTTTTCACCTGATACAATTTTAAATGAATGTGCATAATTCAGGTAATCATACTGTTGAATAGAAACGGTAGCAACGTTTTTTTGTTCAAGTGTATGCTGCATCACAATCGCTTCCTCAGAAGCAGAAATAAGTGTGAAATTTTGTCCGAATGTCCAGCAACACAGGACATATGAGCCAAGGAACAGAGCTAATTTTGACATAAGTATATCATTAATGAAGCACAATTTACAAAAATAGCAGATAGGATATATCATTTTTATTTACTTGATTCATGGATTCCTAAATTCGTTCTTTTGTGGTCATTTCCAGAGTCAAAATCAGTCTGTAATTTTGCATTCTTTCCTGTTAATTCATACATTGTTTCGCTATCTTTGCCACGTAAGCAACTTCATGAACACATTACACCACGACATATTTACAATTAAGGACGAAACAACGTTTAACCGTGTTGCGCTTGATGTTTTTCAATATCAATACAACAACATCCCGGTTTATCGTCAATTTGTTGAACAATTAAATAAAGTTCATCCGAAACAGTATCGTGAGATTCCGTTTTTACCGATTTCATTTTTTAAAACACACAAAATCTGTAAGGAAAATATCCGGGAAGATGTACTGTTTATGAGCAGTGGAACAACCGGACAAGTCCGCAGCAAACATTATGTTGAAGATACCTCTTTGTATATCCGTTCATTTGAACACGCTTATCAATTATTGATTGGTGATCCGAAGAAGCAGGTAATCCTGGCATTACTTCCCAACTACATCGAACAAGGAAATTCAAGTCTGGTCTTTATGGTTGACCAATTGATTAAACAAAGTAATGATTCGTTGTCCGGATTCCTGTTGAACCAACCTGAGGAAGTATTTAAACGTTACAATGAAGCCGTCAAAAACGGAAAAGAAATTGTCATTTTCGGCGTCTCTTATGCATTACTGGATCTGGCAGAAAAAGGATTTCCATTTCAACATGCCCGGATCATTGAAACCGGCGGA
>DHNG01000037.1:46710-52901 GCA_002409405.1 Flavobacteriales bacterium UBA5422 | reverse complement strand
GGAATGAAAGGAAGGAGAGAAGAACTGTCCAAATCCGAATTGCATCAGTTGCTTCAAAAGGGAATGCAGGTAACTTATATTTCATCGGAATACGGAATGACAGAATTACTTTCTCAGGCTTACAGTAATAAAAATGGTGTCTTTGAATGCCCTCCCTGGATGAAAATCTGTATCCGTGATGTGAATGATCCCTTTTCATATACAGAAGACGGCAAGAGCGGAGGAATCAATGTAATTGATCTGGCCAATATCAACAGCTGTAGTTTTATTGCAACGGAAGACCTCGGCAGGAAAAGAGGAGAAACCTTTGAGCTACTGGGAAGAATTGACTTGTCTGACCTCAGGGGGTGTAACCTACTTATTCAATAACCCCTTCAAAAACTGTGTAATTTGTGAAATAAAAGGGGCAAAATGACTGAAAAATTAACCTGAAAATAAATCGTCGGAATAAGCACGTTTAAACACTGATTATCAGAGCAATTAAGTATATCAAAATCAATGAAAACTGATAAAACTGCATAAATAATTTTGATAATTGGATGTTTGTTTTTTTCTTTGTTGCCGATTAACCTTTAAAAATTAGAAAAGATGTCTGATATTAAAACAAGAGTAGTAGCGATTATCGTTGATAAATTGGGAGTTGAAGAAAGCGAAGTAACAACTGGTGCAAGCTTTACAAATGACCTGGGAGCAGATTCTTTGGATACTGTTGAGTTGATCATGGAATTTGAAAAAGAATTCAACATCGCTATTCCAGACGATCAAGCTGAAAACATTCAAACTGTTGGTGACGCAATTTCTTACATTGAGAAAAACGCTTAATCATAAACGTTAATTGAATTAATATTTTCTTGAATTACATTGTATGCAATTAAAAAGAGTTGTTGTAACTGGAATGGGGGCGCTTACCCCAATTGGTAATACCTTAAATGAATATTGGGAGGGATTGCTTGCGGGTAGAAGCGGAGCAGCTCCAATTCAACAATACGATGCAACGTTATTCAAGACACAATTTGCTTGTGAACTTAAAAACTTCAACATTGAAGACTTTATCGATCGCAAGGAAGCAAGAAAATTAGATCCATTTGCACAGTATGCCATGGTTTCTGCAACGGAAGCCGTGGTAGACTCTGCGATTATGGAATCCAATCCAAACCTGGACAGAATCGGAGTGATCTGGGGATCCGGAATCGGAGGACTAAAAACGTTTCAGGATGAAGCGCAGGCGTTCTTCGGTGGTGACGGAACTCCACGGTTCAACCCGTTCTTTATTCCAAAAATGATCGCTGACATAGCAGCAGGTCATATTTCCATCAAGTATGGATTCAGAGGACCAAACTATGTAACTGTTTCTGCATGTGCTTCTTCTACCAATGCCATCATCGATGCATTCAATACCATTCGTTTGGGTAAAGCGGATGCAATTGTCACAGGAGGTTCTGAAGCATGTGTGAATGAAATGGGAATGGGTGGATTCAACGCCCTGAAAGCGCTTTCTACAAGAAACGACTCACCGGAAACTGCTTCCCGTCCGTTTGATCTGGACAGAGACGGTTTTGTATTGGGTGAAGGTTCCGGAGCACTAATCCTGGAAGAATTAGAACACGCCCTGGCTAGAGGTGCAAAAATCTATGCCGAAGTTATCGGAGGAGGGATGTCAGGTGATGCATATCACATTACGGCACCACACCCCGAAGGACTGGGAGCAAAAAACACAATGCTGGCTGCGTTAGATGATGCCAATGTTGCTCCTGCTGAAATTGATTATATTAATGTACACGGTACCTCTACTCCACTTGGTGATATTGCAGAAGTAAAGGCAATTCAACACGTGTTCGGCGACCATGCGTACGATTTGAATATAAGTTCCACAAAATCAATGACTGGTCACTTGTTAGGTGCTGCAGGTGCTATTGAAGCCATCGCATGTATTATGGCTGTTCAACACGACATCGTGCCTCCTACAATTAATCACTTCACAGATGATCCTGAATTGGATCCTAAATTGAATTTTACATTTAACACTCCTCAAAAAAGGACAGTAAATGTTGCTCTTTCTAATACATTTGGTTTTGGTGGACATAATACAAGTGTGATAGTTAAGAAATTTTCAAAATAATTGCAGTTTTTAATTCGCTTTTTTGGTCAGGGAAAAAATGAAGCTCAACTCACATTGATCCGCTTCATCATATCGCGTTTTGGCTACCGCCCGAAGAAGATCAGTTATTTTGAACAGGCAATTACACATAAATCTAACGCCAACAGCAAATACATCGATTCCAATGAACGCCTGGAGTTTCTGGGGGATGCCATTATTGATGCTGTCGTTGCAGAATTTTTGTTTGCCCGCTTTCCGAATGAAGATGAAGGATATCTGACCAAGATTAAATCGAAACTGGTGAGTCGGAAAACCCTTTCGGAAATCGCCGAAGAAATGGAAATCCGCCAAGTACTTCGTTACCACAAAGGACGATCCATCAATATCAATACACTGGAAGGAAATGCATTTGAAGCCATTATCGGTGCCATTTACCTCGATGGTGGTTTTGAACAGGTTCGACAAACCCTGGAGCAGCATGTATACCGGAAATACGTCAACATCAACAAAGTACTCGAAGAAGAAATCGATTTCAAATCCAAACTCTTCATCTGGAGCCAGCGCAATAAATTAAGCATCGATTTTCAGATCATCAGTGAGATCAATAAAGGAAGTAGCTGGGAATACAAAGTTATTGTGCTTGTGAATGACCAGAAATATGGACTGGGAATGGGTTCATCTAAAAAAGCAGCCGAGCAGGTTGCCGCAAAAGAAACCCTGGAACTGATTGGGGTCATTTAACGACATATGCACATATCGCAATAATGCGATATGACGATATCACCATATGACGCAGTAAGTAGCAGTTTCCTTCTACAAAAACGATTTAGTTTTTCATTTCCTACTGTTTTTTACCTAAATTTGCACCTCATTCGGAATAGGATATGCAATTATTGGACGGTAAAAAGACATCAGCTGACATCAGAGTAGAATTAGCAGAAGCAGTAAAACAACGTAAAGCTCAGGGGAAGAAAATACCTCATCTTGCAGCAGTGTTAGTTGGCAATGACGGTGGCTCACTGACCTACGTTAACGCGAAAGTGAAATCGTGTGAAGACATCGGGTTTGAAAGTACACTGATCCGATACGACGATTCCATTACCGAAGAAGCATTGCTGAAAAAAATCAACGAATTGAATGAAGACCCGAACATCGACGGTTTCATCGTTCAGCTCCCCCTTCCCAAACACATTGATGAGCTGAAAATAACACAAGCAATCAGTCCGTCAAAAGATGTGGATGGTTTTCACCCACAGAATTTAGGCAACATGGTATTGACCCTGCCAGGATTTTTACCTGCCACTCCAGCCGGGATTCTTGAACTGATCAAACGAAATGGCATTGAGACATCCGGAATGCACTGCGTGGTAATCGGAAGAAGTAACATTGTCGGTTCTCCGATGAGTATCCTGCTGGCACGCAATGAAAGTCCGGGGAACTGCACGGTAACACTGGCTCACAGCCGAACAAAAAATCTGGAAGGGATTTGCAAACAAGCTGATATCATTATCGCAGCAATCGGCCGTCCGGGATTTGTAACCGCTGAAATGGTCAAAGAAGGGGCTGTGGTGATTGATGTGGGAACAACACGTGTGGAGGATGCTTCCCGTGAACGTGGATGGCGCCTGTGCGGAGATGTTGACTTTGAAAACGTAGCACCGAAATGTTCATTCATTACACCGGTTCCCGGAGGTGTTGGCCCGATGACAATCGCGTCCCTGATGATCAACACCTTGAAAGCTGTTGAATTAAAAGGACTGTAGCAACATTAGTAAGCTGAGAAGTCAACGCACTCAGAATTCACATTCAACTGTTAATCATATTTCTTTTTTCCTGGTTTTGGTAGCACGTTCTGTTCTATTTTTACTGTGGATTATACTTTTTTGTCCAAAAAACCGTTAGTAACTATAAGTAAACTCATTTTTTGGTAACAATTTTGCTATACATCCGTAGGAGATAGTAACTTCTTATACTTTTTTAGTCATGGAATTATTAGTTGTATCAAATAAGCAGGACATCAATAAATCGCGCATATTAGCAATTGCGATCATTGCTGTGTTGGTGCTTTTAATTAGCTTAATCCACATTTCGAGTGTGACCGATCCCCCTGTTCATTCACCTACGACTAATGAAGTTCCGTTGGAGTTCATGGAATTGAATTTTGAACCGAAAGCCAAACAGGGAGGTTCTCCGGGCGGGAGCGGAAAAGCTTCTGATGATCCGTTGAATAAAACAAACCCACCGCAGCAAACAGAAATGCTTTCAACAAAAGATCCGAATGCGACTTCCTTGCAATCGGGAAAATCAAATAAAACAAATTCAGATAAACCGTCTGAGAATACTGCCTCCACAACCAACAACAAAAATCCTATTTTCGGAGGGAAAGGCGGTGCCGGAGGCGGAAATGATTCCGGAAGCGGAGGAATTATCGGAAACGATAACGGAAAAGGTGGTAAAGGTACCGGAACAGGTAACGGAGACGGAGATGGTAGCGGAAAAGCACGTGTGCGGTACAACGAAATTTCTACCGATAACATTTACACCAACTCACTGATTAAAGTTACCCTTATCCTGAACGTAGATGAGAGTGGAAAGGTGATTGGAACCCGCGTTGTCGGAAAAGAAACCACGACCAATGACCAAAGCATTATCAGTAAAGTAGCTTCCGCATGTAAATCACAATTGAAATATGCCAAAGGTTCCGGTGTAACGGAAGAATATTACCACATCTGGATTCAGCCTCAATAATTTGTTCGCGTGACAGTAGTAACGTACCGGGAAGCAACAGACTGGTTGTTTCAACAATTTCCTTCTTACCAGCGCATTGGTGGAAAAGCCTATAAACCGGGATTGGAGCAGATCAATCAGTTGCTTGCCCATTTCGGAAATCCGCAACACGATTTGCGTTTCATTCACGTAGCGGGAACAAACGGAAAAGGTTCTACATGTTCTATGCTGGCTTCCATCTTAACAGAAGCAGGAAATACCGTTGGTTTATTTACTTCCCCGCACATTCAGGATTTCCGGGAACGTATCCGGGTGAACGGAACAGTAGTGAGTGAAGCGTTTGTCATCGATTGTACGCAACAAATTCAACAGGCGGAACTCGGATTTGAACCTTCTTTCTTTGAAATCAGCTTTCTGATGGCCCTTTTGTATTTTAAAGCATCTGGCTGTAACATATGTGTAATCGAAACAGGATTGGGAGGTCGATTGGACGCAACCAACTGCATCACACCATTGATTTCACTCATTACAAATATCAGCATTGAACATACACAGTTTTTGGGCAACACCATCACGGAAATAGCAGGTGAAAAAGCAGGAATCATCAAACAAAATATTCCCGTTGTGATCGGAGAACGCGAACCGGATTCTTCTGCTGTATTTGATCAGGCAGCACATGCAAAAAATGCTCCTTTGACTTATGCTTCCGATGAAGAAATAATGTTTCCTTCAACATTCCCATTGCTGGGAACGTACCAGAAAGCGAATTATCAACTGGTTCTAACAGCATTGAAGGTATTGCATGCCGATTTCCCTGTCTTAGATGAACATGTTTCAGCAGGATTGACCAATTTGGCTCAAAATACCGGTTTTTACGGTCGCATGCAGGTTGTCGGAACAAACCCGACAGTGATCTTTGATGTCTCCCACAACGAAGCAGGAATCAAAGCCACACTGGATTATTTTTCGGATAAACAGCATCTGATCATTGTTTACGGAACAAGCGCGGATAAGAACCTGGATGCCATCTTCCCTTTATTTCCCCGGGAGAGTCGTTATTTTTTTACGGAATTCACCAATGAGCGTTCTGCAACGGTAAAAAAACTACACGAATTTTCATCCAAATACAGAATTGACGGAAATTTTTTTCAATCTGCTGCGACAGCATTGGAAGCAGCGAAAAGTACTGCAAATAAAACAGATACAATTTTAGTATTTGGCAGCTTCTTTTTAATTTCAGATTTTTTTGAAAAAAAATAAAAAAAGTGCTTGCAGATTCAAAAAAATGCCTTAGATTTGCACCCACAAATGACAAGCGAGTCAGTTGAAAATAAATAAGGGGAATTAGCTCAGCTGGTTTAGAGCA
>DHNG01000037.1:24289-46542 GCA_002409405.1 Flavobacteriales bacterium UBA5422 | reverse complement strand
GGTCGGCGGTTCGAACCCGTCATTCCCCACCAAAAAAGAAAAGTGTGTAAAGCGAAAAGCATTACACACTTTTTTGTTTTATCCTATTCGCTCACTCTCAGATTCACTCTTTTTTTAATTTAGTAATTTGGGCCCTATTGTCGGCTGCTCTTTCTTTTCGTATGGGAGAACGAGAGATACCTCAATCACAACAATCATTCGAATGAACTGATTAATCAATAGCCAACCTTCATAAATACATGCATCAAATTAATTCAGAAATAATGGTGTTCTTTATACCAATTATGTATTAATCAACAAAAACAATTACTATGAAAAAAGTTCTATTCATCCTATTCGCGTGTGGATTTCTTTCCTTTTCACATGCACAAATTGTTACTATTCCCGATGCTAATTTTAAAAACTACTTATTGAATCATCCGGGAATCAACACGAATGCAGACAATGAGATTCAGATATCGGAAGCATTCAACTTTACAGATAGCATCATGTGTGCAGGAATGCAAATCTTTGACTTAACTGGTATTGAAGCCTTTGAAAACATTGTCTTTTTATCGTGCGTCAACAATCAATTGAATGCGTTAGATGTATCGAATAATATTGCCTTACAGAGTTTGATTTGCGCCATGAATGATATTACTTCACTGGACGTCTCAGCCAATATTAACTTGCGTAATCTTCGCTGTTCGATCAATCCACTTCAAAGTCTAACTATTAGCAATAATCCGAATCTTGAATATTTGTATTGCGAGAACAACAGTTTGAATGTGCTTGATGTCAGCCAAAATCCGGCTTTAATCGAATTATACTGTACAAGTAATTCTATTCAAACACTTAATTTAACCAATCAGGCTTTGCTTAAACGATTAGATTGTAGTTCAAACCCGTTAAATCAGTTAGATTTTGCTCCAAATAATGCGTTGGAATACATCATGTGTAATGGAAATCAACTATCAACAATCGATCTGGAAAATTGTCCTGCCCTGGTAGAATTCCGCGGAGTTAACGGCCTTTATACCCAACTTGATTTATCCAACTGTCCGCTCTTAAAGCGATTCGATTGTCCATTCACACAATTAACAAGTCTTGATTTCTCTAATAATCCATTACTAGAGGTTGTGTATTGTTTTTCCAGTCAGCTTACTTCATTGAATATTGCTAACGGAACCAATCCAAATCTACAACTACTTTGGACGACTAATAACCCGCTGACATGTATCCAGGTTGACGATGCTGCATATTCTACAGCTAATTGGACCGGAAATAATTTTTCATTTGATGCCGGCACCTCTTTTAACGAAAATTGCATGCTTGGTTTAAATCATTTAGAAAAATCAAGAATTGAATTTTATCCAAATCCGGCTTCCAGCCTTGTAAACATTCGCGTAGATGAAAATACATCGTATCAATTGATCTCAATAGATGGAACTACAATTGCCAAAGGCGAATTCTTGGTTGGTAATAATGTACTAAATACCGAATCTTTATCTGCCGGAGTTTACTTTTTTGATTGTGTCGGTTTGAATACCGGAAGATTTATTCAAAAACTTCAGAAGATAGAATAGAAGGAAATCAACATCCAGTTTTAGTATTAAAAAACAAAAAAGCATTCAAGTATGGATGCTTTTTTTGTTTCATATCCCCCATTCTATGGAGCAATTCAAATCACAAATTAATCCACTATATTTACAAATTATTAAAAAAATAGTACCACTTATCTCATGATCGCATTTTACATTATAATTGCTGTTTTCATCGCATGGATCTGGGTCGACTATTACAGGCTTATTGATATTTATGAAAACGAAAAACTGAACTACTTTATCTTAACGTTCGTTTTGGGGTGCGCCTCCGTATTTATTGTAATAGGTATAAATGATTATTTCCTGGATAAGTTTGAATTTGCATTAAACGGTGAATTTATAAATGACTTCTTATACAGCGTTTTCAAAATTGGTATGTTAGAAGAAGTGGCCAAAATGATTCCATTTCTGATCGTCTATTTTCTTTTTAAAAAACAATTTAACGAACCAATCGACTACCTGGCATATATTTCCATTTCAGCCTTGGGTTTCTCAGCAATGGAAAATATACTTTACTTTCAAAAGTACGGTCCGTACATCATTAACAATCGGGCAATTTTGACAACAGTTGGGCATATGTTTGATACCTCATTGATTGCCTATGGAATAATCCGGTATAAATATTATCATAAAAGCCAGGGAGTGCTTGGGATCATCGCGTTCTTTTTCCTTGCCGCTTTATCGCATGGCTTCTACGACTTTTGGTTGCTTTTTGAAGGTACTAAATCTGGTGGGTGGATCATTACGATTCTTTATTTTCTGGTTACAATTTCTGTCTTTGCGATTATACTCAATAATGCAATCAATAATTCTCCTTTCTTTTCGTATAAAAAAGTCATTGATTCCAATAAAGTTGTAAGCCGTTTATTGATGTACTATGGAATCGTATTTTTAGCACAGTTTATTGTTCTCATCTTTGTTGAAAATCTTAGCTATGCGATTAATCACCTAACCGTATCTGTGCTTCTGTCCGGTTTTATCATCGTTGTTTCATGTGTTCGACTCAGCAGGTTTAAGTTAATTAAAGGACGATGGGTAAACTTAAAAATAGAGTTGCCTTTTTCAATTTCGCAAGGAGATCCCTATGGTATGAAATCAACCTATTTCAGGTTAAAAATAAAAGGTGAACCCTTTAATGAGGCATATATCAATGTCTACTACGAAGAGTATTTTTCGTTACATCCCTTATCTCAGAGGAACACATATCTTGGAAATTCGCGGTTGGCGTTTATCGAAAAAAAGGTATTCTTAAAAAATGATGAGACTTATTATGTAGCAAAAGTGTTTCATAGTAGTGAATCCGGAGCATATGAAACAATTCTATTGAAACCAAAGGTATCTAATACAACGATGGTGAATGACAAATATCCTATTGTAGCAGTACTAAAAACAGATGTGGATATTGATCGGGGAAACTTAAAAACTCATCGTTTTAAGTTCAAGGAATGGGCTTATATAAAACCTAAACACTGAGATTATAACCTTTCCCACTTGATAGAAAGCGTTTGCGGGATTTATCTCCTGCAAACGCTTGTCAGATTGTTTTATAATTTGAATGAAACAGGTAACAACATCTCTGCGTCTACTTTTTTCCCATCTTTTTCGCCCGGAGTCCAGTTAGGCATAGAGGAAATAACGCGTAACGCTTCTTCGTCCAATTCCTTACTAACGCCCCGTTTGATTATAGCTTTGACTACTTTTCCTTCTTTTGTAACAAGGAATGATACCATCACTTTTCCAGTTGTTTTTGACTTAACTGCAGCATCCGGATAGTGTGTGTTTTCGACGATGTATTTCGTCATAGCCTCCATTCCTCCCACGAATTCCGGAACTTTGTCCATGTCATTTTCCTGCTTCAATTTGCTTGGTTTTTCAGACAACTTCTCGTCGTTCGGTTCAACTGGTGGAATAAACTGGATCGCCTTTTCATCGATGACTTTTTCAGATGAATTGCTCTTGACACTCACTTCTTTTTCTGTTTTCGGGGTCTCAATTATACGTTCCGTCTTACGGATCTGATCATCGTCCTTCGTCTGCAAAGATGTACGATTTTCAAGTTGTGTTGATTCTTTCGAACCTTTTTCAACTGTAAAAGAGATCAACGTAAGACCACCTGCGATAACCGGCAGTGCAAATGCAGCGATTACTACTTTTTTTGAATTATTTTTCATGATTTTGATGCGTTTAATCAGCGTGAGTTTTGTCACAAACTGATTGGTGAATAAATATTTGGATGAACTAGTTCCGAGAGAATAAGCCAGCAGGAATTCCATATAGCCGACACGGTATCTGTTATACATGATCCGATCTACTTCAAATTCGTGAAGATGGAGCAATTCTTTTTTGATTAGCAAGAACAACGGATTGAACCAAAAGATGCAGTGCGCAGCTTCCAGGTACAAACGATCAGCAGAATGCCATTTCTGTGCGTGAATTTTTTCGTGCTGGAAGATAATTTGCCGGTCTTCTTCCGGGAGGCCCGACGGCAATTGAATGAAGCGAAAAAAGGAGGAGGGATTTTTATCGGGTAATTCAATCACTGAAAATCCGTCTTCTTTTAAGCGTTTGGAACTTAAAAATTCCAGAAGAACTTTAAAAAGATGGAAGAGCATCCATGCTGAAAGTAATACAACTCCACTCCAATAACCGATTTCTACCCAGGAGATCCCTGAGGACATGACTTCCTGTTGGTGAGATTGAACTGCAACCGGTTCTAATTCAATAACCGGAATGTGGTAACTCCAGGAAGATTCAGTAATGCGTACTTGCTTGATCCAGACGATCAGTATTGAAAGCAAGGGAATTGAAAGCAACGAGAAACGCTGCCAACTAAATGAAAGGTAACGTTGTGTAAGTTTAAACACCCCAAATAACAAGATGATCCACACATTGGCTTCCACAATATACCACAGGTAATTAGTCATGATCCTCGTTTTTAATAATTTCCAACAATTCGTTCAGATCTTTCAGATCAAGGTTATTTTCTTTCATGAAAAAAGATAGCAGTCTGGCATTCGAGTTCCCGAAGTAATTTTCTTTCAGCGACTGCATCCGTTGTGCTGAATAGGCTTCCCGCGTGATGAGCGGGTAATACTCATTCGACTTTCCATAGGTTTTGTAATTCACAAATCCTTTTTGCACCAATACACGAATGACAGTTAATACTGTATTGTAAGCTGGTCTTGGCTCTTCCAGCTGTTCGTGGATATCTTTTGCAAATCCTTTACCAACTGACCAAATTGCCTGCATGATCTGTTCTTCTGCTCGTGTTAATTCTTTTTTCATACTACAATGATATAACTATTTATTTAAATATAAAACTATATTTATAAATATAAATGTTAAATGTAGATTTTATTGAGTAAACAGATGGATGATACCAACTAAAAAATCCTTATCTTGTTGTATACAAGCACCGACAGAAGTAATGTGGATATAAGCAGTACATCAGATTTATTCCCCGGTCATTTCCTGTTTCTTAGGTTTCTTAAGTCCTCTTGATTATAAGGCGTTATATCTGTACAAATGCCAAAGGGTTTTTTCCAAAATTGTCTATCTTCTCTGAACTTACGTTCAGGTGTTATCAGTAGTTTGTAGCAATCCAATTCATACTTACCGTGTTTGAAAACAATTGAATCAATGAGATAATTCCTTATTTTGATAATGGGAGAATGCTTAACAACAATCGTCATTTTCTTACTTCCCTGTTTGATTACAATCTTTTTAGGGGCTCCCGTAAAATGGTTAAAACCAAACGCAAGACTACCTTTAATTGTATCGGATGTTGCTTTTCTTCTATAATTCGGTTCTCTTTTTACTCCGGCCAAAAGTTTAAGTTTCGCCGAAATCTTATTTTTTGAAAAAACAGATGTGTTGAATAAAATCGCATTTCCATCAGCATCGCATACCTTGATATACGTGTCTGAATGTCCTCCCGGTTGGCTATAGCATAAAGTTACAATGCATGTTAAAACAGATAAGACGATATACTTAACACGCATGATATGCTATTTATTGTGTTGATTACCCAATGATATCTTATTCTTTGTTCAGGTTGTAGCCGTTTCCGTTTTCAACTAGTAGATAAATATAATCATTTCTGTATTACTTCTTTTGGTTCATAAATTACTTTCAAAGGAAAACGAATTCGGGGTATCAGACCGATAATGTTACTTCACATCAAAGATCAACTCACTTTGATTGGCGTCGCTGAAGAACTCATTGGCAATGGTAATCAAATCTTCTGCGGTAATGGAATCGATTTCGTTGTAGATATCCGTAATCGTATCAATCTGGTCAAATAACAACAGGCTTTTTCCTAATCCGAGCATCAAACCGGAATTGCCTTCCAGCGATAACGCAATTTGTCCCTTTAGCTGCTCTTTGGCACGATTGAGTTGCAGGACACTCAATTTCTTTTCACGCAACAAGCGAAGTTCCTTTTGCACCAACTTAAGGGATTTCTCCAGGTACTTGGAATCTGTTCCCAGGTAGATACTCCAAAATCCTGTGTCAACATAGGGTGTATAATTGGCTTCTACACTATATGAATATCCGTGCTTCTCCCGAATGGAAAGCGTCAGGCGGGAATTGAGTGCAGGCCCTCCCAGGATATTTGTCAGCAGGGTCATTCCGCGACGGGAAACCTCATTGTATCCCGGTGCTAATCCTCCCGTGATGGCATGGGTCTGGTAATTCCCGAACGATTCTTTACGTTTAAACGTAGGATTCGGTTGAAAGATTTCCAGCTCATGTGAAACAGCAGCTGCATTTTCGTTGGAAAAGTACTTTTCCACCAGGTATTTCACTTTCTTAAGGGATTCGCTCCCGACGTATGAAACAACCATGTTTTTGACCGTAAAAAAACGGGAAATATAAGCTTGTAGGTGTTCTTTTGTGAAGCTGCGAACGGATTGTTCGGTTCCCAAAATGTTTCCTCCCAATGCGTGTCCTTTGAACAAATGAGCCTCAAAATCATCAAAGATGCGTTCTCCCGGAGAATCCAGGTAAGAATTCAATTCATCCAGTACCACCTCTTTTTCTTTCTCCAGTTCTTTTTCAGGAAATGTAGAATGAAATGTGATATCTGAAACTAACTCAACCGCACGTTGTAAATATGCATTCGTAAAGGATCCGTAAATAACGATTTCTTCTTTTGCTGTATACGCGTTCAACTCCCCACCTACTGAATCCAGGCGGGAAAGAATGTGAAATGCTCTTCGTTTTTCAGTTCCTTTGAAAATACTGTGCTCAATGAAATGTGCCAGTCCTTCTTCGTGTGCCTGTTCGTAACGAGACCCTGCAAGTACGTTCACACCAAAATGTCCTACAACGGTGTCTTTGTGTAAATAAACCAGACGTAGCCCGTTTGGGAAGTGTATAATCTCGGGATGAATATCGTACATGTTATTGATCAAATGGTAACTCCCTGCCATGTTAGCAGGGATTAAATATTAGGGGTTTAGGCGTTCTATACCCCAGTTTTCACCTTGTTTTTTGAAGGCAAACCGGTCGTGTAATCGGGAAGGACGTCCCTGCCAGAATTCAACTGATTCTGCCTGTACTGCATATCCCCCCCAATGTGGCGGTCGTGGAACTTCGCCCGGAAATTTGTCTGCGTATTCGTGAATGCGTTTCTCCAACTCAGTTCTGGAAGTTAACTGTTCAGACTGGTTACTTGCCCATGCTCCGATCTGGCTACCTCTTGGCCGGGATCGGAAATACGCATCACTGACTGCCTCCGGAACTTTGTAACACAGCCCGTCAACACGGATTTGCTGTTGCAACGCGGGCCAGAAGAACAATAAAGAAACCTTATTATTGCCCGCAATGTCTTTTCCTTTGTGTGAATGATAATTGGTGTAGAAGATAAATTCCCCGTTGATCAATTCTTTCAGGTAAACGATCCTTCCGGATGGCTGTCCTGTAGCATCAACGGTTGAAACAACGCATGCATTTGCTTCGGCCACTCCCTTGTCAACGGCATTTTTCATCCATTGATTGAACAAATCAAACGGATTGGTACCGACAATTTCTTCGAGTTTTGCCAAATCAAAGTCACGGTGGTCATTGCGTAAATCCTCTAAAAAATCTTCCACTTCTACTGATTTTATTCTTCGTCAGCGTATTCGTCTTCAATATCACTGTCGACCTCTTCTATTTCTTCTTCCTCATCAACATCAGAACCTGCCGCACTGAACACGACACCTTTTCCGGTAGATGTTTGCTCTAACTCAAAATCTTCCGCCGGACGACGGGAAATTTCTCTGTCCAGGTTTTCAGAAGGAGGAAAAA
Source organism: Flavobacteriales bacterium UBA5422 (assembly GCA_002409405.1). GTDB lineage: Bacteria > Bacteroidota > Bacteroidia > Flavobacteriales_D > Crocinitomicaceae > Taishania. Next base: position 38,665 of record DHNG01000037.1, on the reverse strand, counting down.
TATCTACAATTGGTGAGAAAATGATAGAAGGGATATTGAAATCCACCATCAATGTTGACAACGATTCCTGGATCCGTTCATATGCTTCTTTTGCGGTTTCCGCAGAAACTAAAAACGTTTGTGACACTTTCTTTGTTTTCTCCGAATCGTGTTCTGCAGATTCGTACGTTACTTTACATTTCCACCAGGTAGCAGAATCATCGTACGCAAAAATATCGTGTAATTCCGTTCTGGAAATACTGACTACATCAAACTCTCCCCGGATGATTGCACCCAATTCTTCATAAATGCGAGCCTCTGCATCTGTAAAAGTCAGTGCGGATAACAAATAAGGTTCGGAGACACGTTTAAATGTTCCATTCTCCAATTGTTTTGTATATTTTACTTTTACTGTAAACCAGTTATTCATTTCCTTGAATTTTATCTTGTTTTATTCTTACAAAGATAGTCACGAAGAAAGGATTTTACTTGTTTTTTGCTATGAATTATTTCAACAATTAGTTACCTCTCTGCTGTTATTCAACGATTGTTCCGATTCCGATGGATAAACCGACATTAACAGCAATCATATGAAACAACTGGTTGGCACTATACTCATTACTTATTGATCCACCCGAATACATATTCATCAGGTACTCCCGTTGACGAATTTTACCCGGACTCATTCGGTATGAGGCAGCAGCAAAAACGGCAAGTCGGTTTTTTACTGCAAAGGAAACCAATGCAGAAGGTTCCAGCACAAATGCCCAACGTTTTTCCATTTTCGTATACATCCCCGCAGAGTAATAGTTATTCGTTCCAGATTCTTTCAGGAAATATTCCAGGTTGGAAGGGGGACAATTCATCGCTCCTACATTCAATCCAAACTGGTAATTCCATCGTTTTTTTACAAGTCGATACGCTGCTCCTACAGAAATAAAATGAGCTGAAACAGGAATCTGTTCGTTTTGATTGATTGCATCCTCCACATAAAAATTTGGTGTGTAATGCGCCTCCAGCGATGCTCTCGGTTGACCGACATCTTTTCCTGTTGTAACGGCAGAAGTAAAGCTTCCTTTGACATTCAATCCGATGTGTTTTGTGAAAAAGACGGTTGTCGACAAACCCATTCCTACGTGATTTCGCTTCATGGTTGAAACAGGTATGCCATTATTAGACGGCGTGAATCGATGGAAGTAATCGATTCCGGGTTGTAGCGTAACTCTGTAATAATCCGCCTGAGAAAATGCGGAAGCAAATCCCGTTAAAAAACAGGACAATAAAATAGATCGTTTCATAAATTTAAGGTAACAGAAGGTAACGTTTGTTCAAATAATTCTCCGTTTCTTGTATAGATACGAATGGTGAACTGATGGTTTCCTGAGTTTTCAGGCTGTTTCATCAAGAGCAGATTCACCTCTTCCCGTTTTGGTTGAAGTGCCATGTTCTCAAACAAAATACGTCGTTCTCCTCCCAAATAATCCATTGGTGAAGAGTAGGAATACGACTTAAAAATTGAAAAAAAGGCAGTGAGGTCAGTTCCTGCGGGATGGCTTACATCAAAATCTTCCGTCGAGTATATAAACAATGAATCAATCGGGTTTTCAGGAACATAGTAATAGGAGGTTTTACCATTATTTCCCATTGCATAACACCCGGGAAAGAAGGAAACGGTTTCCATCGGGTTAATTTGACAAATTCCCGCCTCATCCATGTAATTCAACAATAGTCTCAACCCGAAGGCTTGTGCAGCAACCGTATCACTTGTAGTTGTTTGTGGTGATGAGCCTGTATTGTCCAACGGTTGTACATCTATCGAACATAAGGTAACCGGAATTTCCCGGTAATCTGCTTTTTTCATACACGAAAAACAGCAGAGGGATAGTAGCGTAATTGTAAATGTCTTTCTCAACATCGGTCGTTAATTAAATGTGTTATGCATCCAATAACGAAGTGATCAGACAAATGGTTAAAAAAAATCCGTCCCGAAGCCGGAACGGATTTCATTATCCTATAACGTGGGTAAAACTCAATACTTATTTTCTCACAACTAATTTTTGCGTTTTCGATCCTTTCTTACCTTCAATACTCAACAGGTAAACACCTGCTTTAATATCTGTCAAATCCATTGACAGTGTTGAATTAGCAGCAGTTGAGAACAAAACTTTACCAGTCATATCCAGTAATCGCACTGTACTTTCAGCAGGAATATTACTGATGGTTACGTTATCTGAAGCCGGATTCGGATAAATTGACAATGAAGTCAATTGCTCCTTGTCAATTCCAAGATTGCTAACAGTTGCACACTCAGAAACTACCGTACAGTTTGCCGATGTAATGATCAACACACTGTATTCTCCGTTTTGTGTCGGTGTATACGTTCTTGTTGTCGCTCCAGGAATCGGGTTTCCTGTTCCGCAATCCAGCCATTGGTATACCGCATCTTCCTGATCAGCAGTCAATGTCGCTCCACTCTGTGTTACGCCATTGGTCACTTGATTTACCGTTACATTAATTGTTTGAGCAGTGGATGTTCCACATTGATTTACCGCAGCAACAGAAACAGGTCCTGAAGTAGCCCCCACCGTCAAATTGATCGAGTTGGATGTACTTGTACCTGTCCAGTCAGCCGGAAAATTCCACACATAACCGGATGCCAGCGGATTAATTACCACACTGTAAGCAGCGGTTTCTCCCTGACAAAAAGTTGTATTTCCTGTAATTGTCACCGGTTGTACAGGAACGTCTGCCGTTGTAACATTCAGAATACGAACAGGTGATGTACCACATGCATTTTCACTTGTTACGGTGATCGCTCCGTTATTTGCCGCAGCCGTTACATCAATTGTATTTGTTGTACTTGTACCTGTCCACCCTGAAGGAACTGTCCATGTATATGCATCAACAGAAGGATCGTTCACCACGGAAAATGTTCCTGTTGTACCTACACACATCGATGTGCCTCCTGAAACAACAGATGGTTGTACAGGAAGTGGTGTTGTTGTAATTGTCAATGTTTGAGGAGTAGAAACACCACATACGTTTACTGCCTCAACGATGATATCACCGCTCGCTCCTCCTGCCATTACACCAATTGTATTTGTGACGCTGGAACCTGACCAGTCTGATGGCAATGTCCAGTTGTAGCTTGTCGCATTCGGATCTTGTGTAACAGAATAATTCTGAACAGTGCCTTCACATAGCGCATCTTCTCCGGCAATGATATCCGGTTGAACAGGAACCAAACAATAGGTAATACGAATTTCTCCTCTCGCTCCGTTACCTCCTTGATTACTTCCTTGCAAAAGGGTTCTTCTGGAACCACTACCACCACCTCCGGGTGCAATTCCTGCATTTCCGTTTTGATCATTCGTCGTTGTCGGATCCCCTCCATTTCCTCCGCCAACAGTACCTCCGATACCAGCAGCAGTTGTTGTTCCATTTGTTCCGGCTTGCGTCGTACCTCCGGCACCACCACCACCACTACCATTACTGGTACTGTTATTCGGTCCTCCGTTTCCTCCGGCAAACATAAATCCAATACCTGAAGTACCTCCCAATCCTGTTGCAGTACCTACTACATCATTACTTGTTCGGAATGAACCTCCTTGTCCGCCATCCGCAGAAATAACTGTAGAACCAAGAATATCAGCAGAAGAAGCACCACCGGCAGTTCCATCGTTATTCGAATTTCCACCGATACCGGCAAATCCCACCTGAAGATTAATGACATCTCCCGGGGCAACTGTCAATTGAACCTGTGAATAGGCTCCTCCACCTCCACCTCCGGCACGCGGATTGGAATAAGGGAGCAACTGGCTGAGTGTTCCACCTCCACCACCTCCGGCACCCCAGGCCTCAACGGTAATGGATGTGATTCCTGCAGGTACGGTCCACGTATGATTTCCTTCAGTTGTATATGTATCTGTAACCATTTGAGCAAATGCAGATACAGCTGTAAATACGGACAATGCCATAAGGGACAAACCTTTCAATTTTTTTTCCAGTGAATTAATTAAAAGCTTCATAATAAAAGTTTTACATAAATTATATCAATAATAACTGTGCAAAACTACACTAATTACTGAAATAGTATAAAAATTTAACAGAATAAAAAAAGGAATATACTGAAAAACAATCTGGATATCAGGTTTTTAAAATCAGTGTTGTATCTGTTCCATCTGGCGAGGATCATGCTTGTGTTTAAACAATAATCCAAAAAGCACCATTACGATAAAGGCATATCCTGAGAACGTGAGCCATATTCCAGTCCAGTCCAGTGAACCGTTTGCAAGGATGAAATATTCATCAATGATAATTCCACTAATAAAGCTACCCAGGATTGCTCCTACTCCATTTGTCATCATCATAAACAATCCTTGTGCACTTGCCCGAATTTTGGGACTTGCTGTTGTTTCAACAAATAAAGATCCCGATACATTGAAAAAGTCAAATGCCATTCCATACACAATACAGGAAAGGATAATCATCCACAATCCATCTGCAGGATTTGAATAAGCCAGCAACCCGAAACGAAGCACCCAGGCAAACATGCTCATCAGCATTACTTTTTTAATCCCGTAACGTTTTAAGAAGAAAGGAATTGCCAGGATAAATAACGTTTCCGAAATCTGGGAAATTGACATGATGATGGTAGAGTACTTTACAACCAGTAAATCGGCATACTGAGGAACCTTTTCAAAACTTGACACAAAATTGTCTCCGTACATATTTGTCAGCTGCAAAGCTGCTCCCAGTAACATGGAGAAAACGAAGAACAATGCCATTTTGTAATCCGTCATTAATTTCAGTGCATCTTTGATGATATTTGCTTTCGCTTCCAGACCATCTGCTTTGTGTTGTGGGGGACATTTGGGCAACGTCAACGCATAGACAGCTAAAATAATTCCCGCTACTGCAGAAATATAAAACTGTCCTTCTGTTGCTTTGTTTCCTGTTAAATTCGTTGTCCACATAGCGGCAATGAATCCAACGGTACCCCATACACGAATGGTAGGAAATATTTTAATGACATCACAATTCTGAGATTTCAGCGTCTGATAGGCAATGGAATTAGAAAGTGCCAATGTAGGCATGTAACAGATCATTGCAACCAGTACAATCCAAAAGAAGACAGCCGGATCTCCTACAGTCGGCAGAACAAGCATCGCAACTGCGTTCCCCAAATGCAAAATGCTGTATAATCGTTCTGCATTGATCCACTTATCTGCCACAAAACCAATCAGCGTAGGCATAAATAAAGCTGAAAGTCCCATTGTAGAGAAAATTGCTCCAAATTCTGCAAAGGTCCAGTGTAATGTTTTATCGCAATAGATTCCAATTGTGATCAGCCACGCTCCCCAGACGAAAAATTGGAGAAAGCTCATTGCAGTTAGCCGGAGTTTTATATTCCCATACATAAGCGAGTAATTTTTCTAATTGGAAGTGCGTTTGTTGATTTCGTCTCTGATCTTCGAAGCCACTTCGTATTCTTCATTGGTAATGGCTTCGTTTAATTTATTTTCCAGTTCTTCTAATGAAAGGCTTTGGTAGATATTTTTTGAAGCGGACTCCTGTTCAACAGGTTCATCGCTCATGGTATCAATCATATCTTCATCCAGCAAAATTCCTGCGCTGGCCAAAATCGTCTCCAATGTAAAAACAGGAGCGTTGAAACGAACACCGATCGCAATTGCATCAGAAGTGCGCGCATCAATTTCGTAAGTTTCGCCGTTTTGTTCACATACAATTTTGGAAAAGAAAATTCCCTCAACTAGGTTGTAAATAACGATTTCTTTTACCTGGATATCGAATGTAAGGGCGAATGATTTGAACAAATCGTGGGTCAGCGGTCGCGTAGGTACCATTTTTTCCAATTCAATTGCAATTGCCTGCGCTTCAAATCCTCCGATGATAATCGGAAGTCTTCGTTTACCACCCGATTCTGCCAATACAAGCGCATAAGCACCAGATTGCGTTTGACTATACGAAAGACCCGCGATCTCCAACTTAACCTTTTTCATCCAATCCGTAAAAGCGTTTTACTGTTTATTTCAACAAAAATTAGGGAAGCATTGCAGAATACTTCCCTAAAAGATTTTTGTAAAGTTACTATTTTAAATCTGAAATCAGTTGGACGCTTTGAATTTTTTTATCGCTTCCGTCAATTTAGGAAGGACTTCAAATGCATCACCTACAACTCCATAATCAGCAGCTTTGAAGAACGGTGCTTCCGGATCTGTATTGATCACAACGATCACTTTTGATCCGTTTACTCCTGCCAAATGCTGAATCGCTCCTGAGATACCCGCAGCGATATACAAATTCGGACGAATTGCGATTCCTGTCTGCCCCACGTGCTCGTGGTGAGGTCTCCAGCCGATATCGGAAACCGGGCGTGAACAAGCTGTTGCAGCACCAAGTGCCTTTGCTAAATCTTCAACCATTCCCCAGTTCTCAGGTCCTTTCAAACCACGTCCTGCAGAAACAACCAATTCTGCCTCCGGCAACGGAATATCTCCCTCCGGTTGCTTTGTCGACAATACTTTTACTTTTGCATCACCTGCATTTCCTGAAAATGCCTCGATTACTGCACTTCCTCCAACAGATTCAGGCTGGATGGAATTTGGAAGCAACGAAATGATTTTTCTCGCAGAATTTACCTTCACACTTCCGAATGCTTTTCCGGAGAATACATTTACTTTGATTGTTCCGTCTGCATCCGGCAAGGCGATTGCTCCTGAAACCAATCCTGCTTTCAAACGAACAGAAAGACGTGGTGCAATGTTTTTTGCTACGTGATCGTGTGAGAACACAATTGTATTGGCCCCAACCTGGTCAGCTGCATTTGCAATCAGACGTGTTAACTGTTGATCGTCTGCGTCAACCAACGCTTTATCAACCAATACTTTTGACGCTCCGTACTCGCCTAATTTTGCAAGTGAAGCATCATCAACGTTACCATTTGTTACAACAGTTACATCTCCTAATTTTTTCCCGTATGTTACGGTCTCGAATGCATTTTTACCGATTCCGTGTGCACTGTTTATATATACTAAAACTGACATATTTCAATGTTTAAATAATGAATAAAGAACCAATTAGATTACTTTCGCTTCGTTGTGAAGCAACGCAACCAATTCATCCATATTGTTCGGATCAATCAACTTAACAGATGATTTTGCCGGTGGAGTTGTATACCCTGTAAAGCTTGTCAAATCTTCCACCTGAACAGCAGGAATTACTGTCAATGGCTTTGTACGTGCCGCCATAATTCCCCTCATGTTCGGAATGCGTTGTTCCGCCATTCCTTTTGCACAGGAAACAACTGCAGGTAATGCTACCTCAACAGATTGAATTCCTCCCAGGTATTCTTTTTCCAATTTCAATGTTGTTCCGTCAACATCCAGTTTTGTAGCCAATGACACAAATGGCAGATCCAACGCCTCAGCAATCATTCCTCCTACCTGAGAACCGTTGTATTGAATTGTTTCTTTTCCTGTAAGAATCAGATCAAAACCATTGCTTTTTGCATAATCAGCGATTTGAGCTGCAGTATAATATGCATCTTTCGGATCTGCATCAACACGCACCGCTTCGTCAGCACCAATTGCCAACGCTTTGCGGATCACCGCTTCGTCAGCAGCAGCACCAACTGTTATGATCGTTACTGTTCCTCCGATCGTTTCTTTCAATTCCAATGCTCTTACAAGTGCATACCACTCATCGTAAGGGTTGACAATATACTGAACACCGTTTTCATCAAACTTTGAATTGCCATCCGTGAAGGCAATTTTTGAAGTTGTATCAGGTGACTTTGAGATACCTACAAGTATTTTCATCTTTTTCTCGTTTAATTTTCTATTAACGTTGACAAATTTAATAAATTAAAAACAGAAAACCGATAACCTAAAAGAGGGATTTTTAAAAAAATATTATGCACTCATAGTTTTTAAAGCCAAATTCAGGAGCCTTTTTAAATCGGGGTCTCAATTTTCCCTTCTCTCATCCTCCTGTCTTCAATTTCAGTTATCTTTGCAAAAAAAATAGAATCAGCAGTAATGGAATACAATTTTAACGCAATCGAACAAAAGTGGAGAAAATTCTGGGCGGACAACAAAACGTACAAAGTTGTTGAAAATCCTGAAAAAGAGAAATTTTACGTATTGGACATGTTTCCCTATCCATCCGGAGCAGGATTACACGTCGGTCACCCACTCGGATACATTGCGTCGGATGTGTATGCCCGTTACAAACGCCTGAAAGGATTCAACGTGTTGCATCCGATGGGATACGATTCATTCGGATTACCAGCTGAGCAGTATGCCATTCAAACCGGACAGCATCCGGAAAAAACAACCAAAGAAAACATTGCCCGTTACCGGGAACAACTCGATAAAATTGGTTTTTCATTTGACTGGGACCGGGAAGTACGTACTTCTTCTCCTGAATATTACAAATGGACACAATGGATTTTTAATGAATTGTTTGACAGCTGGTACAATACCACAACGGGTCAAGCGGAACCAATAATTGCATTGACTGTTCTTTTTGAACAAGAAGGGAATGCAACAGTTACTGCCGTTCATGATCATCCCGAAGTATTTACTGCGGCAGAATGGAACGGTTATTCCGAATTGAAAAAAGAAGAAGTGTTACAAAATTACCGGTTGACATACCTGGCTGATTCATGGGTTAACTGGTGTCCGGCACTGGGAACGGTACTGGCAAATGATGAAGTGATTAATGGAGTTTCCGAACGCGGGGGACATCCGGTAGAACAGAAACTGATGCGTCAATGGTCAATGCGGATCAAAGCATATGCTGAACGTTTATTGACTGGATTGGATGGATTGGAGTGGACTGATTCGATCAAAGATATGCAACGCAACTGGATCGGAAAATCCAAAGGTGCTTCGGTTTTCTTTTCCCTTTCAGATACAACTGCTTCTCAATCATCCATTGAAGTGTTTACAACCCGACCTGATACGATTTTCGGTGTTTCCTTTTTAGTGCTTGCACCGGAACATCCGCTGGTAGATGAAATCACAACACCGGAATTTGCGGAAGCGGTTACTGAATACAAACGGGTTGCTTCACTGAAATCAGAACGGGATCGTCAGTCGGATGTAAAAAACATTACGGGACAAATTACCGGAGCGAAAGCCATTCACCCGTTCACCGGAGCAGAAGTTGATATCTGGATTGCTGATTACGTTCTTGCCACTTACGGAACCGGAGCAGTTATGGCTGTTCCATGCGGTGATCAACGCGATTGGGATTTTGCAACGCATTTCGCTATTCCGATTACAAATATTTTCCAGGACAAAGACATTTCCGAGGCCGCATACACCGAAAAAGATGCAGTTATTGCAAACAGTGACTTCCTGAACGGGTTAGAAGCGAAAGCAGCGATCGAAAAAGCAATCGAGGTGATTGAACAAAAAGGCATCGGGAAAGGAAAAACAAATTACCGTCTGCGTGATGCTGTCTTTTCCCGTCAACGTTACTGGGGAGAACCATTTCCGGTGTATTATAAAAACGGAATTCCAACAACGATTGCTGTTGAACACTTACCTGTGATTTTGCCGGAGGTAGAAAAATACCTTCCGACGGAAGACGGACAACCACCATTGGGAAATGCAACCGTATGGGCATGGGATACTGTGAGTAACACCGTTGTTGAAAATTCACGCATTGACAACCAAACGATTTTCCCGCTGGAACTAAACACCATGCCTGGATGGGCTGGAAGTTCCTGGTATTTCCTGCGCTATACCGATCCTACAAATGAAGTTGAATTTGCATCAAAAGCAGCAGTGGATTACTGGAACAATGTGGATTTGTACATCGGTGGATCCGAACATGCAACCGGACACTTGCTGTATGCACGCTTCTGGACAAAATTCCTGTTCGACAGAGGATACATTCCATTTGAAGAACCATTTCAGAAAATGATCAACCAGGGAATGATTTTGGGGAGAAGCTCATTTGTGTATAGGAATGCTGAAGGAAAATATATTTCTAAAAGTAAATTGACAGGAGGCGAAATTCCCATCCACGTTGACATTTCACTTGTTGACAACGATCAATTAGACATCGAAGGATTTAAAAACTGGCGTTCGGATTATGCCAATGCGGAATTTATCCTGGAAAATGACGGAACGTACATTTGTGGAAGTGAAGTCGAAAAAATGTCCAAGTCGAAGTTCAACGTTCAAACACCGGACGAATTGGTTGAAAAATTCGGTGCGGACACACTGCGTTGCTACGAAATGTTCTTAGGGCCGATTGAACAGGCAAAACCGTGGGATACAAAAGGAATCAACGGGGTTTCCAACTTCCTGCGCAAGTTATGGCGCTTGTTTAATATTGATGAGAATGGTGTTGCGCAGTTGGAGCATGTAGAACCGACAAAAGACAATCTGAAAACACTGCACAAAACCATCAAAAAGGTAACGGATGATCTGGAACGGTATTCCTTCAACACCTGTGTTTCCAACTTTATGATCTGTGTCAATGAATTAACGGAACAAAAATGCAGCAATAAGTCCATTCTGGATCAACTGGTGATTATGCTTTCTCCGTACGCACCGCATATTGCAGAAGAATTGTGGCAACGATCCGGAAATGAGGCCGGAACGGTAACAACTGCTCTTTTTCCTGTTTTCAATGAAGAATACCTGGTGGAAAGCAGTATTGAATACCCGGTTTCATTCAATGGAAAAATGCGTTTCAAATTGCCATTGGCAGCAACACTTTCAGCAAAAGAAGTTGAAGAAGCGGTACTTGCTTCATCAGAAGCAGCAAAATACCTGGAAGGAAATGCACCTAAAAAAGTGATTGTTGTTCCGGGTAAAATTGTGAATATCGTATTGTAAATAATGAAATTTGCATATGCACATATTGCGATATCATCACATCGCAATATGTGCATATCATCATCAGAAAAGCACACCGAAAACCAGTGTTTTTTCCCGATAAAATTGTCTGTATTGTACAATTTTATAACTTAGTCCGCTGAAATTTATCAAACTATATGAAGTTATTTCTCCTTGCCTTGTTTACAGGGATCGGATCGTTTTTATCATTCGGTCAGGACAGGCCGCAAAACGGAGTTGCTCCGTCTTTTCCGGACGCATACATTTTGAAGAATGCAACAATCATTGTTTCTCCGCAGAAGACGATCAGTAACGGATATATCCTTGTTGAGAAAGGAAAAGTAAAAGATATCGGAAACATTTTACTGAAACCCACGCACGCTGTTGAAATTGATTGCAAAGGGAAGACGATTGTTCCTGCCTTTATTGATTTGAACACCGATCTCGGAATGCAAAAACAACAGCCGGCAGAACGAAGAGAACGAACACCACAAATTGACGCAAAGAAAGAAAATTTCTTTTCCTGGAACGACGCTGTACGCCCCGAATTTTTATCTGCGGAAAATTACAAAACCAATGAAGCAGAGAATGAAAAACTGGCAAAAGCAGGATTCGGATTTGCATTGACTCACCTCAATGATGGAATTGTCAGAGGAACGGGTTCAGTTATTTCACTTGGGAGCCATCCGGTTTTATCTTCGTTGTTTGCAGCCAATGTTTCTACCCACTTTTCCCTCGAAAAAGGATCTTCCCGTCAGACGTATCCTTCTTCTCAAATGGGAAGCATTGCTATACTCCGCCAAGCATTATATGATGTAAAATGGTATCAGAAACATGCAGACAATGCAACGATTAACTTATCGCTTGAAGCATTGGCAAAGCAATTGGAAAAACCCATTTTCTTTTCTACATCAGAAGCGCTGGAGATCCTGAGAGGGGCAAAAATTGCAACTGAGTTTCACCTGAAGTTTAGCTTTTACGGAAGCGGTAATGAATACCAACACATTGATGCCATTAAAAAAATGGGGGCAACAATCATTATTCCTGCCCATTTCCCGGAGGCATACAACGTCTCCGATCCGTACATCAACATGGAGATTCCGCTAAAAGAACTCAAACATTGGGAATTGGCTCCCAGCAATCCTTATTTACTCGCTTCCAACGGAATTCCTGTTTGTTTTACTTTTGGAAAAAACAAATCGGAAAAAGAATTCTGGACCAATATCCGGAAGGCAATGGAACGAGGATTGTCGTTTGAACAGACACTGACCGCACTGACAATTACTCCGGCAAAAACAATCGGGTTGGATAAAGAAATGGGAACGCTGGAGATCGGGAAAATTGCTGCATTCTCTGTTTATTCTGAAAATCCCTTTGAAAAAGAAGCCGATTTACTGGAAACATGGACATTCGGACAACCAAAGATTTACAAAGAAGCGGCGATTGATGGGCTGGACGGCAATTACCGGGTGCTGGTAGAAAATAAAACCTACAACGTTGATATTACTAAAAAAGGCAACGGATATGAAGGAAAGCTAACCAATGCATTGAAAAAAGAATACGAAAAAGTAGCTGTGAATGTCAGTTCAAATGACATTACGTTGCAACTAAAAGACTCTATCAACGGAATTATCGGTACGGTACTACTCCACGGAAAAATCAATTCTAAGGTAGGTGTTTTTGAAGGAGAGGGAACAGATGTCAGTGGAAAATGGGTAAAATGGAATGCCATTAAACACAAAAAGATCGATGGGGAGAAAAAGAATAAAACACTTGTGATTGATTCACTTTACAAAAACAAGGTTTGGTTCCCGAACATGGCATACGGATATGATTCTTTACCAAAACAACAATCGTTTATCATTAAAAATGTAACTGCCTGGACCAACGAAGCGGAAGGAGTTATCAAAGATGCAACCGTTGTGGTTGAAAACGGGAAAATCCATTATGTAGGAACGGGAAATTTCAAAAAACCGGTCAATGCAATAGAAATCGATGGAACGGGGATGCACCTGACTACCGGTATTATTGATGAACATTCGCATATTGCGATATCACGAGGTGTCAATGAGGGAGGTCAATCGGTTTCTGCAGAAGTTTCCATCGGTGATGTGGTCAGAAACAATGATATTAATATTTACCGGCAGCTGGCGGGAGGTGTGACTACTTCTCAATTACTACACGGATCAGCAAATGCCATCGGAGGACAATCTGCCATCATTAAATTGAAATGGGGATACACACCGGATGAAATGCTGGTTCCGAACGCCCCGAAATTTATCAAATTCGCTCTGGGGGAAAATGTAAAACAAAGCAACTGGGGAGAAGAGCAAACCATCCGTTTTCCACAAACAAGAATGGGGGTTGAGCAGGTATATGTCGATGCATTCTCCCGTGCACAAAAATACATGGATGAAAAATCCAAAGGAAAAAAAGACAGTCATCGCGTTGATCTGGAACTCGAGGCATTAGCAGAAATCTTAAACAAAGAACGGTTTATCACCTGCCATTCCTATATTCAATCGGAAATTAATATGTTGATGAAAGTGGCGGACACATTCGGGTTTCATGTCAATACATTTACACACATTCTGGAAGGATATAAATTAGCAGACAAGATGCTGAAACACGGAGCAGGTGCCTCTACATTTGCAGATTGGTGGGCCTATAAATTTGAGGTATTGGATGCGATTCCCTACAATGCTTCTCTGATGCACGAACAAGGGGTTGTAGTAGCAATCAATTCGGATGATGCAGAAATGGGAAGACGTTTGAACCAGGAAGCTGCAAAAGCAATGAAGTACGGTGGAATGAAAGAAGAGGATGCCTGGAAAATGGTTACACTAAATCCGGCGAAATTATTGCACCTGGATGATCGTTTGGGAAGTATGAAAGTTGGAAAAGATGCCGATCTGGTATTGTGGACTGACAATCCGCTTACCATTACAGCCATTCCTGAAACAGTATTTATTGACGGTATTTTATTCTTCGACAGAAAACAGGATCTGGAGAGACAAGCACGCAATCAAAAAGAAAAAGCACGAATTATTTCAAAAATGCTGGAATCCAACAATTCCGGAGGGGAGAAAAAAGCGTTTCAACCAACCGAACCCAAGTTTTTCCACTGCGACACATTGGGAGAAGAAGGAAGTAGTGAACACAACGGACATTAAGCTCATGGTAGCACACTATAAATGTAGTATTTATGGTATGAAACCACAATAGGAAGCATAGGTACAATAGATTATAGGGAACATAGGGAAACAGAGCATCCAACTACGTTAGATGATAAGATACTTGAATCAAATCCGGATGTATCGTTACTCCTTCATCAAAACGACTGATTTCAATAAATTTACTTTGTGTCCCTAATTATAAGCTTAAACATCAACCCTTCCTACTGTCTCTATGTGGTTAAAAAAATAATCATTTAAACACTATCAGATTTTTAAATGCAGCATCCAGGTAACTTATCAGATATGCTGTTTTTATGATATGAAACCACAATAGGAAGCAT
>DHNG01000037.1:11331-24070 GCA_002409405.1 Flavobacteriales bacterium UBA5422 | reverse complement strand
ATCCGGATGTATCGTTACTCCTTTATCAAAACGACTGATTTCAATAAATTTACCTTGTAAATTTACTTTGTGTCCCTATTATAAGCTTAAACATCGACCCTTCCTACTGTCTCTATGTGGTTAAAAAAATAATCATTTAAACACTATCAGATTTTTTAACTGTTTAATCACTATTTTTGCTCACTTTGTTCGACAGATATGAAATCATTGCTTAAAAAAATCGTTTTTATTTTATTGATCCAGCTCAATTGGTATTCCATTACGGCTCAGGAAAAAACAATGTTATTAAAAAACGGGTATCTGCATACCGGCAATGGAGATATCATTGCCAGTGCAGCAATCGGAATCAAAGACGGAACAATTGTTCTACTAAAAAATTCATTGGCATACAGCCACTCCGTTTCCGATTGGGATACCATCATTGACTTGAAAGGAAAACATGTGTACCCGGGATTTGTTGCAACGAACGCGACCTTGGGATTGACAGAAATTGATGCTGTTCGGGCAACGCGGGATTTTCACGAAACAGGGATCTACAATCCGCATGTACGTTCGCAAATTGCTTACAATGTAGAATCGGAAGTTATTCGAACAGTTCGCTCCAATGGGGTGTTGCTATGTCAACCGACTCCGAGAGGAGGTGTGATTTCAGGAACTTCTTCCATCATGGCAATGGACGGATGGAACTGGGAAGATGCAACCATACTGGCAAATGACGGTGTGCACATCAATTGGCCGACCAGTACACAACGTATGACGGACAACAGAGCAATTCAGGAGAAATCGAACGATTACGTAGCAAAAAGACAGGAATTGTATACATTCTTTGAAGCAGCAGCATCCTATGCAAGCACGAAGAAACCGGAAAAAGATCTGCGTTACGAAGCAATGACCGGTTGCTTCCGTGAAAAGAAACGGGTATATTTTCACGCAGATGACCTGCAACAATTGAATGACATTATTGATTTTGTACACTATTTCAAACTCTCAGCACCTGTTATCGTTGGTGGTTATGACGCTGCACTGATCGCGCGAAAACTGAAAGATGCGAAAATCGCTGTGATGTTGTATCGTCCGCACAGCCTGCCGAAAAGAGAAGAGGAAGCTGTTAACCAACCGTATTCGACGGCGTTCAAATTGCAGGAAGAAGGTGTATTATTCTGTATTCAGAATGAAGGAGATATGGAAGCAATGAATGCTCGCAACCTACCGTTTCTTGCAGGAACAGCTCACGCATACGGGTTGACGGAAGAACAAGCGATAGCAGCTGTTTCACTCAATGCGTGTAAAATCATCGGGATTGACAAAGAATATGGCAGCATTGAAACCGGAAAATCGGCAACGTTGTTTGTTTCTGACGGTAACGCTCTCGACATGCGCACTAACCACGTATCATTTGCCTTGATTGATGGTAAAATTGTTGACCTGGATAACAAACAGAAGGATTTATACATCAAATACAAACAAAAATACCAGCAGGGGATAAAATGATTCCGTACCTTTGAAAAAAGGTCGCATTCAACACCATGCAGTTGTTCCGGAAAATCGGTTATTTTTTAGTTGCTTCCAACCTGGTAGTCAGTTTTTCAGGAGGTTTTATGACATTTGGTATCGCATGCCATTTTTCATTGGAGCATCCCCTGATTTATGCTGGTATTCTTTCCCTATTAATCTTTGCAGTGTATACGTTGCAGCGCATCATTGATCAATCCGGTTTTTCAGCATCGGAACCATCTGTCTGGGGCAACACAACTACGATTCCGATTGGATTGAGCCTGATTGCTATACTTGGAGCACTTATCCTGGGAATATCTATCTTTCATTTCAGTATCCCTCTTGTTGTATGTTCCCTATTTTTTTCCTTTTTGTGCTATTGGTACACCGCTCCCTTTTTCGGACAGAAATTGCGGGAAATTCCGGGGATCAAGATTCTTGTGACAGCCATTACATGGAGTTATGCGTGTGTTGTATTTCCCTTGATGAATGAAGGAATTCCGTTACAAGAAATACTATTGTTCTCCTTATTGTTCTTTATCTATCTGACAGCTATTATTCTCCCGTTTGATATCCGGGATGTACACATTGATGATTTACATCACAGCACTATCCCCCAACGCATAGAGGTTCCATTAACAAAAATCCTTGGTGTCATTCTGTTGATTGGTTTTGCAGCAGGAAACATCGGATATGGATTCATTGCAGCGGACAATTGGATGTTCTACGGTGCGGTAGCCATGCAATTGTTATTCTTGCTGCTCACTTCAGAAAACAGGAATTACCTCTTTTTTGGTTGTATTGATTTATTGATGGTGTTCCTCGGTTGGAGTTACCTGCTCTGATTGCTGTTCTTTTTTCTTTGGAAAGAATCGTTTGTTCCAGATCAGAATAATGAGGATTCCAATAGAGATTGCTGCATCCGCCAGGTTCCAGATTGCAGGGAAAACAGGTTCTCCTCCAACAACAGGTGTTCCTTTCGGCCAGGTTGCATCAAACTTAAACATGTCCACCACGTTACCAAATAGAAAGCCTTTTGGTTTGGTTTCTATTTTTTCTGTAAAGCCCCAGACATTGCATTCCGTCCAAATACCGGATCCTTCCTGGATATTGTACGGGAAACACGGATCGTAAGGGAAATAATAATCGTAATACATGGAGTCCAGTAAATTCCCCATTGCACCGGCAATAATTAATCCCAACGGAACAAGAAAACTCAATTTCATCCCTTCCCGGGCTTTTTTGATCCAGTAATAAATCAATGCACCTACGGCAATGATGCGGAAAATACTGAGTGCTAGTTTATGCCATGCTTTGTTACCGAACGATGTGCCAAACGCCATCCCACGGTTTTCGATGTACTCCATTACAAACCAATCACCAAAGATCGGGTGAACTTCACCTAGTTGGAAATTGTTTTTAACGTAGATTTTCAACCACTGATCAAGTAGGAGGAGAAGAACAATCATCCCCCCTACGATCAGTAAATTACGTTTTACAGTATTACTTTTGTTCATTGTTCTTTGCTTCGATACTCAATGTAGCGTGGGGAACCAACAATAAACGTTCTTTTTGGATTTTCTTACCTGTAACGCGGCAGATTCCGTATGTTTTATTCTCAATACGGATCAACGCATTGTGTAAATTCTGGATAAATTTCTCCTGACGTGACGCCAACTGAGCAACCTCTTCACGGGAAAGTGTATCTGAACCGTCTTCCATCATATTGAAAGTACGACCAGTATCGTTCGTTCCATGGTCATCCGTATGGGATAACGAACCTTTCAATAATTTCAAATGCTCTTGAGCTTCCGCCAATTTTTGTTCGATCAACACTTTGAATTCTTCCAACTCGGCATCTGAATATCTGGTAGTTTCTTTCATATCATCTCCTTGTTTTTATAAGAACATCTGCTCCATGTCCTCCATTGATTAAGTCAGCAAAAATAGCATTTTATTCGATATTACCAAGTTGCGGAAACGTTAATTGATCGTTGCGTTTCTTATTTATTAACAGGAGCCAAGATTCACCAGAAGAGAAAGGCAGAGAAAAAATAAAACTGTTCAAATTGAAGAATGAAATTGCATTACAATCGAAATACGCCTGTTCTCGCCAGTTGTTTGAAGAACTCTTTTTCTGACAAGTCAATAATTCGCGCACCGGGAAAATAGAACCGGGCAATTTGTCTGAAATCGTATCCTGAGCGCGCCATTTTCATTGCTCCTTCCTGGCACAATCCAACGCCGTGACCAAATCCCCTTCCGCTGATGACCACTTCCTCTCCTTCCAGGTGTGTAGAGAAGAATGTCGACCTCAACCCATATTTCTGCCGAATGTCTCTGAGCGGAATCCCCAAAGCCGGTGTCAGGTAAAATGCTTTTCGTTCGTCTTGTGTAAAATTATAGAGTTGATCTTTCCACAAGCTGTCTTTAATGGGGTAATTAAACTGGGTGACCATGTAATTCTCCCAGTCGGATTTCGCTATGCGTTTTTCCCATTTAGCCTGCTTGGTATAAATACAAAACGTATCTACAAATGTTGTCAGGTAAGGAATCGGGTTGTTCCACACATAATCCGGTTCACAGGTTTGTCCACCACAATTCGCATGGAAGTAGGAATCGATTAGTTGATTGTTGGCATCCAGCATCACACTTCCTGACGTATTTTGAACGGCTTCGCGAATCAACGGTGTAAAACGCAGCATGCTATGATACGCCTGGCAATGAACCCTGTCACACAGTGAAAATCCTTCTTTGTTGTGTTTATTCACATATTTCAGCGCATATGTTCTGCTCATCAACGCCTGCACTTTGTAATATTCGATGTGCTGTCCGCCGCCGCCTTCCGACTCAACTACTCCGGAAAGGTAGTTGTCAATATCAACCAGGTTAACGATGGTAATTGCGTTATCTGCCACAGTCAGTTCAACATCGTCTTCATATTTCCGGGGTTTAATGGATGTACCGGAGCGTGGATCCAATGTAATGGAAGATCCGATGTTGTTTTGATGCACAACAATTTTGGAATACAACCCTTTATCGACCACGCCCATTTTCAATCGCAATTTTTTTCCTTCCACCGAAACGTCAATAAATTCATTGGGCAGAATGGAACCGAAATGTGTTGTATCGGCATAAATGGCGTAGCTTCCTGAGTTATAAGCAAGGACGATCCGTTTGATGGTGTAATCGCGAAAAACACCTATTCTCATTTGCTGGGCCATTGCAAATAAGTTCAGTAAAAAGATAAAACCGATTGAAATAAGAAGTTTCACATTACAAAAATACAGGTGAAATAGGTATAATTGAACACACTACACATTAGTTTTCAACACTGATTGTGCAATTTTTTTGCTGGCACCTCCCCCTCCGAGGATTTGTTTCATTGTTTTATACTCTTCCAGCATTTGTTTCCGTTTTGCTCCTCCAATGACAAGCCGGTTCAATTCTTCCCGGATAGATGCGGGGTTACATTCTTTCTGAATCAGTTCTTTCACTACCTCTCTGTCCATGATCAGGTTGACCAATGAAATAAATTTAATTTTGATCAGTTGCTTTGCAATCAGGTACGAAATCGGTGAGCCGATGTAGCAAACCACTTCCGGAACTTCAAATAAAGCTGTTTCCAATGTTGCTGTTCCTGAGGTTACAATCGCTGCTTCCGCCGTTGACAACAAATCGTACGTTTGTGCATGAACAATACTCACGTTGGAATATTCCTGCAAAAAAGGTTGGTAAAATGACGCGTCCAGACTAGGAGCTCCTGCCACAATAACCTGATATCCTTTCAATTCTTTCACTGCCTGCAACATGATCGGAAGTTTTTTCTTTACTTCCTGTTTTCTGCTGCCGGGTAAAATAGCAATCACCGGAGTGTTTTTTAATCCGTTTCGTTCAATAAAATTGGTTTCTGAAACCTGTGCTTTATAATTCTCAATGGCATCCAGTAGCGGGTGTCCCACATAAGTAACATCAATGTTAAATTGCTTGTAAAAATCTTTTTCGAAAGGGAGAATGACGTACATCTCATCAACAACCTTTTTGATGGTATGAACCCGGTTTTGTTTCCAGGCCCACACTTGCGGGGAAATGTAATAAATGACTCTGATTCTCTGTTCATGTGCCCATTCGGCAATCCGCAGGTTGAATCCGGGATAATCGATCAGGATCAGTGCGTCCGGTTTGTATTGCAGAATGTCATTTTTGCAGAATTTCATATTCCCTAAAATGGTACGCAGGTTCATCAATACCTCCACAAAACCCATAAAAGCTAATTCTTTGATGTGTTTCACACGTGTACCTCCGACTCTTGACATTTCGTCACCTCCCCAGAAGCGAAAATCACACTCGGGTTGTTCCTGCAGCATTGCTTTCATCAGGTTACTTCCATGTAGATCTCCGGACGCTTCTCCCGCAATGACGTAGTACCTGTGCGCCATCAGAGCAAGAATTTAAAGGTCAGCATGATCAGTAAATCCAATACTGTTGCAACGATAAGTCCTTGTCCGAATGCCCATTTCTGCTGTCGAATTGCTACAAAATGAAACCACGGGAGATTCCCGATTGCAGCCAGTGAAATGACTTTCGCAGTAAATTCGTGCATGAATGTGAAGCGTTGAAAATTGACATTGAATGACATCCCGTTCCGCAGGGAAAAAATCCAGACAACGATAAAAACACAGGCAATAATTGTCAGAATACCAACAATTAATCCTTTTGTATGTTCTTTTGACCAGTTTCTTAAATTCATTATTTCCAGTTTTTTAATTCTTCAATTGCAGCGTGTGCCGTCATGTCAAACTGTGTCGGAACAATGGTTGCATATCCTTCGTTGATGTAATGCAGATCTGTATCTTCTTCCGTTTCAATTTCCTGAAACTTGCCCGTTAACCAAAAATAGGAATGTCCGAACGGATCCTTTCGCTCTTCAAAACGATCGTCCCAATAAGCGGCAGCCTGTTTACAGAATTTGATTCCTTTGATTTCATTTGCCGGTAATTTCGGAATATTGACATTCAGACAAATGTGGTGTGGGAATTTATTTCTCAATACCAATTCTGTTACTTCTTCTACAATTTTCTGCGCACCTGAAAAATCAGCATCTGCAGCAAAATCACACAGCGAAAACCCGATCGAAGGAATGTTTTCCATAGCACCTTCCACTGCTGCGGACATGGTTCCTGAATACAGTACATTTGTAGAAAAATTCGCTCCGTGGTTGATTCCTGAAACCAACAGGTCCGGCTTTCTTTTCAGTACTTCATAAATCCCCAGTTTTACACAATCAACTGGTGTTCCTGTGGTGGAATATGCTTCAATATCCGGGAAAATCTTTGATCGCTCCATACGCAATGGGTGGTTTACGGTGATTGCATGCCCCATTCCGGATTGCGGTTTATCAGGAGCTACAACAACTACGTCACCAAATCGGATCATGGAACGAATCAATGCATCAATTCCCTTTGCGGCAATACCATCGTCGTTTGTGATTAAAATTAAAGGTTTCCCCATCACGATTAAAATTCTGTTTTGTGCGAAAGTAACAAATATTGAACGAACTTTGGTGTTCTCTTCAGTCGTTTTCTATTTCTCAGCAATTGATCATATATGAATTAAGAATCGAACTACAGTTAATTGTGTTATTATTCTGATAACTATCGGAGTGATAACTGGTATGTAAAAATGAACCACATAGGTACATAGGTGTGTGTATAATGAGGTATTAGTGACACATAGCAGCTCACTTCGTTTGTTGTTAAAAGGCTATCAATCATCTCTTTGATTAAAACCCGTTATTTTGTATATTGCACCAATTCAATCATTGGAGTTATGCTACGTCTTTTAATGCTGCTAATTGGTCTGTTTTTTTGCTACCAGCTTTTTTCTCAGGAAGAAGACAGTCTGAAATCTGTTTATTTTCCTGAATACCCTGCAAGAGAAGATGTATCCTCTTTTGCTGAACAAGAGGCAGCATTTCCTGGTGGAACAGCTGAAATGATGAAGTATTTGGGTAAAAATTTAAAATTTACCGGCGATACACTGGAACTCGTATCCGGCTGTATTTTAAATAAAATCAATATCCGTTTTATCGTTGAGCAAGACGGTTCTATTACAACCATACAATTCAAAAATTACAATTCGAATTGTCCTGAATTTTATGAAGAAGTAACGAAGATGTTATCATCCATGCCCAAATGGAGTCCCGCTGTAAGTGAGGGTGTAAAGATAGCAACCTATTTCTATCTTCCGATGTATATAAAATGGAGCTAGATTATCAGTAGACAACGCATCTAAGATTGCTATTTGCACATATCGCATTATTGCGATATGACGATGTGTGCATTTCCGATAAAATCCGAAAATATTATTCTGATTTTGCAGACCGCGTCCACTTCGCCTCGGCAACCAATGCATCAATCTGCTTTTCAAAAACCAAGATCGATTCCGGATAGTTATGTCGTCTTTTGACCTCTTTCCGTTTCCCGTCGATAACGATGGAAGAAATATGCGATGGCAAATCTGTTACAGGACTATCATACACATCATTCAATGACATATAGTTAATTTCCTTTGCTGTTTTCGTTAGCGTTGCAAGCTGATCTTTCGTGAAACGGGTTGTATACGTTCCTACCATATCCACATTGTCTTTTCCTTCGTAAACGGCATAACCGGAATTGTAAATCTTAACTGTATACACCGGGCATTTACCAAAACAGTAACCTCTGTCCAGGGATGCAAAAAGAGAATCAGACGCATCTACTTTCCCTGTTTGGGAAGTTTGGTCTTTCACTTCGGAATTTGCTGCTTCTTTTTTAGAGGCACAGGAAACTTGCATTCCGACAACTACAATCAACAGGGAGAAAAATGAACCTACTTTCATAACTTAACGATTTTATCCGGAAAAATAACAAAAATCCAGCCAAAGACAGAATCCCTGTTGATTAATTTACAACTTTCATCGCTTCCAGGTAGCGATTCAGGTTTGCATTTTCTTTCAATGTATCTGCACCAATGAACAATACGTTTTTACATCCGTTTCTTTCCAACCATAGTGAGAAATTGGAAACACCTACCATCAGTGTGCCGTTGATATCAATGCGTTGAACAGGTTTCAACGAGTCGTCAAATAATTTGCGAATATCTAACAGGTCTTTTTCAACATCCGAATTCTGGTTGAAAATCACAAGCCCTTCTACAGCCTTATCAAATCCGTCTTCAAGCGGAAGTTCTTCGACTTCCAATCCATTTGAAGCAGCCCAATCAGCTATTAACGCACCAAAAGATGAACCCGGCTTAATAAATATCTTTCTTAATTTCATGTCTTTATGTGAAATCCGTATCCGGATCAGCCGGCAAAGGTAATCAATAGATTTAATCTTGCCGTTAAAATTTATTATTAATAACCTAATATCTTTAAAAAATCATTGGCAGTTTGCTCTTCACTGAAGATCTCTGTATGAATTTTTCCTTCCTGATCCCGTTGGATCAAAACGTGTCTTGGTTCGGGAATCAGGCAGTGCTTCAATCCTCCGAATCCACCAACTGTTTCCTGGTAAGCACCCGTATTAAAAAAGCCGATGTACAATGGATCATTCCTGTCAAAACGAGGAAGATAAATGGCATTGGCATGTTGTTCAGAGTTGTAATAATCATCTGAATCACATGTCAATCCTCCCAGCAAAACGCGCTCGTAATCTTCGTTCCAACGGTTGATCGGCAGCATGATAAAACGCTTGTTAATTGCCCAGGTATCCGGAAGATTGGTCATGAACGATGAGTCGATCATGTTCCACTTTTCTCTGTCATTTTGTTGCTTCTGATGCAATACACGAAAGATCGCTCCACCGCTTTCTCCTACTGTAAACGAGCCAAATTCTGTAAAAATGTTTGGTTCCGGAATATCATTGTCGGAGCAAACACGCTTGATCTGCATCAGGATTTCACGCACCATGTAGGCATAATCATAATCAAATGCCAGTGATTGCTTGATCGGAAACCCTCCTCCGATGTTTAGAGAATCCAGTGTCGGACATACTTTTTTCAAGTCACAATAGACCCGTAAACACTTGGTCAACTCGTTCCAATAATAGGAGTTATCAGTAATTCCCGTATTGATGAAAAAATGCAGCATTTTCACTTTCACACGTGGGTTGTTCTCTAAAATTGCTTTGTAGAAGGGAACAATTTCACGGTAACGAATTCCCAGACGGGAAGTATAAAACTCGAATTTCGGCTCTTCTTCCGATGCAATACGAATTCCGATATGAATATCTTTATCCGTCTTTGCTAACAAATCCTGGACTTCCTGTGTATTGTCTACAATCGGGATGACGCGCAACTTATCCTCTTCGATCAGTCCGGCAATGTTATCAATGTATTGCGGTGGTTTAAAGCCGTTGCAAATAACAAATTGTTTGTCTTTCAGTTTCCCTTTCTCGTTGAGCTTTTTAACGATATCAATATCAAATGCGGATGATGTTTCAATGTGAACGTCGTTTTTCATCACTTCGTCCATTACAAACGAAAAATGAGAACTTTTTGTACAATAGGAATAATGATAGGCTCCCTGGTAACCGATGTTGTTCATCGTTTCCCTGAACCATCCTTTTGCTCGTTGAATGTTGTGTGAAATCTGGGGCAGGTAATTGAATTTGAGTGGTGTTCCGTATTTTTCCACCAGTCTCATCAGGTCAATTCCGTGAAACATCAAGCGATCCTCAACCAGGTTGAATTCATCCTGGGGAAAATCGAACGTCTGGTCAATCAGATCTATGTATTTTGTTCTCATTTACACCGTTAAAATTAATGTTCGAATGATCAATTACTTCACACGAACAGTTAACACTTCATTTTCTTTGGTTACTGTCGCAACTCCCATTTTTGTCAAGGCCTTGATTCCCATGTCCCATTGTTTGTTACTCAGACCTGTTTGGTTTTTCAACGCATTCAATTCCATTTCTTTTTCGCCGGCAAGAATATCAAAAATCACTTTTTCATTCTCAGAAAGCGTTAATTTCTTCGCTTCCGGACGCATTTGCGGGAAGAACAAAATTTCCTGTATGGACGGATTATTTGTCAAAAACATGATCAAACGGTCCATTCCGATTCCCAATCCCGATGTCGGAGGCATTCCATATTCCAATGCACGCAGAAAATCCTGATCGATGAACTGTCCTGCCTCATCGTCTCCTTTTTCCGCCAGACGTACTTGCTCCTCAAAGCGCTCACGCTGATCAATCGGGTCATTCAATTCCGAGTACGCATTAGCAATTTCCTTGCCACAAACCATCAATTCAAAACGTTCTGTCAGTTCAGGATCGTTCCGGTGTGATTTACACAATGGCGACATTTCTTTCGGATAGTCCGTAATAAATGTTGGCTGAATATAATTTCCTTCACATTTTTCACCGAAAATTTCGTCAATGAGTTTTCCTTTCCCCATTGTCTCATTCACGTCAATACCCATTCCTTTTGCCGCTGCACGCAACTCATCTTCTGATTTCCCTGCGATATCAAATCCTGTAAAATCCAAAATTGATTGACGCATCGTCACGCGTGCATACGGTGCTTTGAAATCAACAGTATGTTCTCCGAATGTGGCTTTGCTTGTTCCGTTCACAGCGATTGCGCAATGTTCCAGCAAACGTTCTGTGAAGTCCATCATCCAGTTATAATCTTTATAGGAAACATAAATTTCCATTGCTGTAAATTCCGGGTTGTGTGTCCGGTCCATTCCTTCGTTTCGGAAGTTTTTGGAAAATTCATACACACCGTCAAATCCACCAACAATCAGTCGTTTCAGGTATAGCTCATTCGCAATCCGCATGTACAGCGGAATATCCAGTGCGTTGTGATGTGTTACAAACGGACGTGCCGCTGCTCCTCCCGGAATGGATTGCAAAATCGGTGTTTCTACTTCCATGTAGCCGGCATCGTTAAAAAACTGGCGCATGGCATTGAACAACTTTGTTCGTTTAATGAATATCTCTTTTACATGCGGGTTTACTACCAGGTCAGCATATCGTTGACGGTAGCGCATTTCAGGATCTGTAAATGCATCATGTACTTTTCCATCCGCATCTGTTTTCGGCAATGGAAGCGGTTTCAGTGATTTACTCAGCAGTGTAAATTCTTTAACATTCACAGATGTTTCACCAACCTGCGTTTTGAATACATTTCCTTTTATACCGATGAAATCACCCAGATCCAGTAATTTCTTGAAGACTTCGTTGTACAATGTTTTATCTTCTCCCGGACACATTTCATCCCGGTTAAAGTAAACCTGAATCCGTCCTGTGGAATCCTGCAGTTCGATAAAACTTGCTTTTCCCATAACGCGTTGACTCATCATTCGTCCCGCAATACAAACCTCCTTATTGTCTTCGAACTTTTCCTTGATGTCCTTTGCATAGTCCGTTACCGGGTATAATGCTGCAGGGTATGGATCGATGCCCATTTCCCGTATCTTGTTCAACGTTTCTCTGCGTTGAATCTCCTGATCGGATAGTTCGATAAAACTCATAATTTTCTATTCTTTTTTTGTGGGACTGCAAATTTAGGTAAATACTAAATATCTGCCACAGATTCACAGATTAAATTGAAAAAGGAATGCTTAAAAAAGAGTTACTATACCGTTTTTTCAATGCAAATATTTACTTTTGCAGAATAAACTATAGTTGTTATGCTTATTCCAATCGGTTGCGATCACGCAGGATTTCAGTTAAAACAGGAACTTATCAGTTACCTGGAAAGTAAAGGGTATGAGGTAAAGGATTTCGGGTGTTATTCTGAAGAAAGCATTGATTATGCTGATTATGCGCATCCTGTAGCGGAGTTGGTAGAACAAAACAAAGGAATGCGTGGAATCCTGATTTGCGGATCGGGCAATGGCATCAACATGACTGCCAATAAGCACCAGGGAATTCGTTCGGCACTATGCTGGCAACCGGAAATTGCAAAATTGGCACGGGAACACAACGATGCGAATATCATCGCATTGCCTGCACGTTTTATCTCTTCTGAAAGCGCAAAGGAAATGATTGATCTTTTCTTTTCAACTGACTTTGAGGGAGGAAGACACCAAAAACGCATCGAAAAGATTCCGTTCTGTTAACCCGGGATTAAAAAAGTTTGAACGGATGTAGTACGTTTTCAAAAAAACTTTATACATTTGTCGCCCGTTGGTAAAAGAATCAACACGAATTATTTTTGAAATACGTTACGCGAGAATAGCTCAGTTGGTAGA
>DHNG01000037.1:1394-11170 GCA_002409405.1 Flavobacteriales bacterium UBA5422 | reverse complement strand
TAGCTCAGTTGGTAGAGCACGACCTTGCCAAGGTCGGGGTCGCGGGTTCGAATCCCGTTTCTCGCTCAGAAAAAGAAATTGGCTTTGCCTTTTCTTTTTGATAATAATACCGAATGCTCGAGTGGTGGAATCGGTAGACACGCCGGACTTAAAATCCTGTGCTCTTTTGGGCGTGCGGGTTCAAGTCCCGCCTCGAGTACAAAACCCTGTCAGAAATGGCGGGGTTTTTGTTTTTTAAAATGCTTACAATGGGGCTTCCACCCTTTGTTTGTAGAGAAGTCTGGCTTTTAGGAGTCGGACTTTTTTTGTTTTAGTGGTTTTAGGCTTAGTCAACATTTAAAAGATATTGAAAGCGGTGGGTAAGGGTTGCATTTCTTCACTTTGACTCTATCAATTGTATAAAATAATAATCAATTATTATCAGGCTGAAGTAAATAACAGCAAGAGTAGAAACAAATTAGATTTATTCATCATGAATTAGATTTTTTTATTGTATTCCTGTCTATAGTTGGCCAAAACAATAAAATAAATGATGGTTTTGGCCACGGATAAAAATTATTCCCTATTTTTTAGAACAAAAAAGTAATGCATCTAAAATTAAAAAAAGTATTCCACGAATCATTAGACCGCAACCTCTTTTATTGATGAACCAATCGAAAGAGATCATATTTGTAATAAAAAGAGTTTGTTGTAACAGAATCAACAAAATAGTCTATTTTAGCACCATTAATTTTTATACTGTTTTATTTTTATATCACTTAAAATAAATAACAACTACTATGAACAAACTATTAATCAGAAATATCGGATGGATCGCATTAATTGCGGTGTGGAGTTTTTTAGCAGGTGCCTACTTTAATCTTGGATGGGTCCGCAATCATTCGGTGGATTACAAAACAGGATTCTTCATAGGTGGAATAGGGATGTGGATTGTGTTTGTAGGAATGGGAATACTAGTCTACCGGTTTGCAAAAAATAACGGATCTCAGGATCCGGCAAAACCTGCTCTTTCCGTTGTGAGTTTCTTTACGGTCTGCTTTTTAATTATTGCATCGATCAAGTACAACGACGTAAAAAAAGACAAATTTGTTGACGATCTTGAATATAGTTTTGTTGACTATTACACCTACAAGGCAACTGAAAAAGGATTAAAAATCACTGATTTGAAATGGGAATTGCAAGATCTGTATTTATTCATTCGGTATGATTTAAAATCACATGCTGAGCTTGAAAAGATCATGCAGCTGGAAACCGAAGAGGCTGTTTTTGAAGAAAACAAGGTAATCGCTGAATTATGTATGGATGTATTGGTGATAAGTGAAAAATCGAAATATCCTCCACCTGCAGGGATGAAAGAGTTATTTGAATAAGACTTTGTTTGGAAAAATAGTTGGCTATTTTTTAATCACAGATTCACGGATTTTTATTGCTCGGTTATAAGCAATAATCATAGCACTTATTTTACTGTAGGTATTGACTAATTAACAGAACACTAACAAAAAAGTTACCCCGAATTGTTCTCCGGAATCCGGAAAAATGAATAATTTTGCAATGTTATGACTATTTCTTTCCATACAACAATGATCGCAAAACCCTGGATTGCCTAAACGGGGGAACAGGGATGCTCCTCCGATCATTTGTTTGAAGGCAACCTCTTATTAGTCTTCTTAGTTGTAGTTGACAATCATTTCAAAAAAAATTCATGGAAAATAATCAGTGGTTTCGTACCTATCTATTTATATGGGCTGGTCAGTTTGTGTCGATGATCAGTAGTTATTCCGTACACTTTGCCGTTATTATCTGGATCAGTCTGAAGCATCAGTCCGCGGAAGTACTTGCATTAGCAGGAATTGCAGGATTGCTCCCACAGGCCATCATCGGTCCGTTTGCAGGTGTATTCATTGATCGCTGGGATCGCAAACTGGTGATGATTCTCGCCGATGCATTTATTGCTTTATGCACTTTCGTAATGACCTTCATCATGAACGACGGTGATCCGAATCTGATGTTGGTATACTTCCTGTTGGGATGTCGTTCCGTCGGAAATGCATTTCACGCTCCTGCTATGCAGGCGGTTGCCCCGCTCATTGTGCCCGAACGGGAACTACTTCGCGTATCGGGGATTAACCAAATGCTGCAATCGTTCAGTGGAATTGCCGGACCTGCACTGGGAACATTGGCCATTACATATTTCCCGATTTCACAAGTATTGTATCTTGATATTATCGGGGCATTAGTAGCCATTATATCGTTGTTTTTTGTATCTATTCCGCATTTAAAACGTGAGAAAACAAACACCTCTTTCTCATCCGTAATTAATGAACTAAAAGAAGGAATGCAGGCAGTTTATCACAATAAAGGGCTTTCATTTTTGTTCTTGTTTGCAATGATTGTTACCTTTTTCATCATGCCGGTAGCTATTCTATTTCCCTTACTGACCACCGGACATTACGCAGGTGGAAAATGGGAAATGGGACTGATCGAAATTATTTGGGGAGTCGGGATGCTGATCGGTGGCTCTGTCTTGGGCATCATGCGGATAAAAACATCTAAAATCATCCTGATCAATGCGATGCACATCATTATCGGATTGACCTTTACATTTTCAGGATTCTTTCCTGGCAGCTGGTTCCTTGGTTTTGGTATTCTGACTGCCTTCGGAGGAGTAGCACTGTCTATCTTTTCGGCAGCATTTATGACCATTTTGCAGGAGGAAGTTGCGCCTGATAAACTGGGAAGGGTATTCTCCCTGTACTTCAGTATGGCAGTGCTCCCCAGCATTGTAGGACTGCTCTTTACGGGAAGTATTGCAGAGAGTGTTGGTGTTCCGTATGCTTTTATTATATCCGGTATTCTTGTTTCCCTTGTAGGTGTGGTTTCATTCTTTGTCCCGTCGCTGATGAAATTAGGAAAGCGAAACTAATCGTTGGCATACATTATTCTTTTAACCGGGCGGATTCATCTGTCCGGTTTTTTATTCCCGCTTGACAGCCCGACTGTTCAAAATCGCGTAGAAATACGTTCTTGAAATTCCGGCAAAATATCCTATATTAGTAAGCATCAAAACAGCTACTTAATTATGCAGGAAAACATTCAACAATTGCTCGGAAATCTGCAAGACAACCGTTTTTTACCGTTGGGGGAATGGTCACACATCCCAATAGCTGACTTGACAACTACCCTACAGAAAAAAGGAAAAGCGACCAAAGATAATATATGGGGAACATTGGGTTGGGAAAACGATACTCCGTTCGGCCCTTCCGGTGAACTGGTTTTCTCAAAGGAAGGAAATACTGATGAAGGAATCCACAATAAGGAAACGAAGAATATCCTGACCCGAAAAGAAATTGCAGACTTGAAAGCTGTCAACCCGGAGTTGAGCATCCGCAGAAGAAAAGAAGTTCATGAATATTACATCAATTTTGACGCTGTTGAGTTTTCACTTCCGGAGGTATTCAATCCGGTGGAATTACCCCGTCTTCGTCTGACTGTTTTTATCGAACCGGATGAAGGTGCCATTGTTTATTTTCAACGAAGTAAAAAAGAAGATTTTTTGGACGAACAGGCCTTCT
The DNA here is from genome assembly GCA_002409405.1 of Flavobacteriales bacterium UBA5422. Taxonomy (GTDB): domain Bacteria; phylum Bacteroidota; class Bacteroidia; order Flavobacteriales_D; family Crocinitomicaceae; genus Taishania. Next base: position 7,598 of record DHNG01000037.1, on the reverse strand, counting down.
CCGAGTACATTCTGCATGAACAAGAAACAACCTCCACCAGAGATCGGCTGACGTACCTCTTTCCTGTAGAACCCAACTATATTCTGGAATCTGTACCGGAAAGCGAAAATCTATACCGACAATCCGGAATAGAAACAGGGATGAGTTTTATTGTGAAGGTGTTGGTGTTTAAACAAAAAAGAGGATCTGAAAAACAATTGTACAACCGGTTTCTGAAAACCATTAATCAATCGGAGAAAGGAACAACCAAAGTGGCAGGGAAAGACAAGTATGCACTGTTGAAATTTGATCCGGTGAATGGGGTTTCAGGAAAATTTATTCAGATAAAAACCGGCAGTCAGATTGATCCGCATGCTAAGACAATGTTATTGATTCACGGAACCTTTGTCGACACCGAATCTTCGTTCGAACATTTACTCAAACCTCGTCCTGGTGGTAAAAATGTGTTGCAGGAATTGCTCGGAAAGGGAAAATTTGAACAAATTCTGGCATTCAACCACCCGACCATATCGGATCACGCAGAAGGGAACGTTGCCTGGTTGTCATCCTTTCTCCAGCAACTGAACATACAACTGTCACACCCCCTTCAAATCATTGCTTCCAGTCGCGGAGCACTGGTGGCAGAGTGTATGGCAGCAGATGTGATTCTTCAACAACACGTTCCGGTCATCAGTAAAATTATGTTGTTTTCTGCAGGTAATGGCTGCGGTTATTTCAACCTGGGACACAAAATATCACGGGTTCTGGTCATCTGGAGAACTGTTTCTCCCGGTCCGGCAGGGAAAATTATCGCTTCTCTGGCACAATTATCCGTTCAATGGTTCCTTTCACAACCCGGTTGCAAAATGATGACCATCAACAGTCCTGAATTACAGGCAATCTTGTCCAGACCTCCGTTAAATCCATCTATTCGCTATACATCTGTTCTAGCCGACTGGCACAAATGCCTGGTAGATGAGAAAGGATTTTTTAAACGCGTTGGAAGCACCAGTCTGGATGCCGTTATACGCATTGCATTAGGAAAAGAGCACGACTGGGTAATTGGTGTTGAACAACAAAAACGGGTTCCGGCCAATTCCGGGATACCGAATCAAATTCTCAGACATGCTACACACGGCCGTTACCTGGAAGCAGGGTATGTACGCGATGAATCCTGTATCGTGATCCCTGATCCGTATCAGATCATCTACGATTTTTTTGATTAAAAAATCCCTTGTCGTAGCGACAAGGGATTTCCTGAATTTTATTCGTACACCCGTTGCACCGGATGCGCGATTTGTTATTTTTTGATTACTTTTCGTGTCACACCTACTTGTCGGGTATCTGTCAATTCCACTAAGTATTGCCCCGAACCAAACCCCGATAAGTCAATTGTTTCCATCGAAACTACTTTTTGCTCCAATACCGTTTTTCCTTTCTGGTCAATCAAACGAAGTGTGCGTGGTTGTTCATCTGAAAAAACAACCGTCAGCTGGCCCTCCGTAGGGTTCGGATATATCAGTAAGGTTTCTGCTTCCTGTTGCAGGTCCGCAACAGACAAATTCGGATTTTGTGTAATGGCACCTGCCTTGTTAATAATGTAATTAAGGGGATCAACTGCATTTACAGAAACAAAATTTTCAATTCCCGAAATGGTTGCCGTCGTCTGATTTGAAGTAATATCAATGCGAACGATTGTATCGCCAAGCCCCCCGCTTCTCAGAATTCTAAGGTCAACAGGATTCGTAAACAATGGTGTTACCGTTGGGCGGGATACCGTCTGATTAATCTGCACATTAACAGTTGTTCCAACCGCATTGTATTGAACAGCATACGTCGGATATCCTTCTCCAAAGTACCATTGATTGAAAAAGTCGGTCAGATCCAATCCTGTTTCCTGTTCTGCATATGCTTTAAATTCCAATCCTGTTGCAGTACTGTTTGCAAAAGCAACCTGAACATTTTTCAATACATCAAAAAATACATCATCATCATTGATCAGGTAACGCAACGTATGAACGATCGCACCTCCCTTATCATATACAAGTCTCCCGCTGAAAATGGCACCTTCATTCAAGCTATCAACGACCCAGGTACTTCCTCCCGGTTGTGTCATTACGCTGGTATGCACGTCAGCCATATTTGCTTGGGCAGCGTTGAATGAATACAGATTTTCCAGCATCAGGTATTCTGAATAAGAAGCAAAACCTTCGTTGATCCAGATATCCGCCCAGGAACCACACGTTACATGATTTCCCCACCATTGATGTGCCAGTTCATGTGCTGTCAGTGAACGTTCGAAAAAGCCTTGTGTCGTCATTGTCTGGTGTTCCATTCCTCCGGATAAAGGTGCAACGCAATGTCCATATTTTTCATCCTGAAACGGATAAGGACCATACAAATCTGCAAACAGTTCCATAAAATCAACCGTTTCGTCAATGTCATTCTGAAAGTTTGGTAAAAACTGTGGATTATCGTAAATAAAATTCTGAATCATAACCGGTTGTGACGCTCCTGCAGGGTTTGCATAAACAGTGTATTCCTGGTAACTGGCAACTGCAACCGAAATCAGGTAGTATGCGATCGGGTGTCGATGCATCCAGTGAAATGTTTTGAAACCGCCAGCTGTAGTAACGCTATCCAGAATACCGTTGGAACCTGCCATCAGGTTATCCGGAACAGTAACATTGACTTGTACCGAATCTGCCTTGTCTTTGAGGTCTTGTTTGCACGGAAACCATTCCAACGTAGAGAACGGTTCGGAGAGTGACCAGGTAACCCGATTTCCCCACGAAGGAGAAGATGCATTGGTCATCCCGGAACCACCCAATGGATTCGTTGCTGCTGTCGGAGGTGTTCCAGCGTAATCTACAGAAATAACAAACGGAACTCCTGCTGCGCGATTCAGTGGAATAGAAAGCAGAGAACCAGAACGTGAATAAGGTGTTGTGGCGCCATCTACTTCAATGGCATTGATTGTAAAGCCACTGTAAAATTCCAGTAAAGCAGAATCAATTGCCTGTGTTGCTGTCGCATGGATATCTACCACTCCTGATAATGCAGTTGTAGTATTTGTCATGTTCAAATTCAACTTATAAAACGTTACATCGTACTTTTTTTGTTGAAGTACCTGTGCTTCATCGACGTAAGGAGAGATTTTTAACTGGTTGGAGTACTGTGTTCTTTTGGAACAATGTGTTGCTGTTTCCTGGGCAAAAATACCACAGCAAATAACTGTGGAGAAAAGGGAGAATAAAATTTTGTGCATGGTTTCACTTTTAGTTGACGCTAAAGTAAACTATTTAATTGATGGTAGAAAATTATTTTACCGAACGGCTACTCTTTAACGATTCCTATAATTTTAAAGAGATTTCTCACCAGGGGAATAATGAAAAAAACCATCGCCGGAACAACAATAAGCGTTGTTATGAGTGTTTTTAGCGCAAAATGCCAGGATCCGATAAATGGATGCAACAAAGAAGATACGATTAACAACACCGGGTAAAGTCCTGTCCAAATAATAGCCGATGTAATGATTTTTTGACGCATTGAATCTGAATTTGAAAGTGCAAAGATATCGAAGAATTCAGAATAATTATATGAAAAGAGGGACGTCAAAAATTTTGACGTCCCTCTTGTAAAAAATTATTTTTTCTTTTAATTATTTATTGCTTTTTACAATAAATCCACCCAGCATTTTTCCTGCTTTAGCATAAGACTCTGAAATACGTGTACTTGTATCGAAATCATATCCCATTGCCTGTGCTCCCGGTACATTTGCCTGTGTATATTTTGCTACGACTTTCTTTGTTGCTGAATCAACAAAAATGTATTCAAAACTTACTGCTGCAGGTTTGCTTGCAACTCCTACATTAAATCCAGGCTCCGTAAAAACAGTTTTCACGATCAATGTATAATTTGCATTCTCATTGTTTCGGGAAGCTGTCAATCCTGAATATTTATTGAATAATTCTTCAAATTTAGGATGGTATACGCGGTCTCTTGAACCTTCCCAACTTTCTTTCCACTGATCTCCCTTTCCTGCTTCTTTTTCGTTGTATTCTTTCACTTTACTATTGACGTAATCCTCTTCTGATTTGAATTTCCCAACTCCCATATTCGAATAATCGTATTCCAGATTTAAAGTTTTTTCTGACTTCAGGAATCCTAAATCACCTTCTGATTTGATAATTTTTTGAGAAAATCCCATGCTTGCCATTCCGACAAACATCATTAATAACGTCATTTTTCCTATTTTCATAATTTTCAATTTAGTACAGAACAAATATAGATGATAGTTTGATACTCTGACAAATGCATCTGAAATAATTTGAAAAATACGCAGAAAGCAGTATTAAACGACTTCAAACCATCAATAATGAAAGTTAATCCGTATTTTTGAAATTCTATAAAAAACACTTGAAATATAGCTTAACCAATTAATCAAGAAAATAGTTGAATGATATGAATAAAATCAGAAAAGACTGGAATGAGATAAAGATCAACGACAGCTGGGCAATTTTTAAAATCATGGCTGAGTTTGTAGAAGGGTATGAGAAAATGGCAAAGATAGGACCGTGTATTTCGGTGTTCGGATCTGCCAGAACTTCTGAGGACAATAAATACTATCAACTGGGAGTTGACATTTCGAAACGACTGGCTGAAGCGGGTTACGGAGTAATTACAGGAGGAGGACCCGGAATCATGGAGGCGGGAAACAAAGGAGCTCAGGCAGGTGGAGGAAAATCGGTAGGATTGAATATTGATCTACCGTTCGAACAATTTCACAACAGGTATATCGATGAAGAATCCAACCTGAAATTTGATTATTTCTTTGTCCGGAAAGTAGTATTTGTAAAGTATTCCCAAGGATTTGTCATTCTTCCCGGAGGATTTGGAACAATGGATGAATTATTTGAAGCACTGACGCTCATTCAAACCAACAAAATCAATAAGCGACCGGTTGTACTCATCGGAAGCTCTTACTGGACGGGACTAATTGACTGGATTACCAACGTGATGCTAAAGCAGGAAAATAACGTTTCCGAAAAAGACCTGAATTTATTCAAGATTGTTGACACAGCTGAAGAAGCATACAATTACATTGATGACTTCTACAAAACACATGAACTGACACCTAACTTCTGATATGCAACTGAAGGAAGTTATACAGTACCTGGAATCCATTGCGCCACTAAGCAGTCAGGAGAGTTATGACAACTCCGGCCTGATTACCGGTACCAGCGATATGGAAATCACACAAGCACTGATCTGTCTGGACAGTACCGAAGAAGTAGTTGACGAAGCCATCAAGCATGGATGTAACCTGATCATCGCGCATCACCCGATTGTTTTTAAAGGACTGAAATCCCTTACCGGCAAAACATATGTTGAACGCGTTGTGTTGAAATGCATAAAAAACGATATCGCGTTATATGCCATTCACACCAATCTCGATAATTTTCGCTTTGGTGTGAATGATGAGATCGGACGCAGACTGGGATTGGAACAATTACACGTATTGTCTCCCAAGATCGGTGTTTTGAATAAAATTACTGTATTTGTTCCGTTGGAAAATCGTGAACAGGTAGCACAAGCAATGTTTGATGCAGGAGCAGGTTCTATCGGTGATTACAGGAGCTGTAGTTTTTTCGGAGAAGGGACAGGAACCTTTACCCCTGTTGAGGGAGCCAATCCGTACATCGGAACGTCCGGCACGGCGGAACAAGTAAAAGAAAACAGATTGGAACTATTGGTTTCCACCCATCATTTAGCTGCTGTCGTCCGGGCAATGAAAGAAAGTCATCCGTATGAAGAAGTGGCATACGATGTTGTTGCGCTCCAGAATTCAAATGCATTCGAAGGAGCCGGAATGGTTGGAAAATTACCTGTTCCAATGCCGGTAGCTGCATTTTTAAATTTTGTGAAAAAGGAGTTTAACTGTGGAGTTATCCGGCATACAAAACTGGTGAAATCTACCATTGAAACCGTTGCTTTCTGCGGGGGATCCGGATCTTTTTTATTAAAGGATGCTATTCGTTCAAAAGCAGATATTTACATCACCGGAGACTTCAAATACCATGAGTTTTTCGATGCGGAAGATAAATTAATCATTGCGGATATCGGACATTTTGAAAGCGAACAATTTACGCAAGAATTATTGTACGACATTATTACGAAAAAATTTCCTAACTTTGCAACCTTAACAACAGAAATAGATACAAA
>DHNG01000037.1:556-1329 GCA_002409405.1 Flavobacteriales bacterium UBA5422 | reverse complement strand
ATTAATTTATTAAGTGCTATTTTGACAAAAAAATTTCCTAACTTTGCGCTTCGTTTAACAACGATTAATACGAATCCGATAAATTATTTTTAAAAATATATGGCAACTGCAACAAAGAAAGAGGCAACGGTAGCGGAAAAATTGGACGCACTTTACGAATTACAAAAGATTGATTCTGAAATTGATAGAATCCGTACGGTTCGTGGAGAATTACCTTTGGAAGTACAAGATCTGGAAGATGAAATCGAAGGATTGGAGACGCGCATTGCTAAGATTCAGGACGAAGTAAAAGAAGTAGAGGTAGAAATTTCCGATCGAAAAAATGCGTCAAAAGATGCTGAATTGGCGATTGGAAAATACAAAGAGCAACAAAAAAACGTACGTAACAACCGTGAGTACGAATCTCTTTCAAAAGAAATTGAGTTTCAGGAATTGGAAATCAAATTACACGAAAAGAAATCCAAAGAGGCAAAAATTCGCATCACTCAGAAAAAAGAATTGTTGGATGAAGCAAAAGAGCGTTTGAACTTCAGAAAAGAAGACCTGAAAACGAAAAAAGCTGAGTTGGATGAAATCATTGCTGAAACACAAAAAGATGAAGACGGATTAGTAAAATCCTCTGAAAAAGCAAAAGCACAGATTGAAGATCGTTTATTGGTTGCATACACACGTTTACGTCAAAATGCGAAGAACGGATTGGCTGTTGTTCCGGTAGAACGTGATTCTTGCGGAGGGTGCTTTAACCAAATCCCACCTCAACGTCAGTTGGATAT
>DHNG01000037.1:0-435 GCA_002409405.1 Flavobacteriales bacterium UBA5422 | reverse complement strand
CCACCTCAACGTCAGTTGGATATTGAAATGAAGAAAAAAGTAATCGTTTGCGAGCACTGTGGACGTATCCTGGTGCCTTCTATCAAAGAAGATTAATTTTAAAATACGCTTATACAAGAAAGGTATCCGGTATTTCGGGTACCTTTTTTTATGTCGATATTCGCATATCGCACTATTGCGATATGTCGACATGAACAATTGGCAGATAATACTATCTTTACACAGACTCAGAAAGGAAAACCCACAACATGAAATTCAAAGATTACAACATCAACAAAGCAATTCTGGAACAATTGGACGCAATGGGATTTGTGCGTGCAACGGACATCCAGTACAAAGCAATCAAACCGATTCTGGATGGTGAAGATGTGATGGCGATTGCACAAACCGGTACAGGAAAGACTGCTGCGTTTGCAATTCCGGTATTGCATTTTC
>DHNG01000015.1 GCA_002409405.1 Flavobacteriales bacterium UBA5422 | reverse complement strand
TAACGTATATCTTTCACCAGAATGCACTTCGCTTACGCCATGTTTCATATTCACGCGATAATATCCTTTTGTGCCTTTTACAGGTCTAAAATTGGTTGAAAAAACTAGAATATCTCCTTTTTTGGGTTTCAAAACAATCGCTTTAGATTGTGCTCGTGGAGTTTGCTGTGTCAAAACAAATTCACCACCCGTAAAATCTTCATCGGGTTCGTTTAGGAAAAGCACAATTTGAATAGGAAAATAAACATCACCATACAAATCCTGATGTAAAGTATTAAAACCGCTTTTTCCATATTTTAGAATAAGAACTGTAGCTTTGAGCTGGTTATTGTCATGACATAGTTTTAGCAAATCTTCATGTTTCTCTGGAAATACCGTGTCAATATTTAAAACTTTCATCCAAGCATTTGCGATTGGCGCTAGTTTCGGATAGATTGCAGATCGAATGTTCTGAATTAAATCTGGAAGCGGATAATTGAAATATTTATATTCGCCTAAACCAAATCGATAACGTTCCATAACAACTGTTTTTCGATATAAATTTGGATTGTCGTAGTCGAATTTTAAATCTTCGCATTGTTCATTATTCAACACATTTGAAATAATAGCAAAGCCATTTTCGTACATAGATTCGGTAATGCTTTCCCAGTTTTGAGAAGCAATTTTTGATTGTATATTTTGCATAAAGAAGTTTTAGATTGAGATTTGTTTCCGCCACAAATTCACGAATTGTATTCGCATTGATCTAAAAAAAATCGTGAATTCGTGGCAAAAAAACTATGGATTTATTTGTGCACCTTCCCAGCCAATAATTGCTGTTTTTCGGGTGTTTCCCCACATGTAACCGCCAAATGTTCCCGAAGATTGAATAACGCGGTGACAAGGAATTAAAAAAGCAACAGGATTACTTCCAATTGCTGTTCCAACCGCGCGAGAAGCATTTGGTTTTTGAATTTGATGTGCAATAGAACCGTAAGTAGAAAGCTGTCCCATTGGGATTTTTAGCAAAGCTTCCCAAACTTTCAATTGAAAATCGGTTCCTTTTAAATGCAATTTAATTTCTGATAATTTACTCCAGTCGTTTTGAAAAATGAATAAGGCATTTTGTTGAGCTAAATCCAGTTTTTTCGAAAATTGGGCATTCGGAAATTTATCTTTTAAAGCGATAAATCCAGTTATTTCATCTTCGGCGAAAGCCATAAAACAAACGCCTTTTGAAGTAGAGGCAACAACAATATTTCCAAACGGACTTTCGGCAAAACTGTAGTTGATTTCAAGATTTTTTCCTCCGTTTTTATATTCGGCGGGAGTCATTCCTTCAATGGTGACAAATAGGTCATGTAATCTGCTGGTACTCGACAAACCTGTTTCGTGTGTAACATCAAACAATGATAACTGACGGTCTTCATTGAGCAGGTGTTTGGCATGTTCCACACTGATGTACTGAAGAAATTTTTTCGGACTTGTACCGGCCCATTCCTGAAACAACCGCTGAAAATGAGAAGGGCTTAGATGAATCTTTTCTGCCACTTCATCTAAATTGGGTTGCCCCTTGAAGTGATCCCGAATGTATGCGATCGCTGTTTCTATACGTTGATAATTGATGTGCTCTGTTGAATCCATTCTGCCTGTTTTTGATGTCAAAATTGATGCAATTTTTTCGATTTTAAAATCCGAATCTTGCTGAGATGGTATTAAATCTACTGAAAAAGGTAATTGATTCTCCTCGGAAATCCAAATCCCAATACCTGGAGATTTGTAATGTCATTCACCAATAAAATACAATCAGCTTCTTTCATTGCGGCTTTGATTTTATGAATATCAAAAGGAACTACTTCGAGATTGCTGTTGTAAGTTCGGCTAAAATAGTAATGATAAAAACTGTAGTCGGTAAACATTGCTTTTCTGGCACCTGAATTATGAATGGTAAAGAAGAAACTGTCTCCTACGATTACCGCTTTTAGCCGTTTTTTTCCTTTTTTAGGTGTGATAATGACATCCCTCAGACGCGGATCTTTAGGTTTCATCAGGATGTTTCTCAGTAATTCGAGATCGAGATCATCTACATTGAACCCATTGTGGTACACAGTATCGTACGTGAATGAATCATAGTGTTCATTTTTAATAAAGCTGATGTACTTCATCAAACTATCGGCAGCTACAGTTGATGCATACGAGGTCCAGTGAATTCCTCCTTTTGCAAAAATGGCCGGTATTTCCGATCGGTTATTCAGGAAATAGTCATTAAAATCAATGTGGTGGAGTTGTTTTTGTTTCAATCCGGCTAAAACGTAGTGATAATTGGTTTCTGTTGATTTTGTTCGGTTCCGCTCCGGAAGAAATTGTTGATAATAATAATTTTTAGAAGGAGGAATAATGGTAATGACAGGAATGGAATCGCCCAGGTAATGCTGTAGCTGAACAATTTCGTCGAGTGTATGCTCGATCGAATCTTTTCCGATAAAATTGGATGCATCATTAAACGAAGGAGTATAAAAACGGAAGTAATAATCTCCGAATTTGTAGATATTATTAGCATTGATCTTTCCGAATAATGTGTACTGATATTGATTTCGGAACCGAAGCAGGTAGGTTCTAGAAACAGAATGGTCCATTAACTTCTTTTCAAATTGTCGTTGAGCAGATCCGTCCAGCCAGGATCCTGAAACTGAATCTTGTTGTTCTTCAACTCCAAAAACATGCGCTTTTGGTATTCCGGGAAGGTGATTAACAAGCAGCGGTAAAAGCAACAGCCCCATTAGAATCAAGGCAATGTATCGATATGTCGAGGAGTGGTTTTTCATCAGAATTTAAAGTAAATAAACGGATTAAAACTTCCTGTAACGATATGTGACAATGATAAGAAAAATAAGATTCCGGCAATGAATAAATAAATCAGACTTGTCTTTAGGTTTCGAATCTGTGTCAACTTCAGGTAATAGAGCCTGCTTAATTTTGTCATTCCCAATAAGACGATAATTGTTGCAAGGATAACGTGACTGTTAAAATAAAATAAGTCTGCGCTATCCATAAACTCAACGGATTCGAACCGATACATCGTTTTCAGATGGATCCATGCTTCTGAAAACGAGTCCGCATCAAACAAAACCCATCCGTGGAGTACAATAATAAACGTGAGGATCATTCGCAGGAGGGAGGAGGATTTTTGCAGGCGGAACAAACGCTCAATGATCAACCAGCAACCGTGAAAGACGCCCCAGAGAATAAAATTCCAGGAAGCACCATGCCACAATCCACTTAGTGTGAATACAATGAATAAATTGAGGTACATCCTGTTGGTACTCACCCGGTTTCCCCCCAAAGGAATATACAGGTAATTGCGCATGAAATCACCTAGTGAAATGTGCCATCTTCTCCAGAACTCAGTGATGGATTTGGAAAGATACGGCCGGTTAAAATTCTCAGGCAAGCGGAAACCGAACATGGTTCCCAATCCGACAGCCATGTCTGAATATCCTGAGAAATCAAAATAAATCTCAAATGTATAACAAAGTGCAGTCATCCATGCAATAGAGGTAGAGGAAGTATGCAGCACAGTGTTGTCCCAGTTGTGTAATAAATCCCCGTATTCGGAAAGAACATTGGCGATCAATACTTTTTTTGCTAACCCGATTGAAAAACGATAAAACCCGTTAATGACATTTTCTAACCGGTCGTTGCGATGGGAAAGCTGTGGGGCGATCTTTTTATATTTTACAATCGGACCGGCAACCAATTGCGGGAAAAAGAGAATAAACAACCAGTAGTTGAGCATGTTTTTTTGTGGTTGTGCCTCTTTTCGATACACATCAACACCATAGGTAATGGAGTGGAAGGTATGAAACGATATTCCGATCGGAAGAGCAATTGCTGCCCATTTTACCTGTTGCAAGCCTGTATTTTCAAGTAACAGGTTGAAATTGTCGATGAAAAAATTGAAGTATTTGTAATAACAGAGTAGTGCCAGGTTAATGGTCACATAGAGAATCAGGTAAAATTTAGGGCGTTCAGCGTGATGTATCCTATGAACTACATAAAAGTTGATACCGCTAACCAGCAAGAGAATCCAGATAAAATCAGGCGCTCCCCACCAGTAAAGGAAAATACTTCCTGCGAGTAAAATTGCATTACGAATAATTGTAGGTGAACAAAAATAGACGATGAGTAGCAGCGGAAGAAAATAAACCAAAAAGATACCGCTCGAAAATGTCATGTCTTTCCTAACTGATTGTTATTGAAATGTAGAAGCAAATATAACTGTATTTACAGAATAAAGGGGAGGTATAAATAAAAAAGAGGGCCTCTGATGAAGCCCTCTTTCGATAAAATTTAAAATTCACTCATTTACTTCGCCTTGTCATATCGGGCTTTGTAATCCTGAGCTTTTTCAGTGTTACCTAAATTCTGATTGATTTGAAACAAAATCAACAATACGTTTGCATCGTTTGGTTGTTTATCAATATATTTTTCAAGGGGACCAAGTGCTTTTTTGTATAACTCCTGGCTTTTTGATAACATTACGTCATAGTTGAAGTCATTCGGGTCCAAATCATTTGCTTTATCACGCATAGTCGTTGCCCACGTTACGTAGTGTGCACCTAAGTTGTATTGCGCTTCCATATAATTCGGATCAATTTCCAATGCTTTCAACAACGCTTCTTCTGCTTTTTCGTTTTGCCCCAGGTCCGTATAAATCGTACCGATAATATAATGTAACTGTTTGTTTTTAGGGTCTGCGGCAATTGCATCATTCAGTGACTTTTCGGCAGCAACGTTATCTCCTAATGTCATATTCAGACGAACTTGCTCTAAGAGAATTGTTTTATCATTCCCCAATTTTGCCCGTCCTTTTGCAAGGATTTCTTTCGCTTTGTCGTAATCTTTGATTTTTGAGTATGCTCCTGCAGCCAATGCATAACCTTCTCCACCATGGTAACCGATTTCAGCCAATTCACTGTATGCTTCCGCTGCTTCTTTATCCATGTTTGCTTTTTCAAAACACAATCCTGCGTTGAACAAGTTGGAGGTATCCGTTACATTCTTCGCTGTTGTAATTTTGTAGATGTAGTAAAATGCAGCTCCTGCTTCAGCATACTTTTGTTCTTCATAAAACTTTCCTGCTACTGGTGCTAACATCCCTACCTGCATGTTCACCGAATTTTCGATGTCCAGACGAAACTTTTTATCTTTTGTATAGCTTTCTTTCAATGCAGCAATGGAAACTTCAAATGCATCTTCCCCGAAATTCTGAATCACAAAATTTGTATCTCCGGTCATCATCGCAACCTGTGCCGCTGCACCATAAATCTCACCTTTGTAATACAACGTTTTGGAGGTCCCTTTTGTATCAGGATGTTCTGAAGCCAGATCGATGTATTTTTTTGCATTCAACAATGCCGTTTTAGCATCATCAATTTTTCCCGTCATAAGTGCCGGCTGGTACTTTTGCTTGAATTCAACAGCAGCACTGGTTTCATTTGTTTTTTGAGCAAAACTCATCCCGGAAGCAAGGATACATCCGGCTATAAGTGTAAATGATCTTGTTTTCATTTTCAATAACATTTTATTATTCTTCATTTCCATCTTCAATAGTTGTGCCATTCTCATTAGACACATCTCCTTCCGGCGCTTCCGTACTGTCATATCCTTCTTCCTCTTCCTCCTCGTCACTTCTAGGTACACGTGCAATTGCCGCAATTGCCGCATTTCCTTTCAGGTTGATCAAACGAACTCCCTGAGCGGCGCGTCCCATTGTACGGATAGTGTCAATGTGCATTCGGATTGTTACCCCTGATTTTGTGATGATCATCAGGTCTTCTTCGTCAGTAACGTTATTGATTGCCAGTAAAGGCCCCGTTTTATCGGTAATGTTTAATGTTTTTACTCCTTTCCCTCCCCGGTTGGTGATTCTGTATATCGGTTCATTGTCTTCCGGATCGTTCAGGAATGTACGTTTTCCATATCCTTTTTCAGAAACAACAAGCACTGTAGAGTAAACATCTTCCACACAAATCATTCCCACAACAGCATCTGTTTCACTGGTCAGGGTAACTCCGCGTACTCCGGAAGCATTTCTACCCATCGGACGAACAGTTGATTCGTTGAAACGGATTGCACGTCCTTCTTTTGTTGCCAGTACAATTTCGTTTGTTCCGTTTGTCAATCGTGCCTCCAGCAATTCATCCCCGTCACGTACGGTAATGGCGTTAATTCCATTTGTTCTCGGACGAGAGTATGCTTCCAATGAAGTTTTCTTGATCACTCCATTTTTCGTACACATGATGATGTAGTTGTTTTCAACGTATTCTTTGTCTGTCAAATCCTGTACCTTCACATATGCTTTGATCTTATCGTCCTGTTCAATGTTAATCAGGTTTTGTACCGCTCTTCCTTTAGATGTTTTGTTTCCTTCCGGAATTTCAAATACACGCATCCAGAAACATTTCCCTTTTTCTGTAAAGATCAACAGGTAATTATGGTTGGTCGCAACAAATAACTGCTCCAGGAAGTCTTTGTCCCGTGTTGCAGAACCTTTTGATCCCATTCCACCTCTGTTTTGCACTTTGTATTCAGAAAGGCTTGTACGTTTGATATATCCTGCATGTGAAATCGTTACGATTACTTCTTCATCCGGAATCAAATCTTCGATGCGCATTTCGCTTGCCGAATATTCAATGATGGAACGACGCTCGTCTCCGTATTTCTCTTTCACATAGTTCAATTCATCCTTGATGATCTGCATTCTGCGTTCTTTTTTCGCCAGAATGTCTTTCAAATCAGCAATTAATGCAACCAGGTCAGCATATTCTGCACGCAGTTTATCTTGTTCAAGTCCTGTTAATTGTCTCAAACGCATTTCAACGATTGCCCGGGATTGAATTTCGGATAAATTGAATCGTGCAATTAATTGTTCACGCGCTTCTTCAGGACTTTTTGATGCACGAATGATTGCAATTACCTCGTCAATGTTATCAGAAGCAATAATCAGTCCTTCGAGGATGTGCGCCCGCTCTTCCGCTTTCTTTAATTCAAATTGCGTACGGCGGATCACTACTTCGTGACGGAATTCAATAAATTGCCCCAGAATTTCTTTTACATTCAGCAAACGCGGTCTTCCATCAACCAAACAGATGTTGTTAACCGAAAAAGATGTTTGAAGTGATGTATACTTGAATAATTTATTTAAAACGACATTCGGAATGGCATCGCGCTTCAATTCATAAACGATGCGCATACCATTTCTGTCAGATTCATCGCGAATGTCAGAAATACCTTCAATTTTTTTGTCATTGACAAGATCTGCTGTTCGCTTGATCATTTCTGCCTTATTGACCTGGTATGGGATTTCTGTAACGATAATTTGTTCTCTTCCCTGGTATTCTTCAATTTCTGCTTTGGCACGAATTACAACACGGCCTCTTCCTGTCAGCAATGCTTCCTTTACACCTTCGTATCCGTAGATAATTCCACCTGTCGGGAAATCCGGTGCCTTGATGTATTGAAGTAACTCTTCGTCTTCAATTTCGTTGTTATCGATATAGGCAATTGCACCGTCAACCACCTCGCTTAGATTGTGTGGAGCCATGTTCGTTGCCATCCCTACAGCAATCCCGGAAGAACCGTTCACCAGTAGGTTCGGTATTTTTGTCGGTAAAACAGAAGGCTCACTCAAACTTTCATCAAAGTTCGGAGTAAAGTCAACTGTATCCTTGTCCAGATCGTCCAGCATTTCCTCTGCGATCTTGCGCAATCTTGCCTCTGTATAACGCATTGCAGCCGGGCTGTCTCCATCTACAGACCCAAAGTTACCTTGTCCGTCTACCAACGGGTAACGCAATGACCACGGTTGAGCCATACGTACCATTGTGTCATATACCGAAGAGTCACCATGCGGGTGATATTTACCCAACACTTCCCCTACAATTCTCGCTGATTTTTTATGAGGTCTGTTTGAAAATACACCTAATTCCTGCATTCCAAAAAGCACCCTTCTGTGAACCGGTTTGAAGCCGTCACGTACATCTGGTAATGCACGCGATACAATCACTGACATTGAATAATCAATGTAAGCTGACTTCATTTCGTTTTCAATGTTAATCTGGATTATTCTTTCTCCGTCTGCCATCTTGTCACTTAATTTAATTATTGCACACTATTTGTGCAGTTATAAAGCAAACGCCGAAATTAGTTATTTTATAGATATGAAAAATGCTAAAAAAAGGTGAATTACTAACAAAATTCTGTGGAAAATACGGTTTTTTGGGGAGT
The DNA here is from genome assembly GCA_002409405.1 of Flavobacteriales bacterium UBA5422. Taxonomy (GTDB): domain Bacteria; phylum Bacteroidota; class Bacteroidia; order Flavobacteriales_D; family Crocinitomicaceae; genus Taishania. Next base: position 7,345 of record DHNG01000015.1, on the reverse strand, counting down.
TATTAACAATTTTATTTTTTTAATTTTGTAAACAAGGATAAATACGCAATTTTATCCATTGAAAACGAGTAAGAGTATGGAGGCTAAATTTTCACCTAGAGTAAAAGATGTCATCGGATACAGCCGGGAAGAGGCGTTGCGCCTTGGTAACGATTTTATTGGTGTAGAGCATCTGTTGTTGGGACTTATCCGTGAGGGAGATGGTACGGCTATTCGGATTTTAAATGAGTTTAATCTTGACCTGCGACATATTCGCACAGAGGTTGAATCAAGTCTGATAAAGTCGAACCAGGTATACAGTAATGCAGGACAGATACCGCTGGTAAAGCAAGCTGAAAAAGTGTTGAAAATGACCTACCTGGAATCGAAGCTGTTTAAGAGCGCGATGATTGGTACGGAACATTTATTGCTGTCTATCCTGAAAGCGGAAGATAGTGTAGCATGCCGTGTGTTGAACAAATACGGTGTGATTTATGACAATGTAAAAGACGAATTAGAGACGATGATGACAGAACATAACGACGAAATGAACGAAGCTCCAAGAGCAGAATTCCCTGGTTCCGGAGAGGATGAAGGGCAAGACTCTTTTGGTGCGCAAAGAAGACAAGCAGATCCGAAATCAAAAACACCTGTGTTGGATAATTTCGGAAGAGATTTGACAAAAATGGCAGAAGCCGGACGTTTGGACCCGATTGTAGGGCGTGAAAAGGAAATCGAACGCGTAAGTCAGATTTTGTCCAGAAGAAAGAAGAATAACCCGATTCTGATCGGTGAACCAGGAGTCGGAAAAAGTGCCATTGCTGAAGGACTGGCATTGCGTATCGTGCAACGAAAAGTATCCCGTGTCTTGTTCAATAAGCGGGTCATTTCTCTTGATCTGGCGTCACTGGTTGCCGGAACAAAATACAGAGGACAGTTCGAAGAACGGATGAAAGCAGTCATGCAGGAAATTGAGAAAAATCCGGATATTATCTTGTTCATTGATGAGATTCATACAATTATCGGGGCAGGAGGTGCTTCCGGATCACTGGATGCATCGAATATGTTCAAACCCGCATTGGCACGTGGTGAAATGCAGGCAATCGGAGCAACAACATTGGATGAATACCGTCAATATATTGAGAAAGACGGAGCATTGGAGCGCCGATTCCAGAAGGTGATTATTGAGCCGACAACAATTGAAGAGACGACACAAATTCTGAATAACATCAAGGAACGTTATGAAGACCACCACTCGGTGACATACACTCCGGAAGCGATTGATGCGTGTGTCAAATTGACAGAACGTTACATTACAGATCGTCATTTGCCGGATAAAGCAATTGATGCGTTGGATGAGGTGGGTTCCCGCGTGCACATCACGAATATCAATGTGCCCAAAGAAATCGTTGATATTGAAGAGCAAATTGAGAGCCTGAAAGATGAAAAAACGGAAGTTGTGAAATCACAACAGTACGAAAAAGCAGCTGAGCTTCGCGATAAAGAACGTAAATTACAGGAACAGCTGGAAGTAGAAAAACGTAAATGGGAAGAAGAATCTAAAAATAACCGTGTAATTGTTACGGAAGAAGATGTCGCTGAGGTTGTCTCAATGATGTCAGGAGTGCCTGTAACACGTGTGTCTGAGTCTGAAACGGCGAAGTTGGCAACGATGGCGGAGGATTTGAAAGGAAGTGTAATCGGGCAGGACGAAGCTGTTAATAAAGTTGTAAAAGCGATTCAACGAAACAGAGCAGGATTGAAAGATCCGAACAAACCAATCGGTTCATTCTTCTTCCTCGGACCAACAGGAGTTGGTAAAACGCAATTGGCAAAAGTACTGGCGAAATACCTGTTTGATTCAACGGATTCACTTATTCGGATCGACATGTCGGAGTACATGGAAAAATTCTCTATCTCCCGTTTGGTGGGAGCGCCTCCGGGATACGTTGGGTATGAAGAAGGTGGTCAGTTGACGGAAAAAGTGAGAAGAAAACCGTACTCGATTGTCTTACTGGATGAAATTGAGAAAGCACACCCGGATGTATTCAATTTGTTGTTACAGGCATTGGACGATGGACACATGACAGACGGACTCGGAAGAAAAATCGATTTCAAAAACACCATTCTGATCATGACATCCAACATTGGTGCACGTCAATTGGCAGATTTCGGATCCGGAGTAGGATTTGGAACGAAAGCAAAAGAAGAAGCAAGGGATGAAAATGCACAGATCGTTGTTCAAAATGCATTGCGAAAAGCATTTGCACCGGAGTTCCTCAACAGGGTTGATGATATGATCATGTTTAACTCGTTGAAACGAGAAGATATTCATAAGATCATTGATCTGGAGTTGGCGAAGTTGTATTCCCGTCTGAACAATCTTGGTTACCAGATCGAATTGACAGAGAAAGCAAAAGATTTCATCGTCAACAAAGGATATGATGAAAAATTTGGTGCGCGTCCATTGAAGAGAGCAATCCAGAAATACATCGAAGATCCGTTGGCGGAAGAAATTATTAAATCTTCCCTGCACGAAGGAGACACAATAAAAATGGACCTGAATGAAACGGAAGACGGACTGTCGGTCGTAATTGAGAAAGGGAAATCCAAGCAAAAAGCGAAATAATCAGTTATTAATAATAAAAACAGAAGTGGGCGAAGTGAAAACGAAGCCCACTTTTTTTAACCCCTGCAGACAAATCTATTGCTTCATGTCAAGATTGCGCATCATACCTGTTTTACTACTTTCGGAGAAAGGATTGGTAAAATCAATCAAATTTAAAGACCACCGTTATATTGGTGATCCGATTAATGCTGTGCGTATCTTTAATGACTTACATGCAGATGAACTGGTCTTTCTGGATATTGAAGCAACTCGTAAAAAACGATTGATTTCTACCGAATTAATAACGGAAATCGGAGAGGAAGCCAATATGCCGTTTGCAGTCGGAGGAGGGATTCAAACCCTTCAACACATCCAGGATATTATCAGTTCAGGAGCTGAAAAGGTGGTGATCTGTTCTGCAGCGGTAACAAATCCCGGGTTTATCCGGGAAGCGGCGGTTACATTCGGATCCTCAACAATTGCTGTGTGCATGGATGTACGGAAACCATTTCTGAAAAGCAATAAAGTGTATAGTCATGCAGGAACAACTGCCTCTGCTTATTCCCCTGTTGAGTTTGCGCAATTGATGCAGGAAAAAGGAGCGGGAGAGATTATTGTTCAATCCATCGAAAAGGATGGTTCAATGAGTGGATATGACATTGAGCTGGTTCACTCCATTTCTGAAGTCACTACCATTCCGGTTGTTGCGCTGGGAGGGGCCGGAGATTACAAAGACCTGTCGCTGGTTCACCAGGAAGGGTATGCAAGTGCTTCTGCTGCAGGTAGCTTATTTGTTTACCAGGGTAAGAAACGCGGTGTGTTGATCAACTATCCTGAAAAAGATGAGGTAGATTTAGGGGAATAATTTGACCTGTTCTGAAAGAATATTGCTTCTGACAGTTGTTAATTAATCAATTATTATTCTATTTTTGTCAACACTGAAAAATCATGCATCTATGAATGTGCCATATCAAATATGTGTTCGTTGTGTAATGGATACGACTGATCCTCAAATCTCATTTAATGAGAAAGGGGAATGCAATCATTGCACAGAATTTATAGATGTTCGCTCCAGATATCAGTACAACCCGGAAAAATCAGAACAAGAATTTAAACAACGTGTTTCGGCGATCAAAAAAGACGGAGCAGGAAAGGAGTACGATGTTGTACTCGGTTTGAGCGGAGGAATCGACAGTTCGTATGCCGCATATATCTGTAAGCAAAATGGCTTGAGAGTGTTGGCGGTTCATCTCGACAATGGATGGAATTCGGAGGAAGCGGTCCAGAACATTAAAAACATTGCCCGAAAATTAGGAATTGATTACGAAAGTTTTGTCTTGGATTGGAACGAATTCAGAGATTTACAGCTTGCATTTCTGAAAGCAGGTGTTCCGGAAGCAGAAACTCCCACGGATATTGCTATTCCTGCTGTTCTGCACAAAACGGCAGCTAAATATGGAATCAAGCACATTGTGAGTGGCGGAAATTTCGCGACGGAAGGGATTCTCCCGAAACACTGGCATTACAATGCAAAAGATATGCGGTATTTCAAAAATATCTACAAGCAGTTTGGAACCCGTTCACTCAAAACCTTCCCGACGTTTGGATTTAAGAAAGAAATGTACTACAAGTTGGTGAAAAAGATCAATTTCTTTTACGTGCTGAATACAGTTCCCTACAACAAAGAAGATGCAATGGCTTTCCTTGAAAAAGAACTGGGATGGAAATACTACGGAGGAAAACATTATGAATCCAAGTATACAGGATTTATTCAGTCGTACTACCTGTATGAGAAATTCGGAATTGATTACCGACGCGCAACGCTGGCGACACAAATCTGTAACAAAGAAATTTCACGGGAAGCAGCGTTGGAGCTCTTGCAGACAAAACCTTATTCCGATGAAAAAGTGGAACAGGAGAAGGCGTATATTTCTAAGAAATTAGGAATTCCAAGAGAAGAATTTGACCGGATTATTTCAGCACCTGCAAAATGGTATACCGATTACCCCAATGATGAAAAACGATTAAAGTTGATCTACGATACCTACCGAAAACTCTTCAAGAAAGAAAAGTTAGGTAGTTTCTGATCAGGCAGTTTTACCCGGAACAATGTGCTGCTTGTGCTTGTATTCTGCTGCTGCATCTTTGTTATAACGGATAAAAATATTGGCCCAGACAATTTTAGACAGCGCATAATTGAATGGAGCAGTGATAACGGAAATAACTCCGACAATAATCAACATATTCCAGACATCAATGCTTCTGAAGATGAGGTAATACAAAACGATGACTGCAACAAACAGGGCAACACCAAATGCGTAGGATACGTACATGGCGCCAAAGTAAAAACCAGGCTCTTTTGATAGTTTCATTCCACATTCGGAACAATGTTCGTGTGGTTTTCCCATGTTTTTAAAATCATATGGGTGAGAAATGAAAAAATCACCTTCCTGACATTGTGGGCATTTGAACTTTACAATGCTATACAATTTAGATCCTTTCTGAAGTGCCATCTCTGATTTAGTTTAATAATTATACTGCAAAATTACATATAAACCTGAGTAAAAAAAGGGATTTCAAAAAGGTGTAAAAACTTTTTGGAATTGTATAAGCGCCCTTTTTTTACCACGTATTGTCCGGTTGGTAATAAAGTAGCGGCAAGGATAAGCTAAAAAATAAATCCGTATTATAAAATATTAAGAAAAGGGATGCGTTTTATACCTGAGAACGTCATATCTTTGTTACATGTCATATTGTGATTTTTGTAAAAACTTACCGGAAAACCACATTCACCGCATCTATCATGATACAAAGTATGGTTTCCCCATTGTAGATGATAATGAATTGTTTGGCCGACTGTTGTTGGAGATTAACCAGGCTGGTTTGTCCTGGGATATTATTCTGAAAAAAGAAACCTCATTCCGAAAAGCATACAGCGATTTTGATATCCAAAAAGTGGCTGCATATACGGAGAAAGACCAGGAACGGTTACTGAGTGATCCCGGAATCATCCGCAACCGCTTGAAAGTGAATGCTGCCATATACAATGCACAGCAAATTCTGGATATTCAGGAGGAAAATGGTTCGTTTAAACAATGGTTGGATGATCAGGGGCTGACAACCAAAGAAGAGTGGGTAAAGTTGTTCAAAAAGCGCTTTAAATTCACAGGCGGAGAAATCGTCAATGAATTTTTAATGAGCACAGGTTATTTAAAAGGCGCACATATTGAAAAATGCATTATTTTTGATGAAGTGATAAAAAACAAACCAAAATGGTTAGAGCAGTAAAAAACACACTATTAGCTTCATTTTTACTGATGGCAGGAATCGTTTCTGCACAGTTCAGCGTGGGGGGAGGTCCGAGTTTCATGTTTGAATTCGGAAACGGCAAGCCGTTCTACGGATTGCATTTTAATGTTGAGATCCCCAGAAATAATGAGGTGACTTTTTATGGTAGAGCAACATATTTGTTCAACCAGAATAAGACAGAATACATCGGGGATCTGGCAGCAATTGCAAAAGATGCGAACACAGACCCGCAATGGGTTAACGTTTCTCTGGAGAATGTTACTTCCATCGGTTATTTCATGATTGACGGAGGAACACGCTATTACCTGATCAACGGATTTGACGAAGGATTTTCTCTTTACGGAGGAACAAACCTGGCATTGATTGTCAATTCGGTGAAATATGGAAACCGCTTTGGAGACTACGATGCGGAGAAGTATACATTGGATATGACACAATATCCGGATGGGCGTGAAAAAGGAACAATCATCCGATTGGCAGTAGGTTTTACAGGTGGGGTCAAGTACACGATACCTGCGTTCGGGAGTTTTTATTTTGACTTCAATCCACAGTTGACCTTGTTTGGAATCCCGAGTACACAAGGAATCCCAAGTTCATTGTACAAACCGGTATTTTTCAATTTTAATCTTGGCTTCAGAAAAGAGATCTATTGATTGAGCAAACAACATATTTTTTATACAGTTATTTGAATACGGGGCAGCATTGTTGCCCCGTATTTGTAACAAATCACCAACTAAAATGAATGGAGGCATGCAAGTAAAAATTTTATGGGCAGACGATGAAATCGAATTGTTGAAACCACACATCTTGTTTCTGGAATCGAAAGGGTATTCAGTAACGGCTGTTAATAGCGGAGTAGATGCGGTGGAACGCAATTCAGAGGAACAATTTGATGTGATCTTCCTCGATGAAAACATGCCGGGAATTTCAGGGCTGGAGGCACTGAGTCAGATCAAAGAGCAGAAAGCACACGTTCCCGTTGTGATGATTACGAAAAGTGAAGAGGAATACATCATGGAAGAGGCAATCGGAAGTAAAATTGCCGATTACCTGATCAAGCCGGTCAACCCGAACCAGATTCTGCTGAGCCTGAAGAAAATATTGGATCAGTCCAAATTGGTATCTCAAAAAACAACATCCAACTACCAGCAAGAATTCAGACAATTGGGTATGCAGTTGGGAGGGCGACTGGATGCAGATGAATGGGCGGATATTTACCGGAAAATTCTTTATTGGGAATTGGAATTACAAAGTGCAGATGATTCCGGAATGAATGAAATTCTCAATATGCAGAAGAAAGAAGCCAACACGCTTTTTGCCAAATTCATTGAGAAAAATTATATTGACTGGCTGCATGGAGATGACGATGCACCGCAAATGATTCATACCTTATTTAAGGATCGGATTGCACCGATTGCCGACAAACAGAAAACATATGTTGTCGTGATT
>DHNG01000031.1:49290-49637 GCA_002409405.1 Flavobacteriales bacterium UBA5422 | reverse complement strand
AAAGAAAAAACAGGTGCAAAGATCGAGGTTTTCCTGTTGCGCGAATTAAACCGTGAAAGTTTGTTATGGGACGTATTGGTCGATCCTGCGAGAAAAATCCGTATCGGGAACAAATTGTATTTCGGAGAAGATGATTCATTGGTTGCAGAAGTAATTGACAATACCACTTCAAGAGGACGTACCTTGCGCTTCCTGTTTGACGGTCCGTATGAAGAATTCAAAGCAAAAATCACGGAACTGGGAGAAACACCGCTTCCGAAATACATCAAACGTTCTGTTGAACCGGAAGATGAAGATCGTTACCAGACTATTTTCGCAACGGAAGAAGGAGCTGTTGCAGCACCAAC
>DHNG01000031.1:48927-49168 GCA_002409405.1 Flavobacteriales bacterium UBA5422 | reverse complement strand
GGAGCTGTTGCAGCACCAACTGCAGGATTGCATTTCTCAAGAGAATTATTGAAGCGTTTGGAATTGAAAGGAGTTAACTTTGCAGATGTAACATTACACATCGGCTTGGGGACATTCCGCCCGGTAGAAGTAGAGGATCTGACCAAACACAAAATGGATTCCGAACAGGTGATCATTCCTCAAAAAAGTGCCGATATTGTAAACGAAGCAATTCAGAATAAAAAACGGGTATGTGCCATTG
>DHNG01000031.1:48545-48716 GCA_002409405.1 Flavobacteriales bacterium UBA5422 | reverse complement strand
TTACGATTTCAGCATTGCAAATTGCATGATTACCAATTTCCACACACCACTTTCTACGTTGTTGATGATGATTTCTGCATTTGCCGGTCACGAAGTAATGATGAAAGCATACCACACGGCAATCGAAGAGAAATACAAATTTTACTCTTATGGTGATGCCATGTTGATCAT
>DHNG01000031.1:31000-48300 GCA_002409405.1 Flavobacteriales bacterium UBA5422 | reverse complement strand
TCTTTTTTTATTTATTTTGGGTTCCCTTACACTGGCACACGGTCAAATTTTTATTACGAATGAGAGCTTAACTGATCCGAACGAAAAAATCGCTTACCATTACGCCACAAACCTGATGAGAATAAATAGTACAGATTCTTTGAATTCCTTCTCTGTTATTCACTCTAATAATGCTGACACTGCATTCATCGAAAACATGCACTTTCTCTATACACCAACAAAAAGAGGAATGGACACATTCATTATTTATCAGAATGGACAGAAGATACAGACTGAGATAATCAATATTCTTCCTCATCCACATCATGCTATTTTTCTGGGAACTATACGGGATTCATTTGCGACCAAACCCGAGTTATTGAATAATCTGAAGCTGATATACACTTATCCTCACAGCTTACTAATTGCCAACAACCATGTTTCTTCTTTTGAAGCAGTTATCATCAAGCGATCAGGTAGAGAGAAAGTACTACATCACCTGAATAAAACATATGTAGTGAAACAAGATAAATATGGAGAAGAACAATTCGTTTATGCTGGATTAGAACGGTCTAAAATCAATTACGGAAATTTGTTTGTAAACGGCCAGATTAGAAAAATAAAGCGAATGAATCCGGGAGATATATTGTGGATTAAAACAGCAACCATTATTGGTGAAAGTTGCCCCCGAAAAATTATTCCAAATATCAAAATAACCTTAACGGAATAATTTCTGTCAGTTTAATTCATCCGATAACTAGATTCTTCAAAATAGTATTTTTTACTTACTCAACTGTTTTCATCATTGAGTTTCCTGCTATACAATAGAAAGGTACTTCTCTTAACTTTGGGTTAACATCTAAATGTATTATTATGAAACACATCAACATTACTTACTTACTCGGAGCAACTGTGCTTTCTGCCGGGTTGATGGTTACTTCCTGCGGGAAGACAACAAAGGGAAAAATCGACAAGGATTGGAAGATTACCAACTACGAAGAAACAACTACCAGAATTGACCAAACTATGACACAGACGGAGTTCATAAAACTGGATCAATCGGAAGCTGCTATAACTTATAATCAATTGCCAACAGGGCAACCCACGGTAGTAACTACCTCCCAGGGAAAAACACTGCGAAACACATTTACCATTCGTAAAGACGGAACATGGAATCTGATCAGGGAATATTATACAGAACACACATATCAAGATACACTCAGACGGTTTACACGTTATTATTCAGCTTCCGGTTCGTGGAATTTCCTGGAAAAAGGGAAAGAAGACGGATATGGGAAACGGGAGCGTATTTTGTTTCAGACTTTACAGGAGAAGGTATCCAACGTTCTTACATTCATCATGGAAGGACAGCCGGATATTGTACCGATTTCTGATGTAACCAACAACACGTATGAATTGGGAGATTTTTCTACGATTTACGTTGTTGAGGATTCGTCCCGAAAAAAGTTATCCCTCACATCTGAAAGTATCGTAAAAACAGATAACAACTTCTCAGGAACGTACACTACAGAAAAGTCAATTAAAATGGATTTGGAATAAAACCGAATACCACCATCACGAAAGGCCTCAGCAATGGGGCTTTTTTTATAGGCGATTTTACCCGGAAAGTCAATCTCTTTCTAGTTTAAACGCAAAAAAGTCATTCATTTCGTGTTTTCCCGTCGGGCCGTAATACGTTATCGTTAAATGAATGATACCGCTCTTTGTATGTTTAATGTATGTTTTAACTTCTTCTGAAATAGCTCTCCCGGAACCTTTAAACGCTTGTTCATTGATGTTTATCTGCCAGTGCATAATTAAAAACTGTACGTTAAGAGGAACTGATTCATCTAATTTCAAATCAATTATTGATGGCATTTTTGAAAGCACCGATTGTGCATCTATGCCATCCAGGTATACAGATGGAGTTGGCACAGGAATAACATGAATCATCTCTTTATGAAGAATACGTTCTTTTTTATCTGTTACAATAAACGTAGCTGTTTTTTGTTGATCAATCCTGACAACCCACTCATTCTTGTTATCCGATAGTCTGTAAATGGTGTCACATCCTGTACATGCCAGTTTTATCTTCCTGTTTTCAGAATGGATACGAACAAGGTTATCAAATTCTGTATACAATGTCCTTACTTCCGGGAAAATAATAAAGGTTTTGTCCTGTTGTCCATAAGCCATTCCATTTATTACTGCAGTAATAAGCAATAAGCCAATCATTTTTTTCTCAATCATTCGATACATCCTTATTTTTAGTACACTATAGAATGAGGATTACTTGAAAAGTAACAATAGTGAAGCGAATCACTTATTCACTCCAATCACAAAGTACACCACCTGGTTCTCATTTACTTCTGTACTGAATCGAATTGTTTCATTACCGCTCAATTGTAACTGATTACTCGTTTTTGAGCGAAAAACGGATTCCATTTTGCCTTCCAGTGTTGCACCGCTGGCTTTACCTATTTGTTGTTTCACAGCATCGTAATCGATCGGTTGTTTGGTCACCAGTACCGCGAATTTGTCTTTATTACCAACTTCATCCGGTTGCATGGAATAGTCCGAAGGAAACAAGCGTGTACCTGTGATTCCGCAATACGGGGAATGTTTTGGAGTATAGGGGAATAAAACAGAAACCGTTCCGTCATTTTCCTGTCCGAATACGTAGGTATAACATTCCTGGTTATTGGTAAACTCAATTTTAAATTGGTCGTTTTTTTTCACCGTTCCTACTGTTTCGAAGTAATGATCTGAAATTGTTTTCAATGCAATTGTTTTCTTTCCTGCATTCAATTCCAGTCCAAAGCTTCCATCAAATGAAGTAACTGTTTTTTTACTGGCATCTCCCATCGGGTATAATCCGTATGCTTCCACATTGAATTCTTTGAAATCCGAATACCGCACCCAGGCAAAGCCGTCTTTCCCCCAATCGGTCCCCCAGGAATTCATCAACAAGAATGCTCCTCCCTCGTAGTAATCGTCATATCCTACCACACACATGGCGTGTCCTCCGAATCCTTGCTGGTAATAATCCTGTGCTGTCGGATTCCAGAATTCTTTTCCCATCATCCCCTGCATAAATGAACCTCCAACCATCATCCCGATAATAATGGGAGAACCTTTTGCCAGGTTTTGTTTCATTCCTAAAAGTTCATAGACCTTTCCTCTTTTTTCATCTGTCAACCGTTGAAATCCTTTGATTTTATATGCATTCGCCTGCTGTTTCAACGATCCTGAAGGTTGCTCAGTACAATTATTTTCATTGTACCGGAAAGAATTGAAAGGAACAGCTCCAACATCCAGCATGTTGTCCATCGCGTATTTGATGTACGATCCCTGGCATGTCTTATGATCAATGCTGATCTGATTGTACATAAAGGAAGGAGAAAATTTAATATCATCCGGACGTTGACCTGTTCGCTGCGCTTCAATAATGGTGCGTGCAGCATAAGCACTTGCCCATGCGACACAGGATCCCTGTACCCCCTGGTTCATTGGCGTAGGGCAATATTTCTGTAAACTTACCCGTTCAGGTAGTGGATTTTTCTTATTATCAGCAAGTGGTTCGAAGATTTCCGTTTCATTGTAGATTTCTTTGTTCATCTCCCCTCCCAGTGAGAACGGTAAATTTCCCTGGTTCAGCAGTCCGTCCGCTGAACAGCCTTTTCCTGCAAAAAAGTAGAGTCCGATTCCGATAACAGCTACAATGAGTAACAATTTCGGTCGCTTCAGTAAATAAGGTAGAAAATTAATCAACAACCCGATCAGTCCTCCGCCCATTCCACCTCCGGAAGACGAAGAACCTCCTCCACGATAGGAACGTTTAGACCGGTTATTTCCTTCAGGATCGTCCTGAACCATTTTAATTGCCATAGCGATGCAGATAAGTTCTATATACAAATGTACTTTTTTTCATTGTCATTGAAGCGTTTACGCACCATTACTTTAACTTATTCAATCGACTTGTTCGTTTTCTACTTGTACAATCCGGAACAATCTCCGGTAAATATGAAGTAATTCAGAATGTTTGGTTTAATTTTACAGTGAATTAGTACATGTACATGAATTTTGAATTGAGAACGGTTACCGTTACCCAGTACATCACTCCACTTCGGGAAGGAGGATCCTTGCCGGCGCTTGCTGAAGGATGTGACGATTTTAAATACGTCATCAAATTCCGTGGAGCCGGACATGGAGTAAAAGCATTGATCTCCGAATTACTGGGTGGATTAATTGCCAAGTACCTAGGATTAAAAGTTCCGGAAATTGTCTTTATTGAATTGGATGAACGATTCGGGCAAACGGAAGCGGATGAGGAAATTCAGGATTTATTGAAATTCAGCAAAGGATTAAACCTGGGACTACACTTTCTTTCCGGAGCAATCACGTATGATGTAGCATCGAATGATTGCGATTCGTACCTGGCATCTAAAATTGTGTGGCTGGATAGTTTTATTACCAACGTAGATCGGACATACCGCAATACCAATCTGTTAATCTGGAATAAAGAATTGTGGCTCATTGACCACGGGGCGGCATTTTATTTTCACCATTCGTGGGATAACTGGGAGCAAACATCTGTAACTCCGTTTACAATGATCAAGGATCACGCGTTGATTTCAAAAGCAACGGAATTGAAACGTGTACATGAAGAGTTTACATCTATTTTAAATGACGATGTGCTTCGTACCATTGTGAACCTGATTCCGGACGAATTTTTAAATTGGGAAGAAGGGCCGGACAATGATGCAATCCGGGAAGTGTACTTCCAATTCTTGTCGAACCGACTGGCGCACGCCGATGTCTTTTTTAAAGCAGCTGAAGATGCAGGAAAAGTTCGTATATGAGTATGCTGTAATTCGTGTCGTTCCGAAAGTGGAGCGGGAAGAATTTATCAATGTCGGATTGATTCTGTTCAGCAAGCGGAAACGCTACATTCGCTTTCAGTACCAGATACCGGAACACAAGATTCGTGCTTTCTGCTCAGAATTTGACATACAACAATTGCAGGAAAACCTGGAGTCATTTACCAAGATATGTTCAGGAGCACCAAACGGAGGTCCGATTGCACAACTGGAAGCGGACGAACGGTTTCGTTGGATTACCGCAATTAAAAGTTCGAGTATTCAATCCTCCCGCCCTCACCCGGGATTATCTGCGGATTTGGATGCTACTTTCGAGAAATTATACCGGGAATTGGTACTGTAACAGTTACAACCTTCTTCTCCTCTTATTATTTTCATTGAGCTTTTCGATAATTTTATCGCGGGTGGCACATCCTGCCGATTCCAATACACTCAATGCTTTTTTAGCAGTACTGTATTTAAAAAAATTATTCACAATGTGCTTTTCACCGGTAGTAAATACCTGTATGAGGTCATACGTAATTAATTTTGATTTATTCCCGTTGTAAAAATTGGTCGGAGCCACAAAAGCAGGCGTTGTTCCATAAGTTGTGTACATGTATCTCCCCGATTCGGATGACAACCACAATTGAAAAGAATCATCGGTAGTAAATGGAATCCATTTTCCAAATTTGATTCCTGCTATCACCTTGTATTTCCTGTATCGGAGTTGCCGGGCATCAATTTCCATTCCTGAAACAGACAAAAATAGTGCAAGCGCTGCCAGAACAATTACAATTGATGGTAACCCGATGTACACGAATCCGACCGCTGCCAAAAATGCCAGTACCGTTGCAGGTATTACATACTGATTTGTAACTCCCTCGCGAATGATATGTATTCCGTCTTTGATTGTCAGCGTTGTTTACTGCAACACCTTTTTCAATTCCTCCTGAATCTCTTTTCCTTTATCTGCATTGTACCAGTTTTGGAGTTCAATTTTGATCCGTTCAAAATCGGCATTTTCTGCTTTCAGGTTGTTCATCAGTTCTTGTGCTCCTGTAGGGCGAGGTCCCCAGGTAAACAAATCCGTTCCGGTTGCATCTCTGCTCACTAATTTCGGAATTGCTTTTCCCCCGTTCGTCAGGTATGAATCAATTAAAAAAGGTGCTGTATCCCGCAATTGCAATTCATAGGTAATCGCAGGAGACAATTCAACCATCCGCACCAGAAACGGTACAATGTGAGAGGCATCTCCACACCACGGTTCGGTGATAATGATCCAGTGTTGTTTTACGGACAATTTTTCCAGCAACTGAACCAATTCATCGTCCAGTACCATAGTTTTTGTCCATCGCTTCATCCGGGATTCATTCAATTTGGTATAATTGAAATAATCGGGGTTGTCATAAGGTGCCGCAGGAGTTTCTGTAGTCAGTATTTGCTCAAATAGCCGGGTATATTCAATATAGTTCATCTGTTCTCTTATTTATTGCACAAACCAAATAGGTGTGCGATTAAAAATAAAAAATCCTTCCGAGCAAGTCGAAAGGATTTCAATATCTGGAGAAAATAATGATTTATTATTTTCTTGTGTGACGTCCGTAACGGCTTTGGAATTTATCGATACGACCTGCTGTATCCACAAACTGAACAATTCCTGTAAAGAATGGGTGAGATTTGTGAGAGATATCCAGTTTTACTAATGGATACTCATTTCCATCTTCCCATGTAACTGTTTCTGTTGAAGTTGCACATGAAGGACACAAAAATGCATAGTCGTTCGACATGTCCTTAAACACTACCAATCTGTAATCTGCCGGATGTATATCTTTTTTCATTTTGAATTATTATTATCTATTTCTCCCAAAAACGGATTGCAAATTTATACAAACTTTTTTAAATAACATACAATTTACTACAAAAATAAAATAACTCTCCGTTGTTTTCGTTATTTTTACATCGAATCTTATGGACAATAGAACAAAAAACACCTATATCAGACGACTGAAATATACATTTCTGTTGTTTTCGCTATCAGCTTTGGCTGTCTTATCACTCAATACTTCTTGCAAGAAGGCTTTGATCCTGTCAAAAGGAAATCTTGCGTTTTCGAAAGATACAGTCGTCTTTGACACGGTATTTACAACCATCGGCTCAACTACGCAGCAATTGAAAATTTACAATAAAGAATCGGGTACTGTAGTCATTGAAGAAGTGGAACTGATGGGAGGAAGCGCTTCTCCTTACCGCATCAACCTGGACGGATTACAAGGTACTGCGTTTTCAGCAATTGAACTGGAAGGAAAAGACAGTTTATTTTTATTTGTGGAAGTCACATTAAATCCCAACGGAGGGACATTACCAATGGTTGTTGAAGATTCGATTCGGTTCCGAACCAACGGAAAAGATCAATACGTCATACTCGCAGCGTGGGGACAGGACATGTACTACCACTACTCCAATCTCAGCGGTCCGTCAAGCGGATGGGATCTGAACGAAGGAGTCTGGCCGAATGATAAGCCACATCTGATCTATGGAGCTGCATTTGTGGATGAAAATAAACAGCTGACCATCCCGGCAGGAACAAAGATTTATCTGCATAAAAATTCGTTTTTATATGTTTACAAAGGAACACTAAACATCCAGGGAACCTATCAAAATGAAGTGGTCATCCAGGGAGATCGACTGGAAAGTGATTATGACAAGGTGGCCGGGCAATATTATGGCGTGTATTTTAATGAAGCGAAAACATCCTCCATTGAATATGCCATCATAAAAAACGGGACGACCGGTGTTCACATTGAAAAAGATGGCGGAAACGGCGCCAATCCGACGGTGAGGTTGAAAAACACCATTATTCAGAATCATGCCCGGTACGGAATTATGAATTTTGCGGGAGGGAAAGTTGATGCCGAAAATTGTGTCATCACCAACAATGGGTTTCATGCGTTTATTAATCTCGCCGGAAGTGGATTTAATTTCAACCAGTGTACCATTGCAGGATATGCCACCGGAGACGGTCAGTTACCAGCGATGGGAATCAGTGATTTTTACGACGACGGAAACAGTGTACTGGCTGCCAATGTAACGGGGACGATAAAAAACTGCGTGATCTATGGAAATATGGAAGGGGAAATTGCCTTCAACCTGGACAATATTGGTACCAATGCCTTTGAAATTGATCATTGTGTCATCAAAATGAACACTCCAAGCACTGAAAGTTTTTACACCAACATTATCTGGAATCAGAATCCAGAATTTAAAAACCCGCAAGAATTTGACTACGACATCTGGTCTACTTCTCCGTTGGTCAACGCAGGAGTTGCTTCCACTGTTATTACTGACATCAAAGGAAAGCCTCGTAGTAATCCTCCTGACATCGGTGCGTACGAATTTTAGAAGTACCACACATACCCCACATTCACATTGATGAATCGCAGATAGGTGTTATACACTTCAGCAATTTTATGGGAATGCAGATCATTGGAAGAAACGTTGACAAAATCAGTTGTTAACGGTCGTCCGTCCGCTTGGGCAGTTCCTCCATGTTCACCTTCGTGTACACCATGCTCGTGATCACTCATGTACCGGATATTGATGTAATCCATTTTTCGGGCACTGCTCAGGTAAGCAACAGAAAAATAGAGTTTTCCGCTTCTCTCTTCACCTTTGATCATTCCGATAACATCCAGCTCTACTCCCGCTTCCAATCCGTAGGTGAATCCTGTAGAACCATGTGACAATCTGTTGACCAATGGTTGACAGTCATCTTCATCCATCGGGTCAGCAATCCGAATTCGGGACCGCATAAAATTATACCCGATTGTCGGCATTACATAGGGTTTTACCTGCCGGTATGCCGGTGTTAAATAGACCTTTGTTCCGAGTTGTACCTTGCTCATCAAACTTCTGAACGTTACGTCGGTTACGGTTGTGGAGCCATCATCGAAAATAAATGTTTCAGTAGATGTTTTGGAACTGTATTGCCCGATTGATCCCCGCACTTCAATGAACAAAGGAACGCGCCGGTGTGGTTTTACAGATAAAAATGTACCTCCACCGTAATTTGTGCTCATCTTGGGCATCTGTGAACGAATCGGAATGTCGGCTAATCCATGAATTCCAAACTGGACTCTGCTGTCAATCTGTGACAACAACATGCAGGGCAGTAAACTGAAGACAACGATGTACAGTTTTTTCATAGTACGGCTTTTTAGATGATTCATAATCAGCAACAAAATCAGTGCCAATTACTTCCCTCTAAAAAACTATCCTCTTTGTCGCTCCAGCAATACCATCATCATAACCGAAAGCATGATGTTCGTCTTGTCTTCCGTAGAAATGTCATCCAATTGCTCCAGCTTAAATTTCCGTCCGAAAAAGGAATGCACTTTTGACAAACGAGCGACGAGTCTCCCCTGCTGATCTTTGATTCCATACTTGGGATGAAACAAATACCCTGTAAAGAATGAAACAATGGGAATTTCACCGACCATTGAATCTCCGACTTTAGCCCATGGGTTTTCTTCATTGATTTCATACATCGCCTGTTTTTCCCTATTAAAAATGGTATAACTTGCCTTCCAGAGCGACTTCATTCCTTTGCGCCCCATACTTCCGATCAACGTCTCTGAATTGGCCTCGGTAAAGGAATAATGTGCATTAAAATCAATCCATCGATCTGCTTTTAAGTGGTACAATTCTTTCTTTTTTGAATCATCACTGAACACAACCACGCTTTCTTTAAAGCGGAATAATTTCTGACGCACGTATGCACGAACGCTGTTTCGTCCGTCTTTCACAACAAAATCATTATAGATCGTTGTAATCTTGAATTCAAAATCCAACGGAAATTGCAATTCATTCAGATCGCTTGTTTCCCGCTGAAAATTATCTAATAAGTCTCTACTGTTCATGGTGTAAATATAGTTATTGGAAGCAATAAAAAAGGGCATTGATTGCTCAACACCCTGTTTCTGTTTATTAATAATCGTTAATTGACTTCCGGATACGGATAAATATCAGCAAAATTGACCGGTTTTCCTCCGATTTGTTTGTTGATCAATGTACGTTTCAAATCTGTCAACGATTCACATCCGGCTGCTGAGAATAAGCCCAGGAAGTCTTTAACTGTTTCGTTTTGATAGTTTTTCACACGTTTCCATTTTTCTTCGACTACCAATCCTTTTACTTTAGACGGTTTATTGGTTGCCACTCCCGCAGGACATGTATTTTTGTGACACGCTAATGCCTGAATACATCCCAGAGACAGCATCATTCCCCTCGCAGAATTACAGATATCCGCTCCCATTGACAATGCTTTAAAAATATCAAACCCGTCTACTATTTTCGCAGATGCAATGATTCGAATATCCTTTTTCAGGTCGTATTTAATCAAGGTATCCACCACAAATGTCAAGGCATTTTCTAACGGCATTCCTACGTGATCCGAGAAGACGATCGGAGCTGCTCCTGTACCTCCTTCCGCTCCGTCAACGGTAATAAAATCAGGTTTTCTACCTGTTCTCACCATTACCTGGCAGATTTCTTCAAATTCCCGGGTGTTACCGATACAAATTTTAAATCCAACCGGTTTTCCGTTTGCCAGTTCACGCATTTCATCAATGAACATCAAGAGACCTTCAGAATTAGAAAATTTTCGGTGTCCCGGAGGGGAATCCACTTCCGTGAACGGTTCCACTCCGCGAATGGCAGCAATTTCCAGGTTATTTTTAGCCGCAGGCAAAATTCCTCCATGTCCGGGTTTTGCACCTTGTGATAGTTTCAATTCGATCATTTTCACCTCCGGATAATTGGCCGTCACTTTGAATTTTTCGGCATCAAAGTTTCCATCTGCCGCACGACAACCGAAATAGCCTGTACCGATCTGATACACCAGATCTCCACCCATGCGGTGGTATGGAGAAATGCTTCCTTCTCCTGTATTGTGGTAAAATCCTCCTGCCTGTGCTCCTTTATTTAATGCCATAATGGCATTTTTACTCAATGAACCGTAGGACATTGCTGAAATATTGAACAATGCCGCATCGTACGGTTGTGTACATTTATCTCCGCCAAAACGAACTTTAGGAGCCGTTTTTATGTGTGGAGAAGGATAAATAGAGTGTTGAATCCATTCGTTTCCTTCGATTGATAAATCCAATTCTGTTCCAAACGGATGTTTGTCATTCTGCAATTTTGCACGTGAATAAATGTACGTTCGTTGTGTCCGGTTCAACGGTTTCCCTTCTGTATCCGATTCAATAAAGTACTGACGGATTTCCGGTCCGATTCCTTCCAGTAAAAACCGTAGGTGACCAATGATCGGGAAGTTGCGAAGAATGGTTCGCTTTTTTTGCGTAACGTCGTAGATTCCTACAATGATAAGAAAGAGGCAAATTGCCACCAGCATTGGCCATGTTTGGAATACCAATAAAAACAAAATTACCACCAGTCCAAGTACCGATGAGATAAAAACAATTACAGGCTTCATATTATGATGCTTTTTTGAGATTATACATTAATAAAAAATTTATTCTTGTCCTGAAAGGTTTCAGGAGCCAACAGTCATTTAGTTACAAATCGTTTTTTCCGTTTCTGATAAGATGACGCGCGCTTCTTCCAATGTCGGAGCCTCTGCGTACACACGCAGTACGGGCTCTGTTCCTGAAGGGCGAATCATTACCCAACGTTCATCATCGAAGAAATATTTGTACCCGTCAATTGTCTGCACTTCTTTGATTGTGTACTTACCAAAAGCAGTATAATTGTTCGATTGACAGTTGTTGATAATGGATTGTTTGAGTGCTTCTGTGATGTGTAAATCGCTTCGCTCGAATTTAAAGCTTCCAACAATTTCGTATACTTCTTCGATCAGTTCATCCAGTGTTTTCCCGGATTTCGCCATAAATTCCCAGATGATCAGTCCCATCCAGATTCCATCGCGTTCAGGAATGTGTCCTTTTACAGCAATTCCGCCAGATTCTTCTCCACCTACCAATACATCCTCATTGACCATAATCTCTGCGATGTATTTAAACCCGATTTTTACAACTTCTGAAGGGAAATTGTAATGTGCGGCCATCTTTCCAACTCGTGGTGTCGTACTGAAAGCTGTTGCAATTTTCCCAGATAATCCTTTGTATTTTGCCAGGTAGTGAATCAATAATAAGATGATGTGATGGGAATCGACAAATTCTCCTTTTCCGTTGTACAAACCGATTCGATCAGCATCACCATCTGTTGCCAATGCACAATCAATGTTTCCTTTTTCTTTGATGTACTGCTCCAGTTCCTGCAAATTCTTCGCAATCGGTTCTGGTGCCACTCCTTTAAATGAAGGATTGTGCTCTGCATGCAAAAATTGGATGTCGGGCAAAATGCGTTTCATTACATTTTGTCCGGCACCGAACATCGCATCATACACCAGGTTCAATCCTGAGTTGGCAATTGCAGCAATATCAAAATTGGCTCTTACATGGTCAACGTATTCTGTTTCCAGATCAACAATTTCAACCAATGCATTCTCCAGCGAAACGCTTTTCCATTCACCCGGAATTTCGTCCTGGATTTTATCTTCAATTTCCTGTACTTTAACAGGAGAAAGTGGTCCTCCTAAATGAGATTTCAGTTTAAATCCGTTGTAGGAAGGCGGGTTGTGGCTCGCAGTGATGACAACACCTACCGAACAATCCTTTTTCACTGCTGCCAATGAGATCATCGGTGTGGAAATGAATCCTTTTGCCATCTTCACTTCGACCCCTTGAGACACAAAGACTTTGACGGCAGTTTCTACAAACAATTCTCCCTGGAACCGGCAGTCATGTCCGATTACAACACGAGGATTGTCGAAGTTTTTCTTCACCCACTCAGCTGTTGCATACGATACACGTGCAACATTTTCAACAGTGTACTCGTCGGCGATAATTGCACGCCATCCGTCTGTTCCGAATTTAATTTTTGTAGCCAAGATCAATCGTTTTTAAATGATTATTTCTTAAAATTCATTATGGTTTCTTCAATAATAGCAACACATTCCATCAATTGTTCCTCTGTCATCACCAACGGTGGCGCGAAACGGATGATGTTTCCATGTGTCGGTTTTGCCAGCAAGCCGTTTTCTGCCAGCTTCATGCACAAATCCCATGCAGTTGAGCTTTCAGGTGTATCGTTGACAATAATTGCATTCAACAAACCTTTTCCACGCACTTTTACGACTAACTCTGTCTGACCGATAATGCGGTTCATTTCACGGCGAAAAATCTCACCTAATCGTTGTGCATTTTCTGCCAATTTTTCTTCCTGAACAACTTCCAGTGCTGCCATTGCAACTTTTGCGGCCAATGGATTTCCTCCGAATGTTGATCCGTGCTGACCGGGTTTAATCACCAACATGACTTCATCGTTTGCCAATACCGCAGATACCGGGTACATTCCTCCGGAAACAGCTTTCCCCAAAATCAAGATGTCGGGTTGCACATTTTCGTGTTGTACTGCCAGTAATTTTCCTGTGCGCGCGATTCCTGTCTGTACTTCATCGGCAATAAACAAGACGTTATTCGCCTCACATAGAGCTTTTGCTTTCGCCAGGTATCCTTCTTCCGGCACATCCACTCCTGCTTCTCCCTGAATCGGTTCAACAAGGAATCCAGCTACATTTTTATTCTTCAACACTTCTTCCAACGCGTTTAAATCGCTGTATGGAATGGATACGAATCCAGGTGTATACGGTCCGTAGTTTTTACGGGCATCCGGATCATTGGAAAAGGAGATTACAGTTGTTGTACGTCCGTGGAAATTCCCGTCACACACAACAATCACTGCTTCATTTTCAGCAATACCTTTTTTCTCATACGCCCACTTTCTACACAATTTCAAAGCTGTTTCAACAGCTTCTGCTCCTGTGTTCATCGGCAATACCTTGTCAAATCCGAAGTAAGAAGTAATGTATTTTTCGTAGTGTCCCAATACATCGTTGTAAAATGCTCTTGATGTCAACGCAAGTGTTTGCGCCTGATCAACCAATGCTTTTACAATTTTCGGATGGCAGTGTCCCTGATTGACGGCAGAGTAAGCAGAAAGAAAGTCATAATACCTTTTTCCTTCCACATCCCACACATACACACCTTCTCCTTTTGCCAAAACAACCGGAAGCGGATGGTAGTTATGTGCACCATATTTATCTTCCAGACCAATCAGTTCCTGTGAACTTACTTTCCCTTCTACCAAGCTCATATCTTCATTTAATTTTTTCAACGTCAATGCTCCAAAAAACACCGTTTTTCGAAATGCCACACAAAGGTAAAGATAGATTTGCAATAAAGCAATTTTCGGATAACTTTGTAAGCAACGAATCATTTACTTAATGAAAGCTTACTACAAGATTTATTATTTTATATTCTTATCTGCAATTGTTCTATACATTGTTGGATTATTTCTCCCCTACAGAACAATTCAATGTTTCCTGGCTGTTGATCAAATACAAACCGGAACGGAAAGCGTAACTGCATTATCCGGCCTCATATTGATTGTGCCCTTAATTGCGCTTGCATTTATAAAAAACTCTCATCTAGTCAATTGGCTTTCTATCGGTTTGTCCATATTGTTATTTTTCCTTCCAATCCTACTTCTCTTCTGGTTTCCAACTGGTCTCCTTGCTGGTTGTGAAGAAAAAGAAGAAATCGGATCAAAGCTACTTTCATTTTCTTCTGTATTATTTTTTCTCGTTGCGATTATTAAACGGCGGATACCTGTTGACACTACAGCTGTGATTAAAAACGATACTTCCACAGACACCATCGATAATTTTTAAGTATGAAAAAAGTCATTCTTCTCTTTTGGATCGGATTCGGGATCTATCTCATCGGCTTATTTTTGCCCTATCGGATTGAAACGTCTTTTAGTGCTGTAAATGCAGGTGTTATTGTCAAAAATTATGAATCGGGGATTGAGCACATTGCTCCGTTGTTCAGTCTGATACCTCTCATTCTTCTGATTATTTTTTCAGTGATCCGACATTCGAACTTCACACGCTGGGCTTGTTTACTACTGGCTATTTCACTTGTTTTCCCTGCACTTCCGTTTTACTTTTTTACAACTTCGCTTTGTTTTTACTGCGAATCCGAACAAGGAGCCGGTTTTTACCTGCACTGTGTTGCATCGTTACTGATTTTAATCGCTATGATTGCTAAAATACGGGTTCCTGTTACAGGAAACAAGAATGTCGAGACAGAAGATCTGCTGGATAATTTTTGAAGTTGGTTTTCTAAACAGTACTTAAATCTGTCGGAAAGAACATTATTAAAGCACCTCATAATTGTTTAAAGAGATATTCAATTGTCATTAAGACAGTTGAAGAACTCAATGGTGTATGAACCACATAGTGCACAAAGGCACATAGGTATTCAATGTAACAAGGAGAGCAACACATAGCAGCTAATTTCGTCAGCTGAGTTTGTTACCTTCTGTTTTTTATACTTCTATGTGGTAAAAGAGTGAACCGTTGATCCCTATAGCTATTGGAGCAAATTGACAAACATGTTATCTTTTTGGTGTGAAAAATATAGCTGATGTAGCAGTTCTACAATCAAAACTATACGGATTGACGAATACGTTATTGCTTAATAAACCGTTTGGATACGGTTCCGTTGGAGTGAACCAGCTCTAGAAAATACATCCCGTTCGCCAGGTTACGTACATCAATTTCCTGTTCAGTTGAACGCATCACGATCGCTCCGTTAATGTCGCGAATGATTGCTTGTTGTACATTTGCTTCCGTTGTGAAAGTGATTGTTTCTGTTGCAGGATTCGGGTACAATTGAAACTCAACCATTTCTTTCCCGGCAATTCCCACCGGATCTTGTTCTACAACCTTCAGGGAGTCCATGTAAAATTTAAATCCGTCCAATGTTCTCAACACAAATGCAATGTGTACGTTTTGTCCGTTGTATCCCAATTCTGACAAATTAACTGAATGGTTCGTCCAATATATATCTTCGTTCACAACAGCTTTCAATGTATCCGTGAAATCAGCAACAGCATCCCCTGTTGTAGACAATAATACCAGGTAACTTTCTGCAAAAGAAGCATCATGTGATTTCCCTTGCCATGTCAGAATATTTCCGAATGGTCCCAATGTAATCGAAGGAGTAACCAACCATCTGTTAGCCATTCCGGGTTGATCAAAATAAGAAGTTGACGAAGCGACTGTGTTGGAAGGATCTGCAGGATCTTGTTTTGAAATCCAGGCATTCGTATATTCAATAACAGCTGAATCCGGTGTGTATCCGTCTTGGTTATACAACACATAATTGGAAGGAATTCCGGCATCAAAATTCTCTTCGAGAATCGTTGTTTGTGCTAAAAAATGATTTCCAAATCCTGAACTAAGAATAATTACTGCTGTATAAAAAAGATGTTTCATGTGTCAAAAATACGTTTTGTTTTGCTATTTCTTTCTATCAATCCAATAAATGTATGAGGATGTCTTTGTATTCCTGGTAAAACCGGTCGAAGGCCATGATTTTTTCTTGAAGAAAAGAATACATTTTCCGGGTGTCTCCTTCGTTGAAATAATTCAGGTTTGCAGACTCCCATCTAATTCTGGAAATGGTTTTTCCTTCAGGTGTTGTAAAGTTTTCAATCCAATCACCTTCATCCAACATTTCAGCAGTAAGCACCGCCTTCAACTCTCCCATTTGCTCCCATATCACTTCCCGTACACCGTCATCTTTGCATTGGATATCAAAATTCAACGAACAGGATTTACCATCTGCATGTAAACGCAGGTATAATTCTTTCGCTTCTGTCGGATATGTCAACCAGTTGATCCGACGTCCTGAACTGGACATGTGCTTTTTCATCCGGGTTTTAAATTCTCCCCAAAACAAGGTGTTTTTCTCTCTCTGTTCTTCTTTTGAAAGCATGTGTTGTGCAAAATAGGGTCAAAAATAATATTTTTAGAAAACAGGATGTAACGAAAGTTCATAAGAAAGGTTAATAAAGTAAATCATCTCACGTGAAATGAAAACAGTACTAACTTCATTCATTCTGTTGTTCTCGGCTTTAAATGCAAGTGGACAATTAATTACTTTACCGGAAGATTTTTTAATTGAAAGGGAAACTTACTCCTATGCGTTATTGCATGTAAGAGAAATTGAGCAATCGAAAACAATACCTATGGGAAATGAACTCGTTTCATTTCCGGAATATGTCATCACATTTGATTCAACCGGCTTTATTTCAGCGTTGAAATATGGCTTTATGGGAGGCGAAAATCTGTACGGATTTGTAAACGAGCCATATACTTTTATAACGACTATTGATAAAAGTAATCGTTATGATTATTATATGAATGAATACATGTATGATGATCAATATAGCTTGTCTGCAATAAAAATTCACAAACCCATGCCTCGAGTCATTGACGGGGTCTATTCAAAAGAACATATTCCGAACAAA
>DHNG01000031.1:29446-30854 GCA_002409405.1 Flavobacteriales bacterium UBA5422 | reverse complement strand
TGTTCGTATCGTAGATAATGAACAATCGGAAACAGAATTCATTTATTACGATGATGTGTTAAAGTATGTGATTCATTATACTTATGAAATTTTCTCTAATGAGCAGTTTACGAAAAAATTACTGATCGAAAAGAAGACATCTTCTGATAACGGAAGCCTTATTTCAATTACAAAGTTGAAGTATCATTTTTATGGTGAACCGTAGAATTAAAAAAATCCTCCCCCTTAATCCCCCTCCTAAGTGGGAAAGAAAAAATGCAGAGACGGTTTGTTCTCTGCATCTTCCTAATTAACAAGTAGTAGTTAGTACTTCACAAAATTTCTTTTCAGTACAGGGTTTCCTTCATCGTGGATGAATAAGGTGTATTTACCTGTCAAAAAATCAGTTGTATTGATTTGCTTGATCCACGATCCCTGTTGGCAAATAAATGTTTCTTTGAAAACGTTCCGTCCTGTTTCATCCAGAATTTCCATTGTCATTTCATCGGTCTCCAGGTTGGAAAAATGAATATTGAGAATGGTGGATACCGGATTGGGATACATTCCGATCACAATGATGTCTTTCTGGATTTCTTCCAGTGCCAGTCCAGGCTCTTCCGGTTCCTCGGGTTCTTCTTCTTCCTCTACAACTCTGGGGCAATGTTGCGGTACATCAGAAAAAATATCCGGACGGGCAAACGCGATTGTGTTGGTTGCCTGTAATTGTGTTGATCCTTGATTGGCATAATACGATTTGGCCCACACCGCAGTAGCATCCGAAGCATCAATTGTATTCACAAAATACCAGTCTGACTGCACTCTGTTCTGATTAACGTCCACAATCATGTATCCTTTTTTGTTCAGATTACACCACTTGATGTGGCTATTCGCCGCCATGATTACACTTTCACCAACTCCTGATCCCAGATCCATTCCAGGAGAGGTCACACTTGGCGTTACGAACTCAACACCTGCCCTACTTGCTCCAATAGGAATTTCCATTGCCCATGCGGTGTGAATATCTCCTGTCAACACCACAAAATTTTGGATTCCATTGTAAAAAACGTGATTTAAAATCTGTGACCGTTCTGTCGGATATCCGTCCCATTGGTCCATATTAACCGGAATTCCAAACGCTGTCAGTGGAGCCATCATGACCTGTTGTGCAACCAATTTATAAATAGCAGTACTTGTTGACAATTCGTTTAAGAACCAATCTTTCTGGGCTGTTCCCAGCATGGATCGGTTGGAGTTATTCAATTGTGAACTTCCCCAGGAAACTTGTTGACTTCTTCCTGTAAGACGTGTATCTAACAAGATGATATCTGCCAACACACCATACGAAGCGGTCCGGTAGATCTCGTACTGTCCTTCCAGGTCATTGTCACGGATCGGAAGCCATTCAAAGTAGGCTTTTTTGGAAGCTTCT
>DHNG01000031.1:18445-29321 GCA_002409405.1 Flavobacteriales bacterium UBA5422 | reverse complement strand
TTTTGGAAGCTTCTTTCCGGGCAATCCAGTCCCCTTCTCCGGTGTTGTGATTTTCAGCTCCTCCCATCCATGAATCATTCGCAGATTCGTGATCATCCCAAATACAAAACCACGGAAACAACTGATGCAGTCGTCGCAAATCTTTATCCAACCGGTAAATCGAATGACGCATTCGGTAGTCATCCAATGTAACGATCTCGTGTAATGGTTCAACAACTCTTCCTGCAGCAGGATTCGGAGAATATCCTCCGGTAGCATATTCGTAATAGTAATCTCCTAAGCAAAGTACGGCATCGATGTCTTTTCGATCAGCCAGAGAAGCATACACATTGAAATAACCGGCTTCAAAGTTGGCACACGAAACAACTGCAAACCGCAGGCTGTCTTTGTAAGCGTCCGGCAATGGAGTTGTCCGTGTTCTCCCTTGAATACTTCGCTTTCCGTAAGCATAAAACTCGTAGTAATACCATTGATCTGCTTGTAATCCTGTCACATCGATTTTTACCGTATAATCGCGTTCATAAGTTGTGATGAGACTCCCCGACTGAACAATATTGGTCATCGCTGTGTCCGTTGCAACTTTCCATCCTACTACTACAGGGTTTTGATTTTCATCTGTCGGTGTAACACGCGTCCAGATAATCACCCTGTCTTTCATCGGATCTCCTGAAGCAACTCCATGATAAAACGGATCCATACACGGTTCCGGAACAACACTCCTGGTTTCCAATAAATCGGATTGAGAAAATGCAGGCAAACAGAATAGCATTCCGATGCATCCTAATAATTTAGCTTTCATCCTGTTTATTGTTTGATGATTTTAGTTGCAACCGTTTGTCCGTTGGACTGAATCGTCAAAAAATACATGCCACTATTCAAACCGTCAAGCGGTAATGTAATGGTCGGATTTGTTGTCATTTCCGTCAGTAAAACAGCTCCTTTCGTATCGGTCAGCATCAGTTTATTTTCAGCTCCGTTTGCATTTAGCAATTCAACTGTTACAAACGAACTTGCCGGATTCGGATAGATTGAAAAGCGAAGTTCTTCAAGGGCTTCAACTCCTACAAAAGCAGCACACACATGGGCATATGTTCCTTGCGCGGCATTTCCGCCACCATCAACAGAAGTAACCGGGTTTACCTGTCCGGGAGAGCAGAGTCCTGTAAAGATTTTGATCCGGCCTCCTCCTCCGTCACCACCTTTTCCTCCGGCCTGACCATTTCCAGTTGTAATATTACCAGATGAACAAAAGATATTCCCCCCGTAGTTACATGTAACGCCAACACCTGCGTTTCCTCCATTTCCACCGATACCTCCTGTTGAAGTCAGTGTTCCTGAAATGACTGCTGTTTCTGAACGGAGTAAAATTCCTCCTCCGGAACCTGCACCAGCACCGGAACCTCCTCCGGCTCCTGCAGACATATTTGCTTCTCCGCAATCATCGCAACCGTCGGAACAACATTTTTCAGTCGCACCACCACTTCCTGCGTGCCCTCCTACGGACCCGTTTTCTCCATTCACAGAAATCGTCCCTTCGACTGTGAGTTCATTAACTGCTTCCAACACAACCAATCCGCCACCATTTCCACCTCTTGTACCTGGCAACCCTGCATCGTACGAACGGCCACCACCACCAGCTCCAGCTCCGCCTGATCCCAATTCGATATCATCACCTGATTCTGTTCCGTATATACTTCCGGCTTCACCTCCGATACCGCCATTCCCTGCCAGTATCGTATATTCAGGTGAAACAGTCGAATTTGTTCCTGCGTGCACTCCCGATCCGTTTCCTCCGGCAGTTCCGGGCCCTCCTGTACCTCCGTAACTGGCACCTCCACCACCTCCTGCACCTCCGGATCCAGGAATCATTCCATAGGTATCATTTGAATTTCCACATCGTTGCTTCGGACCTGATCCGGTACTTCCGTCTGTTCCGCCCGAACCTGATCCAGCCCCTGAACCTGCTACTCCGGCTTTTCCTCCATCAACAGATACAATACCAGCATCGTCTTTGCTATTACATCCTGTCAGTGCTGAGGAGTGACCTGTTGCACTGCTGAAAACAGATGCACCATTTCCCGGGTTTCCTCCCGGAAAGCCTGCATAATCACCATTTATTTCGCCTTTAATGGTAATATTATCTGCATGGATTTCTAATTGACCACATCCTCCTGAAGTAAACGGTTTTACATACACCGTTACTCCCTGATCAATGGTAAAATCCCCATCAATGTAATACACTCCGGACATGAAATCGCTGAAATTGATTGTTTGATTACCCGTCAGATACGTCGTATCGCATTGAGAAAAAAGAGAGGTGCAGCTCATTACTGCACCGTTCATTAACAAAAGTAGTTTATTATACATCGCTGTTTTTTCTATAAAAAGTTACTTGATCACAGACAAACGCTTGACAGATATCTTATCTCCAGCATTAACCCGGATAAAATACATTCCTGTGTTTATTCCTTCCAAACTTAACTCAGACACAAAGCCTGCAGGAATCACTTGATTCAGTTCTTTTCCGTTTACATCGATCAGTACGATCTGATTTATAACCATCCCTGATGTTTCCACAACACACATTTCTGAAGCAGGATTCGGATATACCGTGAATGCATCTTCTGTCAATGATGCAATATCCAGTGACGCAACGGTAATACATTCAGATGAAGCAACACATCCATTCTCCGTCACATCAATGGCATACAATCCATTCTGAGTTGGTGTGTAAGTTGCTCCTACTGCTCCGCTAATCGCTGATCCTGAGATACAATTTCGCCATTGATAGGTTGCACCGTTTCCTCCTGTATAATTTGCCGTTAACGTAGCTCCTGATAAAGAAACAGAAACCGCATAATCATAAACTTCCAATGCGTTTAATGAAATTGAGCTTCCATTTTCCGTATATGCAATAATTGCCCCTGACGTTACTCCCGCAGGAACTGCAAAAGAAAACTGGGTATTATCAATTGCGGTAAACGGTACATTTGTACCATTAACCGATACAGAATCAATCAATGTAAAATTTGTTCCGGTCACTGTGATCATTTCTCCTGATCCTGCACATACTGCCGCAGGTGTAAATCCGCTGATCGTTGACCAGGAGACAACAACCATACCGATTGCTCCTGATGCTCCGAATCGGTTAACGGTACTTCCGCTAAAGCTTTTTCGGGCACCACCGCCACCGCCGCCATAATTATACCCTTCCACGCCGTCATCATCTCCACCTGAAACACCTCCAGCTCCGCCATTTCCGCCAAAACCAGCTGTTCCCATGCCTGCAGTTCCTTGTCCTCCGGTACCCCCGGCACCATTGCTCCCTGCTGCTCCACCACCGCCACCGCCGTAGTCATTACTACTGGTGTTCCCTCCGTTTCCTCCGTCATATACAGCCCGGTTTCCAACGGAATTTGCTGCTTTTCCTCCCTGGGCACCTGTTCCGTTACTTCCATCCGAAAGAATCAATGTTTTTCCTCCTTCCGCACGAACAGTAAGAGCAGCATCCGAAGATGATGCACTTCCGAAATAAGAATTTCCACCGTGCTGTGCTGCATTGTCATTTTGTACTCCTGCTGCGCCAACACCGAGTGTATAAGTATTTCCGGCTGCAACATTTACAATACCTCTGGCGTAGGCACCTCCACCTCCACCACCTGATTCTCTGGCAGAAGACCCTCTTACGCGTCCGCCACCTCCTCCGGCACCAATTGCTTCTGCTTTTACCGAAAGGACTCCGTCAGGAGCAGTGAATGTGTGAATTCCTGCTGTTGTAAACTGTTGTGTTTGTGCGATGCTCCCAAAAGAAGCAAGTAGTACTACAATCGTTGATTTGTATTTATTTGTTTTCATATCGAATTGTTGTGTTGATGAATTATTTTTTAGCGAACGAACGTTTCAGTTCTCCTGTTTTACCTTTCAAGACAATGTAATAGATTCCCGGACTCATCCCTTTTACAGAAATTGTCATCGTTTCTCCTTTTAATTCTCCTATTGCAACTTCTTTTCCTGCAACATCAGTAATCGTATAACTATTGTCTTTCAAACCTTCCGGTAATGAAATTGTAATCTGGTCATCCGCAGGATTCGGATACAATGAAAAAGCTACTTCCGTAGTATTTGTAATTCCCAGATCAGCAGGATATGCGTATTGAGCAGACAATACACTACATCCTGTTGCTGTATTTGTGACCAATACAGTATATGTTCCGTCAAATAATGGTTGATAATACTGATTTGTTGCTCCGGAAATTGCGTTTCCGTTAATGTACCATTGGTATGTATAACCTGTTCCTGAAGGTGCTGCCAATGTCCCTTGAAGTGGTTGTGTAATAACCGGAGCAGGAAACGGAAGTACATTAATCGTAAAATTGGTTGACTCTATCTGTCCGGTCAGATTATCTGTCACCGTTAAAGTATACTGTGTCGTTGTCGTCGGAGAAAATGAAACAACAGAATCCGTAGCTGTTGTATTTGTCCATGCATACGTCATATCCAGTGAACCACCGGTAAACAATGCTGCCACATCAATTGAGTCTCCTTCACAGATGGTCAGATCTGGTAAAGTCGTCACTACGACATCTTTCTTCAAAATCGTAAACTGGTCAGCAATTTCTCCGGTTTTCTTCAAGTACTTTCCGTCCAGTCGGTTTCTATTCACATCAATGATAAATGAGCCCATCGCATCCGAAGCACCATGATTGTACAACATTGCCGGATGATCCAACGAAGGACTGCTTTCTGAACTTCCTGAATTACCACATACCACATATACCGTACCTTCGGAAGTTGCCTGGGAATTATCTTTCACATAGGGAGTCCCTTCATCAAAATTTCCATTGATACCATTTTGCATTTTCATCGATTGATTAAAACTGGATGTGTTACCGAAGTGTCCTTTCAGCAAATAACTTCTTTCAAATACGTGGCTGTGTCCACACACTACCAAATCCACATCGTATTGTTCCAACAACGGAATGACTTTCTCCCGCATGGCTTTCATCACGATTTCATACACATCATCGGAATCATGTGATCCTTTTGAATAAGGGGGTTGATGAAAATAGGCAATTGTGAATTTGCGTGTGTTTTGTTGTAAATCGTTTTCGATCCATTGTTTCATCCGGTTGATTCCATCATACGAAAAAGTATAATCAAACACTTCTGAATTCAATGACAGAAAGTGAACATCTCCATAGTCAAATGAATAAAACACTTCTAATTGCGAGGGGAAACCTCCGGCTTCTGCAAAACGCGGAACCTCAACCATATCGAAATACGGTCCCTGGTGATTTTCCAACGGAATGTTTGTATATGGAATTCCCAACAACGTACTTTGCGACCAGACGGTATTGTAATCGTGGTTTCCCGGAGAAGGCCAGAATGGCATATAAGTGAAGATATCACTAAATCCTTGCAATGCAAATACTTTTGTTTGGTATTCATTATCCGTTCCATCCTGGTATGCATTATCTCCCAACCAGATCCATACATCCGCACCGCGATCGCCTGTGTAGTTGGTAAATGCTTGTTTTGTTTCAACCTGTCCTGCATTTCCACGACCAAAATCTCCTGTCGCCCAAATTCTCGTTGAAACAGGAGTTCCGGGAACGGGATGGGTCTTAAAGTACTGAACAGCAACATCTGAAGCCAATTGGTTATTCAAATCCCCGACAGCATAATAATAGGTTGTATATGGCTGTAAACCGGTAAGCGGTACAATGTGGTTGGTAACATTGTCGTTGACCTCAGCCGTCTGTGACAGGTTGGAAGGATCTGTTCCATACCAGACTTTTGAACTTGTTGCGTTGTTTGTTCGCCACATCACAATGATTCCTTCATGTGTGTTGCTTTGTAAATAAGGTCCCCGAATAACTGTTTGTGAAAAGCTATTGGTTGTGTACAGACCTGATACAGATAAGAATAGTAAAGTGAGTAATTTGTGTTTCATACGGTTTATTTTGGGACAAAACTATACCTTATAAATACAAAACCGATTAAGTGCGATTTACCAGTAAATGAAGTTTTTATGTAGATATTTAATAAAATAATTTCACACAGATAATAAATAATTAATCTACCTGCGGGATTTGCTCCTTTCCTTTGTATCCACACAAACATACTGGTATGATCAAGTATTTTCTACTTCCGTTAGGGACATTTCTTTTCATTTTAATCGGCAGTTACACCCGAAAGGGAAAAACAGATAATGAGACGGGAGCAGCATTAAAAGTTAATCAACTTTACCAACAACAGCTGGATGAATTTTACACTTCCATTCTTTTCCTTGACAGCTGTATTCGTCACGATATGATCGAAGAAGAATTAAAAGAACCATTTCTTCACATGCGGGAAGTATTCAAGTCCTGTGAATTTTTACTTGTTTACCTGGAAAGTGATGAAGCAAGACGTATAAACGGAGCAAATATCACCACAAATCATTACCATCACATGACTCCGATGGAGGAAAAACCTCCTCATGGATTACAAGTCATTGAAGACTTAATTTACAACCCGGAGGAAGGAACACGTGACGAATTACAAAAAGAAGTTGCGCTGTTGAAAGCGTTAATTGCACTTACAATTGAACGCAATAAAGCAGAGTTTATCATTCATGCAAAAGATTACAACATTACAATATGGGATGCTGTTCGCCTGGAACTATTTCGGATCGAATCCATGGGAATCACCGGTTTTGATGTACCTGAATCACAAAACAGTCTCCCGGAAACAGTGGCAGCATTAAACACATTGAGGCAAGTTGTTGCGTGCTACGAACAAGTATTCCGAAAAGCGAAATTGAAATCCCGTTACGAAGAAGGAATTACACTACTTGACGCCGCAAGTACATTCCTGGACACGCAACAGGATTTTAATACATTTGACCGGCTTTCTTTCATGACGGACTACCTCCATCCGCTTTCAAAATGGAGTACTGAATGTATCAGCAAACTGGGATATATTTATCCTGTTAACGTTCGTCCGCTTAATAATGAAGCAACTTACCTCTTTGATTCATTGATTTTCAATTCTGCATTTTTTGCCCCTGACATGACTCCTGAAAAAATAGAACTGGGGAAAAAATTATTCAACGACCCTATCTTTTCTTCTGACGGAACACGGAGTTGTGCCACTTGTCATCGTTCGGACAAAGGTCTCGCGGACGGTCTGGTAAAAAATCAATCGTTGGACGGGAAGCAACTGTTGGAACGCAATACTCCCAGTTTATGGAATGTAGCGTACCAAACAAAATTCTTCTATGACAGTAAAGTTAAGCGACTGGAAATGCAGGTACTTGATGTTATTCACAACCCGTTGGAAATGGGTGGTGACGTTGCTGTGATTTCCGGGCAATTAATGAACATCCCTGAATATGCAGCGTTGTTCAACACGGCTTACAACGGGACAGTCAATAAATCTACGACGGCCAATGCCATTGCAAGTTACCTCCGCTCATTGAAAAGTTTCAATTCCCGTTTTGACAGATATATCCGGGGAGAACGCGAACTATTAACGGCTAGTGAAAAAAACGGATTCAATATTTTTTCAGGAAAAGGAAAATGCGCAACATGTCATTTTGCACCTATGTTCAACGGACTACTACCTCCTCACTACAAAGACAATGAGTCAGAAATATTAGGTGTTCCTGCTCATGCATCTACGCCTTCTGTTCTGGATAAAGATCCCGGGAAATATGCAACGACAAAGCTTGAATTACATAAGTATTCATTCAAAACCGTAT
This sequence comes from Flavobacteriales bacterium UBA5422, assembly GCA_002409405.1. Taxonomy (GTDB): domain Bacteria; phylum Bacteroidota; class Bacteroidia; order Flavobacteriales_D; family Crocinitomicaceae; genus Taishania. Next base: position 21,577 of record DHNG01000031.1, on the reverse strand, counting down.
CCATAAGAAATGTAGAATTAACAGCTCCTTATATGCACAACGGTGTGTTTCAAACACTGGAAGAAGTGGTAGAATTTTATGAGAAAGGTGGTGGTATAGGTCATGGAATATCGCTTGAATCACAAACTTTACCGGGAAGTAAATTAAAATTGACAGAACAGGAAAAAAAGGACCTCATCAGCTTCATGAAATCGCTGACGGATTCTCCGGAATAACGGTTATTTGACTTCCGAAAAATCATTCAGGCGACGGAATTTTTCAGGTTTTATAACTTCGTTTCCATTCACATCTACGGTTCCCCAGAATTCCCCTTTTTTGACCCGTGCCAAGCCATTGTGAAAGTTACGAACGGTTTCATAAGTTGGTTTTACAATGATTGTACCTGCCGGATCAATGAATCCCCATCCCTGAGAACCGTCTGGTATGAAAGCCGCCCTTCCGTCTATGAATTCTTCTATGCGTGCGTATTTCGGTTCGATAACAACTGTTCCTTGTTTATCCACTACTCCCCACACCCCGTTCAGACGAATACGGCCGTATCCGTTTACATAATATTGTAATTTCTCGTACTTCGGTTCAACAATCCATTTTCCGTCTTTGTCAATAAATCCCCACTTTTCTCCTGACAACGCTTCTGCAACCCCATCAAAAAAGTCTTTAACTTTAACAGCGCCGTCTACTTTTATTTCTGTTCCGTCTTTTTTCAGGATAACAAATTGCTCACCGATCTTAGCGACTGTCCGTTCAATGTTTGCATCAAATTCTTTCGCCATATCATAGTTGAATGGAATAACCAGTTTACCTGTTTTGTCAATAAATCCAATCTTTTTTTCTGCATTTCGAACCCATGCCAAGCCACTACTGAAATAACCGGCTCCTTCATATTCTGCAGGAATTACAATCTCCCCTCTATCGTTCACAAAACCAAATTTATCATCCGAAGTAACAAATGGTGCCAGCCCTTCTCTGTATTTTTTGATATCTTTTATTTTCCCCGGAATTTCGATTTTAGTTCCGTTATTTTTTAATACAAACCAAGTCGAACCTTTAGTAGCAAATGCAAAATCTCCAAAAAAGTTAGTTACTTTATCGTATTCCGGTGCATGAACGGTTTTCCCTTTTTTATCCAGTACACCTTGCTTTCCTTTGACATTAATGCGGATATAATCGTCCACAAATCCCTGTTCTTTATACCCCATAAAATCAACGACCTCAAAATTCGGATAGTCTGTCGGAATTTCGGAACCGTTCATATTGATCAGTTTGAATTTTCGAACAGCAGGATCATACACACATGCATTTCCATTTAAACTCACTTCGGTAGGTTTTGTATATTTCGGAGGAATGATTTCAGTCCCCGATTGATCAACATATCCCCACAAACGGTTATCGAACGAAAATGCACTTACCAACGATTGTGAATGGCCGGCGAAAGGAATAAGCAGAAGTAAACTTAACCCGGAAAAAATGGTTGATCTCATGTTGTAAACGTTTAATGATTTAGATCTTTTGGGACTAAAGATAGGAACTATTTTAATTTGTGTTTTTAACAACCGAAAAAGCAACCAAATACATCAAATCAAAGTCTTATGGTTAAATAAACATTTTTTAATTTTATTCGAATAAAAATCAGTATTTTAGCACATCAAAGACTGAATGAGATTTGTTGCACACATACTAGTTACCTTCCTCTCTGTTTTTTGGGCATCTGCTCAGGAAGATATTGTGTGGCTTCACCCCAACAAAGGACAATGGCATCCAAACATTGAGTACCAGGTAGATCTTGCTTCCGGGAAAATGTACGTCGAAAAAGATGGTTTTACATATCATTTTTACGAAAACCCGAAAAAAGATCACGATCATACACACGAAAAAGGAATTGCGCATGAAGATGAAACCGATGGACATTTGAAACAACATGTTGTCAGAAGCCGGTTTGCAGGAAGTAACTGGAAAAAAGAAACCGTTACAACAACTACTTCCGGATTTTATAGAAATTACTTTTTAAGTCCCGATACGGACGGCTGGGTTTCAGGTTTACACAGTTACGGATCAGTTACCATGAAGGATTTCTACCCGGGAATTGATCTGCAGATGGACGGGTCTGACGGACAATTAAAATATTCATTCATTGTAGCCCCCGTTACCTCTCCACAACAAATTAAGTGGGATGTAGAAGGAGCCTCATCCATTCAAATAGACAAGGAAGGCAATCTGGTTATTGAAACGACATTGGGAAACATTAAGGAGTCCAAACCGGTTGCATGGACAATCAAAAACGGTCAAAAAATACCGGTGGAAGTCGAATTCAAAAAAAATAAACAACAACTGAGTTTTCACTTCCCCAACGGGTATACAACAAGCGACACGCTAGTGATTGACCCGTACCTTGTTTTTTCTACGTATACGGGGGCGACATCTGATAACTGGGGAATGACAGCTACTCCTGGGCCTAACGGAGAAATGCTCGCCGGAGGAATTTCATTCGGTGCCGGATATCCGATTTCTTCCGGTGCATTTGATCCGTCTTTTAACGGAGGAACTCCGAATAATAACATTTCAGGTTTTGATGTCTCCATTTCCAAATTCAGCGATAACGGAAGTCAGTTACTGTATTCAACATTCATTGGTGGTGCTGCAAATGAGCTCCCTGAAAGTATGATCACGACAACGAACGGAGATTTATATGTACTGGGAATTACCGCATCAGCGAATTTTCCATTGAGCGGCACTCCTTTCCAGAACACCTTCAGAGGAGGACCGACTGCAACACACAATTCATTGCGTTTTCTGGGATCAGATATTTTTGTTCTCAAACTGAATGAACAAGGAACACAACTACTCGCTTCTACTTATGTAGGCGGTACTGATTTGGATGGTTTAAACATTTCCAATCTGAGTTTTAATTACGGGGATCAATACCGTGGGGAAATCATTCTGCAAGGTGAAGATGTTGTAATTGCCTCTCATTCACGTTCTGCAAATTTCCCGGTTACGAACGGCTCTACACTGAAAGGCCTTCAGGACATGGTTGCCTTTAAAATGAATAACAACCTCAGTCAAATGATCTGGTCTTCCTATCACGGAGGAACGGGAGAAGAAACAGGAAATTCACTTTAAAGGCAACCATGT
>DHNG01000031.1:1843-18309 GCA_002409405.1 Flavobacteriales bacterium UBA5422 | reverse complement strand
TCGCTTTCCTCAACAGGTGATTTATACATTGCAGGAGGAACCTCTTCTTCCAATTTCACATTGACAGGAGATGATCCGAGTTTTAACGGAGACCGGGACGGTTACATTATCCGGTTAAATGCCGGAACAGGAAATGTGGTCAACGGAACGTACCTGGGATATAACGAATATGATCAATGTTATTTTGTCCGTACGGATATTGACAACAAGGTATATGTATTTGGTCAGAGTCACTCTTCCTGGCCCATTTCAGCAGGAAAATACGGAAATCCGAATTCCGGGCAGTTCATTCGAAAATATACCAGTGATTTACAGTCCATCGAATGGACCACAATGATTGGTGCGGGTACGGGAGTTCCTGAGATTTCCCCTACTGCCTTTCTGATTTCAGATTGCTACGATATCTTCATCTCCGGATGGGGAGGAAATGTAAACGTAAACGGTAGCCAGGCAACCGGAAGCACAAGCAATGGATTCCCTGTTACATCGGATGCTTACCAAAGTACGACCAGCGGATCTAATTTCTACCTGGGAATCTTAAGTCAGGATGCCACCAATCTTGTCTACGGGACATTCATGGGAGGTTTTTCCAGCAGTTACAATCATGTGGACGGAGGAACAAGTCGCTTTGACAAATCGGGAGCTGTATATCACGCTGTGTGTGCATCCTGTGCAGGAAACCTGAATGGATTTGTATCCACTCCCGGAGCTTGGTCAACAACGAACAACAGTCCCAACTGTAACCTGGCAGCGTTTAAATTTCAATTGGGAATGCCTTATTCGTTAAGTGCGAACTCTACTGTTTGTAACGGGCAAAATGTTCAGTTAAATGCAACAGGAGGAGTGCATTATACCTGGTCTCCTTCTGCTTCATTAAACAACCCGAATATTCCGAATCCGATCGCTACACCGACAGAAACGACTGTCTACTACGTGAGTATGGATTTCAATGAAGGTTGTGCAATTATCGATTCCATTATTGTAGAGGTTATCAATGAGCCGGTTGTTGATCTGGCAAGTACTGAAACCATTTGTTTGAATGAATCAGTAACGATTACGGCAGCAGGCGGATTGACTTATAGTTGGTCGCCGAATGTGAATATTTCAGGCACAAATACAGCAACCGTTACCGTTTCTCCGACGGAAAGCATGTACTATTATGTAACTGTCGGAAATCAATGCTTTGAACGAACAGACAGTATTTATGTGACCGTTCATCCACTCCCTGAAATTATCCTGGCCGATGACACCTTGATTTGCAGAGGTACCTCTGCCCTATTGGTACCAGATGGAAACATGCAGCCATCATGGGAAGCTCATTCCACCTTACAAGCACATGCGAACGGTACCGCTACAGTAACTCCGACACAACCACATTATTACTATGTAAATGGAGTTGATGCCAATGGATGTGAAAACAGGGATTCCGTTCTGGTGACATTTTATACTGTTCCCAACCTTATTACCAGCCCCGATACAAGTGTCTGTCTGGGAACGTCGGCTACTTTGAGTGTGTCCGGAGCAACCAGTTATTCCTGGTCACCTTCAGCAACATTAACAGGAGCGACAACCGCAAATCCGGTCGCAACCCCTACAATTCCTACAACTTACACCGTTACGGCAACATATGGTGCCGGCTGTACCATGAATGAAAATGTAGTTGTTGATCTGCTTTATTTACCCGTACCTGTTGTTCCTGATACAATTTTTGCCTGTTACGATGAACCAAAAACAATAACCGTGGGAGGCGCGGAAACGTATAGCTGGTCTCCGGGAACATACCTGAATACAACAACAGGACCAACAGTGGTTGCAACCGTTCATGAAAATATTACATATACTGTAACATTCACTAATGTATGCGGTTCTGTGTTGGATAATGTACCTGTTGTGGCAATCATTCCACATGTAGAAGCATTCAATGATACCATCCTGTGTCCGGGAGAGTCAACCCAGCTGATGGCTGTTGGTGCAGTGCAATACAACTGGTTTCCTTCAGCAGGTTTGAACACTACTGTTGCTTCTTCAGTAACGGCATCTCCTGCTAACTCAACACTTTATTATGTAACAGGAACAGATATTTACGGATGCTCCATGACGGACAGCGTTTTTGTTGAATTATATCCACAACCTTATATTCTGGCAAGTGCCGACCAGTATTTACTTGAAGGAGATGTTGCAACAATTTCCGGAACAACTTCGTCAACGGGTGTTATTTATTGGACTCCTTCAGAATATTTATCGTGCGTCATGTGTGCACAAACTGTTGCATCCCCTCCGTCAAACTATCAATACGTCGTAACAATCGTTGATGAAAATGGATGTAAAGATTCTGATGATGTATGGATTTTCTTTGAACCGCTGATTTTTGTTCCGAATACCTTTACTCCTGACGGAGACGAGTTCAATAATGTGTTTAAAGTACGGGGAGGAAATATCCGTGAATTTGAACTAAACATTTTCAATCGCTGGGGACAGTTAATCTTCACTTCCAATGACATGACAATCGGTTGGGATGGTACCTACGACGGAAATCAATGCCAGGACGGAACCTATACATGGAAGTTGTCTTACAAAGATTTACGCGACAAAAAATACGAGCGCGTCGGCCATGTCAACTTATTGCGTTGATACAATATCCTTCTGACCGCATAAAACGTAAGGATTAATTCTTCTCCTCAATTGCTTTCAGGTAATTTTTCAATTCCTGTTCGTGTGATGTTTTCAGAATCATCAACACGTTGTCTGATTCCACAATGATGTGGTCGGACAAGCCATCGATCAATACGACCTTATCTTCGGGAACATTTACCAGACAGTTTTTGACATTAAACGTGTATACTTTCCCTCCGATAATTGAATTATTGAACGTATCTTTTTCAAGGTGTTCATTCAGACTTTTCCATGTTCCCAGATCACTCCAGTCGAAAGTAGCAAGTACAACATCTACATTGTCTGCTTTTTCCATTACCGCATAGTCAATGGAAATATCCTGACACGCTTCGAATGCGTTGTTTACAAATTCCTGTTCACGATCCGTATTGTAGTGAGAGGTGTCGGCACAAAAGAGATCAAACAAATCTTTCTGGTACTTTTCCAGTGCATCAATGACAACCGCAGATTTCCATACAAAAATCCCGGAATTCCAGTAAAAGTTCCCGGATTTAATGAACACTTCAGCTGTTTCCAGGTTTGGTTTTTCTCTGAATTGCAATACTTTTGTTACATCCCCTGCCTGTGCATGCTGTTCCTTGGAAAATTCGATGTATCCATAACCGGTATCAGGTCTTGTCGGTTTAATTCCAAGTGTTACAATCTTATCGTTTTCTGCTGCATTTTTAACTGCTGTTTCGACAATATTTTTGAACAGGTCTTCTTTCAGAATCAAATGATCTGAAGGGCATACAATCATACATGCATCTTTATCAATTGCAGTAATTTTTGCTGCCGCATATGCAATACACGGTGCTGTATTTTTACGTTGCGGTTCTGTAAGAATTCTCCCCCGTTCTATTTCCGGCAATTGTGTCTGCACCAATTCAACGTATTTTTCGTTAGTCAGAATGTAAATATTTTGTGCAGGAACGATGTTTAACAAGCGTTCATAAGTCATTTGGATCAGTGTTTTACCAATTCCCAATACATCGATAAATTGCTTCGGACGTTCAGGTGTAGATAAAGGCCAGAATCTGCTTCCTACCCCTCCTGCCATGATTACTGCATAATTATTATTTGTCATTCTGTAATGTGTTCTACGGTTGCCAGTTTATAAATCAGATATTGCTTACCGGTATCTACTTCGGTGCACAAAAAGCGTGTTCTTCTCAATTCACCTTTAGTAAATACTTTCGTATCCAAGGCAAATGTAGCATATTTCGGAAGTTTTTCCAGTAAAATTTCACCGGAAGAAAAAACATCGTATTTTTTCAATACACGTTGCAACTGAATATCTGTACAGGAAGAAGCCTTCATGTTCATAAAAGAGTTGAGCAATGCCTGTTCAATCTCGCGTGGTAAAATGGCCAGTTGAATGACCGGATGCATTAATAAAATGAAATTGTTTTTCCATTCCGATCCATGGGGTTTCACCTTATTCTTGTATTCCATCCACGTTTTCAAGTGCGCAAATTCATGAATTGTGGTAATCAGGAAAGCGAATGTATTCAAATTACCGTTAATGGTTATTTGCGGTTTGAAACCAGGAAGCGGTGTTCTGAAATCACCTTGTTTGGTTTTCCGGGGACGAACGATTTTAAACGACACCGGATAGGACAAAAACAGTGAGGTTACATAATCTTCTGTTCCTTCCGGGAGGTATTTACTCAATACATTTGCTATCTTTGTTGCTTTTTCCAACTACAGGTAAGATTTTTTCTGTTTTTTATGCAAATGAAAGGAAATATAACATTAATTTAGCGTTCCGTGTTAAAAAAACTGTTAGAAAATATAGGTCGTTATTTTCAGATGATTTGGATTATATTTTCCAAACCTGAAAAGTGGAGTGTATTCCGCAAACGCGTGTTTGATGAGATTGAAATCATCGGAATTAATTCTATTTCCATCGTGGCGATTATGTCGGTGTTTATCGGAGCGGTTATCTCTTTGCAGATTGCATCCAATATGGACAACCCGTTATTACCGAGCTACACTGTTGGTTATATTACCCGTTCGACAACCATTCTTGAATTTTCACCGACAATTATTTCCTTAATTCTCGCAGGAAAAGTCGGGTCCAATATTTCATCGGAAATTGGTACGATGAAAATTACAGAGCAGATTGATGCGCTGGAAATCATGGGTGTAAACTCGTTGAATTACCTGGTACTCCCTAAAATCATCGCAGCGGTATCATTCTTCCCGATATTAGTTATTTTTTCAATGGCTTTAAGCCTCATCGGGGGGTGGTTTGCATTACTATCCTCGGGACTGGGGTCTACAGAAGATTACATCTATGGGATCAGGGCTTTTTTCCGTTCATACGAAGTAGTCTATGCACTGGTTAAAACTTTGTTTTTCGCATTTATAATTGTTTCGATCGCTGCTTTTTACGGTTATTATACAAAAGGCGGAGCGTTGGAAGTTGGTAAAGCATCCACACAAGCTGTAGTTGTCAACAGTATTACAGTATTGATCGTTAACCTAATACTAACGCAAGTGATGTTACTCTGATGATTGAAGTAAAAAACTTAAATAAATCCTTTGGAGGAAACCAGATTCTGTTCGATATCAATGCTGTATTCGAACAAGGAAAGGTCAATTTGATTATTGGTCAATCCGGTAGTGGTAAATCCGTGCTTGCGAAATCGATTGTAGGATTACACGTACCTGAAACCGGTGAAGTACTGTTCGATGGCAGAAACTTTCTCAATATGACGCGTGCAGAAAAAACCGAAGTGAGAAAGGAAATCGGTATGTTGTTTCAGGGGTCAGCCTTATTTGACTCCATGACTGTTGAAGAAAATGTAATGTTTCCGCTGAAAATGTTTACCAACATGACAAGTAAAGAAAAGCTCGATCGGGCTAATTTTTGTTTGGATCGGGTAAATCTGATCGGGAAAAATAAATTATTCCCTGCAGAATGTAGTGGGGGAATGCAGAAACGAATTGCAATTGCACGAGCGATTGCCATGCAACCGAAGTACCTTTTTTGTGATGAACCCAACTCAGGGTTGGATCCGAAAACCTCGATCGTGATCGATGGTCTGATCAAGGAAATTACCTACGAATACAACATGACAACCATCGTCATAACACACGATATGAATTCCGTGATTGAGATCGGTGACCGGGTATTGTTTATTCATCAGGGAAAAAAATGGTGGGAAGGTGACAGAACATCAATTTTAACAACAGACAACCAGGAGATAATTGATTTTGTGTACGCTTCTAACTTCATGAAGGAGATTCGCGAAAACATGCAAAAAAAGTAATCCTGTTCGTATTTACTTTTTATATTTCTACATTTTATTTTATTTGACTTTTGCTAGTCATTTGGCTATGTTTTTTTGAGAAACTCATTGTTTTCATTTAATTCACAGTAAAATGGATTTAGTATCATATTTTGATTAACCACTGATGCACGGATTAAAGAAAGGAAATAGAAAAAAATGTTACAAATGTGTGTGTAATGGAGCACCATTGAAGAATACTCCACAATTTTTAGGACACAAACTGTTTTACTGATTCTTCTAATAAAAAAATCCCCGGATGAAACACCCGGGGATTTTTACAATATTTTATTTCAATTTATTGAATGATCAGTTTTTCTAGTTTTGTAGTTGATCCGATCGTCGTTTGAATATGGTAGCTTCCCGCAGACAAATGATTCAAGTCCATCTTCACCTCCGTAGCTTGATTGCCATTTACAATCGCAACAATTCTACCTACATTATCAAGAACAAATACCTGATCAATAGCCGTAGAACTTACAATGGTCACATTTCCGGATGTCGGGTTCGGATAAATTGCAAATAAATTTCCTCCGGCTGTTTCCAGGCTCAAACATGCGTCTACGACAATCTGAGCTGTTGCCGTGTTGGAACATCCATTCGCTGCTGTGTAGGAATACGTAATTGTTTTTGTACCGGTTCCTGCTGTTGCAGGTAAAAATTGATTTCCACTGACACCAGCACCACTATAGGTTCCTCCTGCAGGAGTTCCTTGCGTCAATGTAACCGGAGAATCGTTTACACAAACAGTTGTCAATGCTCCCATTGTAACCGTAGGAACGGTTTTAGGGTTCGGTGTTGCAGTCGCGGCAGGACTCACACATCCCTGACTACTTTGCGTGACTGTCACCTGGTTTGAATTTGTCACAGTGATTGTAGGCGCTGTTGATCCGGTAGACCATTGTAATCCGGAACCAGTAGCAGTTACTGTTGAACTTCCGCAGTTGTCCGTTACAGAAACAGTCGGTGCTGCAGGAATAGCGTTTACTGTCACCGTTTGATTAGAAGTAGAAGCACCTCCGTTGATCGTTAATGCAACACTTTTTGAACCGGATGTTGAATACGTAACTGTATGTGGTCCTGCTCCGGTAGCTGTTGCAGGAGATGCTCCGGTTCCGAAATTCCAGTTCCAGGAAGTCGCACCGGATGAACTGTTTGTAAATGTCACCGTTTGCCCAACACATGAAGTTGATGTTGAAGATGTAAAGTTAGCATTTGCACCACTACCTGTAACTCCTGATATATTAATATTATCCAGATAGATATAATTACTGTATCCGTTGGTTCCCCTGAATTTAATACTTACCTGACTGTTTCCGATGTAAGGTGTCAGGTTTACTGTTTCATTCCTCCATGTAGAAGGTGCTGTATACGCAGCTGTGTTACCTGTTTCCGTTTGTAATGTTGTACCGGACTTGGAATATATCACTTCGTATGCCATTCCACACCCCGGAGAAATTAATACTTCCAGCTTATCAGATTGACCGGTATAAGGACGGTGAGCAACATCAAATGTTAATGAAGCAGAAGAAAGTCCGGATAAACTGAATCCAGGTGTATTCAAATCATCTACTTCGCCTACAGCATTGGTATTGTAATAATCGATCCGAACAGAGTTACCTGCTGTAGGAGCAGTTCCTATTGATCCGTTTCGCACCCATGTATTGGCCCCTCCTCCGTTTGTGATCGACCAGTTTGTAGGTGGGAACGTTGTATTAACAAATCCTTCGGTAATTGGCAAAGCGACCTGTGTAGGTGCTGCTGCAACGGTTATATAAGCAGCTTTCGTAATGGTGCGGTTTCCGGATGCAGATGTGATGGTAACAGCTACCTGATAAGTTCCCGGAGTATTATAGGTTACTGTCGGAGACGCTGCTGTTGATGTTGCAGGTGATCCTCCTGTAAACGTCCATGAATAAGAAGTTATCGCGGTGGATGTGTTAATGATGGAGAACGTTGTACTGGCTCCTGCACACAGGCCAGTTTGCGCTGCCTCAAAATCTGCAGAACAAAGTGAAGAAGAAGATCCTACTCCTACCGACTGCAGATTCGCCGTTGTCCAGATATTACTTCTTCCACCCATTGCACTTACAATCGCTGTACGCATACGTGTTACCTGTCCCTGTGTAAACATTTTAGAACAATAGGAATAATCCATATAATTTTCATAGTTTTCAACAACACCCGATGTACAGTTTTGCGCTGCAGATGGATTTGGACACGATGTAAATCCTCTGGTAACAGGCGTATCCGATACTCCGTCATTTCCACAAGCAACTCCTGGGTTATTAGTACTTCCCCAGGTATGTTCCAGATTTAACCAGTGACCAACTTCATGCGTTAACGCTCTGCTGGTTGTTACATTACTCGTTCCAATCGACCCGGTATAGTCATGCAGGATAAAAACTCCGTTGTAATACATATTCGTCGCACTGATCGTCGCTCCCGGAGCTCCATACCCTTCATTGTTCGGTGCAAATGTATATCCGGCAGCACCTCCCAATCCGGTACGCACGTATATATTCAAATATTTATTATGCGGCCAGATTCCCTGGTATACATTATTACCACTAATTACAGCATTTACTTGCGCTTGTCCGTTTGAACTATTTGTTTGAGATGAAACTGTTCTTGTAATCCCTTCGAAACAAGCTCCGTTCGGTGCTATTTTCGCGAATTCAAATTGAATGTACGCATCGGCTGTAATCGACTGGAAGGAAGAATGAACATTGTTAACATCGCTGTTTAACTTTCTGTAATCCCTGTTCAAAATATCAAGTGCATTCTGAATCTGGGCATCCGAGATGTTGGAGGCTCCATTGTTGTGTAAAACGTGAAAAACAACCGGTATGGTGTAAATCGTGTTGGATCGTTCTCCGGCAGTTACTTCATTTTCACCTGAAGTTCCGGCAATGTAACTGTTGTATCGTTGGGGATCCTGGATCTGCATCTGTTGCAGTATACCTGGTTGACCACAATAAAGAAGATTTTCTTCTTCAGAAATCGGAGCTTTGATGACATCCTGCTGACCAAATAACGCAGCATGCGCAACAATCCCCAAAAGGGATAAATAAAGAGTTCTCATAAGCATGAAATAAAAAGAATTTTCGACTCTAAATATAAATTAAATTCGTGAAATAGTTTCTGTTTTGCTTTATAAAATTACTTTTGTTGCAAAGATTTTAATGGCTTATTATTACCCCGGTAACTAAATAACCTGAGATCCAGTACAATTCTGTTCAATTTTATTTTAACAAAAATTTAACGGCACATTTTTTGCTTGCTACTAGAAAACAAAAACAATTATGAACTTGATTTATGCATTTATCACATCCATTGTTTTGCTGATCCCTCAGCAACAGGGAGTCCCTTATTCAAAGCTGGATGTTGCATTTGATCAGAGCAATGCCGATGCGATTGTATCGTGTGCGAAAGATAAAGTATTACTGAATGTACTGGGAAAGGAAGGTGCTTATTCGAAATCACAGGCAGTGCTGGTATTAAAAGATTTTTTTAATGGTAAATCGGGAGGAAGTTTTAATTTTACATTCAAAGGAAATGAGTCCGCTACCGGGACTTTTGCAATCGGAAGCTATGTCAGCGGAGGAGCAAAATACAGAATTACATTACATTTTAAAAATGCCGGTGACGGTTTTAAAATAGAAAGCATCACCATCGAAAAAGATTGATATGGACTTTACACCAGAGCAGATTGACACACTAGACCTGATTATACAAAACGCATTCAAAGAAGATATCGGTGAAGGAGACCACTCCAGTATGGCGTGTGTACCTGAAACAGGAACGGGAAAAGCCCGGTTAATTATTAAGGACAGTGGAATTTTAGCAGGCGTGGAACTGGCACAGCGTATTTTCCACACCTACGATCCACAACTTCACATAACGGTTTTTATTCCGGATGGAACTCTTGTTCAACCGGGAGAAATTGCATTTGAAGTAACAGGTAATTCCCGATCCATCCTCGCAACAGAGCGATTGGTTTTGAATTTCATGCAGCGCATGAGTGGAATTGCGACACAAACACATAAAATTACGCAAAAAATAGACGGGCTCAACACCAAGTTATTAGATACGCGAAAAACAACTCCCGGAATACGCTTACTTGAAAAATGGGCTGTTCGAATCGGAGGGGGGCACAATCACCGGTTTGCATTGTACGACATGATCATGCTCAAAGACAATCACATTGATTACGCAGGAGGAATTGAACAAGCCATTACCCGTACGAATACCTATTTAAAAGAAAATAATAAATCACTTAAAATAGAAGTGGAAGTCCGGAATCCGGAAGAATTAAGGCAAGTACTTAACGTGGGAAATGTAGATCGGATTATGCTGGATAATTTTTCTCCGTCCCAAATAAAAGAGGTATTACCAACCATTCCAAAGCAATTTGAGGTGGAGGCTTCCGGTGGGATCACATTGGATAATATCCGTGAATATGCTGAGACGGGGGTTGATTTTATTTCTGTAGGCGCGCTGACGCATTCCTTCAAAAGTTTAGACATGAGTTTGAAAGCTGATTTCCAGTAGTCCACTCATTTTTTCAGGAATTATTTAACGACAACTCTGTTTTATTGATGAAAATCGTATATTTGCGGCACAAAACCGCCCACGTGGTGAAATTGGTAGACACGCCATCTTGAGGGGGTGGTGCCAGTAGGTGTACCAGTTCGAATCTGGTCGTGGGCACAAAAGAGAATCCTGTTTAGGGTTCTCTTTTTTGTTTTCGTTTGTGTTCTAAAAATCAGAGGATATTTTAAATTTATAAACCACATAGTACGCATAGGAACATAGGTATTATGTCTGGCGTATTAAGTGACACATAGTAGCTCATTTCATGAGCTAAATTGATTGCTCTCTGTTTCTATGTGGTCAAAAAAATCTAACCAAAATAAGCTTTAATTGTTTTTTTAACCTTGTGATTATACCCCATTAATTTAATGAAACAGATTTACTCATCAGATATACCAACGCATCTACAAAAACAGTTTCTTCTACCGGTTGGTCATAGATACAGTTTCCAATATCTTCCAGCAGGCAACACTGTATTTGACCCGAATAATTTTTCTTGTCATTGTACAACAATTCGACAATCCCTTGTATATCTGACATAGAAATCTGAGGAACCGGGAACCAATCGAGTAATACTTTTTCAATCTGTTCAAATGTTGTTTTCGCCAAGATCCCTTTTCTGTAAGAAATATAACTTTCCGCAATCATACCGAGTGCTACACCGTGACCATGATCGACCGGTTCTCTGAATAAAAAATAGCCTTCAATCGCGTGTCCGACCGTATGTCCGAAATTCAAAATTTTCCGTAATCCCTTTTCATACGGATCGCTGTTTACAATTTCCACTTTGATGGAACTGATTCGCATCAACATTTCATCAGAAGACAATTCCGACAAATTCTCCATTGAAGAGAATTCATCCCAAAGCCCCGGATCTTTAATCAATGCGTGCTTCAATGCTTCAGCAAAACCATTGACCACTTCTTTAGGTTCCAATGTTTCCAGGAAAATTTTATCTATAAAAATGGCTTTCGGATTCATAAAAACCCCCAGCTGATTTTTGTACATCCCCAGGTCAATTCCCGTCTTCCCTCCTATCGATGCGTCAATCATTGCCAATAGTGTTGTCGGAATCTGAATAAAATCAACTCCACGTTTGTAAACAGAAGCAATAAAACCGCCCATATCTGTTACAACACCTCCCCCTAGGTTAATAACGAGGTCACGCCGTCCGATTCCATAATCAGAAAGTGCTTCCCATACCTGAAAACACACTTCCATTACTTTATTTTCTTCACCGGAAGGTAATAACATTACCTCTGCTTCTGCCAGAAAATCAAATGTTGTAATCAGGTATTCCAAACAATTATCATTGGTATTTTCATCAACCATAATGACAATTTTTGAATCGCTGTATCGCTGCTGAATAAAGTTGGTAAAACCGGATGTTTCCAACGATCCTATTTCGATCTGATAATCAGAACTATTTAGAATATACATATTTGATTTTTTTACGAAATTAATGATTCAATAATTATGATGCATACAAAATGGCGGGTTTTATTCAAATGTCCGTCAATTGCCTTATTGCGTTATCCGATAACCTGCATCTAAATATCAAACATGATATTTCGTTTTCCCTTCCCTTTCTGTTTTCATTTTTTTCTACATTTGCGACATGATTACATTCGATAATACGCAGATTGCTTTTGAAAGCAAATCAGATAAGGACTTGAACAGAGCTTACCGCCTGTTTAAATTGATTGGAAACAGAAGCCTTGTGAAAATTGGAAAACCATTCACAAATTTTGCGTTGAACATCGGTTTGCCAATTAAAGGGATCATCCGGAAAACTATTTTTGCGCAGTTTTGCGGAGGAGAAACAATTGATGAATGTGATGCAACAATTAATAAATTAGGGAAATTCGGAATCGGAACAATTCTGGATTACTCTGTTGAAGGAAAAACATCCGATGAAGATTTTGAACATACAACCAATGAGATCATCTCTACGATTCTGAAAGGAGCCGGAAATGACTACATTCCGTTTGCCGTGTTCAAGATTACCGGAATTGCCCGTTTTGAGTTGTTGGAAAGAGCAAACAATGATCAGGATAATCTGACAGCTACTGAAAAAAATGAATATGGTCAGTTGATTGAGCGCGTCGACCGAATTTGTAAAGCAGGGTTTGAAAAGCAAGTACCTGTTTTTATTGACGCTGAAGAAACATGGATTCAGGATGCCATTGATCGCATTGCATACGAAATGATGTTGAAATACAATCGCGACACAGCAATCATCTACAATACTGTTCAAATGTACCGCCACGACAGGTTAGCTTACCTGAAAAGGGAAATTGAATCGGCAAAAAAAGACGGAATCAAATACGGTGTCAAACTGGTCCGCGGTGCTTATATGGAAAAGGAACGTGCACGTGCACAACAAAAAGGATATGCTTCCCCCATTCAGCCGGATAAAACAACCTGTGACACGGATTATAATCTGGCGCTTGAGTTCCTGGTTTCAGAAATTGAAACAATGGCTTTATGTGCGGGATCACACAATGAAAACAGTTCTTTATTGTTGACAGATCTATTGAAAAAACACAACATCTCCCCTTCTGATTCACGCATTTATTTTGCTCAATTACTGGGGATGAGTGATCACATTTCTTACAACCTGTCCAAACACGGGTTTAATGTTGCCAAGTACGTACCATATGGTCCTATTAAAGAAGTAATGCCGTACCTGCTTCGAAGAGCGGATGAGAACACATCCGTAGCCGGACAAACCGGACGTGAGTTAAGTTTGATTATCAAAGAAAAGAAAAGAAGAAAACTCGACTAAGAAACTTCATACGGTCATTTTTTAGCAATGGTTTATTCTGAAATGTATTTCTTTAATTTCAGGTAAATCAATCGGTATACCACTACTGCAACACCTGTCCCGATAATTGCTCCGCCAATAATATCAGACAAATAATGAACTCCCAGGTAGATTCTGCTATAGCAAATAAGGAGTGTCAACAGTAATAATACCGGTAATAACCAACGAAACCAAGGTTTGAGAATCCATCCGGCCGTCCAGGACAATGCGACGAAATTTCCGGCATGGGAAGACACAAATCCATACTGCCCTCCCTGGTAAAATGTTCCTGTTTCCAACCGGTAAAAATGAAGGTTGTGTATCAATTGTAAATGATGTGAAGGGCGGTATCGCTGTACCAGTCCCTTAATAATTCCGGAACAGATAAAATCAGTTAATCCAACTGCAAGTACTACACATCCGATATAGATCAGAGCGTGTTTCCATCCCAATTTATAAAATCCGATTGCGATTAATGCTGCATAAAGTGGAATCCAGGTGAGTTTCCCTGAAATAGTCCACATGAATTCATCTAAAAAGGGAGAATTCCACCCGTTAATGGTTAAAACAATTTGCTGATCAATGGATTCCAGCCAATCAATCATTCGATAAATGTTTCCAGATTAAATCTTTCAGTTCCAGAATACCTTTTCCTGCAACAGAAGAAATGAATACATGCGGAACCTCCGGTAACTCTTTTCTCACCTGCTCAATCAATTCATCATCTAACATATCTGATTTTGTAATTGCAAGCAAACGGTCTTTGTGTAATAACTCCGGGTTGTATAATTTCAATTCATTCAATAAAACACTGTATTCTTTTTTGATGTCTTCACTATCAATCGGAACCATGAACAACAACAAGGAGTTACGTTCAATGTGTCTTAAAAATCGAAGTCCTAATCCCTTACCAGCATGCGCTCCTTCGATGATTCCCGGAATGTCAGCCATAATGAATGAACGGTGATCTCTGTAAGAAACAATTCCCAGATTCGGTCGTAAGGTTGTAAACGCATAATTGGCAATTTCAGGCTTGGCAGCTGAAACAACAGAAAGCAAGGTACTCTTTCCTGCATTCGGAAATCCTACCAATCCAACATCTGCCAGTACTTTCAATTCCAGAATCTTCCATCCTTCCTGTCCTTCTTCTCCAGGTTGTGCGTAACGCGGGGTTTGATTTGTCGCGGATTTAAAATGGTTGTTTCCCAAACCTCCACGTCCACCACGTTGCAAAATTTGCTCTTCACCATCTTCAGTGATCTCAAACAATACTTCTCCTGTATCTTCATCCTTCGCAAGCGTTCCCAACGGTACTTCAATATAAACATCTTTTCCCTGTCCACCGGTCTTTAAATTCCCGGCTCCATGTGCACCATGTCCTGCCTTGATGTGTTTCTGGTACTTCAGGTGTAATAATGTCCACAACTGCTTATTTCCTCTGATGATAACGTGTCCACCACGACCTCCGTCTCCTCCGTCAGGACCTCCTTTCGGAATGTATTTTTCTCTTCTGTAATGGGTTGATCCACCACCTCCATTCCCGGAAGTACAATGAATTTTTACGTAATCTACAAAGTTATCTGATGCCATTTTATTCTATGTGTCAATTGCCGAAGCGATGCAAAGGTACGAAATAATAAACAAACCGGGGGAATGACTTTCTGTGTATTCCGGTAGAATATATTAATTATTACCTCTAAAAACAGTACATTTGGAACTGTTTTTTAGACATGACTTATGCGTTTCATTTATTTCAGTATATTAATTTTCCCGTTTATGGCGAACGCGCAACAATCGGTTGAACCGAAAGCTAAACAGATTCAAAAAGAATTGACAACACATCAACACACACGTATTGACAATTACTTTTGGATGAATGAGCGCGATTCAAAAGATGTATTGAGCTACATTGAAGAAGAAAATAAGATCAGTACTTCTTTTTTTAATCAAAATAAAAAACTGATCAATGATCTTGTCAAAGAATTTGACAAACGTATCAATCCGAATGAAATTTATCCTCCTTATGAAACAAATGGAGTCCGTTACCAGGAAACCTATGCAGAAGGAGATGATTACATGAAAACGTATATTCTTGAAAACGGGAAAAAGAAATTGTTCATTGACGAGAATGTGCGTGCAAAAGGTCATTCTTATTATGCGTTAGGAAATTGGATGCCGTCTCCGGATAATCAACTGGTCGCATTCTGTGAAGATTTTATAGGAAGAAGAAATTATACCATTCGTTTTCGTAACTATTCGGGCAATACATTTTTAGTTGACCAACTGGAGGGTACCGACGGAACAATTGAATGGGCAAACGATAATAAAACGGTTTACTACCTGAAAAAAGATCCGCAAACCCTTCGTTCGTTCCAGGTTTATCGGCATGTATTGGGAACCAATCAGTCGGAAGATCAACTGATATATGAAGAATCGGATGAACGATTTGAAGTAACCGTCAGTAAATCGATCAACAATAGATATGTATTTATTTTCATCGGATCGTCGACTACCACCGAAGTATTACTGTTGGATGCTGATAATACGGCACTTCCTTATCAAGTGTTTCTGAAACGGGAACAAGGTCATGAATACAGTGTTCATGCACACAACGATGGTTTTTACATACTGACCAATAAAGAGGCAGAAAATAAAAAAGTAGTTTTCTCACGCACGATTCCCGCTTCAATAGAAGCATGTGAAGTGATTATCCCGCATAGTAAAGACCGGCTCTTAGAGTCTGTTGAAGCAATCCATTCGCATTTATTTATAGAAGAACGAAGCAATGGTTTGGAGCAAATACGATTGGTTGATCTGAAAACACGTCAATCGAATTACATTGACGTCGATGAGGAAACATATACCATCGGTTTGTGGGAAACGGATAACTACAATACAACGATCATCGAATACCGCTATAACTCGATGACAACGCCCACATCTGTGTTCAAACAGGATTTAAAAACAGGAGTAAAAACATTGGTTTTCCAATACGAACTGTTGGACAAAACGTTTCGTTCAGCAGATTATGAATCCAAACGAATCTGGGCAACAGCTAATGACGGGACAAAAATTCCGATTTCATTGGTGTACAAAAAAGGAACCAACCTGGCAGA
>DHNG01000031.1:0-1732 GCA_002409405.1 Flavobacteriales bacterium UBA5422 | reverse complement strand
CCAACCTGGCAGAAGCACCTTGTTTATTATACGGTTACGGTTCTTATGGATATACACTTCCCGATGTATTCAGTTCAACACGACTAAGTCTTCTCAATCGTGGCTTTGTCTATGCTCAGGCACATATCCGGGGGGAAAAATACATGGGTGAACAGTGGTATCAGGAAGGTAAGTTTCTGGCGAAACGAAATACATTTACCGATTTTATCAACGCTGCAGAATACCTGGGAATACAAGGATATTGTAATCCTGAAAAATTGTACATCAATGGAGGTAGCGCAGGAGGATTGTTAATGGGAGCTGTTGTGAATGCAGCACCTTATCTTTTCAAAGGAGTCATTGCAGATGTACCGTTTGTAGATGTCGTATCAACGATGTTGGATGAAACGATTCCTCTTACTGTTGGAGAATATGAAGAATGGGGAAATCCAAATGAGGAGGAATATTATTACTACATGTTGAGTTATTCTCCTTACGACAATGTCAAACGAATGGATTATCCGAACTTATTTATTACAACCGGTTATCATGATTCCCAGGTACAATATTGGGAACCTTTAAAATGGATTGCTAAAATAAGAGAATACCGGACGAATAAAAATTTGTTGTTACTCGATTGTAATATGGATGCCGGACATGGTGGTGGTTCAGGTAGAAGTACAGAGCGTTATGAAATAGCAAAATCGTTTGCTTTTATCTTATCTCTTGAGAACATTCACTAACATAGTAGTTCTCTGTTTTTTCATTGCCAACTGGAACTTTAGTCAAAAGGATTCCACATTACTTCCGTATACATTTTATAAGTTTCATCCGATTGTTTTTACCGATGTCGGTTTTAGTACTGCCCCGGCAAATATTAAGTATCCATTTAATGATCAAATTTCAAAAATTCAATTCCGGCACAATAACAAAATGATGCTCGGAATTGGTTTTTCTTACCGGTGGATTGCTTTTCGTGTTGGCGCCGCACTCATTGGTAATTCACGACCTGTATCAAAGTTCGGGAAAGCGAATTACATTGACATTGGTACACAATTTTCAATTAAAAGGGTCTACGCAGAAATTGATGTTCGAAATTATACCGGGTATGTGTTGAGAAATGCATTTCTATGGGATTCAACGTATTCACTTTCACAGCCTAATGACAAGAATCAAGAGATCAATGTGTACAATATTAGTGCAAAAATGTGGTACCTGCATAACCGGCACTTTAGGATGGATCCATTCACCGGAAATCGTGGAGTGTATAACAAACAAGTGATGACCTGGTACCTGGCAGGACGGGTGGATGCATATGGTATTAACAACAAAGGTCGTTCACTTATTCCTGTATCATTACACGATTCGACCAGTACCAAGACAGCTTCTACAGCACTTTCAGCGATTGAATTTGGTGTCATTCCGGGATTTGGATATGTCAACAGAATTAAAAAGATTCAATTCGGAATAATGGTTGCTGCCGGACCCCGGATTCAGGCAAAATCATATAAACTGGATGGACATGATACTGGAAAAGCAGGTATTGTAGCCCGTTATGATTTTAAAGCAATTATCGGATACAATGTTCCACGCTTTTTTGCGATGATGCACCTGGAAATAGACAACAAGTCCATTCACTTTACCGACTTCAAGTATAACCAAACGTTTTTTTACTTCAAGGTTCAAACGGGATATCGCTTTAAGGAGAAGTTACCGAAGAAATTCCGTCCGGTTGAGGATTAACTTTTTGTAT